>DAIOVU010000004.1:0-149751 GCA_036758845.1 Sediminibacterium sp.
TTTTATTCTTTCTTTTCCATCGTTAAAAGAACCTCATGGCACAAGCAAGGGGCGCCAGGGATTAACCAGATCTCATTTTGCTTAGTAGTAAACGTGTTATTAAAATTAGCTATTGATACAATCATTCATGGTTTTACCAAGTTAATTGCATTCTTAAGTAAGAATTGTGCGAAATACACAAAGCCTTTTTTGCGATCATTGCGGCCCATTGCGTTCCTTGCGCTACCGCTTTAAACCTTGCATAATCAGCGAGCCAGCTATTATAGATGAACCTGTTTCAGTGATTTATAAGTGTTAGAGAGAGAAGCTGTAACGCAAGGAGCGCCAGGAACCGCAAGGGGTGCAAGTGATTAACCAGATCTCATTTTGCTTAGTAGTTAACGTGTTGTACTATTGAAATCTATTGCTATCAACGTGTTTAAAGCACAACTCGTTAATTACTACTATCGCATCACCTGTTTTAACCGTTCAAATTCCTTTTTATTTGCCGGATTATCCAACGCCAGGGCAACATCTCTTTTTTCGGCAGCCGTTAAGTGAAAGCTCAAACTGGCAGGCGCTTCACTTTTAGAGGGCACATACTGGAAACAAATACGATAAAAATTTTGACCGTAGGCCTCAGACGCATATTCCAGTTGGCCGTGCTGGTAATAGTCCTGTAGCTTAAACCAGTTATTCTGCAGTATTAAAAAAGGTTTGGTTAACAGGCTTACCAGGTTATTGCTTTCATAAGGCTTATCCCAATCATCCAGGCTTCTGTCGCGTATCTGCAGCAACACTACTTTACTGGTGTTCTCGTTCAGCCATTCTTTAAACACAGAAATAAAACGGAGGCAGGCTTCCTGTCCAAAATTATCTCTCAGTCCGGCATCCATCACATCAATGATCGGGTTGGCCGGCAACAGCACATTTGGCAGCACATAAGGAAACGTGGCATTCATGCGTAACGCAGAAAGTATGCTCACGTGCATGGCATCCTGTTTAGTAAAAAACGAATTGAAATCAACCGCGTCAGGATCAACCTGCATTATTTTATCAGCATTATTCTGTGGCTTCATTAAAAAACGAACAGGGTGTGTGCCGATGATCATTTTTCTTCCATCACGCGTGATCACCGAATTAAAAAGCATCGTGGGGATATCTGCATTGGCTTCGGGCGCCTCATAATCTTTCAATGATTTGGAAAGCACACCTGCGGTGTTCTCATTCAGTTTCTGTTCAAACGCATACCCGCGGTCCTTGGCATATTGATAGCCGTTGACCTCAAATTTCTGTACAGGGCCAATAATATCACGGCTAACAAATGAAGAAAACAGCGGACTAAGCAGGTCGCGGGAAATATTATCGGTGTATTGCCTGTTCTGCAGGTTAATATTGGCGCCCCTGCTTTTCTCATAATACAGCTCCCTGAAATAGGCGGCGCCCAACATACCACCTGAAGCGCCGTTAATTAAAACGGTTTGCTGCATCAGTTTCCCGTTAAACAAACTATCCAATCTTTGCAATGCATTCATTGTAAAGGCCGCACTGCGTGCGCCGCCACCGCTGGTGTTGATGATATATAAAACAGGCTTCGCATCTTTCTGTTTTGCCTTCCACCGGTTTAATACTTCAATAAAATGTTTTTTATCCGCAGCAATATTTGAATCACTTGCCAGCTGGCGGATGGTTTCCCGGCTGTAAACGGGTTGCTCGGTTTTATTGAGGTAATTTAACCCATACGCTTTGTTACGCGGATCAATAATATCATTCTGATACAGGATATTCAGAATAAGATACACCACCACCAATAGCGGTATGCTCCATGTATGCAGGAACAGAGAAATGGCACCGGCAAAAGCTATTAATATGGCAAATAAGATGGCAATACTGGCTGCTGCAGGTATCTGAAACAGTCGTGCATCAGAAATATATCCTACACCGATCAGGAATAGAAATGCGATAGTGATAGCTATTACGGCCCCCACGTGCTGCCGTTGGAAAACCGTGGTTAAAAATTCATCGCTGTAATGGCGCACATCTCTCGGTTTCCGTAACCGGAAGCTGGCGCTTAAAAACCAATCAACCCGTACTTCATGTTTGTCTTTTGGTAACTGTTTTTTCTTAACGGATACTGTATAATCTTTATTGGCTTTGTTGATAACAGAACCCATGGTGTAGTAAATGGTTTTGTCGACGCTAAAAAAATAGATAAAGCCAAGTGCTATAGAAAGAATAATACCTCCTGTAAAACCGCCTACCAAAAACAGTACCGACATACCATGAAAAAGTTCCTGGTAATGCGCATAGTCTACAGCATATACTAAGTAGAAAATGAGAAACGACAGTGGAATAACTGCATTATTGATACAATATTTTAAAAAAGGCTGTGCGGTGGTGGCAAGAAACAAAACATTTTTACTATGGAGAATGAAGGTGGTGATGTTCCAGCTCATAATAAAAATGCCCAGTGCAAATCCAACAATGGCAGTACTGAGTGCCGTTACTTCCCCAAAATATTCAGGCGCCAGAAAAAGTGAATTGGCGCCAAACGTAAACATAAAGCCCCCCGCAACCGTTGCAAATAAAATATACCAGAATATCAGGAACACCTGGTACCTGCGAAAATGCAGCAGGAAAAGCTGCACAGGCAAAGAGTACCAAAAACCTACCAGGTATTTTTTCATATAATTAAGAGTACTATTTTATACGGGTCGCTGCATAAGGCAGTAGGATTACGGATTGGCGGATTGCGGATTGGCGGATTAGCGGATTTAATTCGTTAATCCGCAATCCGCTAATCCTCTCCCCGGCTGTATTACAAACAGCATCCATACTAATGCCAATAATAAAAGCATTCCTGTTAGCTGGTGTAATTGCGCCATCCATTCAAATACCCCCCAATGACCGGGAACGATACCTGTACTGGTTAATACACTGGCTATACCCAATAACAATTGCAGAACAACTATAGCCAATGGCCACCAGCGTGTTTTTTTAAACAAAGCGGATCCATTTGTTTTAAACAGTTTCACTGTCCATAGCAATATCAATACACATAACAGGTACGCCAGGCCACGGTGTATAAAATGGATCAGTATCGTATTATTAACAAGGTTCAGCAGCAGCGACTGATCGTTCAATAATTTTTCCGGTATCCATGCGCCGCTGATGGTGGGCCATGTGGGTGCAACAGTTGCAGCTTTATGCCCCGCCATCAGTGCTCCATACAATAATTGAATCACGAGCAAAAGCAAAATACCAATATTCCATTTTCTAAGCTGGCTATTGGCTATCCGTTGCTCATCATTAACCAATAACTGAAGCGCAAACCAGAAAGTGTAGCATAAAAGTCCTAACGCAAAAATGAAATGCAGTGCCAGCCTTGTAGGTTTCACATAAACAGCATCGCCGGTAAGTCCGCTGGCCACCATGATCCAGCCAACAGCTCCCTGTAATGCGCCCAGTAAAAAAAGTACCAGCAAAGGCTGGATCATTTCTTTTTTAAAATGCTTTTTCAGTATAAACCACGCAAAACCAACTGCAAACACCAGCCCAATGGTTCTTGCCCAGAGGCGGTGAAACCATTCCCAGAAAAAAATGAATTTGAAATCTGATAAAGTAAAATCAAAATTCAATAGCTGAAACTGGGGTGTTTGCCTGTATTTATTAAATTCTGCCAGCCATTGCTGTTCATTTAATGGAGGAAGAGTACCTGTAATCACATCCCACTGCGTAATAGATAAGCCACTGCCCGTAAGGCGGGTAATACCACCAAGTGCAATCTGGATAACAGTCATGCCAACCCCTATTAATAGCCAGGTGGCTACCAGTTTTGAAGAACGTTCCGATGTATGCATAAACCTGCTGTTTCTTAACTGCACGAAGGTACCGATATAACAGTGTGGGGCTGAATTTTGATAAATGAATTTGGAAAGTATAGTCAGGATGATTGAATTTTACCAAAGTGTTAGAAGCATTTTATCAAACCGAACTGAGGGAAGCAGGCTCCGATGAAGCCGGCCGGGGCTGCTATGCCGGGCCGGTATTTGCTGCCGCTGTTATTTTACCTGCAGATTTTTACCATCCATTATTGAACGACAGTAAGCAGGTGGCAGCCAAAGACAGGGAAATTTTGAAAGAGATCATTCAATCATCCGCCATTAGCTGGGCGGTGGCCAGTATTGATCATGAAGAGATAGACAGGATCAATATTTTAAAAGCCTCTTTCAAAGCCATGCACCTGGCCATTGACCAGCTCAAACCCAAGCCACAATTATTATTGATTGATGGCAATCGCTTTATTCCCTATAAAAAAATTCCGCACCGCTGCATCATAAAAGGTGATGGCAAATATGCCAGTATAGCCGCAGCCAGCATCTTAGCCAAAACCTTCCGTGATGCCTATATGGAACAGATACACGAAGAGTTTCCGCATTACGGATGGATCAGAAACAAAGGCTACGGAACCCTGGAACACCGGAAGGCGATTGAGCAATACGGACTATGCAAATATCACAGGAAGAGTTATCAGATTTTACCGAAACAAAATGAAATTCGGTTTTAGGTAGAAGGGGTAATGAAGTTAAAAGGGGTTAAAAAGGGTTAAAATGGTTAAAATGGTTAAAGAGTGATGTTTAGTAAATGCGACACTACCCCCTATTAACTTTGTCTACCCTATCTACTTTATTTACTTTATCTACTTTATTTACTCGCCTCACCCCTACTCCTCATACTCCCAAACCCCGGCTCCTTCCCTGATCACCTCATACGTATCTTTTGTGCAATCAACAATGGTTGAAGGCACCATACCACCAATGCCGCCATCAATCACAATGTCTACCAGTTTATGAAAATTATTGTACATCAATTCGGGATCCGTGTATTCTTCTACCATTTCTCCGGGTAAGGAAGCAGAAAGCAATGGGTGAGACAGATCGTGCACAATGGTTCGCGCAATATTATTATCCGGAACACGAAGACCTATCGTATTTTTTTTACTGTGCAATATTTTAGGAACCTCTTTACTTGCCGGCAGGATAAAAGTATAAGGCCCCGGCAAATATGTTTTCAGCAACCTGTAAAGAGGTGTGGAAATACTCTTCGTGTATTTGCTCAGGTCGCTCAGGTCATAACAAACAAAACTAAGCTGCGCTTTGGATGGGTCGATATTTTTTATCCTTGCAATACGCTCAATGGCTTTGTGCTGAAAAATGTCACAACCCAACCCATAAATAGTATCTGTAGGATAAATGATAATGCCCCCACTCAGCAAACAATCAATTACTGTTTTAATATGCCGGGGATTGGGATTATCGGGATGGATGGTTAATAACATGCTGCAAATTACAAACAATGCGCAGGTTTTATCTTATGAACCGTTTAACATTCTGCATTTGCATAATAATTTGTTCATATTAACTTTGCACAAATTCAACCACCTATGCAGCTACAACCCATTGATGTGGTCGACAATATCAGTGCCGCAGATTTTAAACAACAGTATTACTCCCCCCAAAAACCGCTTGTCATCAAAGACCTCTCTAAGAGCTGGCCGGCCTACGAAAAGTGGAACTGGGATTATTTTAAGCAGTTGGTAGGCGAACAGCAGGTAGGATTGTACAACAATATTAAGAGCGATGCTTACACGCCCATCAATACAGCCGATGACTACAAAACATTTGGAGAATACATTGATATGATCAGCCAGGGGCCTGCCGCATGGCGGATATTCCTGTTCAATATTTTTGATCACGCACCGGAACTGACCAAAGATTTTACCTGGCCCGAACATTTGATGGATGGCTTTGTAAAAAAATACCCGATGCTGTTTACCGGTGGTCAGACCTCTATCACCCATATGCATTTTGATATTGATCTGAGCCATATCCTGCACACACAGTTTTCCGGAAGAAAAAGAATATTACTTTTCCCTTTTGAAGAGCAGTATAAACTCTACCGCAAACCCTTTGAAGTATTGAGCCTTGCCGATTTTAGCAATTATTACGATAAGGAGACCAGCAAACTCGATTATCAACAGTTTCCTGCGGTACAACATGCGAAAGGATACGATATTACCCTTAACCATGGCGAAACGCTGTTTATGCCCGCCGGTTACTGGCACCATATGGAATACTTAGATAGTGGTTTTGCCATGAGCTTACGGGCACTCCAGCCATCACTCTCCGGTAAGCTAACAGGGGCATGGAACCTGTTTGGCATGCGAAGCATTGATACACTATTGAAAAAAACGGTGCCGCAACCATGGTACAACTGGAAAAGAAAACGGCTTTTTGATATGGCTGATAAAGCCTTGCAGGAGGCATAAATGGCACATCACGTCATCCCGGGGAACGAACTAACTGCATTTAGAAATTAAGATAATCAAATGCTTAAAGAGAGTTCTAAAAACTAACACCCTGTTATTCAACGCACAGATTGCTTCGTGCCTCGCAATAAAACAAGAAGGCGGCCTTGTGCCGCCTTCTGTTTGTTTGTAACCCCCTGTGAAAAACTGAATGGATAAAAACGTGCTGAATACATCGTTTTTCATCCACCCTAAAAATAGTACCACCCGCCTTCCCCAACAATGTAATTAGTACGCAATTAATTGGGTGTTTTAACGGTATTTTTTTTAGTAATAACCACCGATCTTGCTTTCCCAATACAAAGGAATTTAGCTGCCTGTAAAAAAACAGTTGGCTACCTGCTAATTTTTTAAATACCCTTACTATGGTAGAAGTTGCCATGATCGATGATCATATTTTATTAAGACAGGGCCTGGCTTCTGTAGTGAACTCCTTTGCCGGATATAAAGTTATTTATGAAGCGAATAACGGCAGGGAGTTTACACAATGGCTTGATCCCAATAAACTTCCTGATCTGGTGCTGATGGACATTAACATGCCCGTAATGAATGGGCACGAAACTGCCCATTGGCTTACCACTCATTACCCGCAGGTAAAATTTATTGCCATCTCAATGTTGAATGATGAGCGATCGATCATTAAAATGTTGCGGAATGGCGCAAGAGGCTATTTGTTAAAAGACTCTGAGATCATTGACCTGAAACAGGCGCTGGATGATGTAGTGAACAAAGGCATTTACATCAACACCATCCTGTATAAACACATTGTAGATTCTATTTCCGGCAACCAGTTAAACGAAGAAGCGGAACAGGAAACACTAATGGCACTAAGCGAGCGCGAAAAAGAATTCCTGCGCTGGCTTTGTACCGATAAATCTTATAAAGAGATAGCCGCAGAAATGTACCTGAGCCCAAGAACCATTGACGGCTATCGGGATATATTGTTTGAGAAATTAAAAGTGGCTTCCAGAATAGGGCTTGTACTTTTTGCCATCCGCAATGAAATAGCCAAAGTATGATCGGCACATAAAAAAAGATCCTTACCGCAGCAAGGATCTTTTTTATGTAAAGCTTTGTTTTTATTACGCTATCTCCCACACTTCATTACCACGCAGCAGTTTATTAAGACTGCCTTTGCCTTTGGCAGCAATGGTTTCCTCAATCTGCATGCTCATAACATCTTCATAACAAGGTCTGTCTGTTTCAAAGAATACGCCGAACGGACGGGGGAAATGTTTTCCGTCTTTGGCAGGATTATCAAACAGCCTGATCAATATTTGTGCTTTGTAAAAATCTTTCTCATCATGAATCCATAGGTCATCTGCACTAACACCATTACCCAGTTCTACCACCACAGGTTTCAATCCATCTAATTTGATGCCTTTATTTTGTGTAGCACCAAAGATCAACGGTTTGCCCTGTTCGAGGAAAAGGGTCTCATCCTGTTTGCTTGCTTTCTCGGTAAAGATCTCAAAAGCGCCATCATTAAAGATGTTACAGTTCTGGTATATTTCAAGGAAAGATGAGCCTTTGTGCTGGTACGACCTTGTAAGCATGCTTTGTAAATGCTTGGGATCGCGGTCCATACTGCGTGCAATAAAGCTTGCATCTGCACCCATAGCCAATGCCAATGGATTGAATGGATGGTCAATACTTCCAAAAGGAGTACTCTTGGTAATTTTATGTTCTTCAGAAGTTGGTGAATACTGCCCTTTGGTTAAACCATAGATCTGGTTATTAAACACAAGCATGTTTACATCAAAATTCCTTCTCAGTAAATGAATGGTGTGGTTACCGCCAATGCTAAGGCTATCTCCGTCGCCGGAAACGATCCAGACACTTAATTCGGGGCGGGCAGCTTTTAACCCACTGGCAATTGCTGTAGCACGACCATGGATTGAGTGCATGCCGTAAGTATTCATATAATATGGAAAACGGCTGCTGCAACCGATACCACTCACAATCACAATGTTTTCTTTCGGAATTCCGATACCCGGCATGATCTTCTGAACCTGTGCAAGAATGGAATAATCTCCACAACCCGGGCACCAACGTACTTCCTGGTCTGTTGCAAAATCCTTAGCTGTTAAAAGTGGTGCCGCTTGCGTTAACGTTTCTGACATGGCATTTAGTAATTAAACCTGCTTAATAATTATGGCTGCAAATATCCCGATTAATTGCTAATTAATAATTACTAATTATGAATTATTTTGAAGTTCCTCCCAATATTCAGCAGCCCTGCGGGTATGCGGTATCACAATGGTTCCGCCTACAATATTGGCCACAGCAAAGATTTCATACATTTCCTCGGTATTTACTCCCAGCTCATGGCTCTTGCCAAGATGGTATTTGATACAGTCATCGCACCTTAACACCATACTGGCCACCAACCCCAGCATTTCCTTGGTTTTTTTGTCAAGCGCCCCATCCTCATAAGTATTGGTATCCAGGTTCCAGAGGCGTTTCATCACCAGGTTATTCTTGCTGAGGATTACTTCGTTCATTTTTTCCCTATACCCGTTAAATTCCTGCACTAATTGGCTCATATATAAAAATTTTAGATTGCAAAAGTACAAACTGACTCCTGAGTGCTTGTCATTTCTTTGTATTTTAACTGCTCAAACTAAACTCTTATGAGAAAATTATTCCTCATTCTTGCCGTATGCTCTGCCCGCTTCTTGTTTGCCCAAACAGGAACGGAGCCGGTTAAAGTAACGGATATGCTTAAAATTAAGCAGTTAGGTGGCGTAACCATCAGTCCGGATGGCAGCAAAGCGGTTTTTGTGGTAAATAATATTGAACCCGATGGCGATAGCAAATGGGAATATAAATATGTGAACCAGCTCTATGTGGTGCCTACAGATGGCTCATCAGCCCCCAAACAGTTAACTACCAGGGAAAACGCCTCGCAACCCGCCTGGAGCCCCGATGGCAAAAAACTTGCTTTTGTACGGGTAACAGACGGAAAGTCGCAGGTCTTTCTTTTATCGTTTGATGGCGGCGAACCCGTTCAGCTTACCAAATTCAAATACGGTGCAGGATCGCCAAAATGGAGCCCGGATGGGAAAAAGATTCTTTTTTCTGCGGGCATCCCTTTAAAAGATCTGTTGAAAGATACTGGGCTCAATCCAACAAAAGAAATACCCAAATGGTCTTATGAAAAACCCGGCTTTGCCGATAACAGACAGTTAAAAGCCAACACAACCAAAGCCGACCCCGATGGGAACTGGGATGAAATAAGGGCATACTTAGAAAATAATGCTGCCGACAAAAAAGCAAAAGTGATCAACAAACTGAATTTCCAGGAAGAATCTACCACAACATCAGAAATATCTTTCAATCATTTTTTTGTTGTGACTGCAGAACCCGGCTCGCAGCCTGCGGCGGTTACGCATGGTTTTTATCGCTTCAGCGCTGCCGAATTTACACCGGATGGAAAACAACTGCTTATTACAGGTGATATGGACGATACACAACATCCCGACCGTTCACTTGAAAGCGAATTATTTATTGCAGACGCAGATGGCAGTCATTTAAAAATGTTATTAGGTGCCGAAGGAAAAACATATAACAGTGGCCGGATATCCCCCTCAGGTAAATGGCTGGCGTTCCAGTATGGCACTACTTCATTTGTAGATGTTCCATCACTGGCCATTATGCCGGTTAACGGAAACAGCAAAGACATCATCACTATCCCGTTCGACAGGAACAAAGGAAACATTACATGGAGCAATGACGAAAAGTACCTCTACTTCGCTGCACAAAGTAATGGCGGTGCACCTGTTTATCGTGCCGATGTAAAAACAAAACAGGTAGAAGCTTTATCTGATGTGAATTCAGGCATCAGCAGTTTTGACTTAAAAAACAACACGCTCGTTTTTGTAAAAACAGAAGTAGCTAATCCATTTGAATTATATACGGCAGATGCATCACTCAAAAATGTTAAACGCATCAGCAGCTTTAATTACGATTGGGTAAAGAACAAATCACTCAGTTACCCCGAGAAGAAAAGTTTTGTAAATGAAAAAGGGTTGACGATAGAATACTGGGTAATGAAGCCTGCTAATTTTGAGCCAGGCAGAAAATATCCCACCATCCTCAATATTCACGGTGGCCCAAGCGCTATGTGGGGACCCGGTGAAAGTTCTATGTGGCATGAGTTTCAATATTACGTTGCCAAAGGGTACGTGGTAGTGTATGGCAACCCGCGTGGTTCCGGCGGCTATGGCGCAACATTTTTAAGAGCCAATATCAATGATTGGGGAGCCGGACCAACCTCGGATGTGTTAACTTATCTTGATAAAGCTGCTGAAGCTGGTTTTATTGATACCTCACGCCTGGCTGTAACGGGCGGGTCTTATGCAGGATATCTTGTGGCATGGATTGTAGGTCACGACCAGCGTTTTAAAGCAGCCTGCTCGCAACGCGGCGTGTATGACCTGGGAACATTTTTTGGAGAAGGTAATGCATGGCGACTGGTGCCGAATTATTTTGGCGGCTACCCTTGGGAAAGCGCCACTAAAGCCATTCTTGAAAGAGAATCGCCTATCACTTATGTGCAAAATATTCATACACCCTATATCATTTTTCATGGAGAAAATGATTTAAGAACAGGTGTGATCCAGGGCGAAATGCTGTACAGAAGTTTGAAGGTATTGGGCCGAACAGTAGAATATGTTCGTCACCCCGGCGGCACACATGAATTAACAAGGAGTGGAAATAACAGGCAGCGGATTGATCAGATGCTGAGAACGATTGAGTTTTTTGAAAGATTTATTGGGTAGTAGGAAATTGGGAAATTTTGGAATTGGGAAATTGGGAGATAGGCAATTTTGAAATTTTGGAATTGGGAAATTGGGAAATTGCAATTTCTTGTTTTTATAGAGGTTGTACTAACACAAAAAAGTAATCGAAGGATTTTCTGAATCTTCGGCTTTCCTTTTTCAATTTCCCAATTTCCCTCCCGCCCAGGCGGGATCCCAATCACTTCACCCCCTTCAACCAATCCCCCATCCCCAATACCAGTTTCTTCACAACATCCTGCTGAAACTGTGTTTTAAGTATTTTCTTTTCATCATCTGCATTGCTTAAAAAAGCGATCTCTACCAAACTGTTCGGGAAATCGGTTGGTGTATTCAATGCAAAATTGAAACTGCCCACATTGCCAAATTCATCCAGTTTCAGTTCCAGCATCCTGTTTAACAAAGCCAGAGTTAGCGGGCGAAAGCCGATGTGTTTGTAATAAGTACTCACTCCTTTTACCTCAGCATTGTTACTCGAATTCAAATGCAGGCTAATGACAAAATCAGGATTCAGTTGCTGCAGAAATAAAATGCGGTCTTTATTATCAAACGTGGTATCGGTTGTACGGGTCATGATTATTTTTTTTACACCTTTCTTTTTCAGTGCTTTTTCAAGGGCTTTGGCAAAAAGCAGTGTGTAATATTTTTCTTCATGTTCAGCAGTAATGCCGCCCGTTCCTGCATTGGTTCCGCCATGTCCGGCGTCTATGGCAATCGTTAGATATCGCAGGTCTAATTTTTCCGGTTGTCTTTTTACTTTCACCACAAGATTCCTTCCTTTATAACCAATGCTGTATCCCCAATGCTGCCGGTGTTGCAGTTCAATGGTAATACGCAGCACATCATCTTCTATCTGGTTATAATAAACATTTTTTATTTCCTTCAGCGACTTAAGTTGCGTGATCCAGTTCGTATTACTCTGCACGCCAAATATTTCCACAATGATCCGCGATGGATTGATCTCCATATAACTTTTATACGGCAGGTGTTCTTCCATGCTGATGCCCACATAATCGAATGTTGAATCACCTTTCGCACTAAAAGAATTGGTGAGATAAAAACTTTTTTCTTTCTGCGCGCTATCCGGTTTAACATGCGATTTTTCAATATAAGCCGTATGATATTTTGAAAGCCGGACGCTGTACATATCCTTTGCAGAATCTACCACACGCAACAAAACATTCGTATCAATATAACCCATTTTGGCGCCGCCTAACCTGTCTTCACCCAATCCATAAGAAAGTGTTGGCAGTTTGCCAGTTGATCTGACCAAAAGATGATCCGGTGCTGTGTTTTGTGCCATGGTTTGACAAGCCATCAGAACCATACAGGCAATAAGGGGGAATTTCATCTGTTGAAGATAAAAAGATAAATGCGATAGTAAAAGCATGATGATTAAAAAGCCCGGGGCAGGTTAGCGCACAAAAAAACCTCACTGCTTTTACAGCAATGAGGCTTTGTTTTTAGCAAGCAACCGTAAAACAAAAACCAATTATAAAATAAATTTATGAAAGCCCATAATTTATTTTACTATTTTATTATAAATGATAGCCGTCATCAGCCACCAGCCTGTCGGATATCCTTCGGCGGGCATCTTTGGTATTAAATGGTTCTACCTTTGTAAAACGTTTCAAACCAATGTGCATCATCTTTAGTTCGTCCCCATCAGCAAAGCTGTTCAGGGCGTCTTTACCGGCTTTGTTAATCCTGTCGGCCGCGTCATACAAATAGGTGCGCATAATATCAGCCTGCAGGCTTACAGAGGCTTCGCCCTTACTGTTGGCCAGCTTCATTACACGTAACAAGGCGCTTTCGGCATTAAAGGTTTCAATGGCCATATCGGCAATGTTCATCAGTATTTCCTGTTCTTTATCCAACTGCATCATCAGCTTTTGTACAGCAGCGCCGGCAACCATTAAGATCGCTTTCTTAAAGTTGGCGATGTATTTACGCTCTTTCACAAATAGGCCTTCCTCTTCTGCCCCAAAATCGGGTATGCTCATCAGTTCTTTCTGAACAGCCATAGCAGGGCCCATCAGATCAAGCTTGCCTTTCATGGCACGTTTCAGTACCATATCAACTGTCAGCAAACGGTTGATCTCATTGGTACCTTCATAAATACGGTTGATGCGGCTGTCGCGATAGGCTTTGGAGATCAGGTACTCATCGCTGAACCCGTTACCGCCATGTATCTGAACCCCTTCATCCACCACAAAATCCAGCACCTCACTGCCATATACTTTAAGAATGGAACATTCGATGGCAAATTCTTCTGCAGCTCCCAAAAGCGCTTCAGCAAAGGGTTTGCCGCTGCCCAGCATTTCGTGTTCTTTATTATCTATCCATTTGGCCGTGCGGTAAAGCGCGCTCTCGCAAACCCACATACGAATGGCCATTTCTGCCATTTTATGCCTGATGGCGCCGAATTTAGCTATCGGCAATTTAAATTGTTCCCTTGTTTTGGCATATTGAATAGCAGTGGTAGCGGCCGATTTAGAACCACCCAAAGCCGCAGCGCATAATTTTAAACGGCCAATGTTCAGGATGTTGAAGGCGATCAGGTGACCTTTACCAATCTCTCCCAATACATTCTCAACAGGCACTTTACAATCCTGGAAATACAACTGCACGGTAGATGATCCTTTGATACCCATCTTGTGTTCTTCAGGTCCCTGCGTAAAACCTTCAAACCCCCTTTCAATAATAAAGCCGGTAAATTTATCTCCATCAATCTTTGCAAATACGGTATATACATCTGCAAAACCACCGTTGGTGATCCAGCATTTCTGTCCGTTCAGGATATAAAATTTTCCGTCATCGCTTAATTTGGCGGTTGTTTTGGCGCCCAGTGCATCACTGCCGCTATTGGGTTCTGTTAAACCGTAGGCTCCTTTCCACTCGCCGGTAGCCAGTTTAGGAATATATTTTTGTTTCTGTGCTTCCGTACCAAAATACAGGATGGGCAAAGAGCCGATACCCGTATGTGCAGCCACTGCCACAGAAAAAGAATAACCGCCACCCAGGCCCTGGTTTACAATAGAAGAGGTGATAAAATCCTTACCCAATCCGCCATATTGTTCAGGGAAGGAGGTAGATAATAATCCCTGCTCACCCGCTTTTTGAAGCAGGGAAGGCATGAGGCCCGGTTCAAGTTTATCAATCCGGTCAACAATAGGAAGGATCTCTGTGTTCAAAAACTGTTTACACATATCCATCACCATCGTTTGTTCTTCGTTAAAATCTTCAGGAATGAAGGTATCGAAGGGATTACTTTCTTTGATCAACCATTCGCCGCCCTGCAGCGCTGTGGTTTGTTTGGTTGTTTCCATGATAGGAAAGTTTATTGGTTTATTAATTCGCGGATTAGCGGATTGCGGATTAGCGGATTTTTTATCTTTACTGTTTTCTTCACTCACGACTCACGACTCACGACTCACCACTCACCACTCACCACTCACCACTCACGTCAAATTATCATACACTCTCTGAAACACCAGTTTTACCGTTTCTATTTCTTCTTTGCCTACGCCTATCAATGCCTCGTTCATGGTTTGATTGGCAAGGTTAATTGTGATATCCTGTAATTCTTTGGCGGCATCCGTTAAGAACACCAGGTTAATACGCCTGTCTGTTTTGGATGGTATCCGCTTCACTAATTTTTGCTTCTCCAGGTTATCAATAAGCCTGGTAATACTTGGCTTATCCCTGAATGTACGGTTACACAGTTCCTGCTGACTCAACCCGTCTTCCTTCCATAAATGGTACAAAACACTCCATTGCTCTATGGTGATCTCCAGTCCGGCCTCCCTGAAATTCTTCTGTAATCTTCTTGCTACAGCCGTTGATGCCATGCCATTGATTACGCTGTAAAGTTCTCCCCGTCTAAATTGGTTGTTTGGCATATAGTTAGTTATGCAACTAATTTCAAAATAAGTTCGTTTCTTTGACATCACCAAGAATAAACCCTTAAAATTTGCCAATTGGCCACCGAATCGCATATTATTAACTGGCGCAGCTCAACCATTCACTACCGCCGCTTTGGCCACGGGGCCGAATGGCTGTTCTGTTTTCATGGTTATGGAGAGGAAGGCGGCTCGTTTGAAATGATGGAAAAACTTTTGGAAGACAGGTTCAGCATCATTGCCATGGATATGCCTTTTCATGGTCAAACCAACTGGCAGGAAGGGCTTTTATTCCCCGCCGCAGACCTGGTTGAGATCATTAACCGGATAAAACCTGCCGGTAAGCCTTTTCATTTACTGGGTTACAGCATGGGCGGAAGGGTGGCTTTACGGCTTTTACAGATCATCCCCGAACAAATAAAAAAAGCGGTTGTGGTTGCGCCAGACGGCTTGCATAAAAATAAATGGCAATGGCTATCTACCCGAACAAAGCTGGGTAACCGGCTTTTTGCCTATACCATGCGTAAGCCTTTCTGGATGTTCCGGTTTATGGATATATCAACCTGGCTCGGACTCTTTAATAAAAGCATCTTCAAGTTTGCACATTACTATCTTGATGATGCGGCGCAGCGGTTAAGTTTATACCAACGCTGGACCACCATGCGCGAATTCAGACCCGATCTTAATTTGCTGAGAAAATCCATCCGCACAAATAAAATACCTGTGCGCATGTTATTTGGTAAACACGACAGGGTAATACTTGCTAAGCATGGCATCCGTTTCAGCAGGCAGGCGGGTAACTCTGTTGAGGTAAAAGAAATAGAAGCAGGCCATATACTATTGAAAGAAAAATATGCGCCATTGATCGCGCAACTTTTAGTTGAATAATATTAGCTTTCTTTGTTGCCTATGTATTGGGGAGTACTCATTATTACAACTGTATTACTATCGGCTTACTGCCTGTTGATTTTGATTTACAGGCAATGGTTCCTGCAATTGCCTGTATTCAGGATTGATGAGGGAACAGAACCTGAAATCCGTTTCTCCATTATCATTCCCGCGAGAAATGAAGAAGCCAGTATACAACATTGTGTGCAAACGGTTTTGCACCAGCAATACCCGGATACTTTGTTTGAAGTGATCGTGATCAACGATCACTCAACAGATCAAACAGAAAGCATTATCCGTACGATGCAGCAAACATATAGTAACCTGCACCTGCTCAACCTCACAGATTATTTACAGGGCACACAGGTAAATGCCTATAAGAAAAAAGCGATAGAGCTGGCCATAGCTCAAAGCAAAGGCGACTGGATAATTACTACTGATGCCGACTGTACCGTAACGGATCAATGGCTGAAAGCGTATGATGCGTACATCAGGAAGAATGAACCTGTGTTTGTTGCAGCGCCGGTAATGTTTACAAATAACAATTCATTTATTTCTCTTTTCCAGTTACTTGATTTTATGAGTCTGCAGGGCATCACAGCCGCAGCCGTATCTGCCGGCCATCACAGCATGTGCAATGGCGCCAATATCGCTTACCGGAAAGATGTGTTTTATGAAGTGGGGCAATTTAAAGGGATTGACCAGATTGCCAGTGGTGATGATATGTTGCTCATGCATAAGATCAAACAACAATACCCCAACAGCATGGGATATCTGTTCTGCAACGAAGCTATTGTTAGCACCGCTCCCATGCCGGATTGGAAAAGTTTTTTCAATCAACGCATCCGCTGGGCAAGTAAGGCTGATAAGTACAGGGATAAAAGTATTTTCTGGACACTGGCATTGGTATATGCCGTTAATCTTTTTCTTCTTGCATTGCTGGTGATCAGCCCGTTCTTTGAAGGGGGATTTGGTAACTGGCTAATACTGATCATTGCCAAAACTGTGATAGAACTAAGTCTGATGATTCCTGTTGCAAAATTCTACCGGCATACAAAAGCATTGCTATGGTTTCCATTTATGCAGCCTTTTCATATCGCATATACTGTAATTGCAGGCTGGCTCGGTAAATTTGGAACCTACCAATGGAAAGGAAGAACTGTAAACTAAAAAAGAAGTTAACTGATATCCTCTGTCCCCGGCCACCAGGCATAAATGATAAGGGGGATCATCGCAAAAAGTGCAAGTGTAAAGTAAAAAACACGTTTCATGGGTATTGGTTTAATTGGTAGACAGTAACAAACTGCGATAGTTTAATTTTAAAAGCCATTTTTCGGTAAATAATCCATTCTTATCGGTGATTCAATTATTCCTTAATTTTCAATTGTGTTAAAAAGCATCCACCAATCAGCATTTACCCGGCGTTTACTGGCCAACAAAGGCGCTTCCTTTGGATTGATACTGATTATACTCAGTTTGCTGCTTGCCCTGCTCTGTTATTTTATTTCTCCCGATTCATCTCCTAACGCCAACAGGATGATCCCCGAGATTGGGAGTAAAGAACCAGGCTATTCTGCAATATTGTTACGCATCAGGAGAGATAAAACAATACAGTCTCCCGGTTTATTTAACCGGTTAGTAAATGGAACCGAAGAAGCTTTCCAATATGTTCCTGTTTCAACTTACCGGGTATTGGGAGACAGTATCATTTACCAGAAATTTATTGATGAGGGTATCAGCGAAAGAAAATCCATCCACCATTCCTTAACAGGTGATCCCGCTGTAATAAAAACTACTTATTGGTTAGGCACTGATAAATTTGGAAGAGATATTTTAAGCCGCCTCATCATTGGTGTAAGGGTTAGCTTAAGTGTAGGACTCATTGCCGTTCTTATTTCTTTAACCATCGGTATTTTGCTGGGCGCCATTGCAGGCTATTTCAGGGGATGGATAGATGATGTGGTTATGTGGTTTATTAATGTTGTTTGGAGTATACCTACCCTGTTGTTGGTGTTTGCCATCACACTTGCATTGGGCAAAGGTTTCTGGCAGGTTTTTATTGCTGTTGGTTTAACCATGTGGGTAAATGTGGCAAGATTAGTACGCGGCCAGGTATTAGCTGTTCGCGAACTGGAATATGTGGAAGCAGCCAAGGCGCTTGGCTATTCGCATTTACGCATCATACTAAAACATATTCTGCCTAATATACTCGGACCGGTAATGGTAATTGCAGCGGGTAATTTTGCTTCTGCCATTGTTATTGAAGCGGGTCTTAGTTTTCTTGGCGTAGGTGTACAACCGCCACAACCCAGTTGGGGACTCATGATCAAAGAAAACTACAATTTCATCATCACCCACAACCCTATGCTGGCACTGGCTCCCGGCATTGCCATTATGCTTTTGGTATTGGCCTTTAACTTATTAGGTAATGGATTGAGGGATGCGTTGAATGTGCGGAGTAAAATGTAAGAAATATTGAATGTTGAACAGGGAATATTGAATGTTGAAGTAAAAAATATCCCCTCATCGCTTGCGAGGAGGGGTGCTCAAGCGCCACGTCTAAGCCGGGGGAAGAGCGGGCGTGGAGATTTTTATTCATGCAAGCATCTCCCTTTCCTCCCTGTTTTTACCATCAAGTAAAACAGTCATTCCCAGACACAACCAGAACAGGCTTCCTATTTTGTCTGTTTCAATCATGTCGCTCATACAATTGATCACACCTATCATCACCAGAACCATACCAACAGTTAAACTAACCGTTCTGTAAAACCTGCTTTGAAACCGGTGATACAATCTTTGTATATGCAGCAACATGCCAAAATATAAAACACAAAATAACACGAGTCCGATAATACCCTGTTCCAGCGCAATTAATAAAAAATAATTGTGTACAGTGGAGTGTTCCTTGTTATCACTTACCCATGTTTCAAAACGGTTAACAGTGTATGGCCGGTAATGCAAATAAAAAGCATTGGGACCAAACCCTGTAACCGGCCTGTCGGCCAGCATTCTGGCACCTGCTATCCAACGGTAAAACCTTTCAGCAGCAGACACATCTTTCATTTCTATTGTAGCTGTCATATGCTCGCTAAAATTTGTATGAAAGATGGTGCGGTCGTGATCAGGTGCAAACCGCATATAATTTTTATCGGTAATCAGCCATGCAGCAGAGATAAAAACACCCAATATGGACAAAGCAACTAAAGTCCCCATCATTTTTTTTCTAATTACCCAAGCGGCTGCAATACCCACCAGTAAAGCCATCCAGGCGCCACGCGAATAGGCAAAGATTAATCCTGTTATCCCGATCAGTATTCCATAAAATATCCATTTTCTTTTTGGATTATCTGTGGGCGTTAATTTCCAGGCGTACCAGGCAACAGGTAATAAACAAACCAGCATGGAAGAATAATTAACATGATTACGAAAAAAAGGCGCCAGCACCTGTTGAATATTTTTAAAGGAGAACCCATAAAATGAATGCCTTATGAGTGATTGTATCACCACCAATAACATCGGCATCAATAAACAAAAAGCCATTTTGCCAATATTGCTTCTGGATGGCAGTATAACCTGCGGCAATAAAACAAAGGGGATGATATACCAGGTTTTTGCCAACAAATATTTGAATGCCTGCATCGGTTCTGCTGCATACATACAGGTTACAGATATCCAGAACATCGAAATGATCAATACCAAAAACAAAGGATGTTTTAATAAAACGGCGGGGAACCATTTAGGTTGATGGATCAGTTTAACAATACTGATACCTGTTAACAACATCATCAGCAATTCATCAGGAAAATCCATACCCAGTTGTGGTGTGATATTTAACTCCGTAGACAAAGGCAGCATGATGAACATGAGCCAAAACAATTGCTCTGTTCTTGTAACTGCAAAACGGAAAATTATGGGAATGAGTATCCAGGCAAAGGGCAACACCAGAAATAACGGATCGTTTGCCATGACCGAGAAAACACCGGCCACCAGGAAAAGACTAAAAGAAACAAACAGCCTTACATAATATGGCCATGCTAAGGGTAACATATCAGGCCTGTTGATTTCTATCAGTTACCAATACCAACAAACAACTAAAAATAAAACCTGCAATCAATGCGGCGAAAATGATTCCCGGCTTATCAGGTCGTTCTGCTTTTGCAGCAGGCACAGCGGTTTCCAGTACATACAAAGCTGCGGGATTTGTTTCTGCAGTAAGTTTAAACTCGTTTGCTGTTTTACGGTATTGCCTGATCTGCTCCAGCAGGGTTTGCAGTTTAGCCATACCCAGCTCGTGTTTGCCGCCATGTGTTACTGCAACACTATCACTCAATGCCTGGTATTCCTGCTCCAGTGCATTAACGGATTGGTTTAGTTGCGAAAGAGATTTTGTATAATTTTTCTGCCACACAGCCGTTCCCATTTCCTGGATGATGGCTACCATACGGTTTACAATATTGGCAGAAAGCTGTTTGTTGTTGGTCCAGCAGCTAATTGCCAACTCGCCCTGTTCTGTTTTTTGTATGGTAAGATTTTTGCGTAAATGTTTTACAGCTTTTCGCCGTTGAATGGGCAGACTGTCTTCATCCGGCTTGTAATAACTGATCAATGAAAACTCATCAACCAATTGCTTATAGGTGGTATCCAGATCGGCAATGCCATAGATGCGGTCAAGATCATCGCCTGAGCCAAAATACGAATAGAGGTTCTGCACCTGGTTATTAAACAACCTGGCTTTATCTGCCAGTACTGGATTGGCAGAAACAACAACGGCGGTAGATTTAAAATATTGCGGCACGAGAAAAACCGTAACCGTTGCTGCAATTACCGTTGCGATCACAAAAAACAGGATGATTTTCCATCTTCTTTGCAATACGGCAATGGTTTGTACCAGGTTGAAGGAAGTGTTTGGCATAGACTATGAAAATACAATTTAACTTATTGTGCCGTGATTATTTGCAGAAGCCCCTGCATCTGAAGGCTCTGATGACTCGTTATTATGCAGAACCACCAGGGCCAATAGATGCATTAAGTTATTATCAGGCCTGCGGCGCTACCACCACATTCCTGTCGAGGCTTTCTTCGAGCGAAATAAAGGTTTCGGTACGTTCAATGCCTTTGATCTTCTGCAATTCATCGTGCAATACAAAACGCAGTTGCTGGATATCCTTGCATACAATTTCGGCAAACATGCTGTAATTACCTGTTGTGTAATTTAACCGCACAATTTGGGGGATTTTTTTAAGGTCTTTGGCCACACTATCGTACAAAGAGCTCTTTTCGAGATAGATGCCGATAAAAGCGATCACATCATATCCCAAAGATTTGAGATCTACAGATAATTTTTTACCTTTAACTACTTTGAGCTCTTCCAGTTTCTTTATCCGCACATGGATAGTTCCCCCGGAAACAAAGAGTTTCTTGCCAAGGTCGGCATAAGAGATCTCAGCATCCTCCATCATTTCCTGGATGATCTGCAGATCCAATTTGTCAAGATTTAATTTACCGGACATTTTAGTTTGTTTTTTAGATATTATTCAGTATAACATCAAATTTATTGAATGTTTTCTATATTATCAAATTATTTGTTGAAATATTTACAACAAATTGAGATTTTATACTAATATTGTCTTCTCAAACAAACAGAACACCAGTTCTTCTATACTGTGGGGTGATGAAATTTTTGGCAGACATGCCCTCTTGTCTCGGGGGTGAGGAGTCCAGGATAAACGTAGTGTAGAGCCGTCACGCCGCAAGGCGTGACGACCAGGGTCGACCACTGAAACTTTGCGCTACAGCTAACTGCCTCGTGGAGGTTCGATCCCTCCCCCTACAGCACACATTCAAAAAAATGCCTTGTAAACCAATGGTTTACGAGGCATTTTTATTTTCGGGGTACGGTATGGGGTACGTTTGATTCAAAAAAATGCCTAAAAATTTCGAAAAAAATTAATTTTTAAAGGATGGTTTTGACCAAAAGTCGGATGATAAAGGCCCACGAGAAATGTAAACGGATATTGCATGTGCAACCTATCAAGCACCTTTTTGATTCCTATGCTTCCAGATCCGGATGCATTTTTCTGATATATTCATCGAGATCCGATATTAATGGAGGAACCACAGTTGACAGTTCTGAATGAAACTGAGAAACAACCAACAGATCACGAAAGTTGTATAATATCATTGCGATTGCTGCGCCAGCTTTATCGATACGCTCCCCCAGAGGTATATTTGAAAGCAGAGATGTCCAATGAGAAAGATGGTCATACTTTGAATAATAGGCATACAATTCGTACACCAGTTTCCGTGAATACATCCGTTCATCCTCACTTTCCTCAAATAATTTTTGAATCGATAAACGATATTCAGTTTTACGTTTTGGATATCCGTCAGGTCGCGTTTCAAATACTCCAGGAAAAATATCTGCCATGCGTTTGGCTATCTGCTGTTTTTCTATGTCTGTCATCTGGGCAAACTTCCGATGATCATCTATGATTTGAGCTGTGCCGTCAGCAATATAAAGCAATGCATACTTATCAATTTGCATTTTTACTGCTAAATAATTGGAATTAGTCGCAGTCAGAGTTAGATATCTCAGGTATTGGGTAAGCAGCGTATCCATTAAAAGTGACCTTAAAATAATACCCATACCAAATTCAATTTGGCCATCTTCATATATCAAGGGATACAGCACCCGAAGTGAGGCTGATGTTTTATGAAGTTTTTCAACAGCGCAGTAAATAAATCGTTTTAAACTGTCCTGACCACCTTTAAAAAGATCACTGCAAACTCCACTTTTATCCTGGATGTATTTTAAATGACCTATCATTAATTCTTTTTCAATTCTCATGACGGTAAGTTACAGAACTAATTAAAAGAAGCATTTGAAATCAGTTACCAGGAGTATCTGCGTTAGGTTCCTTCTTCACATACTTCTCCAATGCATTTTTATACAAACTTTCGCTTTCATCTTTGAATTGCTCCTTTGCCTGTACTAATTCTGCGAATTTATCATGCAGCTTTTTGTAGATCGTCTGGTGCGCCTTGTGTTCAATCAGTTTTTCGTCAAAAGCATCCATTTCAAAGCCTGGCTCAATTGCCTTGTTCAATAGTTTCAGCAGGTCGTCTTTACCGATCTTGTCAATTTCGGTGAACACATCGCCAGTGTCAGTCGCTTTCAGAAAGTAAACCTTGTTGTTTTCAATTTTGAAGTATTTCATAGGATTGAGTTCTGCGGTTATGGTAGGATTCTTGTCCTGCTTCCAGGCAATCCAGTGTGATTTGATAATTGTCTATTTTCTCTCCGTCGGAGGTTGACAACTGCTTGTCCCAGGGATACCCAGAAAAAACGCGGTGTTTAATGCCACTTGGATCTACTGTTTTTTGCGTAAACAATAAGTAGTCAGGTTGTATAGATGCACCGACCGTATTGTTGTGGGTAACCACGATCACCGGGATCTGCGTGGAAATACTTTTGATGAGTTTATTTACCTCGTTCTTTAAGAACAGATTGTCAAATGAAGATTCGGGCTCATCGATCAGCAGCAAGTCATATTTCAGGGCATCTGCTATCTCATTGAGTAAGTTGAATTCCGAACGTTCGCCACCTGATACTTTGAACCCGTGACGGTTCAGGGTATTGTAGTCTATCTCTACAAAATACTCGTGTAGAGTCGTAGACGCGATATCCACCAGTTTTAGTTCCTGAAGGTACTGGTAAGGGTTGTTGTACTTTTGAAAAGCAGGGGTAAAAGCACCTTGTCTTTTGCTTAAAAGATTAAGCTGGCTAGCACCCGTGTAAGGCCGTGTTTCGGCCACCACTTTAAAATGACCGATCTCTTCGCTGTAGATTCTGCGGTTTTGACGCAAACCGGTTACAACTTTTGTAAACACATGGATCTTGGTTTCATCTCGCAGCAACTGGAAGAAATCAACATCCTGCGGCGGGGTACGGGTTGTTTTCAGGGACAGGTCTTTTTTGACCTCGCTGACAAGCGTATTCACCCATTTCTTTTTCAGGTCTAGTTCCGATTGCATGGTGTAGCGCTGGATCAGTTCGTGTAAAAGATCGATTAAAGCGTTCTCTGGTAAGTGTTTACTGATAAGATCCCTATGCTCAGTGTTGTCGAGTAACAACATGACACCTTCGATCAATTTTTTTAATTGCTCCAGGTTAGAACCAGGAAACAGGCTCTCACTGAAAAGGGATGCCTTGGAATAAATATCTTCGATCGCATGTTCTTCTGCGTAGGAAAGTAAGGTATCTACAAATGCTTCGAGTTTCAGATCATTTTCTGCACGGTCAATGCTGATTATGTCATCTACTACTTCTTTTAATTCCTTCAGGTACTGTTCTGACACCTTCGCCTTCCGGGTTTTCATCGTTTTGTTGAAGTGCGCTTCATCGTTGGAGATGAGGTCGAACTGCTTAATGTACATAACGTTTTCCTTGCCGACTTCTGCAAAAATCTTTTCCAACGTAAATGTCTTTCCGGAAGATCTTTCACCTAAAACGACGTTAAGACCAGTTGACAGCGTAAGTCCAGTCGCCGGTTCAAATAACGAGTTTCCACCTGTTTTAGACAAGGAAACTTTGGTTTTATCTGCCAGGCAGGCCTTGATACCCGTAAATGAAATAGTTTCAAGTTGAAGGTAGGTTTGGCGACTGGAGAAACTCGTCATCTGATCATGGAATCGCTGGTCGCTAAACAATACCGGGACCAATTTTTGTTCTTCGTTAGCGCACGCTTTAAACTTTTTTACACTGGTCACTTCTCCACAAGTCATGTAGTCGCGTAAGACTTGAATCACACCGTGAGGGATTGCCGGTGTTTTCTCGTAATGTGGTATCAGAATATAAGTACCGAGATTGGGAAAGATCATTTTCAATTGTTCCACCGTAATGCAATCGTCCTTGGTGGGGATCAAAGCTTTTACCTGCCCGCAACGGCCCTCAAAATCAGCAAGGTTACTGCCATCGGAAATGAGTAAAAGGTGGCCGCTTTCCAGATCTATTTCAATACCAGGTAGTACTGTTATCGCTAATGCCGCTGCAATTTGGCTGAACTGGTTAAGATCGAATAGGTTATGATTTGTAATAGCAATGCAGTCAACTTCTGCAGTTCTCACATACTCTTCCAGTTTTGCAAGGCTAAAGGTATTTGCGACATCGCTTTGTGTAGCAATAGTATGTAAGTGTAAGTCCACTTTTTTCATGGCAGCAGTTTGGGTAACCGAAATAGAAAGAAGATTTGGGTTCTTGGGTTACCGGCCATTTGCAGGCCGAGGGGGGATAACAATATACAAAAAAACTTCCAGTGCAATCAGCCCTAAGATATAATTCATAAAATGGCTAACCCCAAAATCTCACTTCCAACCAAACCTATTTCTATACTTCACTCATCAAAAAGATATTCTCATAAATACTGTTGCTGCCTGTTAATGATCTTCTCAATATCTGTTCTGGCGAAATACCTCCGTGATTTGATCTTGAAACTCTTTAACCTTCCCTGCTTCATCCACGTATATAAAGTGGGTTTTGAAACCCGCAAAATAGTACAGACCTCTTTTGGTAATAGCAGCGTTTTTTCTGCCAGCTCACTTGGGATAGAGTGATCCTGTTTGATCTTTGCATCCACAACTTCTTCCATCATCAACCTGATTCGTTTCAGAAATTCATTGGGGGCAACCGGAAAAAAGATAGGTGTCTCCTGCATACGTTCTCACATTTTCAATCACTACAATTTCTTAAAATACACTTTACTTCCCTCGGCGGGATCTGTTGAAGCTTCATATTTCAAATACCCGAATTGGGTCAGATCCTTCATACACTTATTGAAAGTCCTTCTGCTCATTCTACCTAAACGCATTACCTGGCCCCGGTAAATGGTAATAGGATTTTGCCAGCCGGAAAGGTTTCGCATTTGAACAAGAGTTAAGTATAGGCTGATATGATACACATTGATACGCAGATCGCTTTTAACCGCATCGTAAAAATCCGCAACATGGTTATAACCCTCCGCCTGTTCCTCTGCCACGTAAAATTTTATTTCGTCTCGATTTCTTAATGATTAACTGTTTCCGTGTTCCTGCTATGCCATCGGTTTCCTGTGCGCCTGTTGTATCATTCTTTTCAACCTGGCGCTTTTTTAACTGTAACCGTTTTTCCACCAACCTGTTCTGTAAAAAACGCAACGCTTCATTAACTGTTATTCCATCTCCATCCGTAATGTAAAACCGTTGTGATAGTTCTAACCTTGAGCGGATTGCTGTCAGGCTGCCGGTAAGCTGCTCAACAATGGTACCTGAGAAGAAGCGGACTTTTAACACATCGGCATATAGTTTTCCTTCATCCGTTACAGATAGCCGCGCAAGCTCATTCATCGCCTGTTCAACCTGCTTTTCCCGCGCCCAGGTTGTTTCATCCTCCAGCCTAAAAATCAAATCTGATTCAGGCTTCTTCCAGTCGATGCGCATCATGCTCTTTTCCAGTTCCTGTAATGCAACGTTGTTAATGGTCAAAGCGGGCATTGCCTGTTCCCTGATCAGTCCCGCGTCATAATACACGAATGCATATTCGTTCGCATGGCGCTCGAAACATAACTGGCATGAGAGCCTGTCGGAATTATGTACAATCGTTTCTGATAAAGTAAACTGAACCGGTTTGCAGCAGATATGCTGCAAGAGAGGGTAGGTAAGGTTACCAAAACCAATCCGGGAAAGTATGGCTGCGAGGGATGCAATATTATCAAGGTTCATAAAATCGTTGTTTAAGAAATCTCCATTCCTTTATTATGTTTCGTGTTCTTGCTTTTTGAATGTTTACCGTTGAGACCTTTGCCTGTAATTTTCTTCACAGATTTACCCTTTACTGATACATCCGTACTTTGACTTTGCGATTGTTTCGCATTGGTCGCTGTTGATTCGCTTACGCCCAGTTGTTGTGATTGCTCGACAGGCTTCTGAAGCATCGGCAATTGTTCATGCTTCATCATTTTAAAATGCTCGTCATACACATTGATGGTTTTATATTTCGGATTAGCTTCCAGGAAAACCTTCATTGGCTCACCGTTGTTATCAATAGTAGCCACCTGCGCATTTCCTCTTTCGAGTGAGCGAAGCAGGTCTTCTTCTTTTTTACCGCCGTCCAGTTCAGTCACCGGAAACTTCGCAACAGCTTCACGCAGATCATACCCGTAACCATCATTGTACCTGTTCTCTACGTAATTGCCGTATTTATCTTTCTTGGTAAAGTCCAACTGCTTCCACTCTTTGTACTCCTCACCCTTTGAGCTGACAACATTTTTGCGTACAGCCCTCCCCTGGAGCATATTGTATGCTTCCCTTGTCGTCATGCCCCTTCCTTTTTTTATTGAGAAGTTTTGTTCAATCTTCTCGCCATTGCTTCTTTCAACAGATGCTTTATACCCATTAAAAAAGCACATATCCGAAGTATCGGATTTGCGGAAAAATAGCGTGGCATCATACGGCCGGTTATTTACCTGTGTCGTAAAATGCAGTTCAAACTCAGGCTTTTTTGCCTGGATATTCTTTTCCAGTTCAGGATACAACGCTTCACCGAAACCTTTGTCCTTAATAAGCTTTTGCAGAAACTGAAAGTTTTCCATGTTCATAGAATTATCATTTAATGATGTAATAAATTGCTGGTTACCATAAGGGATCTTCCGCAGAATATCTTCCGGGCTTCTGATCTGTATAACGTTGAAATGATCCCTGTCCGAATGGTTGTCAAAAGCGAATTGATCAGCCAACTCTCTTCGCTCAAAAAAATGCACATCATCCTTCTCGATGAGATACAGGTCATTGTTATACGCCATCCATTGTTTACCATTGGCAAGTGCGATCCTCGCTTTATCGAGTACATCGTTGGAGACCGGGTGATCATTTTCACCCAAAATCATTTTATTCTCATGCGCCGTCCGCTCGCTCCCATTCAATACTCCATCTATCTGCACTTCCATCGCTTCACCCGTCCAGTATCGGTTGACCAATTCGGTAACGGCAGCTTTCGCATCCGCGCCGGTTTGCGCAAAAGCAGATAACTGTTCCACCAAATATTCCAGCCGGTTAAACTGGATCTTGTCCTGGAAATTTTCTGCATCTGTATTCGCTTCCAGCGGATCGTAAAAAACTTTTGTCCAGTCAAAGGAATCCATTGCTACCAGAAGGCTCCCGAGCGTTCGGTTAAAATCTGTATGCGCGTGCATTTCTAAAATCAACCCGGCATCAAGCATAACATCAGGATGCTGCCTGCCACGTTGTAAAGCATCATGTGCCTCTTCAGTTACATACTCATAGGTAGCTGCGACAGGTAACAGGACAATACTTTTTTGTTGGCTCTGGTTAAATTCCTGGAAATCGAACGCCTTCTCTTTTGTATCAAAAAAATGAAGGTCACTGGCAGATAGTTGCTGGATCTTCGCATCAAATCCAAGCAGGGGTTTGTCTTCGCGGATAGCATCTTTTAATGAAGTGATCGTTGCGGCCAGTTGTGCATAAGATATATTCATAAGGATATCGTTATTGAATTAACGTCGCGTTCAAAAGAAATTTATTAGGTACACTTAATGCAAGTTGTCTCTCGCCGTCTTTTTCAGATATGGTTATTTGTAATTCCTGGCCTGACCCGAGTGCCGCTTTGGGCAAGATCAAAGCCATTAAAAGATATTGTTTGGGTTTTACGGGCATGTTCTGTGGCTGGATAAATAAAGGAGTTATTTCCAACTGCTGCACCGGTCTGCGTGTGGATGCTTTAGCGCCGTTTACGTGAACGCGCAATCGCCCCGGTCCAAAAGAAAGCGTAGAATTGTTTTCAACTCGGAGTTTGCAGATGATGAGTTCTCCAGTTGTGTAAATACCCGCTACCGACAAACGCACTTTACCGGAACTATACCGAACACCGTACAGGTTGTTCTTCAAAGGCAATACTTTTTCAGCCAGTGCAAGTAGTGCAGTATCTCTGTTTGATGAAGCAGCACCAAGATCTATATTCAACGCAGAAGGTGACGCAGCATAACCGACAAGAAAAGAATACAGTTTACCATCAGCCGTGATCACCGTCAGGTTGGTAGTGTCAGTAAACACCGTATCCGCTTTTACGCGAAGAATATTACCTGTTGATTTTTGCACAACGATCCGTTCACTTCCGCGATCAACAGAACTGATAGCAGATGGAAAAATCAGGTTGGTGGTTTTGTTCATTGTCACCTGCAGGTTGCGCGGCTGAATAAAAGATTGACCGATAACAGACAGATAAACAAAACACAGCAGTATCAAAACAATTACTCTCATATTATTTCAGATCTTGTTTATTGTCACGCAGCAATACCCGGTAACCGGATGAAACAGTAACACGCACCTGTTTCACTTTTTTGGATAATAGATTTTTTGCAAGCCCAACGCCAGCGGCAGCAGCCTGCGTTTGTAAGGAGAGACCAAGCCCCGCAACCCCCGTAGACTGAATAGCACCGTCCGCAGATTCTTTTACCACATCACGCGCTACAGAACCGGGAATATAAATTCCTTCCAACCCATCCATGTCGAACACATCAAGTGAAACAGGCAGAATGGTATGCTGGTACTGGATAGAAGGAATATGAATGCGAAGCCGTTCACCTTCGATTGCAGCAACACCAAAAACAGCAGTTCCAGCGGGAACACGCAAAGCATTAACCGTAATAGAAGAACCTAATTCCAGTTTAACAGTCGTGCCACTCGCCAGTTGCTGTTCATTTACGATAGTGGCCGTAAGTGCTGAAACCGATTTGTTTTGTTTTGCAGCATCACCATAAAAATCCTGTTGCGGCTTGCCATTATTTTTTTTACCGAAATATGTCACATCGTTTTCTTCTCCGGCGCTAACTGAGTAACCTGGTGGGTTCACAGCATTCGACATTACAGCATTGCTTTTAGGATTCTGTATCGCCATAATCTTATCCAGCGTAGAATTGATCGCATCCATTTCAGGATCGGGTGCAGGTTGAATAGCGACCCGCTGGTTTTGGTTAATTGCCGGTCTTGTATCCTCTGTCGGGTAGTCACTCTGTTTTGATGAAGAAAGTTGCCGTTGTATGGATTTGATTTTTGCATCAAGTTGATTATTCTCAAAATGATCAGTATTGATATATACAGGTTTAGATCTGCTGATGATCGCGGCAACCTTTGCTACTGTATCTCTCCGGTTCGGGTCCATCCGTATCTGTTCTGCCCGTTTCACAGAATCCTGTGAAGCGGCTGAATAAAACGAGAGTTTATCTTTAGCTGTATCTCCTTTCACATTTGCGCCCGGTAATTGTGTATTCAATCCGCCTGCTTTCTTCGCAGTAATAGTATTACCTGATGGAGAAAATATCCACGCAATGATTGCAAGAAACACAACTACTATCAGTGAAAAAAATACGACTGTCTTCCCTTTTATCTTTTTCATCTGTTTTCCGTTTTAATATCCTTGTTCTCTAACGTCTCCCATTTCTCGATCAAAAACCCATGCGCGTTGTTATCCGTTCTTGCAACACTTCTTAAAAAACCTTGTGTGACCAGGTTACGTGTAACCACGCTGGTAGATCTTGTGATCAGAATAGTGGCATAACAACGGAAGTAATAAGGTTCTGCGGTTGTATTGACTTGTACACTGTCAACCCTGATCTGCTGGCTCACATTACCTGAAATGATCCCGCCGATATAACCTGTCTCCACCAGGTCATCGTATTGTTTCTTCGCTGAAGCATCCGAGAGATACAATGCTTTTTTAATGGTCGTGGCAATTGCTTTCTCATCCGGGTCAAGCGAAAAGAACAATTCATGAAACCGCCTGATATGATCCTTCGCCTCTACACCAATATTGTCTTTGCGGGAAGAAGCAAATACTTCCACTGCCCGGCCGTTGCTAAGTACATATACCCTGTCCTGCATCCTTGAAGCGAGAACAGCATTCTGGTACAATGCATAAACACAAACAAGTAAACTACCTGCTACAACGAGAAGCATAAACACCCTCATCGAACGGAATGCATGATCAATATTTTGCGTAGGCTTAAACATTTCACTTACCACATTTTCACTTAAAACTTATGACTTACAACTTTTCACTTACCACTCAACTTATCCTTGAAATACCCCTTGTTTATCGAAGCATCGCTCATACTTTGGCTCACTTTCGCGGCACCGCTTCCGAAAGTGTCGGCAGACATTCCTGACGTTACAGCGCTGGCTGTTTTACTGGCCGCAGATGATGTGAATGAGGATACTTTATGCAAGAGCGCATTACCGCCACCGGCATTAACGATATAATTACTTACAGATGGAACCGTGCAATAGCCGACAATAGCGATAAGCAAAAAAGCGAGGTATGCCCAATCTGTCAATGAAAAAGGTTGCCCTGTTATTGGCAGATTGGTTGCGGAATCCCTGATCATATTCTCCTGGATCTTCGCAATGATGGCACCGAATATATTTGCCACCGGCAACCACAAAAACACATTAATGTATCGCGCAAGCCATACGGTAATAAGGTGCTGAAATCCGTCATAAATTGAAAGACCAAAAACAATCGGCCCAACGATAGCAAGTACGATCAAATAAAATGTCCGTATTGCATGAATGAGCAAAGCAATAGTTTGGAACAAAAATTCCAACACACCTTGTATCGCTGCTCTTATCCAGTTAGCAGGGTTCAATGCCCCGATGCCAAAACCACCACTGGTGTTTTGCAGATCAAGATATTTGGAGATCGCTTCATTTGAATTCCTGACCATCGAAGCAGTCGCCGTAACGGTTGGTTGCATGATCCCATTGATCAGGTCAATCACTGAAGGGAAAATCAGTATGCAAAAACCAAGTACAAAAGGGCGAAGCAATCCGTAAACATCAACCGGTTCTGCCGCAGCAATATTTCTTCCTACCCGCAAACCGATATACCATAGTGCGCCAAAACCACCGATCAGTCTTGCTGCCCCGATCAATCCCTTACACATAGGCATCATATCCTTGTATAACTGGTCAAGGATGAATTGCAAACCCTGTCCATTGGAAATTCCTTGTGCAAACAAACAGGACGGCGCAATAACCATTAACATAACCACGCACAAAATCACCACACAAATTTTCATACACCACTCATTTTAAACCGTGCAACCTGCGCACAGCATCAATATCTCTTTTTTGTTGACCTCGCATCTCCATCAGTTGATCATTCGCTTTATTAATAGCAAGTACCGCCTGCATACTCCTTTCAACATCCGTATTAACTTTCTCAATCAATGTCAACCTCTCGGCATCACTCATGCGCAGAATGCCTGGAGTCATTACCTTATCCAGCGTTTCAAGACCAGACGCAACATCATCAATCACAAATTGATAAGATACCCTGATATCGGCCAACTCTTTCGGGGTAAATAAATTACTGGAAACAATCTTTTGCCAACTCGTTTTATATTCCTTCAACAAGCGCGATTGATCCGACAATATTTTTGTGAGTGCCGGGCTGTGTTTAACAGTTATACTAACCTCTAACTGCCCGTCCATATATTTTTTATGCAGGTCATAATTTCCTTTCGCAGCATCACGCACAGAGTTGTATCCATTTTGCAACATCTGGTATCCCTGCTTTGCCTGTGAAAGCATGATTTTCATCTGCGCCAGTTTCTCCAGGTCCAGTTTCAATTGTTCAAGATCCTGGAATTGGGCGGACGCACGCAGGCAACCCAGGAACAGCAACATAAAAAACATCGCTTTCATTGTATCCCGTTTAATCGTTTTACAAATTGCAGGTCTGCTTTCAGTCTTGCATTGGCAACGGCAGAACTCACCTGTTGTTCATTCAATGACTTGATATTTTTCAGGCATTGATTCATCGCATCTCGAAGCGTTGTGATCATCGTGATCCGGTCACTATCTTTCATAGTCATACCGGCACCGACAACAACCTGTAGTGTTTCCAGTATCTCTACACTATTTGCCAGTAAAGCATCATACTCCGAAACAAAAGCCCTAGTGTGTGCAAACCTGTTATACGCTGTCATCACTTCTCCCTGCATACTAATAATGCGTTTCACCTGTGATAGCCCCGTGATGGATCTTTTCGCCTTTTTCAACTCATCAAAATAACCAGCATACAGATCTTCCTGTCTTTGTTGCCACGCTGTTATTTCCGCAAGTTTGCTTTTTGACAATTCCTGTTCCGCCACCTGTTGCACATTTTGTAACCAGATCGTTTCATTCTGCATACGCTGAACTTTCAGGTCAATGGCTTTGATCACCTTACCGATAATAGTTCCGATAATCGGCACCTGTGCCTGGGAAGAAAAACCCAAAACCACCATAAACAAAAACACCATACTCCTCTTTTTCATAACGTTTCATTTTGTGTGATAGATAAAATTCCTTTCTCCCTGTTGCCATATTTTTCCGTGGCAGTATCTACTTTCAGTTTCTCACTCTGTTCTGTTGTGTAAGCATAATGTTCTTCCGGCGACACCTCCAGCCGGTACACGCGCGCAAGCCTGTTTCCAAGCGATATAAATACTTCCTTGTATCTCCGCGCAGGATCATTCGCACGATTCATCGAAAGCACCAGCGCCTTTTCTTTTTCTGTCAATCCTAATAACTGCTGTATTTCATCAAAGCGGTTTTGATATTTCGCCTGATCGAGCAGTATCTTACAATCAGCGTTATTAATGATTGCCTGTTTGATGATATCAGAAGACAGGATATCTTCTATCTCTTGTGTCACTACTACCGCTTCGCCAAAATATTTACGCGCAGTTTTGAACAGGTATTTGATGTATTCAGCCATCCCGCTTTTAGCAATCGCTTTCCAGGCCTCTTCGATCACGATCATTTTCCGGATTCCTTTCAGTTTTCGCATCTTGGCAATAAAGAGTTCCATGATTACAAGGGTCACTACCGGCAGGAGAATAGCATGATCCTTGATGTTGTCCAGCTCAAAAACAATAAACCGCTGGTTCAGGAGGTCAAGATTTTCGGTTGCGTTCAGCAGGTAATCGAACTCACCGCCTTTATAGAAAGGTCTTAGCACATACAGGAAGCCCGCGACATCAAAATCCTGTTCACGAACTTTATCACCGGCGAGGACCAAAACAAATTCATCACGCACATACTCATAAAATGAATTGAAAGAACGAAGTGCGATCTGTTTTTCATAATAGCCCTGTAGCGCATTGGAAAGTGCAACATATTCACTGCGCGAAAACGTTTCATTATCTCTTTTCCATAAAACAACAAGAAGCGTTTTAATACTTTCTTTTTTTTCAGTATCAGGCATCCCACCACTCACAATATGAAATGGATTAACACGGATCGGGTCCTCATCTTTATAGGTCAAATAGTATCCATCCAGGAGTTCACAAACTGACTGGTAAGAATGCCCTACATCGACAATAACAATATGTGCGTGCTGAATACAATAGGCATGAACGATATGGTTATCAAGAAAAGACTTTCCCGTACCTGAACCACCGATCACGATCTTGTTTCGGTTGGTGATAATCCCCTGTCTCATCGGCTCATCCGATATATCTACATGCACCGGTATCCCGCTGATCCTTTCACTAAGCCGCAAACCGAATGGACTTAACGAACTGCGGTAATTGGTTTCAAGATTCAAAAAACAACATGCTTGACCAGAGAACGTGAGAAAGGTTTCATTAATGGGCAGGTCACCTGCATTACCCGGAATACCTGCCCAATAAAGCTGCGGAGCGCCAACCGTTTCAATTTTCGCAGAAGCATCAATTTTTGAAAATGCTGAAGTGCATACATTACGAATATTCCCAAGTCCGTCATCCGCCCACGCAAGCACATTGAAATGCGCCCTGACCATCTGGCGGCCTTCCGCCACCGATTCATTTAAAAACTGTTCGACTGCTTCTTTTGCAAAAGCATTTTCGCGTGCATAAGTAGACAAGGATTGTAGTCTTCTTTTTTTTGTTTCTAACTGCTTGCTAAGTAAATCGCTATCCTCAATAACGAGATACTGGCTATAAATATGATCACAGGAAAGCAACTGTCCAAGTGGTGAAGCAAACCCGATAGGAAATTTGGTTGTATCTGTTGAATAAGGTTCATAGTCAATCCTTGAACCGCATAGTGCAGGCAGGTGGTCGGTATCCGCCAGCGTAAACATCTCACACTTTTTTTCACCTACACAAATACCATTATCGAATGAAAGATCCCGCCGTATACCATCATCATCCAATACCAAATACCTGTTAACAAGATCTACAAGCTCGGTTTCTACCAATCGCCGACAACTGACAAACCCCGAATCACTCAATACTTTTACAAACTGCGAACATATCCCTTCAAAACTTTTCGCGAAAGCGATATCGAGCGTTTCAACAGGTACAATATGTTTTCGCAATAACGAAGAAAAATAAGAATTGACTGTTTTCCTGTTCGCAGGTCGCAGTGTGAGCATTAAATAACAACTATGATCAAGATAAGGCCGCTCATTAAAAAAACGCTCGCTGCTAAGTGAGAGAAAAGAATGTTCCTTTTCAAAATCGCCCTTAAACTTCGCGCTAACATACCAGTCCTGTTTATGTACCACCGAACCAACAGGCAAAAGCTTTATTGCTTTTACCCAAGCCTGGTGAAACGCTTCATACTCTGCATTTGACAGCGTGAAAATTTCTGGCAGTTCCAAAGCATACGGAAGCGTAATGTCTCCCATTTTCGAAAGAAGCATATCATGTTCCACACCATACAGCGGTAATATGTCTGATAGATTTTTCATGCTTTGAATAATTGGTCGCAATTGATCCATTTAGGTGTTGCCTGTTGCGCAAGCCGCTTCATCATCCCATGTTCCCCATACCGGTTATTCATTCGATATACATAGCGAAAAAGAAATAAGCCCGATAAAAGAACGATCACCATGCAGATCACGACAGCTACACCTATGATATACATGAGTGCAAACAATACAAGCAACGCACCGAGGCCGATAGCCAGCCACCAGATATACTGCGCTTTCAGGCCGCGAAACACGACTGGTTTATTAACGCCCTTGTTGATTTGATAAATGCTGCTCATATCCCAAAGAATGCTTTGATCACTGTCACCACCACCACAAGAAACACACATGACCCGAACCATGCAGCGGCCACTTTGCCCGTATCATGATCACCAGCGTTCCATTTGCTATATACCTTGATCGCTCCAATCAGTCCGAGGATCGCGCCGATGGCATACATCAATTGTGTACCCGTCTGGAAATAACTGCGCACTTTTTGATTGGCATCCTGTATCGCCGCATTGGCATCCTGTGCGTGTGCAATGACCACCGTACACATCAACAACACCACACAATTCAGTTTCAATACCCACTCTTTCATACACATATTTTTTAATTCCCCCTTTAGGGGGTTAGGGGGTGTTGTAAAACATACCCGCCACCCTCACTCACGCACTTGTTTCTCCTGCACAGGTGGCGGGTCTAAATTCTTTATTGAAAATTTCCAATATTCAATCGCAGCGTCAGTCCATACGAATTCTGAAACGGTGATACAGCAGTCGAAACACCAAACGGCACGAGGTAATGAACGTCAAGCCCGCACGACTGGTCAAATACAAATCCTTTATACCCGGCACCGAGTGAAAAGAATTTCCGGTTTCCCCTCAACTCACTTTCTAAACTGACACCACCACGAAGAAAAAATTGTTCACTGTATCCATACTCCGCGCCAGCGGATAGCCTCACACCACGCCAATCGTCTCGCAATAATCTTGTTGCATCAAGCGATAGTGTGAATTGATTATTTGTTTCGTCACGCTGCGTGTAAGCAAGACCTAAACCCGCTGTCGAAGGCAGATTTATATTCGCGCCGAGATTGGTAACAGTTGCTCCCCATGAAATCACGCGCGATTCATCACCGAGAGTTACTTGTTGGTAATAAGAAATATCGCCGCATAAACTGTAAACGGGTTTTACTATGCCAGCCCTTATATTCTGCCCAAGAAAGCGCATTGCCACACCAAGCGATGCATTGTCTCCTAAACGGAGCGCATAAGATGTGCCCACATGGTATTCCGAACTTCTATACACACCAATCGTTGCACCATTATCATCGCGCATCGCCATCGTTCCCATATTGAGATATGAAACTGCAAATCCAAGTGCGGAAATACTATTTAAAGAAGCGAGATAATCAGCATGTATAAACCGCGTGTCATTACTGATCCCCGGCAACCACGGCATATACGAAACACTCGCTTGGTGAAAATTCTGTAAAAAAGCGCTTCGTGCGATATTGTAAGAAACTGCCTGGTTCTCTACAGAAGAGGCGATCCCACCATCCCCCATCGCAAGTCCCCTGCTCGATGCAGGGATCTTTAGAGATGGAAATGCCGTAACAACCGGCGCAGGTGATTGCCCCCGCACAACAGCACTACTAATCACCATCGCCAACCACAATAAATTTCTCATGGGATAATGATTTTAATAGTAGTCGTATCAGATAATTTCAACAAATCATCAGTGGCATACAATGAAACAGTTTGCTCACCCCGCGAATGAAATGTCCAAAAGAAATAAGGAACATTAGTATGCATTTCATTACCATTTACTGTAAAATGATAGGCAACGATCTTACCATCCGGTTTCAGGCAACCAGAACCATCAAACTCATAAGCCCAGTTATCCACTTGGCTGCTATCGATCAACCTGGCAGTAAGTGAGGTTTTGATCTGCTGATCCGCAAAACATTGAACGATCAATTGCCGGGAAGTAGTCTTTCCAAGTTGGTCTGTTAGAAATAGGTCAATACTGTATATCCCCGGCAGATCACAACTGACATACACTGCTGTACTGTCACCCGCAACAATCACAGGTCTCGAATCAACCAGCAATGAATTGCGATACTTAAAATGCACTTTGCCGCCGCTGGTATCATTATAAGTAACGTTCATCTGGTGCAATGCAGGTGAACTGAACAGGTACAAAACACCTGTACCCATAATATTCAGGAAATCCCTTTCACGCACTTTGATAGTATCCGCGTTGAAATACAATGTGGGTCCTGGTGCAGACTGGTAAATGGATTTATATTTATCGCTGCATGAAAGCGCAAGCGTTAAAAGAATCAGGGAATAAAATATTTTTTGCATGATCAGTATTTATAAATTTTATCAAAATGTTTTTCACCGTTGTAAAAACCGGTAATGAAATAAACCACGTTCTGTGTCAACCCTTCGAGGTTAGTAAGCTGGAATAAATTCTCTCCTTTGATTCCTTTGAACTCCCACGAACGCACCCATTGTCCGAGCGCCGTAAAGAGATCAACCCGAACAGTTTCAGCGCGTCTTAAAATCACAGAAAGCTTTAGCTGATCGTGAAACGGTAAAGGGAAAACATTCCAGTCCTTCAGGTTGCCCACCTTAGAGTGGTCAGGTATTACCACCGTATCCATCGCGCCAATTTTCAGCGAAGCGGTAAACTCAGTAGCACAGTTTCTTTCACTCACTGCCATTACTTTCACAACTACGCTATCCGAACGCGTATAAAAATTCTCTGAAACTTTGTTTGAAAAGGTGACAGCCTTCCGGCTGTCACCTAAATCCCAGGAGTAAGTAGCAGCGCCTGTTACATCGGCCACCAGGACTGCCTTTCCGCCGTAAGGGATTTTATTGGGGGTAATTGTCAATCGACCGGCCGGGAACTCAGTATCATCAGATGTCACAGCAACAACAGCGCTGTCAACACATCCTTCTCTTTTCACAATCAAGCGATACTGCCCGGCCTCAGCCGAAAAACTTTTTCCGTTGCCAAGTTGAATAGAGCCTGAATCACCAATCGGCGTATCCGTCCACCGGTAGGCTTCATAAGGCCAGCTTGTATTCGTTGGCGTAACAAGCAATTTTGTTTTGCCACCTTCGCACACTTTTAAATAACCGGTGATGATCGGTGTAGAGATCGAACCTGTGGTGATGATGATAGCATTCGATACAGATGCAGCATTACAGCCTTCGCCGGATACAGCCATCACTGTATAAGACCCGCCCAGCGTAACCTGTAAAGTCTGTGCGGATGATACAGTTAATAACACACCATCCTTATACCATGCATAAGAGAAACCTTCCGACCAGTTGGCTATTGTTAACTGTCCAGTCTCGCCATTACATAAATGTGTATTAGGTGCGGTAAGGATCGCAGCAGGTGGTAAGGGATTGACCACAATTGTTGCGGTTCCGCTCATTGCATTAGTGCAAGCTGTGATCGTTGTGGTTTCTTTCACACCTACCAGCGTATAAACAAAAGTCCCTGATGTTGTAGTTGGTAAAGAGATCGTTGCCGTGTTGCCGGTTGAAACAATTGTTTGATCCGAACCTCCATTAATTTTATAAGTGAATGTATAAGGTGCACTCGCATTCGATCCTGTGAATGTGATAGTACGCGATCCGCTATTCTGGCAAACAGTTGCATTACCTGAGATTGTCGCAAAAGGCAATGGATTGACAACAACACTTACTGTTCCGCTTGCTGAATTACTGCAGGTTTGTCCTGATGCTTCCAGTACACTGACCAACGTATAGGTGAATGTTCCCGCCACATTAGTTGGTGCCTGTACCGTAACACTGCTACCGCTGATTGTGGAAACAGTCTGATCAATACCACCGTTGATCTTATAAGTAAACAAATAAGGAGCAGTTCCGCCACTTCCTGTGAACGTGATCGAAGGACTGCTTGCATTCTGGCAAATAGTAATATTCCCGGAGATACTGGCAACCGGCAAAGATTTGACAATAATTGTCGCGCTGCCGCTGGCTGTACTTACGCATGTTGTGCTTCCTGATTCCTGCACGCTTAACAGGTTGTATGTATAAGTACCCGCTATATTTGTTGGCACTGAAACGCTTACACTACTTCCTGATACAGTAGTTACTGTCTGATTCGATCCACCATTGATATTGTATGTGAAGGTGTAAGGACTTGCACCACCAACACCATTGAAAGTAATAATAGGAGAAGATGCATTCAGACAAACAGTAGTGCTTCCTGAAATATTAGCAGTTGGTAAACTATTCACCACTACAGTTACCGAACCGCTGGCTGTATTCGTACATGCTGTGCTGCTCGATTCTTTCACACTGATTAAATCGTATGTAAATGTACCCGCAACATTCGTCGGCGCACTAATGGTCGCGCTGTTACCACTGGTAGTCGTGATAGATAAAGTAGTACCACCATTAACCTTATAATAAAATGTGTAAGGTGCTATACCACCAGCACCTGTAAATGTTATCACTGGATTGGTCGCATCCTTGCAGACTGTGGCACTTCCTGCAACAGTAGCGGTTGGTAAAGGATTAACGGTCACAGCAACCGGCGAAGATGTAGCAGTACATCCATTCGCATCCGTCACGGTTACATAATAATTTCCAGTTGCATTCGCATTGATGGTGTTACCTGTTCCACCCGTGCTCCACAAATAAGCGGAACCGGTACTGGATGAAAGTGTAACAAAATTACCCGCGCAGAAAGTTGTTGGACCTGATGGTGTAATTGTTGGCACAGCGACTGTATAATAATTTACGCTCACCACTACTGATGTAGCCGAGCAACCTTGCTTAGTAACAGTTACTGAATAATTACCAGGTCCAACCGAGATGGTACGTGTCGTTTGACCGGACGACCACACATAAGTATCATATCCCGCCCCGGCATCGAGCGTTTTCAATGCACCGGGACAGATATAAAATGCAGTACCAGGCGCAGGTGTGGGACACACGCCTGAAGTAATCAAGACCGTGTTACTATTCAAACTATTTCCGCACGCGTTTCGGTCATACGCATAATACGAACCTGCCACGCCTGTGACCATTGAATTTCCTGTTGCGCCATTTGACCACGTTATGTTTGAGCCACTTGAACTCAATGTCGCGGTCTGCCCGTTACACAATAACTGGTTGCCCGGTGGTGTAACTGTTGGTGCAGCGGGACGGTTGCCTGTAGTAATGGCTATTACATTACTGGCAGAAGATGTACCGCAGATATTACCCGCAGTAGCTGTATAGTTACCGCCAGTATTAACGCTGACAGACGGACCTGAATTAAACGCAACACCATCACGATACCATATCGAATTTGCGCTGGAGAATAATGTAAGCGATGCGCCATTACATAAAATTTGCGATCCGGCCGGAGTGATCGAAGGAGCAGCCGGAGTATTAGCCGTTGAAAAATTGATCACGTTACTGAAACCACTTGTGCCGCATGAGTTCGTCTGGTAAGCGTAATAAGATCCGTTTGTAACTGTGATACTGTTACCTGTCTGCCCATTGCTCCACACAACAGTTCCTACTGGAGACGGAGAAACAAAGATGACGGCACTTGCACCATCACAAAGCGGTGAAGCGGTATTGGTTACAATATTGGGTGCAGGCGGCGCACTACCAACACTGATCGTGATCGTATTGGAATACACACTGGTTCCGCAATCATTACTGACATACATATAATAGGAACCCGCAGTATTCACCGTAATACTATTACCCGTCTGTCCCGTGTTCCAGTACACTGTTCCGCCGGGAGAAGACACTACGCTAAGGGTTGTTGATGCACCATTACACAATGACGTTCCGTTGCTGCTTGATATCACTGGCGCAACCATATTATTGATCGCCGTGATCACAACCATATTACTGTTCTCACTCTGCCCGCAACCATTTACTTCATAAGCATAATAAGTTCCGGGGCTACTGACAGATATCATGTTCCCGGTCTGCCCATTGCTCCAGTGTATTACGCCACCAGCCGAAGGAGAAGCATACAAGCCTGTTGAACCACCATTGCATAAAACAGTCTGCGGGCTAGCAATCACATGCGGTGCAGGTGGAATGGTTGAGCCAAACTCAACATAATCAAACTGCACTTCCGGCGCGGCATTGTTCCCTATTCCATACGCACGTAAAGTGATCAGGTCACCGGGATTGTAGTAACCCGTCCAAGTGATATCCTCTTCCTGAAGGGTTGAACTGTACAGATGATCTGACCCGGTTTCTAAAAAGAACTGTGTGTAGTATTGAGTATTACCGAATTCATCACTGTTGGCGATATGATAACTGAGTGTTATCTGGCCTGTTGTACAATCGTATGAGGATGAATTTAAACTGAGCGTGATAGTATTGTTATTCCCCTGCGCATTGCTATACAAAGCAAAGACAATCATACACCACAAAAACATCAATAACTTCTTCATAGCTGCTTTGTTAGTTGTTGGAAAAATGATATGAGAGACCAATACCAAAAACAAAATGGGTTCGGCCGAGGTCCTTACTGAATAGAAATTTCTGGTTGACAAATGCTGTCAGGCTGAATACATCTGTGAGCGGTAATTCACCTGCGCCTTCCAAAGCAATCCCGTAATTGATTCGTTTGGCTAAAGACAGGTCACCATACACCCACGGCTCGGATTCAACATGAACCGTCGGCCCTATGCCAACCCGCATGAATGAAAAAGGCTTTTCTACCATAGCGTCAATTCCAAAAGCGGTGTAGTTCAGTCCATGCTTTCTTGATTTATCCAAAAAGGTTTTAATAGAAAAATCAATTGCATAATTGGTTGGTTGCTGATATCGAAGAGCGATATAACCGCTGGGTATAAGGCTACTGCCTGCCCTTAGTTCTATAGATTGTGCGCTTAGTAACAATTCAGTCAGCACCAGTAAAAGCGTTAGAATGGTTTTCATGTCTTGTAATTTTAGTTGTCTCCAGGGATTTCTAAGGAAGCATAGGTTGTAGTAACCATCTTGCAGGAAGTACAGGAGCAGCCCACATCAATTGTCCCGTCATTGTAGATGATGGCTTTCACTTTGCAGTCACATGATCCATCCTTGCAAACAGTTACTGATACGCCACCATCATCTACGAGGTCTGTTTGAACTCCTTTTTTAGCAACCATGCTCTTTGCTCCTTTAGTGGAAGAATAGAAAATGAAAGCATATTCGCTCGTACCTGAATGCAGGTAAGAAACGCGGTCAATGGCTTTTAACTCACCTTCCAGTCCTAATTTCTGGATGGTACTTTTCACAAGAACAGTTACCTCATCCGGGTTTTTGAAGAACGGTTCAGGGGAAGGGGGCTGAATGTTGTGGTTAGAAACTTTGCTGCAAGCCGCTGCAGAAAATGCGAGTAGGATGATAAACAGTTTTTTCATGACTAATTTTTGTCAAAACTGTTCTTAAGTGAGAATCCTGTTTCGGTGCAATGTGTCCGAATAGATCAGCGGATGTGACGGGTAGCCTAACTCAATGTGTGAGATTTTCTAACTGTTTGTAAAATGCCTGGCGTTCGATAAGTATGCCTTCGATAACAATAACTGTTTCTTGTAATGGCATAGATGTAATATTCAACTTAGGAAATCCTTCTACTAACTGTTCACAATAATTTGCCAGTTTGATAAGGTCATCTGTTTCAGGAACAATGCCATTGCAACAATTTAAAATTGATTTGAGGCCACAGGTAGCGGCTTCCTCTAATTGTTGTAGCACTAAATGTCTTTGCATTTCTGAAAGACCCTTTCGATAGATCTCAGTTCTTTCACTGATTTCTCTTTGATAGCTTGTAGGATTGATCTGCATTTGGGATACATCTAAAAAAACAGCGTGGGACATTTCACAAACCGTAGCCGAGGTACCGCGAAGCACCCACAACACAGGAAAGCAAAAGCCCACGCCTTAACGGCGCGGCGCTTCGCTTATTCCTTGTGTTTTTAAAAATTCGCGGTTTTCGGCTACAAGAAAAGCAAACGCTGCTACTTATTTAATAAATAATACTACTACTCGATAGTTCTGTTTTTATACAATTCAAAAATAACCTATTTATGCCAACCATTTCTCAAAAATAAAACGGGCAATGATCTCATTATCAACCTGTTTGAGATCAAATCGTATCATGCTCCTTGGATTAGCCATGTTCCAGCCATTTAATCTTTCTATTGTGATCGGGATACCAAAACCCTTACCGGTTGTCTCTCTACTAAACTCACCACTGTTCCTTATTTCCATAACTAAATCATTCCCCCTTTTCAGTATGCTGATAGCCATAATACCAGCGTTTCCATGCTTAATCGCATTTTCAAGACTTGGCTGCCAAAGAATAGGAGGTAGGTGAATTGAGCCGATTTCTAATCCCGGATCAATATGGATAGTGTAATTGAATGCATGTTTCAATCGTTCGTTTGAAATGAAATTTTTCAGAATTTTCATGTCATCCTCAAAAGGGATCAGTAGCCTTTCGCCGTGTATTAGTTTATCCCGTAAGATGCTGGATGCTTTACCAAGATATTCATCTGCGAGATCATTTTGATTGTTTCGGATAAATCCAAGCAACGTATGAAACATATTATCCAGCCAATGTGGGTCCAGTTTATTTTGCTCCTTTTTATATTTTTCTATGCCAAGTGCAATCTTATGCTGTGCCAACTTCTTACGCCTTCTTGTAATAATATTAAAAGTTAGTGCAAGAATTGAAGTAGCTACTAAAATAAAAAATATAATAGCCTGCAAGGTCTGCCACCAGAAAGGCAAAACGCTTATTCGGTAAGACTTGACTCGACTATCGCCTTTATACCGGATCTCTAATATGTAATGGTGCCTTGCTGTCAGGTTCTTAAGGATTAGCAAATGGCCCGTTTCCAACCATCCTCCAAATCTCTTGTTTATACTGTCAGCTAATCTAAACTCAATACAGGAATCTTGATTTAATAGATGATTGGCTATCGCAAGTTCTGCATTCTTACCGGCAGGAATACATATCAGGCTATCATGTATCAAAGAAAACCCTACTGGTAAATGGTCATCCTCATAAATTGCCTTTGCAGTCAATTTATAATTTAGGGAATCAGAGAAGTTAGAACTCCTGTATGCGTAGATCTCCGTTTGCCAATCTGCACGGGTGATAGTAGTTTGCTGAATAATATTATTGTGGCCCTTTACCCTGAATTGCAAAATAATTTTTGAATGCGCTGGCAAGTTGGTGTCTACCAATATTTTATTTGCAGATACAGGTTTCCACTCGGGCACCTTACTATTGTGAAAAAAGGTATTGAATTCAATTTGCAATAACCCCAGACTGTCAATACTTTTTCTTGCCTGTCGAATCAATGCATCTGCCAGAATATAATCTTTGCGTTGAGCGATAGAAATTTTAACCTTGCCGGAATGAAAAATAAACTCACCTTTTTTAGACGCACTATTTGAAAACAATCCCGATGTAATAAACAATGGTACAGTATCCCTGAAGATCGCACTATAGGGTCCTGTCTTTTGAGCCATTGTGCAAATGGCAACGAAAACAGATACTATCACAAAAACGAAACGCTTCATAATAGATAACCTTGACCTGGAGTTATTTAATTAAACCTAATGTTTCGTTTACGATTGTCATGTACATTGTCGTAACTGGAATTCGATCTCCATTGATAAGAAGCAATTCAAAACCGGTAATTGCCTTTGAAAATTTGCTGATGTACTTTGGGTTGACAATATAGGAAGCATGACAACGGATCAACCCAAAACCTGCCACGACCTCCTCAAACTTATAAAGCCCTTTGGAGATCAGGATGGTTTCTTTGTCCGCCATTTTAAAATTGGTGTAGTTGTTCGATGATTGCAGGTATAGAATTTCATAAGGGTTGATAAACCGGTGACCCTTCGCTACTGGTAATGCAATTTTATGATCCTCTTTGTTAGGGTGAGCAACAATATCAAGAAGATTATCGATTTGAAGTGTAATATGTGACTTCTTTATTTTCTTCTCGGCTTTTAAAACAGCGGCGATCAGTTCTGAGGTCTCAATAGGTTTTAACAGGTAATCCAAAGCTGAACATCGGATGGCTTGTATGGCATATTCGTCGTATCCGGTTATGAAGATTACTTTGAATTCATAGTCACCAAGAGAACTAAGCATATCGAAGCCTGATTCATTGGGCATTTGAATATCAAGGAAAACAAGATCAGGTTGACGTTCTATGATCATGGCTGCTCCCTTTGAGGCATCAGTTGCCTCACCAATAACCTCCATTTTCTTACAGTACTTGGCAAGCAGGTTTCTTAACTGAACGATATTTTCAAATTCATCATCAACTATTACTGCTTTCATTGGTTTCATTTTTACATACCCGGCCACACCAAAGCCTGAACATCTTCTGCAAGGCCGATCTCTGTATATTCTAATTGAACTTTTATAGCATTAGTTTGAAGAGCGTTGTGCATCAGCAAGGCGAGTGGCTTATAGCGCTCCCAATCGGCGATAAACGCCTCGCCTGTTTCCGGTAATCCGGGATGAACTTGATGACAATCATATATGCGATCTGCAATAAGAAATGCAAGGCATCTGCCATTTCCTTTCTGATGGGTTATCAAAAGCATATTGGAAATTGATAATTTTTATTTTTCCAGTTTGTTCCCTTCTTTCGGGAACACTTTCAGAGGAAACCATGAGTCAGCCTTGCCTAACTCAACCAAACCATAACTCAAAATGATCACCTTATCACCTGGCAAACCTTTACGGGCTGCTGGACCATTTAAACAACATACGCCACTTCCTTTTTTTCCTTTGATTAAATAGGTCTCAATACGTTCACCGTTATTAATATTTACAACCTGAATCTTTTCAAATTCAAACATCTTGACGGCATCCATTAATTCTTCATCAAGCGTCAGGCTACCTACATAATTCAAATTGGCTTCCGTAATTTCTGCTCCATGGATTTTTGCACGTAAAATTTGTATTTGCATTTCTTTTACTTTAAAATAAGGCAGGCAGCCTGGACAGGCACCCGCGTTAATGCTGTATACTACAACATGAGAAAATTGTCAGAATTAATTCCCCGTAACCAGTGCCGCTTTTTACAACGGCACTGGAATTGCAAAAACCAACAATTGAATCGGGGTGTAAGAAAACTACTGCTAAATACCGGAGGTAGATACCACACGGTCTCACATGAGAAAATCGAACTGTAATAACCACATTAGAATACATTATACTCGGCAGCTAATGCTACAATAAGCAGACTATAGCGATTACGCCTATCTGCAAAGAGTTTATGAGGATAATCAGGTCTCAAGATTTTAATACAAGTGGTTTTCGTTCCAGTGAATATTGATCCGATTTTTGAATTGATACAACCGCTGCTCGAGTTGTTGCATTGTTGAAAAGGGAAAATCTTTGTATTCCAAGCGCGCGACAAATATTCCCTTTTCAAAATCCTGTTTACGACTAATAACAGGCAATGGGAATACCATAGAACAGCTATTAACTGCGTCTTCCACAGATGGCTGGTCTCCTTCCAATACCAATATGGATATAACTGGGAAAGATTGTACTATCGTTGATGTTGTTTCATATTTCAAGGATACCCCATTATTCGCAGCTTGATTAAATATCAGGAATAGAAATATTTTAAAAAGGAGTGGAATATTCATATCAGTTTAATGAAAGATTAAATGAAATTGTTTTCACCGGAAGGCATACTTCATCTGAACATGCTTGATAGGAAATCGTTCCTGAGATATTGGTTTTTATATTTGCCTTGACAATTACCAACTGCACAAAATCTACAGTATCAGCATACTCATACTGTGTAATACCCGCCTCTTTAATTTCCTGCTTTTCTTTTTTTCCAAATTCTTTTAGTATGCCTCTAGCCTCAACCATAGGATTTAAACTGAATTTGACCCTAGTGGGTACGGCTATTGACTCTTTAGGCTGTGCTTGTGCATAAATATGCCAGCCTTCCTTCATTTTGGCAGTTATGTATATTTCATATTTATTTTGCTCTAACTTTTTTACACGATAAGCCCAGTGCACAGCATCTGCCCTTTCATGCAGTCGATCCAGAATAGGTGGGGATTTAGGTAATGCAATTGACTGAGAAAATATTAGTAGGCTACAAACAAGGGTTTTAAATTTTATCATTTTAAAAATATTTTGATGAATCTATTGGGACTATCTATCAGAAATGACTACTATGTTTGTCCACGCAAAATGATTATCTTATCTATTTAATAGACAGTAGGTCCACTTCCCTAACCTTCTTTAAAATAATCAACCCTAATTCTTTTAAAGCCACATTCAACTCTTGAATGCTTTTTGTTTTCCCTGGAAACTTGATAGATAAGTTGGTTTTATCATTCGTTCCATCAATGAAAGGAAGATTGAAATCCTGAGTCAAATAAATCAATTCAGTAATCATCTTTTTCATTTGAGGGCGATTATCATATTTTCCGGAATTATTTGACTGCATAGCATTTGAATAACGGATACTTGATTGCACAATTACTTCGGCATTTCGATCAATATTTACAAGAACGAGGCATTGCATTTTTTTCTTTTGGATAGTGACAGACAAATCAAAAAATCGCTTAAGATCTTGTTGCATCCAGTGATAGACTTCACCAGATTTCTTTTCTGGTACTAAAATTTCGTAACAAAATAAATTATCATCTCGCCATCCATCCAGGTATTGAATATCTTTCGGCATTGTAAGCAGTTTCGCCCTTGGCGATTCTAGACTTATCCGATTATTCCTTGTGAACTGGAACATGTTTAAAGTGACCCCGTACAACTCTTGGTTATATGCAATTTGATAAAGTGTTAACACAGGCGCGTTAAGAGCCTTAATTAAATAAGGCATATTTGTTGACTTACTATTTAAAACTTCAATTCTATTTGTATTAATAACATTTTGAAGTCCTTTTGTAAATACTGAGTATGTCTTGGTATAATATTTCAATCGGCTTGCTGCCTCTTCGATCAATGGCATGGAAGGATCAAAGTCTTTAATTTCGCTTTGAAAAGCGACATGTAAAAGTTGATTATTCATGAACTTTTGAATATTGTCAATAGTCGTGTTATAACCTCCTGTTATATACTTTATTACTCCAGAAGTATCAATCCATACGTGAAGCGGATCGCCAGTATGAGGAAATAAATAAGTATAGAGTGCTGTGTCACTCACAATCATAGGAAGACCAGGCAGATCTAGATGTATTCGCGAAAATAATTCTTCCACCTCTTTCTTTGAATTTCTTGTTACCGATATTACTTTAAGCGTCTCAGGAAATAAATGCTGAAGAGAATCCAACTTCAACATACCGCTAATACATCCCGAACAATGTATGTCCCAGAGATCAATAATTACGTATTTCCCTTTTATGGATTTAAAAGTAAATTTTGAAGCTGAATCTCCATTAATTGGCTTAAAAACATAATCTATAAACGTATCACCGATAGAGTAGGCTTGGGCGCTGCTTTGTGCATATATATTACATACAAAAAACAATGCACATATTAGAACAACAAACTTTTTCACGGGAAAAACTTAACATTAATAATTATAGAGTTATCCGTAGCTGGTTTAACAGCTACGGATTCTTTCCATCAGTCAGACAAAATCTATTCAAATTAGTATCCGGGGTTTTGGCTTAACGCTGGATTAAGATTTAACTGAATAGTAGGAATTGGCCAAAGAGCATCTGTTGGTTGCCAGGTTGTTGGTTTTAAACCACCAATAACGGTATTGACTCTGTTAGTTCTTTTCAAATCAAACCAGCGATGACCCCATTCAGCAAATAGCTCTGTTTGTCTCTCCTTTTCAACAGCAAGTAATAGACTTGCCTTGTCATTTGCGTTTGTGTTACTCAGGCCTGCCCTATTTCTAATTGTATTAATATCAGATTTGGCACCCGTAATGTTTCCTTGCTGCGCCATTGCTTCCGCCCTTATTAAGTATTGTTCAGCGAGCCTTAAATAAACGTTATACTCAGTTATGGTTGCGCTCGTTTTTACTTTATACTTAAAAGGATAGTATAATGTCTGACCGGCAAATGTCCTGCTTTGAACCCAGCTTGCTCTTCTTAAATCACCGGCCTCAAATGAATTTAAAATGGAGGTTGTTAATAAATAGGTAGGTGTAGTGGTGGCTGAGGCTGGAATAATTATATTGCCTTCCCATGAATTTATATTACTGACACCAGGCTGTATTTGGAAGATTGTTTCTGTACTTCCTTTCAAAAAAACATTATTCAAATTTGCTTGAAGTGAATAAGCACCAGAGGAAATGATATTAGCAGACTCCTGCTCCGCTTTCTGCCATTCTCCCTTATAGAGATATGCTCGTGCGAGTAACGCCGAAGCCGCCCACTTATTAGGCCTAACTCTTTCTGTTGTTGGATAAGCAGCATCCATTAAATTTTGAGCATCGGTGAGGTCGGAAACAATCTGATTATAAATTTGTATCTGAGGGGTCCTGGCTAAAAGGGAATTATCATTATAGTTCGTTGTGGTAACTAAAGGAACATCCCCAAATAGATTCGCTAGATAAAAATAGCAGTATGCCCGAATAAATTTCGCTTCGCCAGTCAAAATTCGTTTCGTAGCTGGAGTCAGATTTTTTGAATTTTCCAAACCTTCTAGGCATGCATTTGCAGTATAAATATATTTGTAAGCCGGTGTCCAAAATACAATTGATAAAAAATCATGATTCGATGCACTGATATCATTCTTCAAAAACTCTTGCTTCAAATCATTCGTATAAAAATATAGTTCATCCGAAGATAAGCCAGAATAATAAGTTGTGTTTCCGGATGTAAACTGGTTATTGTTTGCGATCATTTGTATATAGATCCCAATGATTGCCTTGGTTGCTGTAGCATCATTTTCGAAAACTTTATAACTCATAATTTGCGAAGGCGAAGGGGGGATTTCTACAAATTTCTCACATGAAACTACGAGTCCAATAATTATGCAGAATACAGATAAACGAAGAATTCTATATTGTTTCATTTCTAAATACTTTAAAAGTTAATATTAATTCCTGCGGCGAATACACTCAATGGTGGCAGAGCCTGAAGATTTTGATTTTCCGGATCCGCACCTACATACTTTGTGATGGTAAATAAGTTTTGACTTTGGAAATAAAGTTGCAACGATTCCAATCCAAATCGCTTGATCATCCTCGCTGGTACTGAGTACGACACTGACAAGTTTTTCAATCTCACAAATGAGGCATCCGTTAGCGCAGCACTTGAATTTTGAATACGTGATGCCGCGTCAGCAGCAGGCGTGCCAAAGGCCTGTGTGTACATTTGGTATTCCGTTACATCGCCCGGTTTCTGCCACCTGTTCAAAGCAGCAATTGGCTGATTGTTTAAAAGACCTGCAAAACTCGAATACCCAAATATTGCATGACGACCAACCTGTTTCCTGAATTCAAAAAGAAAACTGATCTCTATATTCTTATATTGAAACGTATTGCTTAACCCTCCAAAATAATCCGGATCCGTAGTCCCTTGAAAGGAATAATCTTGTGTATTCAAAAGACCATCTTTATTTTTATCATCAAACTGATATACCCCTGTTTGAGAATTAACGCCGAGATAAGTATAACCAATAAGTAAGTTTAATGGCTTGCCGATAATAAATTGGTTCGCGTAATTAGACTTTGCCAACTCATAGAATTCAAGAAGTTTATTTCGTTGAATAGTAAGGTTCAACGAAGATTTCCAGGCAAAATCTTTCCCTTTCACATTTACGGTGTTAAGCATAAGTTCTAGCCCCTTATTTTGAATAACACCTGGAATATTTTTGATAACACTTCTGAACCCTGTTTGATCAGGTAAACTATACGCTACTAATTGATTTTTGCTTTTATGATTAAATAAATCCACAGTGAATATGACTCTGTCCTTTAAAAAACCAAGGTCTAGCCCTATGTTAAGTTTTTGGATTTCCTCCCATCCATAAGTGTCATTAAATATTCGGGTTGGCCTCAGTCCGGATTGATTCTGATATAAATTTGTCGTATTCGACCATGTATCAAGATATTTATAGTCACCAATCCGATCATTTCCTGTCGTACCAAAACTGCTTCTTAATTTACCAGTACTTAAAAATGTGACATGATTACGAATTATATTTTCGTTTGAAAAAACCCATGCAAGTCCCACAGCTCCGAACTTGGCAGTTCTATTTGCTGGGCCAAATCTGGATGACACATCTTGTCTCGCAACTAAATTTATCAGATACTTGTCATCCCAATTCAGATTAACTCTTGAATACAAAGAGGAATATTTATACAACGCAACATCATTTTGAACATTGATTGTGGCAGCTCCCGCAATTGAGTTTATTTGCGCATCAGTTGTATATCCGGAACCGATTAGATATGTGCCGTCATCTTCTTTCTGCTGCCATGTACTCCCAACTAAAAACTGAATAGTTCCTTTTCTTAAAACCGAGGTTGTGTAGTCAATCTGTGGTTCAACATTCCATGTTTTAGATGATGTATTATTGAAATTCGCATCGCCACGTGGATTATAGGCTGGATCTTGTGAAGATATAGGTCGTGCACTGTATTGATTATAAAAGACCGAGTTATAATTAAAGTTTGATCGAAAGTTGATTTTACTTGAAACTTTATAAGACAGACTGGCGTTGGCTATAAGCCTATTTGTGTTTGCAATATATCTTTGTTGCAAAACTTCAAATGGATTCCCATAAGATGCTCCCCCTTCACTCCATTGAAGGTTACCAAACGAGTCATAAGGACGGTAAAAATTCGGTGCGAGATTTATAAATGCCGAAAGGTCCTGGCTTGCAAGCTGATTTTTATCAAATGTATAAGTGGCCGAAAACTGGGCGGAAAACTTCTCATTTGTTGAAATATTTGATAAATTAAAGCTGACCGATCCTCTCGTGTATTTTTGATTGCCCGGTAATACACTCCCTTCATTGTAAACCCCGGTATTCAGTGAATAGTTAAGATTTTTAGTACCTGCATTCAGCCGAACTTGTGCGTTTGTCACATATGCGTCATTCCCCATAATTTCCTTTTTCCAATCACTATATCGAGTTGTATCCCATGCAACTAAATCAGGCGCGTTTGAGATATCAGGAGTAACACCATCATTTTTAAATGCTTCCCTTCTCATTTCCAGATATTGTTTGGTGGACATATAATCCATCGTTCTGGTTGCCCTGTTCAATCCAGCATAAAAATTTGCATTTATAGACAACTTTCCTGACTTGCCCTTTTTAGTTGTGATTAAAACAACACCGTTCGCACCTCTGCTTCCATAAATTGCTGTAGCATCAGCATCCTTTAAAATCTCAATACTTTCGACATCCGAAGGGTTTATTGTATTAAATGGATTACTTGCATTAAGAGTTGCTCCTGATTGTACCAAATTTTCAGATGAAAATGGAACTCCATCAATGATAAAGAGTGGGTCGTTGCCCTGCTGTATTGAGTTTTGCCCTCGGATTTGTATACTTAAACTAGCACCAGGCAATCCATTCTTTTGGCTGATTAATAGACCAGGGACCCTACCTTGAAGCGCACTTATTGGATTAGAAACAGGCTGTCTTTTAATTTCTTCAGATGTTATTTTTGTTACACTTCCTGTATTTAATTTTTGCAAGGTTGAATAATATCCCTTGTTTACAATAACATCCTCCAATTGCGAAATCTTCGCTTTTGCTACCAGGTTAATCTCCTTCCTTCCATTTATGCCTACTTCACTTGTTTCAATATTCACTGCGCTGATAATAAGTGTTGCCTTATCATCAACACCTGTCAAAATAAACTCGCCACTCTCATTTGTTGTTGTTCCCTTATTAGTTCCTTTAACACGAACTCCCGCACCAACAACTGGTTTGCCATTTTCATCCTTCACCACCCCATGCACATCAACAGGCGGAACGGGCACTACTTCGCTCGTTGTGTTATCCCTTTTTTGAGGTGTTTTTTCTTTAATGATAATTGTTTTGTCAATAATCTCGTAAGTGAAATTTTGATCACGAAAGCATTCTTCGAGTACACTTGCGAGAGGTTGTTGTTTTACTGCAACAGTCACGGGTTTAGCGGTGCTGCCGAATCGATCATTGTAAACAAAATTGTAACCGGTCTGCTTCTTGATTTCAAGAAATACCTTTTCAAGTGAAGTGTTTTTCACTGACAGCGTTACGGTTTGTGCGAATGTCCGGGCAGAAACCTGGAGGCATCCGGCGAGGATCAGGATGGTGGTCAGCTTCATGATCAGCCAGCTTTTAGGGTTCAAAAGTGCCGGATAGCGCAGCACTTTGCAAAGAGCAGTCAATTGCATAGATTTGGTGTGTTTGGGTTTACAATGAGTGTCCGTCAAGACTATTATTCGTGACCCGAACAATCCGCCGTTCCGGGGCCAAATCCGGGACGGTTTTTTGCTTGAACCACTTCGTTTATTATTGAACGCCTGTTTTATCAGGGCTTAACAATCACTTTCCTTCCTTCGATCTCGAAATGCACTCCACCTGATTTTTCCATGTATTGCAAGAGTTTGGAAATAGGCAGATCCCTGTCCACATTCACAGTAAAGGTTTCATTCACCTTTCCCTGGTACTCCACTTCTATATCATACCAACGCATCGCCTGTTTCAGTATGGATTCAACCGTATTGTGGCTGAAATAAAACTGCCCATTCTTCCATGCTGTTTCCTGCGCAATATTCGCCGTGATCACTTTTGCTCCATTGAGTTGCTCACCGGGCTTCAGCGTAATATTTCCGATCTTTACAATACCCTCTACAAGCGTCGTTTTAATCACCGGTTCATCCTTGTATGCTTTCACGTTAAAAGTGGTTCCGAGATCTTCTATAATCTGGCTTCCTGCGTTTACCCTGAATGGTTGTGAAGCATCATGCTTTACTTCAAAATAAGCTTCACCTGTCATGGATACAGAACGCTCAGTCCCTGTAAATTTTGAAGGATAGCGGATAGACGATCCAGCATTTAACCATACCATAGAACCATCAGGTAAAGACAACTCTTGTGGCTTACTTCCGATTGGATTGAATAAGGTTTGGTAAACAACTACTTTGGTATTACCGTCATAAGAAAGTTTATTATCGCCTGTCTTAAACGCGCCAGCCACACCAGCGTTTTCCAGTGATCCATTATTCAGATCACTTAAAACAATTGGATTACCTCCGTCTATTGTAAGTATTGCTTTATTGGATACCGGCGCGGCTATATCGTTTTTATAAGGAGAACTATTTTGAACAGACGCTGATTCCTTTGCAGGCTTGTTGGTGAAATACAACCAGCCGCCTGCCGCAATCAATACCAATACAGCAGCTACGGAAGCAGCCCTCGCCACTTTCTTCCACATCGGCACGACAATCGTTTCTGGTGTCATAGGGATTTGAAGGGTATTGCTCAAACGTGACTTGATCCTTTGATTAACCAGTTCTTTAAGATCCTGCACATCAGCCGGGATCTCAATTGTTTCATCTGAAAACGAATAATACCAGTCGTTCACCAATTGCTTTTCAGCATCCGTTGCGTTACCGGAAAGGTAATTTTGAATAGCAGTTTGCAGGTTTTCAGGTAATTCCATAATACGGTCGTTATAGTCAAGTGACGTGAAAAGAGATTTGCACCCACAGGAGTAACAATTTTTTAAAGAAAATTTATTGTTGGGGTAATCTTAGAGCCTATTTAAAGAAAGAGAAGGGAGAAAAAATAATTCTTCATTGCCACTTTTAAAGAATGATTCCCACGGTTGACCTGGTTTTCAACCGTTTTTACAGTTGTTCCCATTTCATCTGCAATCTCGCTGTTGGAAAGACCTTGCAGTTTGAGTTGGAAAACGATACGGCATTTTTCAGGCAGGCGGTTGATCTCAGATGCAAGCATTGCAGCCATTTGCTTATCAGCCATACTATCCGCAAGCGTATTTTCTACGACTTCGTTTTTGCGTTGTTCTTCCGCAAATCTTTCTTCAAGGGAGGCCCTGTCAGCAGCCCGTATGATCATATACTTAACCGCCGTAGCCATCCAGTTCTTAAAGGATTGAATGTTCAGAGATTCCCTGTTTTTCCAAAGGCTGGTAAAAACATCATGTACGATATCCTCCGACGCGCTAAGGTCTTTCAAGCGATTAAACGCCATGCCGAGGAGCATTTCCCAATACCGTTCATAGAGGACTGAAAAGGCCGCATGATCCCCCCGTTGGAGCAGACGCACCAACTCCTGATCGGAGTATGTTGGGTAGGATTTCATTGCAATTCGGATTTGTTGGTTTCACGATATAAATCTACAGGAAAAGTAATAATTCTTTAATAACCACCAATTTAAAAGGCAGTTAAAGGTTGCAAAAGGCTGCACCAATTCCCACCTCACTGCCCAAAAATGGGTGAATAAAATCTATATAAATCTGTATGATTTTGCCTCGTTTACCAAGTCTATTTGTTTTCAAAGAGCGCAGAGATCTCAACTTTCAATGCCACAGCAATTCTGACTATCGTACCAAAACGGATGTTGATTTCCCCTTTTTCAATTCTGCGCAACCTGTCCTTGGTTATAGAAATTTTGTTGCAAAAATCTTTTCTCGTCCATCCCTGGTCTTTCCGCAACCGCACTACATTTCTTCCCAAAACTTGCAGTTCATTTTCGATCATGGCCTAAAGTTCGGAGCAATTATTGGCTCCATTGACGTATGCTCGTACTTCACGCCATTTTTTCCTAGCTGTCCTTAAACGACAGGTAGCTTACTTTTTGGTATATTCGTGGTATGACCCCTATAGCCAAAGAAGTCGGCCACCGCATCCGCAAGATCCGCGAAGCAAAGGATCTCAACCAGCAGGACATGGCGGATAAATTAGAGATTACAGCAGGTGCGTATGCAAAGATTGAAAGAGGAGAGACCGACCCATCTGTTTCCCGTCTTTTCCAGATCGCAACGATTCTGAAAACAGATGTGGTGAATTTTATCAAAGATGCTTCAGCAGATCCGAAAATAAGCGAACTGGCGAAAGACATGGAATTCCTGAAGAAAGAGGTTGCTGCTATAAAGCGTTCGGGATCTAAGAAAAAATAATAATTAATTTAGCCTGATCACGGTCTTCTTGATAAATCCTTAGGCATGCAAACATCGAATTCCCGATCCCCTTTTAGCAAATTTTATAAGATAGTGTTGGCTGTATTTGGTTTTGTGGCGCTGGTGTTGGGAGTAATGACATCAGGATTTACTGTATGGGATCGGTTTAAAAGCCAACCGTCCGCTCCAATCGTATCGGCAATTCAACCGGTAGTGAATATCACATTGGAACCGATCAGGATCAATTACAATAGTGGCATTGAAGACTCTAAGGAAAGGGTAATTGATGGCAAGATCGAAACAGGCAATGGCGTTTACAGGTTTATTGATAGTGCCACAATTGAATTGAAACTGTTGGATAGCAACTACTTTTATTGGGAGACCACCAAAGAGGTTTTTGACCTGAAAAAAGTGCAGTTTGAAAAAATGATTATGAAAGAACCCACAAGTGAACAGAAGATCAGGCTGGATCTGGACGAAAGATTTACACTGGAACCTAAAAAAACGATTGAACTATATCTCGCCAAAACGGACAAACTGGTTGCGCACATGATTGTACACTTTCCTTTCGATTTTAATGGCACCAGGCATGATCTGCCGGTCACAGTTCCTGTTTACGTTTATAATAGAAGCTATTGATTACAGCAATACTTAAAGATGAAAATGTTACTAGATTGTTTCAATGATCTTAATTTCATTTGGCGATAACGCATAAATACGATAGATCAATGAATCCAATTCGTTTTCAAGACTTGTTATGTCGCAGTTCTTGTCTTTTCTTTTAAGCAAGAGAATTTCACCTACAATGGCTGCGATCTCAGCTTCGTATGGGTTTGTTTTGGGGATTGGTAGTTTCTTGAATTCTTCAAGTCGGATTTTTGGAAAAAGATCGTCAAACTCATTTTTCTCAATTCTGAATAACCAGATCAGCAGCCTTGACGACAATATTCCCAAAATGGCTTCAACATTGGTTTGTGTATCAAAAGGCTTCGCAATGTATAGACTTCTGTCAAGTATGATATTTTCGTCTACGATTGTAGTAACAAATCTCTTGGCAAGAATTTCCCTGAAAACAATTCGTCTTCCTTCAAAAAATTTAGGATCTCTCGGCGCAGCGAGCCATGGCCCATAGCTGATAAAATGCTTTTTGTCCCATTCATAATGAAAAGTGCCGACATGCTTGCCACGCAACTCTGGCCGGAATGAGTCATCCTTTGGAAAATCTGCATGGTAGGATTTATTCTTAATCACTTCTTCACTTTGGCCACGGTATTTATCGTAAGGATTTACACCTCGGGTAATTTCAAAAGCATCTTCGAGCCGTATGCTTTTTGACCTGACTTTTTGAATAAGTTCTCTTATAACATCATTAACCTCCAGGTCTATAACAAGGCCATCGTTTTGGAGGAAACTGGTCTGATCAATGCTATGCCGTTCTTGTGGTACTTTATCAGCAAATGTCCATACTTTTAATTTGCCTGGGGCCCTCTCTTTTTTTGCCAGAAAAATCAGCGTATCAACTTGTGCCTCTTCAAATGCTTTTGAAATATTGGGGTTGATACGTTGGAGACTCAATTCTTCCAGGACGAATCTCCGGGTTTTTTGCATCTTAAGATTCTTCAGCCAGGAATTCGGTGTGATCATGGAGATATATCCATTATCCACAACAAGATTGGAAGAAAGTTCAACAAAGAATGGATACAGGTCTAGTTGGTATTCGGCTGTCGCAAAAGTCTGTATATAAAAATTGTGAAACTCTCTGAAAGCTGATCCGGTTAAGTAAGGCGGATTGCCTATCACAACATCGAACCCAACAAAAACGCCTTCGCTGTTCAACACTTCAGGAAATTCAAATCGCCATTCAAAAGCGTTTTCATAAATCTTGTTGTTCTTGATTTCTGATATCTCCGATTCCAGTTTCTGTATGTCTTTTTCTAATCGCTCAATTTTGACTTTGGTATCTTTTACCTTCTTATTGCCGTCATCAAACAATTCTTTTCTTTGGCTGAGATTAAAAAGATCTCCGCGCAATTTTGACAACTGTTTAAATTTTGCATCATTGGGGCTTATATAACTTCTGAAATCTTTTTTTATCGCTTCGATAAAGTTTTCCATCTCCCTTTTTTCTTCCTTGTTTTCTGCATTACGATAGGATTGAACCGCCCGCTTGTACGCATCAATGCTTCTATCACTTGAATGTTGAACAGCATTCTGGATATCTGTATCCAGTGCAAACCTGCTTACAAGACTATTACCACACTTGATATTAATGTCAATATTGGGAAGTGTTTCCAGTTCTGTATAATTACTGGAAGAGGTATAATAGGCATTTTTTAACAGCTCTATCCATAATCTAAGACGACATATTTTGACAGAGTTCGGATTGATATCGACTCCGAACAGGCTATTCTCAATGATGGTCTGCTTTTCATGAAACAAGGTTTCCTGGATTCGTTGGCTTTCCTTGTTGTTTGGGTTATAATCGAATAGTCTTCCGTCATCATCTGTAATTATCAGTTCATCGTTAATTACCTCAACATCATAATCGCGTAAAGATTTTCCATTTGCATCCTGGAGTATTTTTAACTCATTCTTTACCGCGATCAATTCATTGAGTGCACTAACAAGGAAATGCCCGCTGCCGACAGCAGGATCGCAGACATGAAGATCGTTCATGATTCTGTTAGCCTCGGCTTTATCGTTAATTTTATTATACAACTCTTCAAAGGATTGGCAGTCCCATCCCTTTTCTTTAGCAAATTTTTGAAGCACTGCCTGTCGGATAATATCGCGACACATGTGCATTGTCACGTAACCAGGTGTAAAAAAAGATCCATCCTTATAGCCATTGATTTTTTCAAAAATCAGTCCAAGGACAGAAGCATTGATCAGGTTTTTATTGTCTTCTTGTATTGCCTCACCACCCTGGCTCGTAAAGTCATAGGCATCAAGAAATTCAAGCAGGTATTGAAGGGTTGGTAGCGAACCTGTTCTCCTTTTTCCCTTTGCATCTTTCAAAACAGTTCCAGGGAAAAGAGGTAGTTGTAACCGGTTATCAAGTTCACTGATATTGATAGTAGTTCTCTCCAGCTCTATCCGTTCAAACAACGAACTATTTAAGTAAGGAATCTTCGCGTATTTATCATTAATGTGCTGACGGCGACTCCCCGGTTTCTCAGCGAGAACTTGGAAAAAAAGGTTGCTTAATTCGTCAAAATCAAAAATTGATTTGGCATTCAGGAACAGGTAATCCTTGTCTCCTTTGTGAAATTTGTACAATTGTGCTTCGAGCAATTTGATAAACAAAACACGATTGATCCATGTAATACATAGTTCCAGTGAAATGTTGAACAACTGGTCGTTTTTTGTCAGGCCAAAACTTGTCAATCCCGTAACATGACGTAAGCAATCTTTGTCTTCTATTTTAATGATCGCATTTTCCAGCAGTGAGGCTTCGTCGGGTTTTGACTTTCGTTGAATCAGCTTCTTACCCCCTTTCCTCTCTTCTTCCAGTCCCAGGATATACAATAATTCACTATAGAATTTTGTATCAAGGGTATTGCTGTCATTAGCGAAAGGCTGTTTTAATAAATGAGTCGGAGATAATATTTTAAACAGGCTGATCAGCTTCGTGTCATCTTCGTTATTCGAGTTTGTTATGTATTTTTCGTAGTCTCGAAAATCGAAATATGCAGCCGTCATCTCATCGGAAAGGTTTTCGATATGCGGCTTTGCAATACTTTCATAAAAAAACTTCGTATCATTTCCACTTATCTTCCATGCTTCATAGTCCTTCCTTAGTTTGGTGCTTCGGAAAATATTTTTTTCAAACCATACTTCATCGATAATGAACCACTCATAAATATTGGTGGCAATCAAATATTTAATATCGGTGTTATGGTAATCAAGTCGTTCGCGCAGGTAATACAAAACCAATTCGTGTAGAGCTTTACAATTTGGTTTCGCCACGCTCATCATCTCCGCCTTATTCGACGGCTTTTTAACCTCCACAATAACACCCGCTGATTCACTGGTTGACTTGCCTGTATGGATCACAAGATCATTTCGCTCTTTTGTATTGATTTCAAATAGATCCTCGTACCAGGTATCCCTAAGAAAAGCCGCCATTACATTTTTTAAGTGCTCTTCACTTTCCTGTTCATTGAAGCGATCAAAAAGTCGTTTAAGGTTCTTTTTCAACAGTTCAATATGTTCCCTGCTTACTTTTTCTTTCAGGTAAGCTTTGTTCAGTGCTTTGGCAGGCTTAATGGTTTGCAGGAACATAGATAGTATAGAAATTAGTAGAATATAGCATACAATTATACAATATATAGCTTATTTAGTCTCCAATTTGTACGGTTTGACAGCAGGCAGGTTTTAGGCTTATAACCCTGATAATACAAAATGATGCCCCTATTTTCTAAAAACGGCAATCATCAAACGCACTGAATACAATCTTAAGTCACGATTTATCCTTTTCATATATTTATAGGTATATAGTTATTGCCTATGAGAACCTACCAGCATGTAATCGACAGTAAAGCTGTCAAATATACCATGAGTGTTATACCAGACTATTGGGTTGTGCGGGATCTCACGGAAAGGGATTACGGAATAGACCTGATGGTTGAAATATTTTCAAAAAGTGGCGAAAATAAGCACGGACATCCCGAATATGAGGCCACTGGTTGGGCATGTTATTTACAGGTAAAAGGAACCGAAAAAAGGCTCAGGAAAAAGCGTGGATTTTTCGAATTTACTATTGAAAAGAAAACCCTGCAATATGTAGAAAGGTCACCTGTACCATTCTTACTTGTGCGTGTTTGCACCCTGGAGGGTAACCAGCAGGTATTCTACTGCTGGCTGCAGCGATATATTATTGAAGTTCTTGACAAATACGAGCCGGATTGGCGATCTGCAAAACCAAAAACCATTACAGTCGCTCTTCCGGAATCAAATTCGTTGCCAGCAAATACAAAAAAAATTGAACGGATCGCGAGCCGTATTAAATACATCGAAGAGGCAGCGGAATTTCATGAACTATATCATATCATGCTTCCAGCTTTTGAACAAATGATCGCCGGAACATTGCCACCCGATTTATATGATGAATTCATTACAGACCTGAAAAGAATCAGCAATCTATCTACACTCTTACAGTTAAATGACTGTCAGGTGGCACGAGAGGACATTATTGAATTAATTGCTTTTGTAACTAATATAAAAAACGGTACTATCCATCCAGTCTCAATCGAAGATTTTCCAGATCCTCTGATGTTTAATTTAGACCTGTTATACAATGACCATGAAATGAGGATGTCCCTCGAAAATATGATAGCGGAACATGAAGGAGAGGTAGTTTTTTAAAAACAACCAGCCATAAAATGTTTTATTTTGTACCCAACCTGGAAACAGCAATTATGAAGAAAAAGATACCGTTAGCCATACTTGAAATATTACAGCCGGTTGCTGACCAGAATCTGCAATTCATTGAACCGGTAAACAACCCTGAAGTACTCTTTCACCTGAAAGACAAAGACCCAAATTCTGATTTTTATTTCAAGGTGGTAAAACAGGAAGCAAAAGATCAGTCGCAGGGCTATTACCTGGATTATAAACCAAATACCAAGACCGACATTTCCGCTTCCAAACCTTGGGTGAAGTTGGAGAGTATAAATAATACAGTACAGAAATGGATTGATTTAGTCGCAGCCTATAATAAGATTCACACTATCTACGATGATCCGATACTTAAAGCATACCAGGAGGAATTTGAAAACGAATTGGGTTTGAAAAACAACGAACATCTTAATGTTCCTTTTAAACTAAATCAACTTATTTTTCTGGATGAATATCTTACAGGTTTTCAGCAAAAGCTGATTACTTTGAAAGAAGGAAGGCCACAAGAAGTACAAAACGAACTTATTTTATTGGCATCCGATGCTGCGGAATTGCAGAAAAATGTAAGTACGCAGACAAAGAAAGATGTTTTAGTAAAGCTGTGCAGGTTATGGGCCAGGGCACAGAAAATTGGCGTTGATGTGATAAAAGATGTATTTGTTAGTATTGCCAGTGATCTCATAAAAAAGTTACTCACCGGCGGTCAATGATCTAATCTTTCAAATATCGATTACATGGTGCGATTATCTTCTTTAATATTGAATGCATTGTTTTTAAGGGCTTTTACTTTCCGTATTGCCTGCCTGAAATTAAATATCTTTGTATTAATCAGAAAAGCTGATTTCCAAACAACTCACGCTGATTGGAGATGGTCGAGTGGCTGATGACAGCGACCTGAAAAATCGCAGACGGTAAAACGTCCGGGGGTTCGAATCCCTCTCTCTCCGCTTTTTCTAAAAGTTAGGGAGCAAACTCAGATAAATTTTACGGAATTTATCTGAGTTTGCTCCCTTTTGGATTTCATGATGATATTGTTTCCTCAGAGCCTCTTTGTACCATTACTTTATCTTTGTATCTTACCAATTCGACCCTGGCTATTTCCCCCCAAAAAGATTGCAAAAGCGAAATATTAAGTATCGCTCCACTTATTCTTGAATGTGAATAATAAACACATAAATAATTTTTATGCCATTTTCATTCCAACAATTAAATAGGTTGAATCTCGAAAGAAATGAATGGGTAGTCATAAAATACCACGGGATTGACACATACGACTCAGGACAGATTGCGACTAACCAGCAATGGAACGCTGCTGACTTTCCGATTTTTGATGACGATCAGCATCATATTTATATCCACTTTCCGAGACAGACACACGCCTCTCGCCTGGAGATTGGGCATATTGAATATTTCTACAGGGGCAAATTTCATCCCTGGTATGTTATCCAAATGGGACAGGTCGCATATACGTTCGGCAAATTCCATTCGCTAGCCATCCGTCCGTATATTCTTGTAAAAACAAATGGAGAGGAAGAACACATCCGCTTCGTTGAAAACCGGCTGGAACATAACGGTGAATCACTTGATTGCCATCTTTATTACTTAGATGCGAATGGTGATCAGCAACATTTGTCTTATTTTAAAATTCTCGATGTCTATTGATAAGAAACTGCTAAGTACAAGTCATCATGGAAACAACCGTAAACGCTGAATTGTTATCTGTCCTGTTTAACAGGAATCATTTTTATGATTATGCTAAAACGGAATCTCCCATTGAGAGGTTTGTGATCGACCATATTATCAAATTTTTATCACCGGAGACTAAAATCGAAGTGTAGCATCCGGTTACAACAATGAGTGGGCCTGAACTGCAAAAAATCTGTATTTGTGATACTCGATTATACCAACCATATTACTGAAGAATTTGATAAGATTCATGAAGATTTCTTCCAGCCTATTCCTGAGCTGATCAGAAACGGCTTCTTTAAAAAGAACCAACAGTATTGCCGGTTTTGTAAAACAAGGCTTGCAACTCCCCATTATGAAAGTGAGGACAATGGCGGCGCAAAGGATTTTATAGAAGTAGTCTATGATTGTACCAATTGCGGTTGGTGGCATTACCGTGCAGAAGAATCAATGTATGTTGGCGAAGGGAATGCGTGGCATTCTTATAATTATTTATGGGGTCTGCTCAGGCAGTATAAAGAAAATGCAGTTGATATTCCATTGGCAACCCTGCGTTCAACGTTAAAGAATCGGCCAGAAATTATCTATCAAATGAATCCACGAAAATTTGAAGAGCTTGTCGGCAGTGTTTTTAAAGACTTTTATGAATGCGAAGTCAGGCATGTCGGCAAATCTCATGATGGTGGGATTGATTTAATCCTTGTTCGGTCAGACTATGATACTATCGTACAGGTAAAGCGCAGGCAAAAACCCGAAGCGACAGAGGGTGTGTCTGTTATCCGCGAATTAATAGGCACCATGGCCCTTGAAAGAAATCGGAATGCTGTTTTTGTAAGCAGTGCCTCGAAGTTTTCAAATGAAGCCAAGAAAGCTTCCAATAAAGCAGCATCCCTGGGTGTAGTTGACCAGATTGAGTTGATTGATTATACAAAATTTATAGACATTATGGAACTAACGCACAAAGTCTCTGATCGCCGCCCCTGGCAAATCGTCATTAACTTGTAATATGGAAAAGGAAGATCTGATCTATACCGTAGAACATACAACGCGCGAAAGCGCCAATAAAAATATTCTGGAAACCGCGCCTCCGGTGGTTTATAAATACCGCACATGGGCAGATACTTACCACCAGGATTGCCTGTTGATACCAAACATTTATTTTTCGCATCCTAAAGGACTCAATGACCCCGATGATATTCATGTACCCATTGAATTTAATGTGGAGGAAATTAATGATGACAGGTTCTTCGATAAAGTAAAGGAGGTGGTCTCAATTGAATTTCCGCGGCTTATACCAGGAACACCGCCATTCATGGCAGAGTGCGTGGATCTAATGTCGCGGATCAGGAAAGATCCGCAGGGTTATTTTCAAAAAAACTACGCAGATCTGTGGGAGAGCAACACATACGATTGCTATGGCGTATTCAGCACAGCCAAAAATGGTCTCAGCAAATCATTATGGGCTTATTACGGCAAGGACCATACCGGCTTTTGCATTGGGTATGCGCCGGTCGATATCATGAATTATGTAGTGTGCTCAATGGGTGTGGCATCCTACCGGGATAAACCCGTCAAACATAGCTTTCTCGAACCACGCGGCCCAAAAGACATGATCAATGATTTTGTGAAAGGAAGACAATGGGAACACGAAGATGAATTCAGGTTTGTTACCCTCATGATCCAGAATGACAATGATCGCGCAGTTCCCATTCCCAGGTCATTCATCAAAGAAGTAATTGTAGGGTACAAGATCAGTGACGATCATCTTGCGCAGATTAAAAAAGCACTTAGGATTTTCTATCAAGGTAAAGTACCATTATACCAGGTGAAGAATGAACCAGGTGGGTTTAGATTTGATAAAAAGGACCTCGCCTACTGAGTCGACTGTTGATTAAATGCTTAACTATTCTCCAGTATAATAACCCGTATTTCAGGTAATACGAAATTGTCGATTACTTTTTTATTTTTTCGCACCTGTAAGGTGCGCCTGTCTCCATTTTTAGAATACAAATCGCGGATAAGTAGCGATAAGATTTTATTAAATGTTTCTTGGGTCACAAAAACTTCTGTTTCGTGGGTTCTGAACAAAGGGGCTTTTTTCATCTGCCAAATCTGTGGCATTCCTAAACGCCAAACCATGCGGGAAACACGATAAATAAGCGTGCTATCACGCTATTTTACAACATCCCTTGTCACAACATCTTCCAATTGCTATGATATACCGAATGTTTTTAATAAGTTTAGTCAGATGGAACGTTCTATTATTGAACTTGAAAATATTTTTGCAAATATTTGTGTAAGGCTTATCCGCTTGTATGGGATGACTATCAAATAATATACAAAGATCAAACACAAGTTAGACCCCAACATCGTTATTCGTATTAATGCAAACCTCGCAAACATGCCAGTACAATTTTTCCATGACAATCCGGGCAGTTCTGCCTTTACCATATCACCGGAAGATGCGGCACAGATACCTGTCGTTATGGAAATGATTGAATCTTTCCAATCGAGGGAGCTTTCGAATGAAGCGTTTGATGAAATTTGCAAACATTGTTGGTGGTTGATTTCCAAAATACCGTTGCCCATGCATTGGATGGACTCCAGTTTTATTGTACGTTCAAGGGAAAACATGAACGGAGAAATATTTTCTGAACAGTGGCAGGTTTCTTATCACACGCGTGACTTGGATAAGATAGCAGCAGGCCGTTTCAACCGTCCGACGGAACCTATGTTCTATGGGGCGCTGAAAGGCAATGACCACAAAGGGGACAATGTGCCGACAGCAACGCTCGAAAGCTGCAAAAGAATACTGGACCCCGAAGACAACAGCCCTTTTTATGATTTTACACTTGGAAAATGGCTGATCAAAGAACATTTTCATGTGATCAATCTGTTATATCACGAAGAAACAATGACAAACAATCCACACATTGCAAAATACCTCGATGATTTTTTTGGAGCATGGGATGAAAAATTTTCTAAAGATGTAAACAACCATGTACGGCATTTCATTCTATTTTTTTCCTCACTCGCAGCTTCGCCAAAACCAACAATCAATAATTATTTTATCAGCAATGCATTTTGGGCGACTGTTCGCGAATATTACAAACGCTTTGATAACACAGATATGCTCGGCATTGCTTACCCAAGCTGGATCACGGAGTTTAACGGTGTAAATATTGTGCTTACGCCAAATGCCGTTGATACCTACCTCAACCTTGAAGCCGTTGGTATGTATCGTTACGCCAGGGACAGGAATAATCCGAAAATATTTCAGTGTGGCCCACTATTCGAGGATTTGGTGAAAGTCATTGATGGCTGCTTTACAATACCCCAATAGGTACTCTCAGGGAGCGTTCCTGAAAACTTCCCTTGCAATATTCCTCGCTGAATACAGGTCAGTGTTACCATTGTCAAACCAGAATTTCAAAACATTTGTTGGAAGCCCATGAAAAGGTTCAATCTTAAAAAGATGTGTTGTGTGTTCTTCATCGAAAGGTGCAACCAATCCGCTTTTTGTTGTCGCATCACCCAATATCAAATAATCAGTTGATTTGACATTCGGCACCCGATAAATAATTTCATTTTGAAATGGCAGTACAGTGGCTGGCTCTAAAGGAACACGAAATATAAAAGGACTACTGATTTCATAATAAACTGTTCCATTATCGTCATGGGTGTGTACCCAAATGTAGTTTCCGCGTAATATCGTGCTATCTATCAGACAATCGATACGCGCCGTTCTGTTAGTGGTACTGTCTCTGTATACAGGAATAGAAATAATCTCTTGTGTAACATCTACGATCATTTCAATTTTTCCATTACCTGCCATAGCGATCATTTTCAGATCAGAAGGTTTTCTTATTCCTGTTAAACTGCTGAAATAGGCATAGCATACTGATGCGAGTTCTTTTGTTCCCTGGTAATTCCAGACAGAACCACGGAAATGCCCTGAAGCCATGATTTGTTTTTTTGCATTTTGGGTTGTGTGGTGAAACAATTGCAAATAAGGAATGCCGTTGATGAGTTTACCGGTTCCTGTAGCATACTTTCTTACATCTTTGGGTCCGCGTATCGTGCATTTGAAAAGATTGGACTGGTCAGGAAAGTTTTCAACATGCCCTTCATGGGTAATCTGTAGTTGAAGTGTGTGGCCAAAAGCAATATCTACCCATAAACCGCCATATATTTCGGTATCAGAGTGTTTCTCAAAATAGTTAGCCATGAATGAGAATATCTGAAGCCATGAAAACTCATCATCCGTATCCATCAGGTACAGAAGATCGGGAACAATGATTGAGAATCCGTTTTCATGTACCAGTTTACATTTCATAAATCCTTCGTATTCTTCATCATCGTCGTATGAACGCTTCTTCGTTCCCCGATACATACTGTACTGGTTATCATGTCTGTATTCAATTCGGTCGAACCGGGGATTTTCCCTCGGCCACACATTTTTTTGCGTGATTTTTGTTGTAACATGCTTCTTCGGCCGCTTTTTTGGTTTATTCGCCATACTATTAAATGAATTTCTTTCTGGAGTACAAAACAGGGTGTTAGGAAAACCATGATCACAAGGCTTCAAGGGGGGAAGGCAAAAATAGTACACAAACAAGATATGGATGGTGAATCTTTAAATTAAGCACACAATAATTTTACCTTTGGAATAATAAATTACCAACTGCGACCATGCGTAATGAAATAATTGAGTCTTTAACAATGTTAGGTACAAGGCTTTCTTTCGAGATAACTTCTCAAAAGCCATTATTAAATGGACATCAACTGACAATCAGGCAAAATAATGACAATGTTCATTTAACTATTTTCAACAATGGCAATTATCTCGTGCAGGGAAAAGATGGCAGGCTGAAGGATATTATAGAAATTTGGTCGAATAAAAAAAAAGAAGGCACCCATTATGGTTACCCCGATTACAATGCTTCATGGAGAGAGTGGAATCAAGATGCTAATATTGTAGCTGACTACATAAAAGAAAACGGGCTTCCGGAAGAGTCAACCGCGCCGCACAATTACAAGATCCACCGTGAAGTAATGTTTCATGACTTCATGTTTCGGAATTCATATTTTCAGAAACTGAATTTTCAAAAAATTGATTTGGTAGTCCGTAGTTGGCTAAGAAGGTTTTGTTTTATGAACCTTGAAGTCAACAAACTATTGATCGACATCAAAAATTATATTTTCCGGGCGGGATACCATGACGTCACAGAGGATAACATTCCATTTGCCATTGCAGTCGAATCAATCGCTTATAATTTCAGCGGGCATTGCCCCCATAAATTTATTCAATGTGGCAAGAGTGCTGTTTGCCCGCAGGTCAAAGCGGAACACTATAGCTGCGTAACAGAGCTGATTGACAATTTGTATATCTATTGTGAGGAACAAAAGGTGCTGGCATACACTAAATCAAATTTGCATAACCTTCTGAAACGGGAAACATCAAAACTTACATGGCATTCATTGGCCCCCTCGACACCTATCGAAGAAAAAATGAGTGAAGGCTTGCTCAATGCCGGTATTCTAAATTTCCCCCAATTCCAGGCATATAGTCCGGAACACAAATACCGAATAGACTTTGTAATTAAAACGTCAAATGGCTTGTCCATCGCCATCGAATGTGATGGTCTGCAGTTTCACGCAAATGCTTCTACCTATATAAGAGATCGGGTAAGGGATAGATACCTTCAACGACGGGGATTTCATATTATGCGATTTTCCTCCGTAGAAATATTCAACAATCTAAATGACTGCATAAAGGAAATTGACGAAACTTTCTGGATGATTCAAAAAGACAAACTATCGTTTAAGACAAATAGAAAATTAGGATACTTCGGAGTTCTTGATGACGATTGAGAAATACAGCGGATATATCCATGCAAACTCAGTCGAAAGCCACAATAGTTTATCTTATGTCAAACATCACCAAAGCCGAAAGAATAACGCACCTGAAAACATTACGTGCGTTGGCTAATAAATACTTAGACCAATACAAAGAATTAAAAAATAGTGGCCCGAAGACATGGGTATCGATGAAATCCGAAAGTGCTATTAAATCGTTGCAGGAAATTATCGCGCGCATTAACAAGGATCTGCATACTAAAAACGTAGAGGCATATTGCCGGCCCCGCCCGGAAGTATCCATTCCGGTAGGCAAATGGGATGATCCAGCCTTTGCACCTCAAAAAAAGGAACACAACAGATATTGGGGTGAAATTTGGCGGCAGGTTCAACCTGGTTTTTTACAGATAGACATACTTCGGTTATCGCCCGAACAAAATATTAAATACGACATCACCTGGCTCACTGATGGTGTCGTTGGGGACTACATGGAAATTGCCCTGGGTATCAAGGACGTTAGAATATTGTCTAAGCATCTACCCTCCAGCATCAGTGATGTTAAGATAGTAGCGCTTCCTTTCTACGAAACACTTCCCGGCTTCGCGCACAGGGTTAACCTGATTAATAAGGCAATCACCCATTCAAAAGAAAAAGATTACTTAACAAGCAATATTCTTTTAATCACCGTAACGGAAAGTATTGTACGGGAATTATGTTATCATGTTTACCGGAAACAAAATCCTGATAAAGATGAGTTGGATGCACACAACCATGTTTATAATACTTTCACTTCCCTTGAAAAACTAATCACTGGGGGTAATTGGAAAGATGATTTTCCCAAAAAAATCACAAGTGCGGTGACAACTTATTTTGACGTAAATGAACCAACGATAAATTTGTTAAGAAGTAAAGTAAACGCTCACAACAAGGCTTATAGAAAAATTGTTGACACAATGAATGAACAAGCAGAAATACTTGATCCCGAAAAAGAGGCAATTAGCGAAGAGCAAAGATTATTACTACTGAAACAAATTGCGGAAATGGAAAAATTTTCAAAAGATTGGATCGGCCCGGATAATGTTGACATTAAAATCAATCTTTCAACTATGCTTAATTTCCTCGCCAGAAAATATAAAGATGATCGCAATACGCTGATTCACGGAAGGTTTGAGACCTTGAATCACGAGTGGAAAAATTATATTAATTACGCTGCACTCTTGGAAGTAACAAAAGTTTATAAGGACTACCTGCAGATTTACCCTATCGGGCACGTATGACCTTGCCAGATACAAGGTTTAAAAGCGAGATACAAAAGGAATACACCATGTAAGCATCTTCTTTGTACACTATTACTGTTTCATTGATATCACGGTTGTTCATTGCCAGCGCATGTTGCACCTTTGAGATATAGTTGAAAAATGACTGGATAGATTTTTTTAGTTCCCCGTATGCATCAGCACTATATCCCGCATCGATCAGAAGTTGTTGAAAATCGTCGAAATTTTTGAAAAGCTCTACAACCGCCCGGCTTGCATTGATCGCTTGCTTCCATTCACCAAGCTGTAACTGCTTTTTCATTTCTGTAATTTCGGTAATCGCTTTGGCGTATCGTTTCTGTAGTTCGGTTTCCAACGGCATGTTCTGCGGCTCGGTAAATTCATAAACATGGAATTTACCCAGGCCCAGCGGCCCGGCAAAATGCCGGTTCCATTTCATAAGGTCAATATCAACCACAATGATTGAATAAGGATATCGGTTGATCTCAAACGGCTTGGAGCCGTTGTTGGCAGACAGTATCCACATATTAGTTCTTACGGCGCTGAAATGTTTGACGTATTGGTAATACACATTAAGTTGGCTGTCTGATTTTGATGTATCTCCTGCGAGATGAAGGTGCGCAATTTCCAGGTTGCCTTCAAGCATGTTGAAGTTCAGGTGTACTTTGAATACCACATTACGCATCTCGCTGTTTCTTTCCTGGCGATAGTTTTCAATGTGCTGGATCGCCCGTTGTGATAACTGGCAGCATAATGTAAATGAAAAAGGATGATTGTGTTCCATGTGGCCGCCAGATTCAGCGTTCAGCTTCAATCTGTATCCCGTGTCGGCTTTCGCAGTTAGGTCGCCAACCTTGTAATCGTCCTCACTGAATAATTCGCCTGATATGGACAAGGGCAGTTTAGTGGGATCGATCTCATCCATCCGAAAAGTAAATAGTAATTCAGGATCAATTGTCTTCTCCCGAACGGTGACGGATTCAAATTCAATTTTCATGTGTCAGGTTATTGCCTATGAATATACAATATGTACCCACAATTTCACATGTGAACGTCAATCAGTTATGATAGCCAATTCACTATTTCTGCACATAAACTCCTGAGCGCTATTTCTTTGGGTAATTTTGAGACAGGAGGAAATTATTATGAAATGGGTCACCGCCAACAATTTACAGACATGGGATAACGAAAGAGATTGTCAGGACCAGATGCCGGTGCTGATACGTAAGCTGATATATGCCGAAGCCAGTGGTATTACAAAAATATCATTTCCTGGTGGTGATGCCGTTCGCTATCCCGGATGGGATGGAATTCTGCAATGTGAAATGGTTACTGCTAAAATTCCCGTGGGTCTTTCAGTTTGGGAAATTGGTACTGAAAAAGATCCGAGGAAAAAGGCAAATGAAGATTATGCAAAAAGAACCGCTAAACCCGGAACGCTGATACAATCCGAAACAACCTATGTGGCGGTTACTTCTCGCTTCTTTCAGAACAGGCAAGAGTGGGTAGAAGAAAAAAACAAGGAAGGAATTTGGAAAGAAGTAATAATGCTGGATGCGGATTCACTGGAAGAATGGGTAGAGCAATATCCTGTGATCGGGGCATGGTTGGGTCAGACAATTGGCAAACACACCGAGATAATTTCTCTTGACCAGTTTTGGGAAACATGGAGTAAAGGAAGCAAACATACCATACCTCCATCTCTCGTATTGGCAGGAAGGGAAGAATATGCAAAAAACCTGGTTAACTCACTCGTTGGATCGCCTTCTGATCAGGTTATTGGTGCCACTACTTCCGAAGAAGTGGTTGCTTTTATAGCGTCTTCGATATTGCAGGCACCTGAAACAATTCGCGAAGAATTATTTGCAAAAACTGTTGTGGTAAACCAGGAGACAGATTTCAGGAAATTAATGGTTCAAAAAAATCCAATGGTACTTATTATGTGTTTTGAGGATTCGGGGATAATGAATCAGGCGGTAAGAAACGGCCATCAGGTGTTGCTTGCTGCCGATGTAACTGGAACGGGCAAAAACGCATTGATACTCCCCAGGCTTCGCAAAGAAGGCTTTGAAAAAGCATTGCAGGAAATGGGATTTTCTTACGATGAAGCATTTGGGCTTTCTAAAGACTGCGCACAGAGCCTTTCCGTATTAAGAAGGTTGCTGCAGTTTGTTCAGAATCAAAGACCTGAATGGTCGAAAAACAACACGCCGGCAGTGATTATACCCGCTTTGCTCGCAGGAAGCTGGAATGAAAATAGTCCCGGCGATAAAAAAATAATCGAAGTTTTTTCGGGAATGGAATATGAAACCTATATCGAGAAATTATTACCGTGGACATTACATAAGGACCCGCCGGTAATCAGGATCGGATCTCTCTGGAAAATTACTTCTGCTTTGGATGCATGGTCAATACTTGCGCAGAATACAAGACGCAAGGACTTCGATTTGCTCAAACAGAATAGCTTGACCGTTTTGAGTGAACTCAATCCGGTACTGGAACTGGAACCGCAAAGCCGAATGATGGCTGGATTGTTAGGAAAGAAGTGTGAATATTCATCTGTGCTAAAGAAGGGCATACTGCACAGTCTTGTTATGGTTGCTGTATTCGGAGATGATTTTAAAATACAAGGATTAGAACATCCACAAAGATTTGTGAATGCAATAATTAAATCTTTGTTAGGCGGGGCTGACGGTAAGAAATTATGTTCATTGTACCACTACCTGCCAGGTTTTGCTGAAGCCGCCCCGGATACTTTCCTTAATGAAATAGAAGAAATATTGACTAATCGCCCGGATAGTATCCAGGAAATGTTTGTCGAGACATCTGATGGTCTCACACCCCATAGCCACCACACAGGTCTTCTGTGGGCTTTGGAAAGCCTAGCAATAGAAGATTCAAATTTACTGCGCGTAACGATTTTACTTGGTCGCCTTGCTGCCTATGATCAAATGGTGACCATTACAAATAAAGCAGTGAACAGCCTGCGCGAAATATATGTGCCCTGGTTTGTACAGATCGATACGCCTTTTGATAAAAGACAATTGGTGCTTGAAAAACTGGGAGAAGTGTTGCCCGATACAGCCTGGACATTGATGATGAGATTACTTCCGAACGACCACAGTGATGTTTGCCACCCAATTACACGTTGTAACTGGCGCTACAACTCCACCAGCGAATACGAGCCGACAGACACTGAATTTAATGACTTTCACATTTTTCTTGTCGAATGGCTCGTTACACATCACCAAAACGATCCCGCTAAATTATTAGCGTTAACTAAGGCATTAGAGCGACTTTACCTGGACCATCATCGCAGGGTGTTGGATTGCCTGATAACAGTTCGCGCAGCAATCAGCGATAGTGATGCCGTTTCCATAGCGGATGCTTTGCGTGACACGTTGGAGAAACACCGCGAACACCAGGAACAGAATTGGGCCATTCCTGAATTGTATCTTGTTCCCATAGAAGAAGTGTTCAGGTTATATGAGCCGGTAAATTCCGTTGCAAAACACATGCATCTCTTTAACGAGGGCGGCAGGTATTTTGATGATGAACAAACCATCGAAGCAACACGCTTGAAAGCGATGCAGGAAATGTATCAGGGTGATGGATTGGAAGCCATTATTCAGGCTGTTGGTAAAACAGAAAATGCAAGGTGGCTAGGATTTTACTTAGGCCGGATTGCCCTTACTACTTCCGAGGAAAACAGGTTGCTTGCATTGCTCAGTTCCGTGGGCACAGTTCATACTTATTTTGCACATTGGTATGTTATTTCCAAAGTGCAGCAAGGAGGGGAGGATTGGATTGCCGCGACCGCCTATAACATTCGTAAATTATCGTTCACCCCGGACCAAACCGCTGGGTTCTTCCTGGCTTTGCCAGATACAGATTTCGTGTTTTCTATTTTAGAACAAACGCAGGTGGAAGCGCAGAATATATTCTGGTCAAAAACAGATGTTTGGTTTCATGGAAAAACAGAAAACCATAAACAGTTTTGCTTTGATAAGATGACTGCGGCGAACCGTCATACAAAGCTGCTCGAAAAAGCATCCTATGACCCGAAAGATCTAACCTGTGAAATGATCGCAGCAATTCTTTACAATGCAGCCACGATTCCATCAGTCGCCGATCCGGTTCACTTACGCACCCACAGCGTAGGTCGTTTGTTCGAGAGCCTGCACGAAAGAAATGAAATTAATGAGGATCGCATGGCAAACCTCGAAGTGCTGTATCTGTCTTTCCTTACTGATCGCTACAGTCCTTACAAACCATTAACCTTATATAGGGAACTTGAAACAAAGCCTGCCTTTTTTATAGAGATACTGACCATGCAGTACAGGGAAGACGATGCTCCCAGGGAGGAAATGAGCGATGAAGAATTGCAGAAAAAAATGGCAATGGCAAGAGCTTCCAGGGATTTACTTGAAAGTTGGAAGACCATTCCCGGAACATTACCTGATGGAACAATAGATAGCCAAAAACTTCGGGATTGGGTGAATGGTGTCAGGGAACTGGCATTAAATGCGAACCGTTTGAAAAGTTGTGATGGACACCTCGGCAAAATATTGGCATACTTTCCAAAACAGGGAGACACTGCACCACCGCCAATCATCTGTGAGATCATTGATCAAATAGCTACCGACAGGTTGCTAACAGGATTTCAGGTAGCGTTGCGTAACCAACGTGGAACTTTTGTAAAGGCTGCGTATGAAGGTGGTCAGCAGGAAAGAAATCTGGCAGCGCGTTTTGATTCGATGCACAAGCAAACAATGCACTCATGGCCGAAAATTTCTGGTGTTTTCAAGTCGGTTGCGGAGCAATACGAAAATGATGGCAAACGCTCGGATGACGAAGCGCAAATTGATGAATTGATCCGTTAACAGTCAAAAATATTAAATATGGTTACGCAAAAAAATACGCCCTATTTGACTGCAATCGGATAATGCAAATCGTAAAACACAATCATTTTCCATTGAAGTACATTATCCAAACAATTTTTTCCAGAACCATTTTAATACGCGATAACCAATATAGGCAAGAATCCCATAGAGAACATAATCGATCCAACTATCAGATTCATCTTTAGAAAGCAGGTTCTTGTATTCGGGAACAATAAGTTCCTTATCGCTTACCTCATCCAAAAGAATCGTCTTTAGGTTTGACGCTGTTATTTCTCTGTCGATGCATTGCAGGTCAATAATTAATGTATTAATTGTTCCGCGACTCAAATACCTTTTTTTCTCATCGCTTAATCCGCTGGTAACAACTACTTCCACGTTAAGTGATTGCTTTTCGTTTTTTAGGAGCACGTCTGCCCTATATTTATCAAATGTAGATTCGGGTTTTGAAAAATTATAATGGAATACTGTCCCATCGGGTAGTGTGATGTAATTATGATCACAAATAATTTGCTTTGCGAGTTGGTGCAACATCGTTTCTAACGCACCAACACATTCATTTCCAGAATAATGAGCGAAATGCGGAGCATTAATATTCACAGGGTTGTTCTTTGCAACAAGCCGTTGCTTGCAACCAGCACAGATACATTCACAATCCAGTCCTGTGGCGACCGTACTAATATGTACCATTCGTTTGTTTACATTTAATCCGTATATTAAATTGGCTGGCATCGCACTATATGATTATTCTCATTTATAACTGCTAAAGTCAAACTGCAACCCCACATCGCCATAGCTTAAAAAAACAATTCGCATATCTGTGTCTGCAATGCATTCTTCGATTGCACGGACATTTTCAATTGGGCAATTAAGACCAATGTAAATGTTGCATAGGCTGTTTTTAATAGAGCAAAATTCGTCCTTATCTTTTTCACCAATATGCAATAACCGGATCTCACACTCCGATTCCCACTCTTTATTTTTAGTATAGAAAAAGTATTTCAGGTTTTCTTGCCGGAATTTTTTGACATAAGCATCTTCACCTAACTTATCCATCAATACATGGTCATGAAGATGATGGTCGGGCGGATTGTTGCGATCAAAAGCAAAATAGGTCATGGGCTGTAAAAATTTCATATCATAAAGAGCGCCGTTTTCATCGATAAATTTTTGTTTATCAAGTTCAAGGCAAACTCCTTTATGATTGCCGCCGTAATGCGCCCACATTTTTGATAATAGGCAACCCCAATAATTTTCACGATCCTCGGAAAAACAGCAAACCTTCACACCTTCACGGATTCTTGTACTGATATATTTATCAGCAACATCCATCCCTGCGATATCAATCTGTTTGTAAGTGCGATGGCTAAACATGAAACGCTGGTTCTCCCTCGGATCATTCGTTTTGTCAATCGGGTTTAACAGCAGTTGATAGGCAGGTAAAATCTTTGAAACAGCCGTTTCCCAGCTACAATAATGATACAGCCGGTTACCCGGCAACAAAAAATTCCGCTCTCTTGGTGCAGTTATTTTTGAAAGCATATTTATTTGATTAAATCCATGATACCTAAAAACCCTGTACAAAATGTCAAAAGGATAGCAAAGCACTTAATAAATTCCCTAAAAATGTTTCCATCTTAAAACATTGCACATTGATTTTATTTATTCGTTTTCCCGATACCATTCGGTAGAAGCGCAAATATTTTTTCATGCGTAAGCCGGTATTCGGCGCTTTCAAATCCACGGTGATTAATATACCAGTAGATCAGCCGCGTTATCAGGTTCTTCAACTCGAAAAAATAATCATCAAGCCGCTTTTCCTTTCCTTGTTCTTTGCCTTTCACCGCCCTGAATTCCGGTATATCGCCACCATGAACGATTTCATTACGGATAGAAAAACATTTTCGCATAAGCTGGCGGATGGTTTTCATTTCCTCTTGATCCTGTCCGATCAGCAAAGGAATTACGAGCGTCATATAATCGTTTGAGATACGCTCTGCGAAGAAACTTTCAATCGTAAAAACCATTTTACTAAAATGCGTGTAAGTAAGATAGTTGCCTTTCAGCGCTTCCATAAAAAAATGAATCGATGGCATCTCACGGCACCAGAATTTTGCTGTGGCATTCATCAGATTTTCCATGTTATCCTTTTCCTTCTCATACAAAAGATAGTGTGATAATAGTTCGATGCGGTCGGTTTCGTAATATAGTTCATTGCCGTCCGTTACAACTGTGAATCCTGAAAGTTCCGGTTTGTCTGTAATACTGAAAGTATAGTCTTCAGTAAGGAAATTCAGATGAAGGTTAAACATAAAGAACTGCAATACTTCGGCAACAATGGATTTCAAACGTCGAAGTTCTTCCCATGCATCATAATGTTCCAATTGACCCATCACTGCGTCTATGTCTTTTTCCTGTTCATAATTTAATACAGGTATCATTGGATAAGCAGATTCAAACTCCACCTCAACAACTGCGATCCGCCTGACTTCCGTAATTCCAGAGGCAAATAATTTAGTGTTCTCTATCTGATCAAAATTTATATACCTAGACAACACTTTCTCATAGTCATGAAATTGTGACAGCGGTGCAGCAGAGGAATGAATATGTACCAGGACTGATTTTATTTTTTGAAGATCATCTTTATCAAAAGTCCGGCTATACTCTGTTCTGTATCTTTTTTTATTCCAGAGTTCGTTTTCCAGAAATACTGGTAATATAGTATTCAAATTGAAATCCAGTTGCGCATAGTCTTTAGATGCTATGCCAGTATGGGTAAACCAGGTAAGTTTCTTCATAAGCTAACTAATGTCTTTTCACCACAGATGCAAATCCTTTACTTAAATTATGGGATTTTAAAGAGTGTTGCAAATTAAAATCCAAATCTGCTTTTAAATTATGGTTTGACCAATATAACAGAAAACTAAACCGGTCCACACCTTCACAGTTAATCAATGCATCGCCTGAAGCAAGCGTAAGGTTTATAATGTTCGGACATACGATGCAGGCAGGCGGCAGGCGTTCATAACATTTTGCGGCTTTCGTTGCGTCGCACTACGTTCATCGTTCGGTGCAATGTGGATCTTCTTAATATCTTTTAGGGGAATAGTGTGAGTGTTCCCTTCGTCTTATATACTACGCGAATTTCTTGACAGGCTTTGCCAAAAGCAAGGTCTGAACCTGCATTGCCATTTCCGGTTGGCCATTGGTTTTGTCCTAAAAAAACGCTGCCGCTTTTCCACTTTCGCGGCATAAACCGCTTCGCTTTTTATTCCACGTTGGAAATTTTTTACGCCAAAAACCTTGCTTTTTTCAAATCCTGTTTCAAGGAGGGGTTGCTACGATAAGAACGAACGAGGCTTCAAGCCGGGTACCATTTTTAAACCATCAATCTGATTTATGAAACACACAAAACGCCTTTCTTATCTCATGCAGTTGTCATGGGAAGTGCAACGTAAGAAACACACCACAAGGGCAAAGGCATTACAGGCAGCGTGGGCTATTACAAACAACGAGGATATCACGGTTTATTATTTGGTCAAACGCCATAGCAACCGCAATGCAACCAACCGGATCGAAGCAAGGAATTTAACCCTGTTTGCTTCGCATTAATTCGTTAACCATTTTTTACTCATAATCAAAAACAACAGTCATGGAAATCATCGCAAGACTAACAGCGGATGCCGCTGTTAAAACACTCAAAGACGAAAGGCAGGTAGTAAATTTTTCGGTAGCCATTAATGACAGCTACAAAGCCAAAGGTTCGGATCAGGTAACCAAAGTGGTAACCTATGTGGATTGTTCCTATTGGTCGAATCCAGGCATTGCGCAGTTTCTCACAAAGGGTACACTGGTAGAACTCTATGGGCGTATCGGTGTAAATGCCTATACCAATATGCAGGGAGAGGCTAAAGCCACATTGCGGTTTCACGTAAACCAAATCAAGTTGCATGGAGGCGGTAAGAAGGGTGAAGCCGCACCTACTCCTCAACCGGCTAATGTGGTAGCGGGTGACCTCACAGAACCTTTAGACGATTTACCATTTTAAAACCAATGTATATGCAACCAGTTAACGACAGTATAGAAATCGGCATGTATGCAGCTTGTCTTGCTGATAATTTTCTTAACCCATTGTACGAAAAATCAGGCAAAGGTTATATCGCTGCGTTGGATGAAATCACCGCATTGGCGCACGAGTTCTATAACAGCTATTATGAAAAGCTGAAAGATTGGGAAACATTCGAGCCGAGCGAGGACAATATCTACAAATCTGTTTGTTGGGATGATTTTGTAATCGATTGGGGTGCAGTCCGCATTGAGAAGTATTTCGCAAACAAGTAAACCACACCAGCACCGGGTGGCGTGCTGCCCGGTGCATTTTCAATTCATTTTTAAATCAATTTGTATGTCACACAATGTAAATTATAACGAACGTTCTGGGGAGTATAGCTTTTTTTCAGTAAAGGAAAAACCGTGGTGGAATTTGGGCAAGGTAATTAGTGAGTATCCTAACAGTCGTGAAGCCCTTATAGAAGCTCATTTGGATTATGAAGTGGTTAAAGAACCAATCTATACTACTTCCTTTAATTCTGATGGGCAGACCATGGATTTTAACAAGAGAGTAAAAACACATTTCGCCACCATCCGCAAAGACACAGGCGATGTTTTGGGTGTCGTTGGAAAAGATTATCAGATTGTACAAAACGTGGAAGCCTTTGGTTTCTTTGATGCAATCGTAGGAGGTGACGGTATCCAGTATGAAACAGCCGGAGCATTGGGAAATGGTGAAAAAATTTTTATCACCGCTAAACTGCCTGAGTATATCAAAGTAGGAAAAGAAGACCTGATTGAACAGTATTTATTCCTTACCACTTCACACGATGGTTTTGGAAGCATTACCGCAGCTTTTACGCCGGTGCGGGTGGTATGCCAAAACACCTTGAACACAGCACTTAAAAACCACAGTAACTGTATTAAGATCAGGCATACAGCCAATGCAAAAGATAGATTGGAACAGGCACACAAGCTGATGGGTATCACCAACACTTTGAGCCAGCAGCTTGAAAGCATTTTTAACCGGTGGGCAAAAGTGCAAATCAACGACCGTGAAATAAAGAAACTCATTCAACAGGCTATGTGTCCGAATAAAGAGGTTTACAATAACCTGCAGGCTGGCAAAGATGATGATCTAAGTACGGCATTTAAAAACATTTGTGACAACACTTTTGCCTATGCTATGGGCAACGAAACACAAACAATGGATACCACACGCGGAACGCTGTTTGGGGCATACAACGCGGTGACCGGATATTTTCAGAATGTACGTGAGTACAAAAATGACGAGGCGAAAATGAAATCCCTGTTATATGGCGGCATCGGGCAAATGCGCACGCAAAAAGCTTTTGACCTGTGTTTAGGTTTTGAAAAAGAGGAGTTTATCGGGGTTTATAACTGATAGCACCATCCGGCAGTCTTTGGACTGCCGGATTATTTTAAAACAATTAAATTTATTTCAAATGATCAGTCAAATATTTGCTTTACAGCCCGCCGACATGTTGGAGGACATAGAAGGGGAATTTTATGTTATAGAAAAATTTGGTGACCCGCAATTTGTAACAGATGAAGAAGGAAACATAAAAACGTTTTCAACCTATACAAAAGCGAAAGCAGAAGCGGACGAATGCCAGGATGGATATGTACTCATTTTTTGAGCGCATTCTCATAGACGTGACAATTTTGCAGGGTTTGGTAAGTCGGTATCAGTTTTGATTTGTATCGCTATATGTTTAAGACACCAAAAAATATCATTGTTCTCTTGACAATAGAGAATGCCCAAAAGACAATATCATTGGTTCAGAAATTTGAATTTAGTGGTATCTATGACATCATTATGGATAAAGAATATCATGGTCAAGTGCAAAAGGTAGGAAAAGGCTGGGCTGTAAATACCATTCCAGAAAGCCCTATCCAACGAGAAAATCATGAGTCATTAGTTAATGCCATAACCCTTCATATTAAATAAAGGCAGCAGTTAACTATTTTAGATACCATATAAGATTAAATGCAAAATGATCTTGCCTCTTTTGTCTAACATGTATAGTCATCTAAAAAAGCTGCCGCCCATATCGTAACAGAATTTACAAAAGGGGGCGGCAGCTTGGGATTATGCTGGAACATACTTACGAACAGAATCTGCCCAAAGTTGATTTGGAACTTTTTTGAATCCAGCCTTTGTGTAGTGATCAAGAAAATGAGAAAATGATAACAAGGTTTCCGCGTAAGCATTATTGAAGTGATTTTGATCTTCATACCTCCGGTTTGGATTAAACTTTCTTGTTTCAATATATTTATCAAATAAATCCTGCAAAGTGCTTTTCTTCAAACGCAGGTAATCCGCGTACATGATTAGCGTATCAACATTCAATACAATCAGCATTTTCACCTTACTTACATCCAGCCCTTCCGCAAGCGTTTCAAGTTCCTTCCTGAACCAATCATTGAGTATATAGTTCAGACTCGGTACATTGTAAAGTTCGTCATGCACAACGATAACGGGATAAATCGAAACATTTTGTGGCTTATAATTTACATCAAATGGGTTCTCCATTTTCAATACCCTCACAACATTACGCGCGAGTTGACGAACTGCCTTTGGTTTTTGCTTTCCGTCCTTTTCGTCATACCAGAATTTCTTCTTCAATTCAACCAGTATTTTGTCGAGATCACCTGATTGCTTTATTTCAGCATTTATGAAAACTGACTTACTCTCAAATAGGAACAATTTATTTCCCTGACGCATGTAATAATCGATGCCTCCCTTTTTCGTCAATGCTTTGTCCATTTCATCGCCAATATATCGTATATAACCTCTCTTTGCATAGATATAATTAAACAGGTTGTAGAGCAATTGGCTTTCAGCAAAATCTTTTGTATAGAACCTGTTCCAACTGTCGATATCCTTTACAGGCAGCTCATCATACAAGACTTTGAAATGGAAGAACAAACCTTTAAATATTTTTTCGAGCATAAACAAAGGAAATATTATGTAATAAAGTCCTTCCGAAATCTTATAAAGTGGATTGCCTCTCATCAACTTAAAATCGGCATTAAATTCTTCGTCAAGTTTATCGAGTGTCAGCGCATCAAGGAAGAAACAGCGCTTGGCAAAATGTTCGTCTACTGGTACAGTTACCTCAGTCCACGCTGCGTTCGCTTTTTGCACTTCTGCCTGTAATAAAGGAAATAGTAACTCGAAATATTCTTTCCAATGTGCTAACCCAAAATGCTTATAGAATGCTTGTAGTAATCCAGCCGCTTCAAGCTTCGATTCCATAAAATGGAAAAGCATGTAGGCTTTTATCATTTGGCAGTTGAAAATATCGTACACATGGTAATTGACAAATTCCGAATTTGGAAACTGTTGATGGAGTAAAATATACGCTGCTCGATGTTCCGCCGGAATGGTATCCAGGTATTCATCTCCAACTGTTTCCATACGTGTACTCTCGCTGATAAAATAGAGGTAGGCTTTGAACAGGTTGACTTCTGTTTCCAATTCGGTTTGTTTCCTTTCGGAAATCGGCATATTAAAAGCAAATTCAAAAAAGCGGATTCCAGCCGGTGGGCTAAGGAAACTGATCTGTTCTCTATGCGCATAGGACAATGCTTCGCTTGCAGCCCATACACGATTCTTGAATGCTTCATTTCCCTCTCTGAACCACATCTTCAACAATGCCTTCCAATCCTTGTATGGGGATGAGTTGGGATTGTGGCGGATAAGCGAGGTTCCAATCTTCAATAATGTTGGCCGGTCAATTCCTTCCAGGTATTGTTCAGGAGGTAAAGGGTCTTCACCTACCAATATGGTTTCAAACTGGCCTAAAAGTCCCATCCTAAACTGTCCCATTAGCGCAGATTTTGGTGATTGAATTTATATTTCACAAAGTTCGGCTTTTGGCTGCTGTAGCGGCAAGGAAATTCCGGCATAAAACAGATCAGAACTAACGTTTTCTTTTAGGCATTTATTCCGTTGCTTCCTTGCCTTAATTGCCAAAAACCGGCGATGGTTCCATAATAAATTTTAAAACTAAAAAAGATGTTATGGAAAAGGAAATTACAACACAAGATTGGAACATGGTCAGCGAAGTAGAACTGGTGTACAAATCAAGAGTAAAAGCTTCCCTTAGACCACAGTTAAAAAAAGTGTCAGATGTGTACGAATTTTTAAAACAGAATTGGGATGAAAACAAGATTGAACTGTTCGAACAGTTTAAAGTGATTTTACTTAACAAAAATTACAAAGTATTGGGAATTTACGAAGCTTCTTCGGGCGGTGTTTCAGGAACAGTAGCCGATCCGAAATTAATCTTTATGACAGCATTAAAAATGAACGCCTGTAACCTGATTATCTCGCACAATCATCCGAGCGGCAATACTGAGCCAAGTGAAGCGGACAAAAGACTGACAAATAAGATAAAAGATGGTGCGCTACTTCTGGATATGCACCTTATGGATCATATCATACTAACTGCAGAAAATTACTTTTCATTCGCAAACGAAGGGCTGCTCTAAGCCCTTTTTTTATTCATAGGTTAGACAGGCATGGGCACCAGATGCCCATGTATTCTTTAGCTGGATATGCCGTTTTACCTTTACAATCGTTGAGGCGTTACATGTTGCCACGAGTAACGGCAAGATGTACAAATGTGGCCACATTTGAGCATCTTGCCCCTTCACTCGGAACTCGTACGGGGAACGCTCTGCCAATATCAGTGAGACAGAATTTGTGAGAAATATGAAAGAGCAAAATGAAAACCGTTCACTTACCATAAAGATCAGAGTGAGTAAGGACGAAAAGAAAACGATGCTTGGGTTTCTTTCCAAAAGCACAGATAAAAAACTAAGCACTTACTTACGTAAACTGGGTTTGCAAAAACCCGTTACGATCCGCTACCGGAATGAAAGCGCTGATGAGTTTCTGCGTGAAATGACTGATCTCAAAAAACAGCTAAACGGTATAGGCAATAATTTTAACCAGGCGGTTCATAAACTTCATACGCTTGATCGCATTCCAGAATTCAGAACATGGATACATGAACAACAGTCGCAACATAAGCTGCTTATCCGCTCGATTGAAAACATCCGTTTACGCATCAATCAATTATACGAACAATGGTTGCAAAAATAAGTATGCCGGAAAGGTTGATCGCGGCATTGCTTTACAACGAAAACAAAGTCGCTAAAGGCAAAGCAATTTGTCTTCATGCTGAAGGCTTTTTGCGTGATGCAAATGAAATGAACGTGAAACAAAAGACGCAAGGCTTCGAGAGACTAAATTGCCGGAATGAAAGAGCCAAAACAAAGACGCTCCATATATCGCTCAATTTTGATCCTTCCGAAAAACTGTCCAACGAAAAACTAAAGCAGATTGCAGATAGCTATATCAGGGGTATTGGTTTTGATGTACAACCTTATCTTGTCTATCGTCATAACGATGCAGGACATCCGCACATTCATATCGTAACAACTACCATACGCGAAGACGGATCAAGAATCAATACACACAATATCGGGCGCAACCAATCAGAAAAAGCTAGAATAGAGATCGAAAGGAATTTTAATCTTGTAAAAGCAAGCGATAAAAAAAGGATGAATCTTGAACAGATAACTCCTGTCAAAGCCGCATTGGTTTACGGTACTACTGAAACGAGGCAGGCCATTAACCGGGTAGTAAGCACTGTTCTTCAAAATTACCTATTCGCCTCTTTGCCCGAACTCAATGTCATCTTACGCAAATATGGCGTACAGGCTGAGCAAGGAATAAAAGACAGTCGTGTACTTAAACACAACGGGTTAAACTATCGAATGCTTGATGCAAATATGAAACCAGCAGGCGTACCCATTAAAGCCAGTTTATTGACTGGTAAGCCCACATTACAAAGGCTCAATACAATTTTTGAAAAGAACATCGCTTTAAAAGAACCTTTTAAAGCCACTTTGAAAAAACAAATTAATGATGCTATTGCACAAGGTCCATCTGACCTGACCAGTCTGCAAAAACTACTGGCTGGTAAAAACATTGATCTGATACTCAGGCAAGCGGCAGATAAGAGTGGGCGTATCTATGGTATCACTTTCCTGGATGAAAACAATAAGGTTGTATTTAACGGGGGTGATCTTGGCAAAAAATATAGTGCGGCACATTTGAAGGACAATTTGCAGGCAAGCAGCCAAAATCAATCTGTTCCAAAATCACAACGGGCATCGCCAATAGCAACGGAAGAACACACAAAAAGCATGACAGAAATTCTTTTACAAACTGAACAAGAATTCAACTATCAGCCTGTACAACTCTTGAAGAAGAAAAGAAAAAGAAAACAAAATTATTTAGGCTTATAAAACGAATAATTAAACCTCGAGTGAAATGACCGGAGAGAATGAAAGGGATTTAAGAAAGATTCTTGACATGACGCGCTATGCCAGTATTGTAATTCTGGCGTTGCATTTTTATTTTTATTGTTACCGTTTCTTTGAGCAATTGGGATGGCGAACCGGTCTTACAGATTCCATACTTAACAACCTTGTACGTACTGGTTTGTTTAATCAGTTCATCAGGAGCAAATTAATCGCGCTTGGGCTTCTTGCAATTACCTTACTGGGTGCAAAGGGGAAGAAGGAAGAAGAACTTCAGTTAAGAAAGGTTATTGGGTTGCTGGCTTGTGGGTTAACGTTATTCCTTGCCAGCGGTATCCTGTTTGTTTTTTCATCTATAAATTTTGTTGCGGTCAGCTATACGTTTATAACTTCTGCTGGATACATGCTAATCCTTGCAGGAGGCACAAGACTCAGCCGGTTCATACAGGCCCGGCTATCGAAAGATATTTTCAACGAGGAGAATGAAACTTTCCCGCAGGAAGAAAGACTGTTGCAAAATGAGTATTCCGTAAACTTTCCATGCCGTTATCTTTTAGGCAAAACTTCTAGGGAAAGTTATATCAATATTATCAACCCCTTCCGCGGAACAATTGTTTGTGGTACGCCCGGATCAGGCAAGTCATGGTTTGTAATTCTTCCATTGATTAAGCAAATGATTGAAAAAGGTTACACGATGTTTATCTACGATTTTAAATATGATGATCTTTCTAAAGCGGCTTATAACTGGATGCAGCTTAACATAGACAAATACCCAGTAAAGCCTTCTTTTTACGCGATTAATTTTGACGATCTGACTTATTCCCACAGGTGTAATCCTTTGTCCCCTGAAACAATGATGAATATTTCGGATGCCGCAGAATCAGCCACAACGATCCTGATGGGATTGAACAGGGAATGGATACGCAAGCAGGGAGATTTCTTTGTGCAGTCTGCCATCAATTTTATGACAGCGATTATCTGGTATTTGCGCAATTATGGCAACGGTGTATTCTGCACACTGCCACATGTAATTGAAATGATGCAGGTGAAATATGAAGATCTTTTTCCCGTATTGAAAACACAACCTGAGATCCGTGCATATATCAGCGATTTTATCCAGTCCTTTGAAGATGAGGTCAGCCCGCAGCTTAACGGCCAGATCGCTTCTGCCAAAGTAAGTGTTGCAAAGCTTTCTTCCCCACCACTATATTGGATACTATCCGGCAAAGATTTTACGCTCGATATTAATAACCCTGATCATCCTAAAATCGTTTGCTTTGGAAACAACCCGGAATATAAACACATATATGGGTCGGTGTTATCACTCTATATATCCCGCATTACCAAAACCATAAACAAAAAAGGAAAGCTAAAATCTGCATTTGTTGCAGATGAATATCCGACACTATTTTTCAATAGTATGGATTCGCTTATCGCAACCGCCCGAAGCAATAAAGTAGCCACCGTATTAGGTATGCAGGATTTTAGCCAGTTGCGGCAGGATTATGGAAAGGAAAGAGCAGATGTTTTGGTAAATATTTGCGGTAATATCATCAGCGGCCAGGTAATGGGTGATTCATCGAAACATTTATCGGACCGGTTTGGTAAAATCATCCAGGTCAGGGAAAGCCTGTCTATCAATAGAACCGATACATCCGTTAGTCGTTCGTTTCAACTCGATACCGCAGTACCCGCTTCCAAAATTGCCACACTATCGTCCGGCGAATTTGTAGGGATGGTTTCAGATGATCCTGGCAACAAGATCAAGCGAAAGATCTTTCACGCGGAAATCATACAGGATAGTGATCGTATTAATGCAGAAATGAAAGAGTTCGCCGATATTCCCAAAGTCAGGGAGGTTTCAGCGCAGGAAATCAGCGATAATTATTACCAGGTCTCGCAAGACATTCAGAGCCTGATTGAACAGGAAGTCTATAAGATTGAGCAGCAAAATGAAGAAGACGAAAACTATAGTGATTTTGAACAGTAAATTTTATATTTTCACCCTCCCCCTCAACTTTCATTTATCCAATTCGACTACCCCTAAAAAATCAAAGACATGGATTTTGACTACTCTATTGAAAACCTGACTGATGCCATACCTAACCCAAAGTCCAGGCAATATTTCCAGGAAGTTTATCAGACCTACATTAACAGGAACTATCGTTCCTCAACAGTCATGCTTTATTCCGTGCTGGTTTGTGACCTTGTTTTCAAATTAAGAGATCTCAGAGATATTTACTCAGATCCTAAAGCTGATAAGATCCTGGAAGAAATAGAAAAAATGCAGGCCGCCAATCCAACATCACCTGAATGGGAATCCAAACTGATTGAGTTAATCAGAACGAGGACAAATTTGCTCGAATCTTCTGATATAGTAGCCATCGAGTCTCTACAAAAATTCAGGCACCTATCAGCCCATCCAGTCCTTAGCAATTCAGATCTTCTTTTTAGTCCAAACAAAGAGACTGTACAGGCATTGATACGAAATATATTGGAAGGAATATTAACCAATCCGCCCTTCTTTTCAAACAAGATCTTTGACACAATGCTCAATGATCTTGTCGAAGTGAAGGACAGTGTGTACGAGGATGAAGCTTTGGAAAAATATGTCGTTTCACGATATGTAAGCAGACTTAAACCAAATGATTTCCATAAGGTATTTAGAAGTCTATGGAAAATTGTGTACGTTGCCTCAGACGAAAAATCATTAGCGCACGGCAACCTGGTGTATCGTGTGCTGGGAATATTTACATCCCAGCGAAAAAGCCACTGTCTTGAATTAATAAAAAATGAAACAAGCTATTACAGTAACATCACGAAAGAGTCAAGCATCGGCTCACTGATTCACTATTTAGCCAATTTCCCAGAAATATATAATTTACTTGAGCCTTCACTTCAGCTTTTAATCAAGAGTCAATCGAAAGATGGTGGTGAAATGGAATTTGTATCATGGTTCCTCCACAAAAGCATCAAGGATCACTTTGAAAACCTTGGAGACAGTCTTGTTGCTGATTTGCCGCATGACTCTTTTGCATTCATGGAAACAGTAGCAGGAAACAATGGAGATATCAAAGACTACATTGATTACCTTCTAAAATATTTTAACAACAGCAACAGTTTTGATCAGAGTAGCAATCGGATAAGAAATATTTTTGATTGCCTGAAAGACAAACTCACACTCCAACAGGCCAAACGGCTTTTGAAGTTCGCCAATAACAATTCTCAAATTTACCATAGCTGGTATGTTCCCGATAGAATAAAAGAACTTGTAAAATCTTTTGAAGAAGAGATTGACAAGAAAAAATATTCAAATATTTTCAAGCATGAGTAAGCAAAAAATCTGCGTCAATCTTTAGCAGTTTATGGACACCTTGTAAAAAAGGAACATCAGGTTTTCTTTTACCTGAAAGGATCTCTGAAACTTTTGATTTACCTATACCGAGTTCATCTGCAAGGTTTGCTTGTGTCATTCTTTTTTCAAACAACTTGACTTCCACCAATTCAGCAATAGTTTCAGGTTGCTTTTTTGGTTTAAGACCAAGCACTTCATCTTCATACTGTTCCGCTGCAACTGTCATTAAAGACAAATCTTTGACCTCTTTTACAGACAGGTTTGCCTCACCCTTATTCATCAGGTTATATATCGCAACCATTGTTTCATGGTAGTGTTTCTTTGATTTGATCTCGTAGCTCATACTCGTTATTTAAAGGTGATGTTTGCTGCATCAATTTTGTCATATTCGGGATGTGTGCCTATAAACAGGATAAACACAGTCCGAACCTTGAATATAATCAGCGCGATTAAACGATAGTGATTCCCCCTGATATCAAAAACATACCGGTCGTTACCCACTGCATCCGTGCTATTGAAGGTTGCCTTTACCTCTGCAAAATTGCTCCAGTCGGCTTTCTTTACTTCATCGTACCATTTTTCCAAAGCAAGCTCACTGTCCGGGTACTTCTCTGCAAATTCTTTTAAAATCGCCTTTGATATGATTACCATGCTATATCATTTACAAAATTAGAACAATATTCCAAATTTCAGAACTATTTTTTAAAATTTAGAATTTCCTTAAACCGCCCGAAGCTTACTTCCACCAGTTGCCAGGCTTAACCTTCTGGCATCCCTCAGCTTCCATTTCTCAGCCACATTTTCGGCTGTTTCACGAGGCGTTGACTTGATGTACTTATAAAAAGATTTGTCTGTTTTATGGCCTGTAATTGCCCGAATTTCAGCCACCTGCAGATCCCGCGCAAGAAATTCATTTGTGGCAAAAGACCGACGAGCAGTATGGGAGGTCACGAACATATACTTCGGCTTTGCTGTGATGATCCGCTTACCGGCAGAGAAAGATTTTAAGGAAACTTCTTTCTGCAAAAGCTCGCATTTCTTACACACATCTTTTAAGTATTCGTTGAATTTCTGGTTAGAAATAGAATCAGGAAAAATGCCGCCATACTTATCAATAATTTCCATTACCGGTTTACGAAGCGGGATGTGAACGCAGTCGCCTGTTTTTATTTGGGTAACTTCTAAGATATCGTCTTCAATGCGATCAATGGTCAGTTTGGATAGATCTGAATATCGGAGTGCAGTGTAGCAGCCTACAACAAATAAGTCTCTCACTTTTTCCAGCTTTTTATTACCATCCAAATCCACAACCCGGATTTCTTCAATTTCTTTCTCATTAAGATAAATGGCATCAGTATCGGCAGATGCAGATCGAAATTTTCGATGCGTAAATATCGTATTGTCTGTATATCCCAATTCCAACGCTTCACGCATTAAAACTTTTGTACCCGTGATCAGTTTTCCTATCGTATTAATATTGACTTTCTTCACCTTTGTCATATAGTCTGTAAACCCATAGTAAAAGTGCATATCAATTGTATCAAATTCAATAGACCTACGGCTAAACTCTTCGTAAGCCCGTAAATGATTCATCAGGTTTCGCATACTATTAACCGTCGTAGTAGCCAATGGTGTGTTTTTAGTCAAGTGCAAGCGACTGCCGGATTCCATTCTGTCAATAAGGGTCTGAAAAAATCCCCAAAATGTTCGTTGCACTTCTCTATCAATTCGGGCCTGACTTTGTTTATTGAAAACTTCGTCTAAAATTTCCTTGAAAATTTCTGGTGTCGGTGCCTTACTTTGATGAGTATTCTGATAGTTATAAAATGCATCCGTGATTTTGCTCGCGATCTCTTTTAGACGTTGATTAAACTCCATACTTTCTGTAAACTTTGCACCATTCTTTGCCTTTTGAGTTTTGGCGTTCCAGTCGGCAGGATGAATTTTTTCCAGCAGGTAGTATTTAAACGTCGTCATGTTATAGATAAGCCGGGCGTATATCACTGAGACGCGGTTATCGTTTGGTCGCTTTAAATAGAATCTTACCTTCATACGTCTAGTTTTAAGTTTTCTGTCGCTCCCAGAGTGTAAAATTAGATTTGAAAACCACCGAAACAGCGGGGTACATAATGGGGTACAAAACATCCTTTACCCGTTTCAAATCAACTTAACTGGGCGCTACATATCAAAGGTATAAACGAATGAAGGTCAAACCATTGGGGTAAAAACGGGGTATAAAGTGGTAAGAAAAACATGACCTCCCCCTACAGCAACAAAAAGCCTCAGAAACTGCTTGCAGAAGCATTTTCTGAGGCTTTTTTATTCGCAAAATCCGACCCCCCTATTCTCTTTCAACTCCTATGACAGTTCCTTTTTCAAACAGTTTTTTCAAATCAGTTTTTGACAAAAACCGTATTTCTTCTGAATAAGCGCTGTCTCTCAGTTCCCGAATGCCTGATTCTGTATCAGACTGATAATTATTTGCCCGCAACAATACTGAGTCTCCATGCACCTGATATACCTTGTATAAAGTGTATTGGCTGCTATCCGTTTTCACTTCCAGAAGATCTCCTCCTTTTGGCGAGGATATAAGTTGGGCATTTATGGCTTTCTTTTTTTTATTTTCATTAACCCCGTATACAATCAGCAGGAGCATGAGTACCAGTCCTGAAAACATCCAAAGCGGAATCTTAGCCTTTGCTTTTAGGTCTTTATAGGCCAGCAATAAAGAAGAAGTCATCTCCCGGTGTTTCAGCATTTGATGGCAATGATGACATTCACTAACTCCCGTTTTCCCCGCAGGCAGATAGGGTATCCAGAAAACATGTACATATTTCTGGAATACTGTTATTTCTGTATTGTACGAAGTTCCGCAATTAGGGCATGGGGCATTAATTATTTCCTTAACCAATGGAATGCTCTTGTGTCCTATAATGATCATATACCCGGTCGCTTTTTATGATGACGATTTACAAAGGATAAAATTAGGGTAGCCATTAGCTGCGCCAATACCCGCTATTGGGTATATTAATAGTTCCGGTAGCTGTCTGTTTAGAAATAACCAACTTCCATTAAATAAAAATCATCTGCCACTAAGAGCAGGAAAGGATCAGGGTAAGCGGAGAATACTTCAGGAACACTACCGGCTATGAAACTCGTGAGTCTCTAATTTGAAATATGCTTCAACAGAAATTCCGGCAACTGCGATATATACTTTAGTCTGTTCAATGCTAAGCTATCATACTGTCCCGGAATATGTACCGCTGCATAGGGCCAGGTTTGGTATTTTTTATTTTTGAGAAAGGGGAACCGAGGCCCATGATCACCGGAAATAATCACAATCTTATCTGAAAGATCCGGGTGTTGTTTCAGGATAGAAAGCAGAATAGAATTACCATATTGCAGGTATCCAATATAACCGCGCCTGATGTATACAGAATCATCTGCGAGCAATGCTGTATCTTTTTTAAGGCTCCCGTTTGCATCTCTGCAAAAAGGTGCATGCGGAATGGTCATATGCGCCCAGATAAAACGTGGCTGAACTGATGAGGAGGAAAGTGTATCATTCAGCTTTTTTATTATTCTTTGGTTATACGCATCACATTTTGCTATGGAATTTTTCCAGTCAGTGTATAGCATGCTGAACAATGTGCCGGAGAAAAGCTGTTGCAGAAATGAGTACGGGTATCCACTCCTGTCTGCTATCATAGGGTGTTCAGCCAGATCAAAGAATCCGAAATTGATAAAGCGATACCCTGATCGTTCTATGGCGGGTATCAGTGATCCATGCCTAAGAAGATCGACCCCCTCGTAGTAACTGGATGGCATCATACTATCATCCATATTAAAAATACTGTTTACCGAAAACAAAGTATTTGTAAACCGGCTGTGCATACTATCCAGCACTTTAAAATGTTTCTGCTGCAGTATACTGTCCAACGGATTTTTAAAAGAAAACTGGTTGCGCAATGATTCTGATGCCCCGTATTCATCCATCAAAATCCAGATAATATCTTTTCTCAAACTGGTACTATCTATTTTGGTTTGCCCGTGAAAATGTTGTCTTATTTCAGCATTTTTTTCATTCTCCTTCCGGATGCCATTTACCATGAAAACAAGGGAGGTCATGAGCAGAAAGACATTGGCAACGCGGTTAAACCCGGGAGCAATTAAAGCCGACACCCTCCGAATTGCCAGGCAAAAAACAATCAACAAAACCAAAACACAGGAATAAAAACCAAGGTAGAATTCAAATGATATATACGAATAGAGATATCCGAATAACTGCGCTATGCCAACAACATGCAGCAATGAAGCCCAAATAATTACTACACCAATACCCGCAAAAGCAGGGTTTGTAAGTTTCCTGAAAAACAAAAACAGTGCATAGGAAACAGCGCAATACAGAAATACGAAATTAGCGGCCGGCAAAAATTTAAAAGAAGAAACATAAGCAGAAACCTTGAATATCATGAATGCCAGGACATATAGATAAACATAAACGGGCCTTGTTAGCAGGCGGCTTATTTTCGTTCCCATAAATATAATTTTCTATCCGATGCATCGCATGATGCAATTTTTACCAGGTTAAACTTTGTGCTGAAACACTGGATAAAGTGATCTTCCGTATAATCCTGAAAAATATCTTTCCTGTTTAATAACAGGGCCGCTACTTTTGTGTCGGAACGTGGAATAAATTCTACCAGCGCATACCTGCCGGTTATCTGTGCAAAGAGTTCTGCAACAAAAGCAAGCGGGATGTTGGCTGAAATACATACATGATGCAAAAGGGCAAGGGCAAATAGCATATCGCAATTCAGGCGCTGCAACAACGAGGATCTTTCCTCGTTTTTCCAGCCAATAGCAGGCGAAGGTTGCGTGATATCAGCAATAACCGTTTCAATATTTGTAATACCCCTCTTCCTGATATCCAATCTGAGTTTTTCTATACAATCATGATCAGGCTCAACAGCAATTACTTTTTTTGCATGTGCCGATGCGATAATTGAAAACCTTCCCGTGTTGGATCCAAGGTCAATAACCTTAGCAGGTTTTATTTCATTCATCCACCCGGAAACTATGCTGATCTTACTTTGAAGGTATTGATCGGATAGAATATCAGTATCATAATACGTTAACCAGACCTTTTTGTTTTTGGAAGGGCTCCATTTTTGAACACCTTTACCAATCATCTGCCATAATATCAATAATTTTTCTTTTGTTAAACTGCCACCATGTACAGGTTGGCTGGTTTGCCGGGAAAACTTTGCATGCCAGTGAATATGCAGTAATGTTGGCGATTTAAACCATGTACGCAGGGGAAGATTTGCCGAGATAAAAGATAATTGCCAGCCATTGATATACGCTTCCATCATTCTGGCCCATATAACGTTATTGAAAAAGATAAGAGAAAGCGGGCCAAGTAATGTTTCGCAAAACTGCCGGTAAGCAATCCAGGAATCTTCTTCGTGGTACATTTCGAAAGAAAGTGTATCAAAAAAAATACAATGACCTTTATGAAAAGTAAAATTAAATGGGGTGGCATCTTTTAAAATCATGCCATATTCTATGCAAATACCATTGATCTTGAGAAAATGCAATACTACCTCCTTCCACTGGCTGGCAGACCACTCATACGGCATACTTATGAAGCTGATTATTTCGGGCTCCAATACCTTACAAAAGTTTTGTGTAGTAGCATCAGGAACAGCTTCGTTATGTGCGATTAACAGATCTTCATCAACAAGGCGCTGATAAAGCCCGGAAGACATCAGATGGTCATATGTCTGTGCATAAGAAATCTGTACATACCTCTTAACAGAATGATCTGTAACAATAACAAATCCATCCCTGTCGCGGTAAGAAATGGCCTGTTGCATTTATTGTTTTTTCTCTCTTCGCTGAAAAAAGATGTTAATACGCTTACCCGAAAAAAAGGCCCGGAAAAATTGTGCCAGCCGTTTAAAAAATACCAGGATGGTAAGCAGCCCGGATAAAATCATCTGGAAGAGTAAGCTACCCGAACCCGGGTCAATATACAGCGTTTGGATAAGTAAAAGCATGGGGCTTTTTTGGATTTGACGTAAATATAAAATAATAGTTTAATGCATTTTAAAATTGACCATAAAAAATACTTATACAGATGCCATCCACACTATTTTTGCAGCCTCATGGGACAAAAGAAACTTATCCGTTTTGAAGCCATTAAACATTTCCCCAATGTACTGGAATATCCACAGGACATGCAGGGCAACTGGAATGGTTTTTTCAAAAATACCGGGGCAATTATTTTAGAACTGGCCTGCGGCAAAGGAGAGTATGCCGTAGGGCTAGGTAAAATGCACCCCAATACAAATTGCATTGGCATAGACATTAAAGGCAACCGTATATGGCGGGGGGCAAAAACTGCATTAGATAACGGATTAAACAATGTTGCATTTATCCGTTCTCAGATAGATAAAGTTACAGATTATTTTGCACCCAATGAGGTGTCTGAAATCTGGATCACCTTCCCAGACCCGCAACTGCGCGGCTCAAGGGCTAAAAAAAGATTAACACATCCCAGGTTTTTACGGCTTTATAAAAAGTTCCTGAAAGAGGGTGGCCTGGTTCATCTGAAAACGGATAGCCCCGACCTGTACCAGTTTACACTAACCGTTATTAACTTATTTGAGCTGGAACTGTTAGAGCAATCAGATAATGTGTATTTGCAGGAAGTTGTAAAACCTGAACTGATGATCAAAACACATTACGAGGGGCTGGATATTGCGCAGAGTAACCGCATACATTATATCTGCTTCCGCATAAACAAAGAGTTACCAGTAGAAAAAGATGAAATATTAAAACAATTACTGAGTGAGCAGGATACTGACTGAAGGAATTGATTATTATCTGGATGAGAATGGGTACATGGTCTTTACTGAAGCGTATCACATAACAAGGGGGTGCTGCTGTGGTAATGGTTGCAGGCATTGTCCGTACCAATACGAATCTGTGCCCGAACCAAAACGTTCGGAACTACTGCAGGAAAATCGGCCACAGTAAATCTTTAATAGCGTTGTTTCGTTGGCTGGCCATTGTTGTGTCCTCACAACAATGACTAATAACCGAGTTAGCAAGAATTGAATCAAATAATGTGTAGTTGTGGGGGGCGGTAAATATGTTGTTTTGGGGACACAACAACAGCCACAATACCGTAAATTGCTGCTATAAAAACCACCACTCCCTGGCAGCTAAAAAATCATCCGAAAAACTAAAATCAGTTTTACCCAGCGGTAAAAAAGACAGTTCCTTTTTTGAGCAGGTTTATGATGTGGCACGTCAAATACCCCGTGGCCGAGTTACTTCTTACGGCGCTATAGCCGCATACCTTGGCAGCAGGATGAGTGCACGTATGGTGGGCTGGGCCATGAACGGGGCCGCTCATATCAAGCCGCCTGTGCCTGCACACCGCGTTGTTAACCGCAACGGAATGCTTTCGGGAAAAATGCATTTTGGCACACCCACACGAATGGAAGAATTGCTGAAAAAAGAAAAGATCAAAGTGGCAGATGATACCATTGTTGATTTTGAAAAGAAATTCTGGGACCCGGGGGTGGAATTATTAATTTGAAAATATGGCAATTTGAAAATGAAAGACCTGCTTCAAAACACTTTCTATCATTTTCAAATTGCCATATTTTCAAATTTTCAAATTACCTATAGTACGGGCTGATCAGCCAATACACCACAGGCCCGGTAACGGCTACATAAAACCATAAAGGCCAGGTAATACGCGCTAACTTTTTATGTAATGCGAACTCGGCTGTTAATGCGCGATAGGCAGTAAATAAAATAAAGGGTAAAATAATTGCTGCCAGGATAATATGTGTGCCGAGAATAAAATAATAGATGAACCTGAGATTGCCTGCCAATGCTTTTTCATCTTCAGAAACAATACCATCATGGTTGTTGTCTCCAAACTTTGCTTCTCCCGCCAATAAGTGATGGGCGATATAAGAAATAAGGAACAGTATAGATAATAGTAATGCTGTAGTCATTAACTGTTTATGCAATAGGTATTTGCCTTTTTTTACAGACACCAAAGCGGCCACCAGCAATACCGCAATAGCCGAATTCAGAAAAGCATTGATGGTTGCAAAAATATGAACATTAAAACCCAGGTCAACTTCCAGCTTATACCGGCTGAGTAATACGATAGCACTGAATACTACAACAGAAAAAATACCAATAAGCCAAATGGCTTTTTTATCGTTCTTAATGATGGATGCTGATAACATATTTTTTTATTTATTGGTCACGGTGAGGCCGTATTTTTTTATCCGTTTATTTTTCTACGTCCACGCATATACACTACAAAAAAAATCACAAGAGAAATAATGATCAGCCATAACCAGCTCAGGTCAAGGATCTGTGTGAAAACCGGGCTTCTTTGCGTTTTATCTTTTTCCAGCATCAGCAACCCGATATCGCGTGCCAGTTTTGATATGGAGACCGAATCTAATCCATTATAATACCCACGAACCTTATAGGTCTTGTCTATCAAAACAAACCGGCTGGTATGCACAAAATCAGGATTGATGGGCTCGTCGCTAAACTTGTCAACCTTCAGTTCTTCAAAAGCAAACTTATAAATAGAATCCTTACTGCCCGTGAGCATCCACCAGTTATCGTGATTAACATTAAACCTGTCGGCATAGTTTTTCAAAACAGACACACTATCTCTTTCCGGGTCTATAGAGAAAGAAACAAACTGTACAATAGAGGTGTCGATCTTTTTCCGCAGATCGCCACCCCGGATAAAAGACTGCTGGAGTTTTGACATGTTTGCCGTTAATCTTGGGCAAATGCCACGGCAGCTTGTAAAGAAAAAGTCTACCACCAGTATCTTCCCCGGCTTATCATACAGGCTTACTGTATCGCCCAATTGGTTTTGCAGTCTGATATTGGCTGTGGTATGCCAGATACTGTCAGAGATCATCTTGCCGTTGTTTACCCTTGTTACAACCGTGTCCAGTAAATACTTTCTGGGCATATCTACTGCACTGTCGGTGGCATATCGCAAAGCCACATAACATAAAATCGGTAATAATACCGCCACCGCAAGGCCCAACAGCGCTTTCTTATTCATAATAACCAGTTAAGTATAAAAAAACCATCGTCATAAAATGCGATGGTTTTAGAAATATTATTAAAACAGGAATTACCAACTATTCTTATTCCACCACTTTTTTCTCTTCAACGGGTGCTGCTTCAGTTTTCTTCTCTTCGTGTTTCACTTCTTTCTTTTCTACTTTAATGGTACTCACCTCTTTTTTATACGGATCGTAGGTGTTTCTCAGATTTTTGAATGAATTACCATCATACAAAAACGCAATAATAAACCAGATAAATAAACACAAAGGAACCACAATGGTCATGATCAGGTTTTTTACTTCGTGCTTAAGATGCATGAAATAACCTACGATGTAAAAAGCTTTGGCCAGCATTAATATAACGATGGTACCTTTTACGGCAAGGCGCAACCCGCTTTCTAATGGCATACCCATCATCCAGAAACCTAAGGCCAGTTCCACTACCGTTAATACAGAGAGAATAACAGTAACCCTTACAATCTCTTTAACTCCGCCGCCGCTATGTTCTTCGTGTGCTGCTATCGTATGTTCCATAAATATCTTTCTTAATGTGAATTGACTAAATGCTTTTGATCAGATCAGGTAAAAACAGGTGAATACGAATACCCAAACCAGGTCTACAAAGTGCCAGTATAAACCAGCTTTCTCGATCATGAGGTAATGGCCGCGTTTTTCAAACTTATCCATCAGGGTCATGATCAGCATAATAATATTGATGATCACACCAGAGAATACGTGAAACCCATGGAAACCGGTTATGGTAAAGAAATAATTGGTAAAGTTGGTTGATGAAGCTGTTCCGTCGTGGTTCAGGAAAGGATTACTACCCCACCATGCACCTTCGCTGTGCAGGTGGTTCCACTCCCATGCCTGGCAGCTTAAGAATGCAATACCACCAAGAATAGTCAGGATAAGGTTTTTCACAACCCTTTTTTTATCCATATTATGGCCTGCATGTACAGCCAACACCATAGTTACAGAACTGATGATCAGGATAAAAGTCATAATACTTACAAACACCAGCGGTGCATGTACCCCTTCGGGTGCAAAAGGAAAACTTTTAAACACCTCATTAGGGTCGGGCCATCCATTAGATGAAAAACGGATGGTACCGTAAGAGATCAGGAAAGCGCCAAATGTGAAAGCATCGCTCATGAGGAAGTACCACATCATCAATTTGCCGTACTCTACATTGAAAGGGCTTTTACCGCCGCCCCACAGTTTGGTTGGTGTAACCGTAGTTGATGTTGACATGTTGTAATCTAAAATTTCGTTACAAAAATATTGGCTAGTGTTCAAAAAAGGCTAATTAACCTCAACTTTTTCTTCAACTAACCTATCCAGTTATAAAAGATGAATAAATATATCCATAGTACATCTACAAAATGCCAGTAAGTGGCTGCCAGTTCTATTGGCATGCTGCTGCTATTCTTCAGTTTGGCGCTGTATGCCCTGAAAAAGATCACCAGCAAGGCAACCACACCGCCCAACACGTGCACCAGGTGAAAGCTTGTGATCACAAACAGAAAAGACGCAGCCGAATTGCTTTTGGGTCCAGTTAGCGCAATATCCCGCGCCTCCAGGTTCATAAAGCCAGCCCATTGCATTCCCATGAACAATATACCCAATATGGCTGTAACCGTGATCAAACTGCGGTAACGACCCATTATACCTGCTTTGAATGCTTTTATCGCCAGTTGAATGGTTACACTGCTCAATAAGATCACTGCTGTTGAATACCAGAATATCTGCGGCAGATCAAACTCAAGCCAACTGCTCTGGTTCTTTTTTACTACATACGCACTGGTTAGGCCAGCAAACATCATCACAATACTCCCCATCCCCACCCACAAAGTAAATTTATGCGGATGAATACGGTTGGGTTGTTGTGTCTGCACGGTTGTCATCATTTTAATTAATAATTAGAAATTAGTAATTAGTAATTTTTTGTTTGGGCTTTTTCGTCAATCGTCAGACGTGAGTCGTGAGATAAAATCCGTAGAAATTACTCAAACTCACGATTCACGCCTCACGTTATTCACTTCTTTCTATATCCAATTAGTAATTATCTTATTTTATCTGCCAACAATGCCAGTAAAACTATCGGCAGGTAAATATAACTGCTGAACATGACACGTCTTGCTGCTTTCGCATTCATCTCCCGGTACAACCTGATACTTTGTGCTACCATGAACAGGTTGGCCACTATCAAAATCCACATACTCACCTGCCCGGATAAACCAAAATAATAAGGCAATACGCCAACAGGTATCATCAAAACAGAATACATAATACCCTGAACGGCTGTAAACCTTGTTGGCCCTTTATCTGCCGGCAACAATTTAAAGCCTGCCTTGCTGTAATCTCCGTGCGATACCCAGGCTATTGCCCAGAAATGCGGAAACTGCCAGAGAAACTGTATGGCAAATAAGATCCAGCCACCTGCATTCGAAAATGCTTTCCCGTTTACCATGATCGTTCCCATCGGATTGATCATATTCGTTGCTGCTACCCAGCCAATCAAACAGGGCAATGCGCCGGGGAAAGCCCCAATCAACACTGCGATTGAGTTGATCTTTTTTAAAGGGGTATAAATAAATGCATACAGAAAAAGACTGAATGCCGATAACAATGCCGCATTCCAGTTAAAACTGTTATCATCTCCTTTAAAGAACCAACCTATCATCCAGGTACCAACTAATCCCGCTATCAGCGCAAATGTATACGCTTCACTCCTGCTCATCCTGCCATCGGCTACCGGCCTGGTGGCAGTTCGCTTCATCATGGCATCTGTATCTTTTTCTACCGCCTGGTTAATGGCATTGGCACTCCCTGTTATCAGCATTCCTGCTGTAAACAGGAGTAAGATCATCAGCCAGTTATAATCAACCACATTAGGCGCCAGCAAATAACAGATCACACAGGAAAACACTACCGTAAAACTTAAAGTGAATTTGATCAACTGAAAGTAGTCCTTCACTTTTGAAGCTATGGAAAATGATGTGGATCCCTGTTTGTTGATAGCGCTTGTCATTTTTTGTATACGGCTTGAAACACTCACATGTCAATTACAAATCTTATTCCTATTCCAATCCTTTAGATCTATCGCTGCTTTAACCGCAACCATTTTGTGTAATCCGCGATTAAAAACAATGCTCCCGATTGATCGGGAGCATTGAATCTATTAATAACCGGTTAGATTTCTTATGCTCATGCCGGCAATATTCATTAATGATGACTCTCGTCTTCCCCAACCGGTGTGGTTTGAGGGATAAAATCTTGTCCGTCTTTACCATAATCATATGGCCAACGGTGTACTTCAGGTATTTCACCAGGCCAGTTTCCATGACCGGGGCGAAGTGGTGTTGTCCACTCCAGGGTATTCGAGCTCCATGGATTCAGGGAAGTTACTTTTCTTCCTTTAAAAATAGAATAGAAGAAATTGAAGAGGAACAACAGTTGAACAGCGAATACGATCATCGCTACCGTACTGATAAAGCGGTTAAGTTCAACAAACTGTTTGAAGCTTTCCCAGATGCTGTAATCGTAATAACGACGCGGCATACCGGCCAATCCTTCGTAGTGCATTGGCCAGAAAATCATATAGGCTCCGGCAATAGTTACCCAAAAGTGGATATATCCCATCGTATTGTTGAGGTACTTGCCATACATTTTAGGGAACCAGTGGTAAATGCCTGCAAACATTCCAAACATAGATGCCACACCCATTACAATATGGAAGTGTGCAATTACGAAATAAGTATCGTGCAGGTGAATATCCAATGCTGAGTTTCCCAGCCAGATACCGGTTAATCCACCGGAAATAAATAAGCTTACAAAACCGATAGCGAACATCATACCCGGAGTGAAACGGATATTACCTCTCCATAATGTAGTTAACCAGTTAAATACTTTGATGGCAGATGGTACAGCGATCAGCAATGTGAGCAATACGAATACAGATCCAAGGAAAGGATTTAATCCGGTTACAAACATGTGATGCGCCCATACCAGGAAGGCCAGGATAGCAATAGCGAATAAAGAACCGATCATCGCCATATATCCGAAAATAGGTTTACGTGCATTTACAGACATGATCTCTGATACCATACCCATGGCAGGTAAGAGGATAATATAAACTTCAGGGTGGCCAAGGAACCAAAATAAGTGTTGGTAAAGAATAGCACTACCACCTTCATTAGGTAAAGCGCCAACACCATTCACAAATATGTCTGACAGATAGAAGCTGGTACCAAAATTTCTATCGAATATTAACAGGATAAATCCAGAGAACAATACAGGGAATGATAACACACCCAATACAGCCGTAAAGAACAATGCCCAGATAGTAAGTGGTAAACGGGTCATGCTCATTCCTTTGGTACGCATGTTCAGGATAGTAGCGATATAGTTCAACCCACCCAGCAAAGAAGACACCACAAACAACGCCATTGATACCAACCAAAGATCCATACCGGTTTTAGAACCCGGAGAAGCATCGCCTAAAGCACTTAACGGAGGATAAGCTGTCCAGCCGCCGCTGAAGGGGCCTGTTTCAACAAAAATAGAAGACAGCATAACGATACTGGCAGCGAAGAAAAACCAGTAGCTCAACATATTCATAAAAGGAGAAGCCATATCTCTGGCACCCACCTGCAATGGAATTAAAAAGTTTGCGAAAGTTCCGCTCAAACCTGCAGTTAACACGAAGAACACCAGAACGGTTCCGTGTGTGGTAACTAATGCATAATATGCTTCGGGAGTAATATGACCCCCTTTGGCCCATTTACCTAAAATATCTTCCAGCCATGGGAAGGTAGCATCAGGGTAACCTAATTGCAAACGAAATATCACACTCATTAAACCACCCAAAACAGCCCATACCATCCCTGTGATCAGGAATTGTTTAGCGATCATTTTATGATCCTGGCTAAACACATATTTGCTGATGAATGTTTCATGATGGTGGTGCTCGTGATGATCACCGTGGCCTTCATGCGTTGCCGCTCCTGAATGTGCGTGCAAAACAGCTTCATTACTCATACTCTGTTTCTTTAATTAGTTCTGTTTTCCGTAATTAAACGGATATAATTTACAATTTTGCTACCGTTTTTATTGCTGCCTCTGAAGGCTTTGTTGCCAGCTTTACTGTGTCGGCAGGTTTTGCATTTGATGGGTCCTTGTCAGGAAATGTTACCAGGTATTGCGGCTTTTGTTTTGCCTGCCAAACATCAAATTCTTCCTGATCTATTACTTCTATCACACCTTTCATGGAATAGTGACCATTACCACACATCTGGTCGCAACTGATTTCGTAAACGAAATTCGGGTTGTTGGTAATTTCCTTCATTTCCTTTGTGGTGTATTTTGGTGTAAACCACATAGTGGTTGGTATACCCGGAACAGCATCCATTTTTAACCTGAACTGAGAAAGACCCACATCATGGATCACGTCTCTTGAACCAATGATCAGTTTAACGGGTTTGCCTTTAACAAGATACATGGTTTGTTCAGTTACCACATCATCATGCCCAAGCTGATCTTCCCAGATCATACCCAGCGTATTGGTGGCGGGGTCAATGTTTTTAAAATATTTCTTTCCAAAAGCGCCGTCTTTACCCGGGTAGCGGAAGATCCATCCAAATTGTTTACCTGTTACTTCAACAACCATGGCATCTTTTGGAGGCTCGCCTGTAAACAGGAACCAGTTACGTAAACCGATTATAACCAACACTGTTAATACAATGGCAGGAACAATTGTCCACAATGCTTCTAATTTATTGTCATGCGGGAAGTAGAAAACCCTGCGGTTTTCTTTTTCCTGGTATTTATAAGAAAACCAGAACAGGATGATCTGTGTTGCGATGAATACAATACCGGTAACAGCCAGTGTGATCCATAACATAGAATCTACCCTTGCACCTTCTACACTTGCAGCATCATGAGCCAGCAATGTTTTGCCAAACAGCAGTTTATTACAATACCATACGCCAAACAGGCCCAGTACTAAAAACACTACCATCAGGAAGCCGTTGATCTTGTTGTTCTGTTTACGGCTTACATCTTCGCCTTTCAGTAACGATACATACTCACTGGCTTTAGCGATCTGGAAGATCACGATAAAGATCAGTGCAATCACAGCAATGGTTAAAAAAATTGTCATAATGCTATCAATATTATCTTATTCTAAAACTAATTTGAAAATTGGCCGTTTGGTTATCCGCCTATACTTTCATTTTCAAAGTATTATACATGGTGTATAATACTTTCTTTCAGGAATGGATGATATTTGGCAATCAACGGTTTGCTGGCCAGCGATTTTCCTACAAAGAAAATCATCAGTCCTACAAACAGACTAAGAATACCAAAGTCTAACCATCCAAGGGTTACATGTTCTTTTGATAAGCTGCCCATTACCATCTGGTAGAAATCCAGCCAGTGACCAAATACGATCAGTACTGCCATGAAAGTCATCAGTGTATAATTTCTTTTGGCGGCGCGCTTCATCAATATCAATAAAGGACAAATAAAGTTGATGATCAGGTTCAGGAAGAATATTCCTTTATAAGGCCCCTGCACCCTGTGTTTGAAGTAAACAGTTTCTTCGGGGATGTTGGCATACCAGATCAGCATGTATTGTGAGAACCAGAGGTATGTCCAGAAGATAGAGAACGCAAACATGAACTTACCAAGATCCTGCAGGTGCTCCTGGTTGGTGTATTCGAGGTAGCCTTTGTTTTTCAGATAGATTACCCACAAAGCGATCAACGACATGCCTGATACAAATGTACTTGCGAAAGTGTACCAGCTATACATGGTAGAATACCAGTGTGCATCTATACTCATCATCCATAACCAGGGTACTGTAGAACCTACTGTTAAAGCAAACCATACAGTAAACAAAGCAGCACGAACAGTATTTCTTAAAATAAATTTTGCACCTGTTACTTGATCCATTGGCGCTTCATCAGCTTCTTTGCTTATCTGGCGCATTCTCCAGCCCAACACACTCCATAAGCCGATGGTAAGGGTTGTCCAGACGATAAAGAAAGTTGGATTCAGGAACCCGGCTTTACCAGACAGAATAGCATCTTTTGCAACAGCCTCTTTATCTAACCAGTGGTAGATATGGTGCTTATCGCTAACTACTACATAGATCAGAACGGCAAAAGTGATGGCACCAAAAATGGGTACCAGTGTAGAGATGGCTTCAGGTATGCGGCGGAATGATTGCTGCCAGCCACCCATTGCCAATGTAGTTACACTAATAAAGAACATACTGGCATTACAAACCATTGTCCAGAAAATAGTATTGTACATAAGCGTACCCCAGAAATGTGCCTGCTCATGTTCATCGGCACTAAAGCCTTTGGTAAACAGGCCGGCCAATAATGCAACCAAACCCACGCCAATCAGGGCCAGTGACCAGGTTTTCATCTTTCCGGGTATCTCAAATTGCTGTCTGATAGATGCCATCGTTAATCTCTTTTATATCAGTTATTACTTTCCTCACCCGTTATGCGGGAGCGAATGATTATTTATTTTTTTACTTAGCCGCAGTTGCTGCCGGTGCAGGTGTAGTAGCTGCCGGTGCTGCTGTTGCTTTAGCTTTCAGTTGTTTGTTCTTGATATACCTGATCACCATCCAGCGCTGTTGGCGTGTTAGTTGCGATGCATAGGAACCCATGAGGTTCTTACCATAAGCCACTGAATAAAACATTTGTCCTTCAGGCATTACCGAAACAACCGGATCTGCGATCAGGTTTCTGGGTGCTATCGGGTAAGGGCCTGTTCCATCTTTATACAATGGACCGTTACCATTTAATTGTGCGCCATGGCAGATACCGCAATTGATCAGGTATAAACGCTCAGCTTCTGCTGCATCTTTTTCAGACAAAGAGTCGATAGGATTCTTAACCTGTTTTGATGCATAATAATTTGTTGTATCTCCGGCTTTATCTTTTGCAAAAGGGAAAGGCATTTCCTCTCCACGTGAAATAGTGCCCGCCACCGGCATATTGGTATAATTGATGCCTGCGTCTTTCAGGTTGCTGTGGTCGGCATAAGTTTCATATGCACGGCTATAGGCCATATCAGGCATATATACACTGCCCGGGGTACGCTTTACATCGCTGCAGCCAACAAGTACTGCTATAGCAGATAATACAGTTATGATTGATAATTTATTCATCATACGTCTATTCTAATAATAATTAAGCAGCAACTGTTTGCTTGTTTTCAAAAAGAATTTCATCCTTATCGTAACGTCCTAACCACCAGCCATCTTCAGCTACCTGTATGTCGGTTTCAACAGCACCACTGGCAGCTAAGAATGCTTTCAGATCTTCTGCATTTGTTTTTTCTGTGCATTCTATCACCATCACAAACAGATCGTCTGTGGCACGTGCATGAAAATGATGCTTCTTTACAAAAGGTGCCAACTGGCATAGGTAACAGAAAGTAAGCACCATGCCTACTGCAGCAAATAATACCGTTAACTCGAAAGTGATCGGTATCCATGCCGGTAAAGCGAAGTGTGGTTTACCACCAAAATTCAGTGGCCAGTCTTTAGCCAATATCCAACTGATACCGCCTAATGCTGTTGATGTACCTGTAATACCATAGATAAAACCGGCTGTATGCAAACTGGTTTCCCTCAGGCCCAGTGCATGGTCCAGACCGTGTACTGCAAACGGCGTGTACACATCATGGATCTTGTAACCCGCTGTGCGAACTTTCTTCACCGCAGGAAACAGTACTTCTTCATCATCAAAACAGCCAACTACGAATTTCTTTTTTGCCATATAAAACTTCCCTCTCAGGAATTTATCGTTAAAAAATGGTCTCCCTGTTTTATTAATTCGCTGCCCCTGTGTTTTCTACAATAGTATGTCCATGACCACTATGTGCAAATACTTCAGGCGCTACATGCTCTAAATGTCCCATCTTGTCTTTATAACTTTCACCTGTTGTTTTCAATACATATTTGATCTCGGCAACCGCAATTACCGGGAAGTATTTGGCAAACAGGAAGAAGCAGGTAAAGAACAATCCGAATGTACCGGCATAGAAACCAATCTCCCAAATGGTTGGGCTGTAGTAAACAGACCAGCTTGATGGAAGATAATCGCGGTACAATGATGTAACGATGATCACAAAACGCTCGAACCACATACCAATGTTCACAATAATACTCATGAAGAAGGTAACGAACAGGTTTCTTCTCATCTTACGGAACCAGAATATCTGAGGGCTTAATACGTTACAGGCCATCATACCCCAGTAGCTCCAGCCATAAGGACTGAACAGGTTAGCACGGCTGTACCAGAAAGTATATCCTTCAAATTTGTTCTGGCTATACCAACCCATAAACAGTTCTGTTAAGTAGGCAATACCTACAATAGAACCGGTTAATACAATTACTTTATTCATCGCCTCAATGTGACCGAGGGTGATGTAGTCTTCCATTTCAAATACTTTGCGGATGATCACCATCAGGGTCTGCACCATAGCAAAACCTGAGAAGATGGCACCGGCAACGAAGTAAGGAGGGAAGATAGTTGTATGCCAACCCGGAATTACCGATGTGGCAAAGTCGAAGGATACGATGGTGTGTACAGACAATACCAGTGGTGTACTTAATCCTGCCAGTACCAATGACAGGCTTTCATGACGCTGCCAGTGTTTGGTAGAACCTGTCCAGCCAAATGAAACGATACCATATAAACGCTTGCGCAGTTTAGTAAATGCACGGTCGCGAACAGTTGCCAGATCCGGGATCAGACCACTGTACCAGAATAAAAGAGATACGGTAAAATAAGTAGAGATCGCAAACACGTCCCAAAGCAATGGTGAGTTAAAATTCACCCATAAAGGACCACGTGTATTAGGATAAGGTAATACAAAGAATGCCATCCACACACGACCCATATGCCAGATCGGAAACTGACCCGCGCACATTACCGCAAAGATGGTCATGGCTTCTGCGGCACGGTTTACCCCTGTTCTCCATCCCTGACGGAACAATAACAGGATCGCAGAGATCAGTGTACCTGCGTGACCGATACCTACCCACCATACGAAGTTGGTGATATCCCAACCCCAACCTACTGTTTTATTCAGGTTCCACTGGCCAATACCATAGGTTACATCCCTGTAAATGGAATATATCCCAAATAACAGCAATGCCACCGCAATGTAAAAACCAATGTACCATAAACGGCTGGGTTTTGCTTCAATGGGGCGAATGATATCTTCTGTTACCTGGTGATAGGTTTTCGCCCCATTCACCAATGGTTCCCTAAGCTGTGATTCGTACTTTAAATGCATCTGGTCTTGTTTATTGGTCCACCCCGCTTGCGGCGGGATAGTATTTTTTATTGAATCAACTTTTGTTCTTTGTTCAGCTTTGTTTGCGCTTGCCTTCGCGTAGCTTCGGCGAAGCAAGCTCGCACACCTGAGCTTTCGTTTCACCGTCATTGCGAGGAGGAACGACGAAGCAATCTCATCTGCTCCTGCATCCAGTTATTCGCCTTTTTTTGAATTGGCAATTGTGAATGGTGAATGCTATTTCCTGTTTATTCACCATTGCCCATTCACTATTCACACTATGCTTTCGCCCCTTCTTTTTTCTCAGATCCTGCCTTCTCCTTACCTGCCGCATGTTCTTCTTCCAGGTTACGCACTTTTGCCATGTAGGTTACATTTGGCAATACGTGCAGTTGCTCCAGTACATAGAACTGACGGTTTGGATTTTCGTTACGCGCTTTGGTAATTGAACTGCCTTTATCATTCGCATTACCGAAAGTGATGGCGTTGGCAGGACAAGCCTGCTGACATGCTACTTTCAGGTCGCTGTCAACCATCGGCCTGCTTTCTTTTTTGGCTTTGAGTTTTGCTTCCTGTAAACGCTGCACACAGAAAGAACATTTCTCGATCACACCACGTGAACGCACGGTTACATCAGGATTCAATACCATCCTGGTAAGATCATCGTTCATATCAAGTACTACATCATTTACAATACCGGTCTGGTTATCAGGGAAGCTGTCTGCACCTGTGTAATCAGCCCAGTTAAAACGACGTACTTTATACGGACAGTTGTTGGCACAATACCTTGTACCGATACAACGGTTATAAGTCATCTGGTTCAATCCTTCACTGCTGTGGTTGGTAGCGGCTACCGGACAAACGTTCTCACAAGGCGCGTTATCGCAGTGCTGGCACATTAATGGCTGGAATACCACGTTAGGATTATCCATATCGCCACTATAGTAACGGTCTATACGTAACCAATGCATTTCATGACCACGTAATACTTCCGGCTTACCTACAACAGAAACGTTGTTCTCAGCGGTACAGGCTACAACGCAGGCTCCGCAACCATTACAGGTGTTCAGGTCTACACTCATGCCCCATTTGATACCTGGCCTTGCATATACAGGATAGATTGTGCCCTGGCTTTCAAATTTCTCCAGACCACCCCATGGTTTCAGCTCTTCTTCGCGCTCATCACGGATCTCGGTTGGGTTCTTTTTATATTCAGCCAGTGTTAATTCTTTCATCACCTCGGTACGGTTACCTTGTGCGGTATCGTAACGGCTATGTGTTTGTGTTAAGGCAACAGGATATTTTTCGCCGGTAGCAACAATAGCAGCATCTGCGCTTGTAAAGCTTACAGAAGAACCATTCAGACTGGCAAAAGGAAATGCATTCTTACCGGTTCCTACAACAGATTTTCCGAGTTTTTCGCTGCGGCCGTATCCAACTGCAATCGCAATGGTATCAGGGTGTGTACCCGGAATGATCAATGCAGGCAGTTCAACCGATTTGCCACCAACAGTAACTTTTACAACTTTCTTGGGTGGATTTACTTCATAAGCATCCGCCTGTCCGTTGTTATTCAGATCAATGTTCAGTAAAGTTTTTGCAAGCGCCGGAGAAACGATTACGTAGTTGTCCCAGGTAGCGCGTGTAACCGGATCCGGTAATTCCTGCAACCATGGGTTAGCAGCGCCCTGACCGGCACCGATAGCAATTTTTTCGTATAGCACCAGTTCAATCTTGCCGCCTTTTTTACCTGCACTTAATGCAGCAACTGCGGTAGCAACAGCACCGCTGTTAAAAGAAGCACCACTTAATGCAGCAGTAGCAGCAGGGTTGATAACACCATCCTGCAATGCTTTATTCCAACCTGTTTCGCCACCCACTTTTGCACTCCAGAATGATTTCAGGAAAGCCAGATAGTCTGATGGATTACCTGCCCATTTCAGCAGACTGTCCTGCCACTGGCGTGTTTTGAACAGTGGATAGATAGTAGGTTGAATAAATGAGAAATGACCTGCTTTTGCTTCTGCATCACCCCAGCTTTCAAGATAATTATGATCAGGAATCACAAATTTGCAGAGCTCAGTAGTTTCATCCACTTTGGTATTGAAAGAAACGGTTGTTTTTACTTTTTTCAGGCCGGCTTTAAACTTATCCGCATCAAACCAGCTATAGGCAGGGTTAGCACCGTAGATCAGTAAAGAACTAACGGAACCTGCATTCATATCTTCTACCAGCTTGGCAAAATCCGCATCCACACCCTGACGGATATTAGATGGTGCAGACCAGTCGATGGTTTTACCACCGGCGCCAATGGCTTCGTTAATGGCATTTACAGCTATCTGCACATTTACATCATTACTTCCGGCAACAACCAGTGCAGCGCCTTTATTAGCTGTTAAAACTTTTGCAGCATTTTCAATTCCGGCTTTCAGTTTTGTATCGCTGATGCCGGTTACACCCTGGCCATTTACGGCGCTCAGTAAAGCTGCAACTACTGCAGCTGTTTCTGATGGACGGTGCAAATATTTTTCATCGGCGTTAGAACCTGTTAAGCTGGCCACACTTTCAAAATGAATGTGCTTGCTCATGGCAGGATTCTTCTCGTCTAATTTTTTACCTGTTGCGTATTGTTTTGCAAATTCAACCGGGCTCAGCCAGGTACCAAGAAAATCAGCACCAATACTTACAATTGCTTTTGCATTTTCAAAATGATAGGAAGGGATGGCTCTTTTGCCATAAGTAGCTTCATTGGCCAGTAATATTCCGGTGTAAGAAACCGCATCGTATGTTACGTGGCGGCTGCCTGGATATTTGGCAAGAAACTGGTTGATCACTTCTTTAGTAGAAGGAGAGGTAATGGTGCTGGTTAAAATAACCACCGGACCACTGATAGCACCTGCTACAGCTTTATCGATAGATTCAAAAGTTACTTCTTTACCATCGATGGTTGGGAAGCGTAAACGGGCAGTATCATACAGATCCAATACAGAAGCCTGAACACGGGCAGAAGTACCGCCTTTGGTGATCGGGCTCAGCTCATTACCTTCAATTTTAATTGGACGGCCATCACGCACTTTGGCTAAAACACTTACCACATCTCCATCCTGTACATAAGTGGTGGCATAATAATTAGATATACCGGGAACGATATCTTCCGGCTTATTGGCAAACGGGATAGCTTTCTTTACCGGCATTTCGCAACTTGCTGCAACGGCTGCTGCTGCAGTACTGAAACCGAGGTATTTTAAAAAATCTCTACGTGGCGCCTTGGCGTTTAAAAAGCCCTTGCTCTCGTCGGCAACGAAAGGCAGTTCTTCTTTGAATTCGTCTTTTACATCTTTATTGTAAGCTTCAGACTGATTCAGCTCTCCAAAACTTTGCCAGTGCTTTTTTTGCTCCATATACTAATTTGAGATCAATTTGAAAATTTGAAAATTTGAAAATGCTTTAATTGCTTTTCAAATCTCTCCATTCTTTATTCTAAACTTTATAATATGGAATCTGAACGTTTGAGCGTTTGCGAATCTGAAAATGATCCACTTTCAGATTTTCAAATTTTCAAATTTTCAAATTCTTAATAATGACATTTTTGACATTCGGTACCACCGATCTTCTCTACTGTAATTCCTTTGGTGCTATCTATCTTACCGCTTTTCAGGTCCTGATGATATTTCTCGTAAATACTGTAGAAACCATTGTCTTTAAACTGAACCTGTGTTGTACGGTGACAGTTGATACACCAGCCCATGCTCAGGTCGGCAAACTGTTTTACTTCGTCCATTTTCTGGATCTCGCCGTGACAGGTTTGACAAGCTACCTGGCCTGCTTTTACGTGTTGTGAGTGATTAAAATATACGTGGTCTGGCAGGTTATGAATACGGGCCCACTCAACAGGTTTAGCCTGCGTAGCATCCCATGGTTTACCTTCTTCAAAACCGGCAAATTTGTATAATTTCTTGATCTCGGCAGTACCATCTACTTCTGCACCTTCATCTGTATAGATCTTCTCGCCTTTATACTCGTTAATGGCAAGGTGACAGTTCATACAGATATTTACAGAAGGTATAGTAGCCTGTTTGCCCTGGTAAACACCAATATGGCAATACTGACAGTTGATCTGGTTGATGCCGGCATGAACTTTATGAGAATAATAAATAGGTTGTACCGGCTGGTAATCCTGGCTGCGGCCCAGACCCATAGCACCTTTAGAGGTAAGATAACCACCCACTATAAATAACACAACAGTAACCAAAGCAATATAGCTCTTGTTCTTCCAGAAAGGAACGGGTTCTATAGCAGGAAGACCTTCACGATCGTCGGCTAATTTTTTAAGATTAGAGTTTACCTGTAATAAAACGAGCGCTACAACAGCAAGTACCAGGGTAAGGATACCAAATAATAAGGTATTATCACCTTCCGCTGCAGGAGCAGCGGAAGCAGCACCAGCGGGAGCTGCACCCGGGGCAGGAACTGTTTTAATATACGCAAGGATGGCGTCTATATCCTTATCGGCAAAATTAGGAAACAGGTTCATCGCGGTTTTGTTGTACTCATTGTACAGGTTATTCGCGTATGCATCCCCTGTTTTCAGGAAAGCCGCACTGTTCTTGACCCAGGCGTGCAATTTTGCTTTGTCGGGCCAACGATCTTCCACCCCGGCCAAAGCCGGACCGGTTAATTTTTTATGTACCGCATGGCAGGCCGCACAATTGGTCTGGAACAAAGTCTTCCCATCTTGCGCATTTGCTGAAGTACCCAAAGTAAAACTCAGGAAAAGGACGATTACGGTTAAGCAGGTTTTGGCTAAACGTCTGACTGATATCATATTCACAAACTGTGGTTCTTGGTGTGGAAAAATATCCGTGAACGGCTGCAAAAATATGACTCTGAATTGACAAAAGCGCAACCTTGAAAAAAATTTTTTAGCCTTATCTGGCTTGCATTTCAACGAATTGGGAAAAGTTTGTTTGAGAAACTGTGGTGCTTTTGTAAACGAAATCGAATAAAAGAGGTTAAACGGTCCGGATCAAAGATTACTCAAATATTTATCCCATTTTTGGGTCATGTTTAAACGTTTACAGCAGAAATGGGGGGTCAGTGTCCGCCAGTTTGGTATCATTTTTATCATTTTTGGGCTTACAGGTACCACCACGGCCCTGTTAACGGGCTATATAACCGTTTGGCTGGGCATGACTGAAACTACTTTCTGGCTCTGGAAGGTTCTATTGCGTTTGGCCATGTTATTATTAGGTTACCAGGTTATTTTACTGGGTTATGGCGCTTTATTGGGCCAATGGGCGTTTTTTTGGAAATATGAGAAGAAACTGCTGAGGAAGTTAGGAGTTAGGAGTTTGGAGTCTGGAGTTGAGGGAACTACAAACAAACCCCAAACTCCAAACCCCAAACTCCAAACTAAACAAGTCGCCATTTTTGCCTCGGGGGCGGGGTCTAATGCGGAAAAGATCATTCAGCACCTGAAAAATCATCCGGTTATTAAAGTGTCAGTTATTGTTTGCAACAAACCGGGGGCAGGGGTAATTACTATTGCCGAGAATAACCAGATACCTGTTTTGATGATCGAAAGGGAAAGGTTTTTCAGGGGCGATAGTTATATTCCTGAGCTGAAAGCACATACTATAAGCTTTATTGTACTCGCAGGATTTTTATGGAAGATCCCGGATGCATTAATAGAAGCCTATCCCAACAAGATCATTAATATACATCCTGCACTGCTACCCAATTATGGGGGCAAGGGTATGTATGGCATGAAAGTACACGAGGCGGTGATTGCTGCGAAAGAGAAAGAAAGCGGCATCACCATTCATTATGTGAACGAACATTTTGATGAGGGTGAAACCATCTTCCAGGCCAAATGTACCATTGATGCGCAGGAAACACCCGAGAGCCTGGCACAGAAGATACATACATTAGAGCACCGGCATTTTCCTGAAGTGGTAGAGCGGATAGTTATGAACAGCTAAGTATTGAAGTGCGAATTCTATTTCATCTATTCAAGATACAAAATCTTCCCAGATTGCATTCTCGTTATTTACTTTTTTGTCTTGACACAAAAAAGTAACAAAAAAAGTCAAGGCTGCTGAAAAAAAGCTAAAATTTACTTCATTACGCTAAAATGAACGAAGTCTAAAGCCTGACTTTAAAGCAAAGATTGAGCAAATTTGTCCTTCAACATTTGATCAAAACCAGGCATCGTTCATTTCTTAACGCTCCATTCAGTAAATTTCTTAACGCTTTTTTTCAGAGGCCAACATTAAGAATCAATAAGAATACTTTTCTGTATTTGATCTACCTAATCCTCTATTGAAGAAAGAATTTTGTTTTTTCTGTTTTGTTTGAGAACTTACTCATCTAATCTTACTGCATATGAGAAAATTCTTCCTTCTTTTTATTGTTACATTTTTTGCCGGCAGTCATTTATTACAGGCGCAGCAGGTATTGCAACCCGGGTTACCAGAGAAAAATAATTTCTCGGCAGTGCGTCTGCAAAAGATTGATAAACTGATTCAGCATTACATAGACAGTAACTGGATATCAGGCGCCATCGCCCTTGTGGCCCGTAATGGCAATATTGTTTACCATAAAGCGATCGGGTACGATGACAAGGAGAAGAACAAACTCCTGCAGAAAGATGCCATCTGGCGCATCGCCTCTCAAACCAAGGCCATCACCAGTGTGGCAGTAATGATGTTGTATGAAGATGGAAAGTTTTTATTGGACGAACCTATCTCCAGATATATCCCTGAATTCAGCAAACCGGTGGTGCTGGATAAATTCAACAAAGAAGATACCACCTACACTACTGTTCCCGCAACAAGAGAAATTACTATCCGCGACCTGCTTACGCATACATCAGGCGTTGGTTATGCGCAGATAGGCAGCCAGACCATGAATGCCATTTATGCAAAAGCAGGTGTGGTTGGTGGTATTGGTTTGAAAGGTGGTAAGCTTTCGGACAATATTAAAAAACTGGGGCTACTGCCATTGGCACATCAACCCGGTGAAAAATGGACCTATGGCCTGAACTCAGATATATTGGGCTACCTGATAGAAGTAGTAAGTGGTAAAAGTTTAGACCAGTTTTTTAAACAAAATATTTTTGATCCATTGGGCATGAAGGATACTTATTTCTATATCCCAAAAGAAAAACAAAGCCGTTTGGCCATGTTGCATTCCGACGACAAAAGCAAACACGTTGTAAACACGGCAGAGGCCATCAATGTTAACGGAATATTTTACCGCGACTATCCCATACTGGATGGCGGCAGTTTTTATTCAGGTGGCGGCGGGTTGGTTTCTACTGCTTTCGACTATGCCCAGTTCATGCAAATGCTTTTAAATAAAGGAACGTATAATGGCAAACGTTTGCTGAGTGCGCACAGTATAGATATGATGACAGCAAACCAGGTTGGTGATCTGCGCCAGGCTAAATTTGGTTTGGGCTTTGAGATTGTTACAGAAACTACCAGCGCTACAAAGATAACCTCACCCGGCACTTTTAGCTGGGGCGGCATGTTTGCTTCTTCTTACTGGATAGACCCAAAAGAAAAAATTGTGGCGCAGTTTGTATTGCAACAGTTTCCTTTTATTCATGGAGATATTGCAGAGAAATTTAAGGTGGCGGTGTACCAGGCGATGGAATGATGTGCGTGAGACGTGAGTGGTGAGTGGTGGGCATTTATATCGATTGGGTTTTGTTATGCTTACACCTGAAATAGCAACAAATCTTTAACCATTGCGGAGTGAACCAATAAAACCAGGCGGGTTAGTTTTGCGGGCTTTTACCGGTCAAAAAAATCTTTATGAAAATAGCTATCATTGGAACCGGACGCATGGGCAAAGCCTTACTCAAAGTTTTTTATGCTGCTTACCCTGCCGATGTGGCAATAGCCGGAAGAGACCTGCATCATACAAAGGAAATTGTAAAAGAGCTGGAAATAAACGCTACTGCGGTTTCTGAGGAAGAAGCGCTGCAGGCAGATCTGATCATTCCCACACTTTGGTTTGCTGATCTTTTACCATGAGCAAAAAAATATGAGGCACAACTGAAAGGAAAAATTTTAATAGATATCACCAACCCGTTCAATGAAACCTTTGATGATTTTACAATTGGCTACGGCACTTCTTCGGCAGAAGAATTACAAAAAATAATTCCAGGCACAACTGTAGTGGGTGCTTTTAAAAATACCTACTGGGTAGTATTTGATGCCCCTGTGTGGGCCGGCATTAAAAGCGATGTGTATGTTACTTCGGATAATGCTGAAGCAGTACGAAAAGTTATGCAAGCATTAGCACCTCTGCCTTTCCGCATATTTGATGCAGGTAAACTGCAAAACAACCGCACCATTGAACGGATGACATTACTGGAGCGCGAACTGGCAATAAAGGCCGGTAATCATCCAAGGGTTTCTTTTCATTTGTGGGGAACGGATAAATAGCTGACCTTTAGTTCAACCCGTTCTCTGTTTTCTAAGCGTTGTGCTATTGAATTTCGTCAATTCTCTGCATAAACTCTTTTACTCTACTCAGCGGCGAAAAAATCTTGCTTAATACCCAGCTTGTTTTGGTTAAATAATTCAATTCACCGCGGAGAACAAGAGATGCAGAGAAAGCGCAGAGATGTTTTCTTTCAAATTCTTTTTATCACAACACATTAAATGATATTTCAATAGAAGAAATACAGAAGAAAAAGAGCGTCTCCGAAATTCGGGAATACACTCTTTTTCTTCTTTTCTCCGTTTATCTCTTTATTGAAACAAATATGCAACTATGTGTTAAATAGGAGTACAACACGTTAATTTCTATTTGTTTTCTTTCTTGCAGGTGCTTATCCCAAACAGCGTATACAGTGGACAAAAACTGATAAACGATGTAGCGAGAAATACGGCACCTAATACTACTAATACAAGCCCCAGGGTGCCAGCTACTGTTCCGGTAAAATACAATACAGCAAAAACAATTGCTGCAATTACGCGGATGATGCGGTCGGTGTTTCCCATGTTCTTTTTCATAATGGCGTTTTAGTTTTTTTTGAAATATTCAATAACCAAAGCAATCAGGAAAGCAAACAGCAGGCAACCAATACATACCAATACTAATTTCAGCCATTTGCTTTTCACCCTATGAAACTAAACATCTTTCCAAAAAGATTTGATGATTTTCATCAGTTTCTTCTAACACTGCTGTAAATGACGAAGCACCCTTGCGGATGCTTTGTCATTCAATATTCTGTATTCATCAGTCTGTATTCAATATTCTTCAGGGTTCAGGCCGCTTTAGCGTCCCGACCCCCTTTGCCTCGCTTAAAACTTTACGTACATCGACAGGTTCACCACCCTTCCATCAAGCGGCGCCCATATTTCGGGGAAACCGGGGTTGGTATAGGGCGGAAAAACAACGGCATTGTTCTTATTCTGCCTGTAATCAAACAGGTTCTCACAGTTTAATACAAATGCGGCTTTACCCACATTGTAACGCACCATTACCGCTGTAAATAAATAAGGAGAAGTAGTGGTGCCGTTATCGAGGTATTGCTTCCCGGTATAAGCCGATTCGATACCGGCACGGAAATGTTTGCTGAATTCATATGCAATAACGGTGGCAAACTTATTCCTCGCAATCAACGGAAGGTTCTGGTTCACAGGTGCGTATTTTCTTTTGGCATTGGTGTACACATAACCAAAATACAATTCCAGTGCATGATGCATGGCCTGCACATAGGTTTCAGATCCTCCCGATTGTAGCCTGCTGTTTTCATTTGCATAATAATAGACCGGTGTTACAAAACCTGCTGTTTGCAGTACCAGCGGATGTTCTATCCGGTTATAAAAAAAAGTCTGGTTTACTGTAAGTTCCCATTCGCCCAGTCTTTTTTTATAATTGATATCATAATTCACGCCCAAAGATCGTTCGGCCTGTACGGCAGATGCATAACCCATCAGGTAATGATAATCCCGTTCATCTACTTCGCTGTTAAAGAGTGCAGGTGTTTTATAACCCAGTCCGCCGCCAATACGCATAGTAATTTCATGATTCATTTTATACATCAGCGATACTCTTGGAAGCACAAAAGTTCCGTAGCGGTTATGTGCATCTATGCGCAGTCCTGCCTGCAGGGTTAAGTAATCGTTGAACTTCCAGTCGTCCTGTGCAAAGAAACCCACCGTGCTGTTTTTTTCATTGGGTATCAGGCTGCTGTCGGGCAATTGTTTTTTAAAATCATCTCCATTAAAATTGATACCGGCTACCCAGTTATGGTGTTCCGATTTTTGTGTGTAGGCTGCTTCCGTGTACCAGGTAAATTGGTTGGCCCGCATGCCAAAAACATTCGTGTTCACATCCCGTTTAAAAAAGCTGGTGCTGGCTTTCAGGGTAAATTGCGCATTGGATGCCAGTTTCTTTTCCCAGGTAATATCACCTGTATTGCGCAGGCTTTTATTCTGTATAAAGAACTGGTGCTGTGCGGTTGTTTTTTTATCCAACACCTGCATATCGCCACCATTACGGTCTTCGTAATTAAGGGTATAGCCAAGAATAACAGTGGATGATGGCCCGCCATATAAAAATATCCCTGGGTGTACAAACACACTTTTTACCGAAGGCACATCAGAAAACCCGTCGTTGTTCACGTCAACCGGATCCTGCAGGGTTCCCCCGGCGAAGAGGGTGTACCCGGCTTTTTCATTTCTAGCCGAGAAAAAAAGATTCAGGTTATTTTCTTTGAGGGTAGAACGGTTAATTGTAAAACTTCTTTCCTCCTTACCCATTTTGGGCTTTTTAGAAACCAGGTTTACCATGCCTGCAATAGCGCCACCGCCATAGAGCGTAGAGCTTGCACCTTTAACCAGTTCGATCTGTTGAAGATCCAATGGTGGAATCTGCAGGATGCTAAAACTACCGGAATATCCTCCAAAAAGCGGCATTCCATCGCGAAGGATCTGTGTGTATTTTCCCTGCAGTCCCTGGATGCGCATATCTGCATTACCGGTTGCTGCATTGGTTTGCTGGATCTGTATACCGGCAATATCGCCCAGCAAACTGGCGATGTTACCTGGCTTAATGCCATTCTCTTCATGCACTTCTTCCATGCCCAACACTTCTACTTTGGTGGGCAGGTCTTCAATGCGCGAGTTGGTGCGCGATGAGGAAACGATCACCACTTCATCAAGGTCTTCTTTAACTTCTTCAAGACTGATATTGATATCAGTAGTCTTTCCTTCTTCGATAGTAAGTGTAGTGTCTTTACCGGCATAACCTGTATGCGAAAAATGCAAACTGATCTTACCGGAAATAACACGTAATACGAACCTCCCGGTTGAGTCGGTGGCTGTTCCTTTTTTGGTAGTAGTCAACTGAATGTTGGCCCCTTGTAATATTTTTCCATCTGCTGCATCCTTTACTGTACCCTCAACCGCTTGGGCTTTCAGTGTTGCAGAGGTGAAGAAAAAAAATAATAAAAAAGTAATATTTTTCATTTTCCAATTAATGATTTGTGATAAGGTGGTGCAACAGGAATGTAACCTGTAGCAATCCAGCAGCTAAGTATATTAACATAACGGGTAATTATGTAAAGACCTATAAAAAGCGCATTGTACTTTCAACAATCAATCACCTGATTATTCGGGATACCTTGTCGCTCACGCCCGCTGGGCCTCGTCCCTGTTACCGGGCTGCTTTAGCTTCTAACAAAAGAGGGCCGTCCACAGGGACTGATTAGAAATTATTCATCTAACACCCGATAGGGACAGTTTTATTTTTCAAAATCAGTCGTATCCTGAATTATCTAATAACACAATACGTTTTGATCTAAAATAATACCTGTAAAAATCTAGGCTATTGCCGGGGGATGGAAAATTCCCTGTTGAAAATTCTGTAAAAGGATGACTGTATTACTTAGTGGAATATTGATAGAAAGGACCTCTGGCTGTTCAAGGCTGATCTCTTGTGGTGTTTGCCTGTACAATGCACCCGTTTGTATTTGTACCAGATTGGCGCCGTGTATGGGTTGCTGAGGGTGGGCGGTTCCTTTTTCATCTGCCTCGTCAAGATCAAAACCCGCAACCAGTAATTTCTCGCCAATAAATTCGAAAAAATCCATATCAGCATCCTGTTTAAGGCAATTGTTGTAAACAGCCTGCAAGGACCTCACATCATCAAAATTAGCATAAGGCATTACCAGGGTAGACAATGAGAAAAAAGCCAGGGTTAGTATGGTGATTGTTTTTTTCAGGCTGCACAGATGATGTGACCAGCGAAGATCGAGCAAAGAATGCTGAATGCGGGAATGTTTTTTCAGAATAACGTAATTATAACAGGTACAAAAAAGTACCCTTTCGGATACTTCTATATTCATTATTCAGTATTCTTTAGGGTTCAGGCCGCTTTAGCGTCCCGACCCCTTTTAGTGTTTCGATCCCATCCTATCCGGGCATTCTTGAAATGTATTTCTCTATTTCCTTCACCTGGTCCAGCACCTGTTTGGTTTTGGGCTTACAGGCTTTGGCTTTGCGGAAGAAATCTTTGGCGGCTCTGAATTCGCGCTTGTTCATAAAGATCTGGCACATGCTCAGGTAGGCCACTGCCTCGCTTTCTTTATCAGAGATACCGGCACGGATGGCAGCACGGATATAATTTTCGCCCTGTTTCAGATCGCCACGCTGCATGGCCATCATGCCCAGTTGTAGTTTATTGGCGCCTTCTGCTTCGGGCATGGGCGAGCCAAGATCGGAGCTTTTTTTCAGGTGTTTTTCCGCAGTGGTAAAATCCTGCTTCATCATGGCAAGGTTGCCTTTGATGGTATAATAAGTTGAGCGCACAGGCTTGTATAACAAACCGGGAAACCAGATGGTGTTCAGTATTTTTTCAACTTCTTCAATATTGCCGGCTTCCATTGGTTCCTGTATCAGGCGCATGGGGCCGATAAAGAAATGACTGGTCAGGGCAATCACAGCAATAAAATATAAAATAAATGATGGCCAGAAACTGCTCAGAATATTAACGGTGATGGCCAATGCTATCCCTATTAAACCCAGCCAGAAACGGTATTTGATCAGTATATTGTAAAACTTCATATAATTTTTTAAGAGCGGCAAAGATAGCGGAAAGTTTGGGTTTTGGTCCCGGCTAAGCCGGGAGGGTTTGGCGTTAAATTGACCACAAAAATCCTTCTTTCATTAAAACTTCGCGTCATTTACCTCTATCCAGTAACCGTCCGGGTCGGTTACCCAGATCTGTTTTACCCCGTCTATACGGGTGGTAATAACGCCTGTATTGCCATTGGCATCGTACCATTGCATTTGGGCGGCGCTCAGTTTCTGCACAAAAGCCTCTACTGATTGTACGCTGAAACAGATATGGTTGTTCTGGTAATATTTTTTTGGTTTATCAGCGCCCTGTATCACGTGCATGGCCACGCCGGGGGCGATGGAATACCAGGCGTGTTTACCATCGTGGAAAGGTTCGGGAATGGTATCAAGCTGGAACATATCGTTGTAAAAAGCTTTTGTTTTCTGCAGATCAACTACATAAATGGCTACATGGTTAAGCCGGGACTTTGGTTTGGTTAAGCCGTATTGGGCCGACAAGGTGGTATAGCAGCATACCATTACAAATGCAAAAAAGGTGGGGCGAAGTGTTTTCATAAGACATTTTTGAAGGTTTGAAAATACTGAACAAAAGCAGGAACATGGGTAATTTATTTCACGCCAAGGCGCCAAGGCGCAAAGAAAAATGCCGCGTTTTTGCGCCTTGGCGTGCCTGCCACCTTCTGTTAACCCTCCAAAATGCTTAAATCTGTTGAAGCCCGAATAGCAGAATCTATTATTTTTGCAGCCCTGATGGAGGGTCTTTAGACTTTAGTCTTTAGTCTGTGGTCTGTGGTTGCCTTCAGCTAAAGACCACAGACTAAAGACTACAAATTTGTCAATGGTCCCGTAGTTCAATGGATAGAATAGAAGTTTCCTAAACTTTAGATACAAGTTCGATTCTTGTCGGGACTACATCGCCCGCCGAAGCATTTGCGAAGGCGGGCTTTTTTATTCAATATCTGAAAGCAGCTTGTTCTTCAATGCGCTGGTAACAGCACTAAAATATTCCTCCTTCTGATTCTCATTTCCCTTTTCCAGATATTCATATAAAAAAAGGTGCTAATATTTTAAATATTTATATATTTAATTACAAAATATACCCATGAAATACTTTCGCCCGTTTATCATATCTCTATTTGTGTTTTCCTGTTTCTCGTCTTCTGCGCAACAGTTAGACAATGCTTTTAAAACAGCAAAAAAAGAAAACAAAATCGTAATGATCGTGGTTGAATCAGAAAAATGCATACAGTGCAATGAGGTAGCTAATCAGGGACTTTCTTCTGACGTTGTTAAAAGGGTACTTAATGCAAGTTGTATTTTATTGAGAGAAAAGAAAATACCTGACGAATTAAATAGTACTTATTCAACCTACTCCTTTCCGCAGGATTTCTTTGGTACTATCTATTTAGATACAAATAAGAACATACTGCAGGTTTATCATGGCAGTTCCTCTTTCTATAAATCTTATTTAGACAATCTGGAGAAGGCCCTGAAGGAAAAAGACAGCAGTACTGCAAAGTTGTCTGACCTGATCAACAACTATTATACCCAGACAAGAAAATTTGATGCAGCTTTTCAACTTATTGAAAAAATTAAGAAAGTTGCGCTTGAACCAAAAGGGGACCTGATAGATGAGTTGGTACAAAAGGCTCCTGAAGACTCGGCCACCTCTTTAACATTTATACAATTCATCGCAAGAACAGCTCCGGTAATTGGATCTCTTGCTCAAAGTTATGCTGAAAAAAACCACGACAATTATAATATGGCATGGTATAGGATGTCGCTGCAGGAAAGAGTTGCTATCAATAACCGGATTTACCAAAAATCATTACAAAAAGCCATTGCAGGTAAAGACATCTCATATATGTACAGAGTAGCTGCTACAAGGCAGAACAATTTCATATCACAGCCCCAAAGAATGCAGCAGGTCCAACAGGAATCTTTTCTACAATATTATAAAGGTATACATGACAGTACAAGCTACCTTGCAAGTGTTATCAGGTTTTATGATACTTATTTTATGACCGTTAATGTAGATAGTGTTCTGAAAGCTGATTCAGTAAAAAAAGCGGGGTTATTTAAAAACATTCCCGATAAAGCGGGGGTAATAGTTGTAGAAACCCGGACACAACCAATAGCCTTTTCACAGCTTGCTTCCTATTATGCAGGCGCTTTGAATGATGGTGCATGGACAGTGTATACCTACACAAAAAAAACTGCCCACCTCAGCAAAGCGCTACTCTGGGCAAAGCGGGCGAATGAGTTTGCAGAGGTCCCGGAAATTATGGATACCTATGCAAGGCTTTTATACAAAACCGATAACAGGAATGTAGCAATTGCATTAGAAACAAAAGCTATTGAAGCCAGAAAGTCGAAGAATATTACTGCCACCGAATATGAGAAAGTTTTGGAGGCGATGAAAAAGGGGGGGGATAAAATTGATGCGTATTAGAAGTTGTTTGAGTTAATTGTTTTTATTTCACTATAATTTTTATTCCTGCTGTAGAACCTGATTTTTTACCATTGATAATCAAGCCGATCTAAAAGTAAGAGTTCTATTAATCGAAACATAACGTTTTAAGTTATATGGACACTTTTATTGAAACACATCTCTGTGAAACTCCAAATCTCTGTGCCCTCCGTGTTGAAAAAAACTGATGCAGTATAGCGTATTTTTTTCAACACAGAGAACTCAGAGGAAGAGAGTTGCACAGAGGGTTATAGGTACAAACCCTGCGTAAACTCCATGTTCGCAGATATGTAAGCAATTTGTGTTAATTAACTCAACCAGCTTCTTGGTTTATACTAATTAAAACAAAACTCCTTCTGTCAATTATTATACCCCTCACCAAAAAAATCTTTTAGCAGCCTTTTATAAAACCTACCTGGAAGATTTTAAAAAATCAATTATCTTATTTCTCTCACTTTCTGTAAGCAATGCCCGGGTTTGCATGTGCAAGCCGATCGTTTCCCATTGTTCCGGAGAAAAAGTGGAAGGCGAAGGTGTGTTATGGCATCTTTGACAATTTTCGCTCCATAACTGAACGCCCGATTTTGCTGTTATTGCTTTGGTTGGCGCGCAGCTATTAAAGGAAGCAATACAGAGCGTGCTGAATGCTATAACTATGCCTAACGATACTATACGGAGTGGATTATATTTTTTCATAACAATAAGGTTTAGAGTAAAATAGCAAATTGTAAAAACAAAGATCTGTTATCAGTAGTTCCGGTGTAAGCATTTAAGTCTTTGCTGGAAGTACTTTTCCCGGTATACGTTTCGTATGTGAGCTTAAATACTGTTCTCCAGCTTAACCAGTAGTTTAAGCCAATCGAAAACGAATGCTGATCATTACCCCAGGTAGAATTGGCCGGTGTATTATAGGTGCTATATCTGCCAGCCAGTTCAAAGTCGTGCAGAAAATTATCCAGACCGGTAGGTCTTATTGAGCATTGTGCAAATACTGATGTAGTATGGTTTTTGAAAGTATAGGTTTGTGTAGAGTCCACCGGGCTTACATAGTTTACATCGCTGATGTTCTGAATATTATACTGCGCTTTGCAATTAACCAGAAAGGGTGCAAAAGTGTGTACATAATTCAGGTCAAAAGCGTACGACTTTCCTGTTGCATTCTGGAAAGCTGTTCCCGGATCGCCTAATTTACCATACATACCCGAAACACCTATTTCCAGAGAAGAATTGGAGAAAGGCAGTAAACTTAAACGGCCGGTAATGGTTTTGTGATTATTGTTATCTCCAAGGCTACCTGAAGTCAGTGTTCCATCACTCATCAATTTATTGGAGTTGGTCAGCGAAAAATCATAACTCATTTTCATGCTTCCCAACGGCAGGCCACCTTCTACTTCGATGCCATAATCTGTAGGCGTCATATCGGCAATACCCATCGGATCTGTGGCCAATTTATTAATCCATCCTGCGGCCAGTCTCTTAGAGTAGGTGCCGAATGGTAACACAAAATAGCCTGCTCTTATAATCAGGTTAGGAGCGGCGAAGTAAGAAACATTGGCCCAGTTTACGCCAAGCCCATTATTACTGAAAGAAGGTTCAAATTCCATTAAGAATTTAGTACCATGCCTCCATAATAACATTGGGCTAAATTCATACCTGTCGGCATCGGGGAAACTATTTTTTCTTGAAACTTCACTGACACCATTAATGGTGTTGGTTGTTTTAGTACTTACAAAACCAAAAGTAGCCAGGCCGGCTACCATAAAATGATCTTCACCCGGTTTGTTATAATTAGCCTGTTGTTCCAGGGCACTAATCCTGTCTGCTAGTGCCGAATCTGTATTGTTTGTTTGGGCAAACAGGTTAGTATTAAAACCTGTAGCCAGAATAATGGGTAATACCCATTTTATAAAAGTAGATTTAGGCTTCATAGTAAATTGTTTTGGTGTTTAATAGTTATTGAAGAAAAAAAATTGTGATAGTCACGAATAATTTATTTCGCTCTTGATAACGATCGTATATAGTTTACCAATTGCCATCGCTGTATGTCGGGCAATACCAGTTTGTAAGACGGCATAGGCGCACGCCCTTCTGTCAACTTCCAATACAAAGAACCATCCGATTCTGATTGAATCAAGGCAGAAGTGTGGTCTGCAGGTTTTGGATTGATAGATGCAGAGGCAATCCCATCTCCCTTTCCACTGTTCCCGTGACAGGGAGCGCAATAAGTGATGTACATTTTTTTTGCATCTTTCAAAACACTTACATCACCTGCAATTGGATTCTTTAATTGGTTCGCTGTTGCAGGGGCAATCCATTTTTTTGCCGGTTGTGCCTGTATACAGGTTGCAGTTAAAGTGAAACTTGTAATTAAAAGTACCGGAATAAAATACCCGGCCTTTTTTCTTCTGTCTGCTGAAAATACATTGCTCATTTTGTTTACAATTTTATTTGTCAGTTAAAATTAGCTGGCGCTATCAGACAAATAATATGACAATAATCATATAGCTATGCAAGCAGCAAAAACATTAATGCACCATGGTTTCAAAAACGTTTAGTAAATCATATCCATAAAGCAATCAGTAAAACCAAGTAATGTAAATGAAGTAGCTGCTATAGAACGAGATAGAAGAAAAAGCGCATAGTCATTTCATAAATATTTATGAAATAACAGGTGCCTGCAAGTGTTGTATTCAAAGGGAGTAAATACAACCATGATTCAAAAATAATGTCCATTCTCAAGTTACATAACTGTTAAAATATTTTTCCATCACCTTCTAAAACCGAATACTTCTGCAAGGCGCTCGTGTTTATCTGATATAAAAAGGTGCGGCACATGCTTATAAAAAATCATCAGTGGCCGATATGATTTCAGCAGGCACAGGTCTGCAGTAATTAATGTAAAGTAATTAAGTCTGCTGATCTTACTAATTCGAAACACAACTTCTTTCTATTGTACATAGAGGGGTGTTTGCTTTAAGGCTGCATGCACATGGGATATATTGCCACAGAAGGCACAGATTTTCACAGAAAACATGGTGTCTTTTGCGACTAAAAAAATCAATCCCAAAAGCCGTACTTATATAACAGCGCGCATTATTTAATTCACATTACACAATTTTTAACAGACGCTAAAACTGTTTAGCACAGTAATTGAACTGATACAAACTGAATTCATTTCAACAGGAAAAATTATTGCTGGAATGTTTTTTAACTGTTGGCGCTGTAGTTGATTCTTTCTGTTTCTGCGATGAAATCACCCGGGTCAAGAACAGTGAAATAACGGTTTTTTGAAGGTTTAAAAAATATAGGCAACACAGACTACTGAACGAGTATCATGATTTAAAATTTCCCCAATTTTTTTTATTGAAGCAGGTTGTTTGATCGCATCCGGTATTGACAAATGCCGGGTGTAATGGGTTATACAAACTATCCAACAGATCAACCACAGCCGTGTTTCAATGATCATGAAAACTGTTATTATCCATTATCCATTTAAAAAAACAACATGAAAAAATCAGTCATTCTCTGCTTCGTTGCCTTTCTGGTGTATGCCTGTCAACACGAAATCGATGTGAAACTTAACATCCCTACCAACCTTGTATATGCACCGGGTAAGGCTACTGAAGTAGCCGGTGTAGCCGACAGTTCTGCAAGGCCTACTATTGAAAATGGCGGCGGTAAGATCACTTATAGTATTATCAGTTCAGCCGTTGAAGGCATCACTGTTAATAGTACTACAGGTGTGATCAGTTGGACCGCTACGGTTGGTGTAGGTGTTTATGATATTACCGTTATGGGTTCCAACAGTGTAGGAAGCGCCGCCTTTACTTATAAGTTAACGGTGAACAGCGCCATCAATGCCCCATCTGGTTTTGGTTATTCGCCCGGAAGCTCCACATTAATAAAAGGTACGGCAGGCATCTCTGCTATTCCAACTATTATTACCGGTGGGGGTACCATTACGTATAGTTTAAGCGGTACTATTCCTGCAGGTGTTACCATTAACGCAAGTACTGGAGAAATCAGTTGGAGCAATGCGGTTGCTGCCGGTACATATACACTTACTGTTGCCGCAACCAACAGTGCAGGCAGCATAACAACATCTTATTCGCTTACTGTAAATAACCAGCCGGTTGTTACAGCTCCATCCGGCCTTGCCTACAGCCCTGCCAGCAGTTCTGTTACCAAAGGAACAGCAGGAATTTCGGCTGTGCCTTCTATTACTACAGGCGGCGCTGCTGTAACATACGCATTAACAGGTACTATACCTGCAGGAATAAGTATTAATGTTACAACAGGAGAGATCAGTTGGAGTAATGCTGTTGTTGCAGGCGCTTATACACTCACCGTAAAAGCAACTAATAGCGCAGGCAGTACCACGGCCACCTATACACTTACTGTAACTGCTTCAACAACTGTTACAGCACCAACAGGCCTTGCATATAGTCCTGCCAGCACAACCGTAACAGCAGGCACTGCCGGTAATTCTGCCGTACCATCCATTAATAATGGACAAGGTGTGATCACTCATAGTTTAACAGGCACCATACCTGCGGGTGTTACCATTAACAGCGGTACAGGCGTTATTGGCTGGAGTACTGCAGTGGCAGCAGGTACTTATACACTTACTGTTAAAGCGGCCAATACTGCCGGTAGTACTACTACCACCTATGCACTTACCGTAAATGCTGCAGTTGTTTTGGTAAGTTTTGCAAAAGATATCCTGCCAACGCTCACTACATCATGCGGTGGTTGCCATTCTTATACAAAAACATGGACCGGTGTTAGCAGCCATACAACAGGCTGTTCATCTATCCAGGATAAAATAGGTACTACGTATTGCAACGGAGCAAGAATGCCGCTTGGCGCCAATCCTTTACCGGCAACATTTATTGCCCAGTTTAATTTATGGATTGCGCAGGGTAAACTAAACAATTAAACATCGCCCATTTTCTTAAACAATTATTACGGGCCCTGCCATATAAGGCAGGGCCCGTAATAATTTAAGCGTGGTCTACTTTTGGCGCAAGCAGCTTATACAATACAGGCGTTACCACTCTTGTTAATAAAGTGGAGCTGATCAATCCGCCAATAATTACCAGGGCAAGTGGTGAGTATAATGGATTACGCTCCATCACCAATGGTGTTAAGCCTCCAATGGCTGTAAGAGTGGTAAGAATGATAGGGATAAATCTTGTTTCACCCGCTTCCTGTATGGCTTCATCAAGATTAGCGCCGTTGCGGCGTAACTGATCGGTATAATCTACCAGCAATATCGAGTTCTTTACTTCTATACCCACCAGCGCAATCATTCCGATGATAGCCACGAATGAAAAAGTATTTCCTGTTGCCCATAATATCATCACCGCACCAATTATACCCAAAGGCACTACCGATAACACAATCAGTGTTCCCTTAAAAGTTTTGAATTCAAGTATCAAGATCCCCAGTATGCCAAAAACAGTAATGAGTATAATAGTACCCAGTCCGCCAAAACTTTCCTCACTGGCTTCTACATCGCCTGCTATTTTATAATGTGTGTTTTTGGGAAACTGCATTTGCTCCAATTGTTTCTGAATACCCGCTGTTAGTTTGGCAGTATTGTAACCATTGCGCACAAAAGCAGTTACCACTGCATATCGGTCTTTATCGTAGTGGTTAATGCTGGTAGGCGAGCCCTGGAACTGCACTTCTGCAAGCTGGCTCAGCGGCACAGAAACACCGGTATAAGAACTCACATAAATTTTACGGAACACATCAAAATTCTGTTTGCCTTCGCGGGGCAGTGTTACGGTAATATGGTAATCATCTCCATTATCTTTTCTGAATGTGCCAATATTCAAACCTGTTACGGCCATACGGATGGTACGGTCTATATCGGCTACCGGCACACCCAGTAAACCTGCTTTCTCTTTGTTTACCCGTACTTTAATATCTGTTTTTAAAGTAGTGAGTTCATTGTTCACATACATCGTTCCTTCTGTTTGCTTAAGCAAAGCTTCTATCCGGAAACTGAGGGCACGTAAGGTATCCAGGTCTTCGCTAAACAGGCGTATGGCTATCGGCGCTTCTACCGGCGGGCCCTGTTCAAAATCTTTCACTTCAATTTTTGCATCAGGATAATTACTGAATTTGCTGCGTAATGAATCGATCAATTTCTTTTTCTGCTGTGGCGGTGTTTCTTTTAGCTGTATAAAAAGCTGCGCATAATTAGCCTGCTCGTTTCTGGGTATCACATTATAATACATACGCGGGTTGCCATGCCCTACATTGGTAGCATAGTTGCGCAGATCCGGGATATTTTTCACTTCCTGCTCTACATATCGCGCCACACGGTCGGTTGCATCAAGGCTTGTGCCAAGGGGTGTTTCAATATTAATTGTAAACATCGGCTTCTCCGATGCGGGAAACAGACTGAACCCAACAACAGGTATCAAAGAAATACTTCCCGCAAAAATCAATACTGCCACCAGTAAAGTGGTATAAGGCCGCGCAACAGCAGCGTGCAGCAGGCGTCTGTACGAGCCACTGATGAGTTTTTTTAATCCCCGCAAAAACATGTTGCCGTCCGGACTTTCATGATTGCTCAATATTCGGCTCGATAAAAACGGCACAATAGTTAATGATACAAACAGGGAAGCCAGTACTGTGCACACAACTGCCGCAGGCATGCTTCTTATAAAATCGCCCGCACCTTCCGGTAAAAACAATAACGGCAAAAATGCAAAGATCAAAGTAGCTGTACAACCCAATACGGCAAGGCCTATCTGTTTAGTGGCTGCCATGGCTGCTTCGCGCTTGCTGTAGCCCATGCGCAGGTATCGCTCAATATTTTCTACCACCACAATACTGTCATCTACCAATAATCCCAATGCCACTACCAGCCCAACAATACTTAACTGGTTAATGGTAAAGCCAAACATATCCAGCATAAATAAACCAATAGCCAATGAGAGCGGTATTGAAACCATTACCACAATAGAAGCCCTTGTACCCAGTGGCAGCAATGTTAGCAGTACCAGAAAAATAGCTATGGCAAAATCTTTTGTAAACCCGTCTAAACGCCGATGCACACTTTCTGCATTATTAAAACTTTGTTCGTATTGAATAGAAGGTGGTAATGTTTTTTTAAATTTATCCAGCACAGGCTGCATCTGTTTTTCCACTTCAAAAATATTCGTGCCCATTTTACGACTGGCGGTAACAAATACACCGCGTTTGCCATTAAGGCGGGCAATATAGCTGGGGTCCTCATAATTAAAACTTACTTCGGCAATATCCTTCACGTATATCATCTTCCCGTTTACACTGCTTACGATCGTGTTCTTTATTTCATCTACCGATTTATAGTCGCCGCTGGTTTTTACGTTAAACCGTTTGCTGCCCATATCAACACTGCCTGCAGGTATGTTTACATTCTCTGCCTGTATGGCGCCCATCACACGGTTGAGCGGTATTTTTGCCTGCGACATTTTTTCAAGGTTCAGAGATATCCTCACCTGCTGCTGCGGAAAAGCCCAGTTATCAACATTCTTCAGTGTTTTTACTTTTTCAAGTTCTTCTTTCAGCTTCTTACTCCATTCTTCCAGGTCTTTATAAGGCGCTGTTTCGCTCATCAGCGCTACCTGCGCAATGTTTACATCACTGGGCGAAAATTTCATGATATTGATGCTGAGTATGTCTTTGGGGAGTGTACCACGCAGTGCATCAATTTCGCGAACAAGGTCCTGGTATTTTTTATCAGGGTTCGATGAGTATTTAAAATCAATACGCATTACCGCCAAACCATCATCAATACGGGTGATGATGCGTTTGATATCGTCCATCTCGTTCAGCTTCTTCTCCATCGGGTCTACCACCAGTGTTTCCATGTCTTTCGGACTGGTACCCGGATAAATCACGATCGCATTAAACTGCGGTGCCTGAAAATCGGGGTCTTCGCCGCGGGGCATGTGCAGCAGCGAGTTCACACCAATGGCTATCAGCATCACAAACACGATAAGTGTGAACTGGTAATTTTTTACTGAGAAATCAGTTATTTTCATAACAGTTGTTTTAGGCAGTATTCACTGCTGTTGATCATTTTATGTTACGGGCTGCAGTAAGTATGGCATCTTCGTTGTGTTTATCCGCCTATGGCGGGTCACTCACTTATACTGCACCGCTCTATGCAGCTTTTACACAGTCCTGCTTTAGTTTTTACCAGCGGTTGCTTTTTTAACAACTGCATTTTCGGTGAGGTAACTAACACCTGCGGTGATCACTTCCTGTATGCCTTCCAATCCGGCGGCAATGCCTACTTTATCATTTTCAATAAAGGCCACCTGTACGGAATGTTTTTTTACAGTTTTGCCATCGCTGTTAAGGGTGTATACAAACGCCTGTTTGCCATCGCCTTCTGTTATTGCTTCAACAGGGATGATGGCTACTCTTTGTTTTTTTGCAGATTGCAATTGTATTTTAGAAAATAATCCTGCAGCAAAGCGGTCGTTACCCGGCAATACTTTTACTTCCACCTCGTAAGTATTGCTGTACGGATCGGCTGCGGCGGCCATTTTACTGATCACTCCTTTAAAAGTTTTATCCGGATACGCATCAATATATACCGTTGCCATATCGCCCATTTTTAATGCAGCCCAGTCTTTATCTGATGCGCCAAAGCGTACCACCCAATCGTTACTGGTATTGCCTGTTATCAGAAACAGAGGACTGCCGGGGCCGGCCAGTTCACCTTCGTTCATCAATTTACGGATCACTGTTCCGTTTTCTGCTGCTCTTATTTGTGCATACTGTTTGTTAAACTGCGCAATGCGCATATTTTCATTTGCCACATCCAGTTGCGTTTGTATGTTCTGCACCTGTTCAAGCGTAGCCGCGGTATCGCTATACAAATGTTTTACACGTACCTGGTCGCGTTTAATTTTATCAATGCCTTTACCTGCCTGTTCTACCTGTGCATTGATCTCGGTAAGATCGAGCGAGGCAAGTAATTGTCCTTTCACAACTTTGTCGCCTTCTTTCGCATAGATCTTCGCAATAATGCCGCCTATCTTAAAAGAAGGCCTCGATTCTGTTGCCGAAGCCATCAGGCCGGAATATTGAACAGTGGTTACATGATCGGTAAGTATGACGGGTGATGTGCTTACGGCAATCGTTTCATCAATAGTTGTATTGGCGGTTTTGTTTTCTTTCTGCCCGCATGATGCCAGTATCAGCAGCGACAAAGGGAGCAGTTGGTATATCATTTTCATAGCAGTGGTTTTCGGTTTTATTTAAATTGATAAGAAGCAAGCGCTCTTTCCAGTTCGGCCTGCCTGTTTAGTACATTCAGTTGAGCGAGTGAGTATTTAATACCTGCCTGCGTCATTTGCGTGCGCGCATCAATCAGTTCTATCTGTAATGCCTGTCCTTCGCGCCAGCGCTTTTCAACAATGCGATACACTTCAGCCGTGCTTTGCATTTCATCGCGGTTGCTTTGCAAAGATTCCCATGCACTGCGATAGCTGTTGTACGCAGTAGTTGCCTGCAGGTTCAACTGGTTCTGTACTTCCTGTTGTTTATTTTGCAATGCCTCCTGTGCTACCCTTGTTTCTTTTATTTTGATTTTATTATCGTATCCTTTAAATAAACTCCACTGCAGTTGTAATCCCGCAATCTGGTAAAATTGTTTACTGTCGAATTTGTAACCGAAGCCCTGGAAGCCTGTATTATAAAAAGCATTGAGTTTGGGTAAGCGGCCACCTTCATTTAACCGCTGACTGATCTGCAGTTGTTGAGAACCGCTTCTGAGTTTGGCCAGTTCCTCCCGATTAACGGTATTCTCTATTGAAGAAAGGGTTGGTATTTGTATGGCATCAAGTCCGGCGTAATCAAGATTTATGTCTGTTTCAAACGGGCGATTGAGCAGGAAATTAAAATAGGCGCCGGCATTTTTTCTATTCTGCTCAGCATCTGTAAGCGAGGCATTTACCTGGCTCACCTGCGCTTTAGCTTTTAGTATTACTTCTTTGGTGGCTATATTATTGGCAACAAGTTTTTCGGCCACACGCAGGTTTTCCTGAACAAGCCCCTGTGCATTTTTATAAATATCAACCGCACGGCCTGCCTGTAATAACTGGTAATAGGCAAGCTTGATATTCTTCACCAATTCGCGACGGTAAATTTCTTTATCCGATTGTTTCTCGCGTATCTGTTCTTCTTTTAATTGTTTGTTGTATCTGATATCGGAATTAAAAACAGGATACAATAATTCCGCCTTTGTATCATGAAAATCATTTGGCAAAAAATTGATGGTTTGGTTACTTATTTGTGGAAACGCATTGGATGCAGTAAGCTGGTTCAATGTTTTATATACTCCATTCAACAGATCGCCAATGGGTAAATCCTGTGTACGTCCGCCATTGGCAACTGTGTACTGTGCGTTCAGGTTAAGCTGTGGCAGAAACAGCGTTTTGGCCCTGTCTAATTCCAGCCTCGCGGTGCGGATGTCAAAATTGTATTGCCGCAATGCCAGGCTACTGTCGATACCCATTTTAATATAGGTATCCAATACAGGCTGTGCAGTTGCTGCTAATCGAAATAATAGGCCAAAAAGCAGCAGGTAGATAGTTTTTGTTTGCATGCTGTTGTTTTATAAGTATTGTCAATTAAGTTAACAATGTTAAGTAATCATAAAAAAAAATATTCTTATATAGACCTGTCAATAGTACCCAGCAACCAATTTAGCGACTGGTACATCATCCGGTTTATTTCATCTTTTGGAACCAGTTTACCCAAACGTTCGCGTATGGCCAGTGATACCAGGCCGTGCACCAGGCCCCAGATAGACATAGCTACTACTTCTACCGGCGCTTCTTTGATCAACCCCTTATCCATACATTCTTTCAGGAGATTTCTAAGGGCGCCAAGGGCCGTATCGCCCAGCGACCAATCGCAATTCTCCATTGCATTCAGTACCGTCATAGGTGCCCGCTGAATGAACATCACATCGTAGAACTCAGGATGGGTAAGGCCAAAATGGATATAGTTCTCTCCCATTTTGTATAAACGCATCAGGGGGTTGGGTATATCGGCAAGGTTGCTGTTTAGTTCCAGCATCTTAGCAAATCCCATTTCGTGGAGGTGAAAAAAGATCTCATCCTTGTCCTTAAAATAGAGGTAAACGGTGGTGGGACTGTATTCAATCAGGTCGGCAATCTTACGGATAGTAACATGCTCAAATCCTTCTTCCACAAAAAGTTTCATCGAGGCGTCCAGGATCATTTTCCTGATCTCGAGCTTCTGTTTTTCCTTTCTTTCCGCTATTCCCATATTCGTCACTTTAGGATGTAAAAATACTTAACAGTGTTAAGTTTCCAAATTTTTTTGGAATTTTTTGCTAATTCACTGAGCCCCTGCCAGTTAGAAAGAAGGAAACCGGGGATTTAGAAACGATAGGGAAAATTCATATAGTCCATAGCCGACAATGTATTACCCTGAAAATCGAAGAGCGCCATATTTTCCCAGGAAGATCCAGTGCCCCATCTGTCTTTCATTTTTGAGCTGATCCATTCCGGTTCCCAATACATGATACCACTGCCTCCGCCATTGATGATTGATTGTACAAGGTCTTTCATATACCGCAACTGGTTATCGGGCGATAACGGGTAAGCGGCAACCACATCGGTGGGAGAAAAAAGATTGTTATAGGTATCGGCATTATCGCCTGTCCAGGGATAGGCGGTTTCTACCACCATGACTTTTTTATGATAGCCGTTTACCAGCATACGGATGGTATCTGTTACAGCCTGCATGGTATTAACCTGCGACCATTTACTGTAATGTGATACGCCCAGTATATCATAATCTGTAACGCCTGCAGCGGTGATGGCTTTTGTCCACCAGCCCGCATCCTGCAACTGTGCAACATGCACAATGATCTGTGGTTTTACAGAAGCGGTAAGCGAAAAATCGCGAACTGCTTTTATACCACTGTTAAGTAACGAACCAAAATCGGTTGCGTTCCCGTTCTGCAATTTGCCTTGCGGGAACAACATGCCATTATTGGTTTCATTGCCAACCTGTATCATTTCGGGGGTAAGGTTTCTTGCCGCAAAATATTGCAGTACAGATAAAGTATACCGATACACTGAATCTTTCAATGCTGCAAAAGAGAGATTCTGCCAGGCCGCAGGTGTTTCCTGTTTTTGCGGATCGGCCCAGTCGTCGGAATAATGCAAGTCGAGGTTTATAGCAAGGCCGGCCGCTTTTGCGCGGCGCATCAGTTTTTCAACATCTTCCAGGTTGCTGTATAATTTGCCACCGGTTACTGCTAATTGCCAGTTGGGCGTATGCCAAAGTCGAATACGAACAAGGTTGGCACCATGGTTTCTAAAAATAGTGATGGCATCTTTTGTTTTTCCTGAATCGCGGAACATGGCGCCATTGTCTTCGAGCTGATTGAGGTAAGAGAGATCGGCCCCCATACAAAACTCGTTGAGCTGGTATTGCTTTGTGGTGGCTGTTTTTTGTGCAGCCACTTTGCAGCTCTGAAAACACAGGAAGAAAATAAGTGTGATAATAAAATGGAATTTGTTGACGGGGATGGTTTTCATAAAATCAATAATGTATGAACAATAAAATTATTTTACTACAGGTGAACCACATTAAAAAGGTTGTTGGTCAGGCGACAACAAAGGCATCGGCGGAAAAAATCTGTGAAAATCTGTGTATTCTGTGGCAATTACTTTTTTTAACAGTTGTTGTCGGCGACCAACAATGCACCGTGAAAATACGTGTTTGTTTTCTGCAAATACCTAATAGGTTTATAACAGTACAGCAATATTTTTATGATCATCGCAATTTTTATGAAAGCGAAATCAATAAAAGAGCTGGTAAATCTGGCATTAAATGGCAAATCTAACATCTACGCTGAATACACTTTGGGCAAATTGTCTCCCAGTCAATCAAAAATTATTGAAGCCATTGCGGGACAAAAATTAGTTGGAACAAGCAGAATTATTGATACCAGCAGTATCAGGCATACATTAAGAAAACATGGGAGTGAAATTATTGAATCCAAACATGGACAGATAGCTGTTTCAATTGATGATTTCAATAAAATACCATTAATACTGAAAGAGCCAGACTCTATAACCTATATCGGGAAGAATCGCTTAAAACAAGAAGTATTTGTTAATCAGAAAAAAATCGGGTCTATCTATTATGTTGCTGAAGCTATTCGGCTATCAAAACGCAGCAATAAACTTGTTTTTCAAACTATTTACAACCGCAAATAAAAAACTCCTGATTTACAGGAGAAATGGGTTGTAGCAGGGGCGATGGATTGAGTGGTTACCTACCATCAAACGTCCGGAACGCTCCCCTGTGCAACCGTTATACAAGATACATGTAACCAGGCGATAAACAAAAACACTGGTATTTCTCATACACATCAGCAGATCCTGGGCAGTTGCTCCCCGGTAAGATAACCCACTACCCTATGTCCGCCTATACGGCTTTTCATCATTACTTTGCCCGGGTGTGTTTCCGTAACCTCTCCTATGATGCGTGCATTAATACCGTTCTCATCTTTTTGCAAAATTTCTATTGCTTTTGCTGCCACTTCTTTAGCAACAATGGCAACAAACAATCCTTCATTGGCCACATACAAAGGATCGAGGCCCAGCATTTCGCAGGCACCTTCTACCTGGTCGTTCATTGGTATCAGTTGCTGGTCTATTACAAAACCCAGCTTCCGCATTTCGGCCAGTTCATTTAATACAGAGGCCAACCCGCCGCGTGTTGGATCTCTCAGAAATTTTACATTCTCTCCCAATGCATCAATCAACAACTGAATGGTGTGGTTAAGATTATTGGTATCGCTTACAATATCTGTTTCAAATTCCAGTCCTTGCCGCTTACTCATGATAGCAATACCATGCTGTGCAAGGTTCCCGCTCAGAATAATCTGGTCGCCGGCACTAATTCTGTTATGATGTATTTGTGCTTTAGGATGAATAATACCAATGCCGGAAGTATTGATGAAGATCTGATCTCCTTTGCCTTTCTCCACTACTTTGGTGTCGCCTGTAACAATCATCACGCCCGATTTTTGTACAGCAGCTTTAACGCCGGTTAAAACCTGCCAGAATGCTTCCATCGTAAACCCTTCTTCAATAATAAAACTGAGGGAAAGATATTTAGGCGCGGCTCCGCACATAGACAAATCGTTCACAGTTCCATTCACTGCCAGCTCACCAATATTTCCGCCGGGGAAAAAGATGGGCGATATCACATAACTGTCTGCGCTGAATGCCGTACGGCCTGTAAGTTCAAATGAGGCGCCATCATGTTGCTGATCAAGCAATTCGTTTTTTAGCACATCAAACACGCCGCTTTGTAACAAACGGTGCGTAAGCAGTCCGCCGCTGCCATGACCCATAGTGATCACATCAAAATCAAATTTTGGCATCGGGCAGGATAACTGGAAAGAAGATTTCTCAGACAATGGAATATTTTTTTCGTCAGAAAGGAATGTTTTCTTCAATAGTATTTGAGCTGTATTGGTAATAAGCGGCACAAGCTCCCTCGCTGCTTACCATTGGTGCGCCCAAAGGATGTTCAGGTTTGCACCTGGTACCAAAATTCGGGCATTGTTTTGGTTTCTTCAAACCTTTCATGATATCGCCGCTGATGCAATCTTTGTTTTCTTCTGCAAAAGGTATATCAATGGTAAATTTCAGTCTTGCGTTGTAGTTTCTGTATGCATCATTTACCTCATAGCCACTCTGCGGAATAGAGCCGATTCCCCTCCACACCCTATCGCTCACTTCAAATACTTTATGAATGGTTTCCTGTGCCATGCGGTTGCCTTCTCTTTGCACACTACGTGCATATTGATTCTCTACTTTATATTCTCCTTTCTCCAGTTGCCGCACGGCCATTACAATGCCCTGCAAAAGATCAACCGGCTCAAACCCTGTAACAACAATGGGTATCTGGTATTTTTCTGCAACAGGATAATATTCTTCCATGCCCATAATGGTGCATACATGTCCTGCTGCAAGAAAGGCATCAATTGTGTTTTGTTTATCGCTTAATATGGCTTCCATGGCCGGCGGCACCAATACATGAGATGCAAGGATGCTGTAATTATTTACTTTTTGATGTGCAGCCTGCACCACGCTTAATGCATTGGCAGGCGCCGTAGTTTCAAAACCAACTGCAAAGAATACCACTTCTTTACCGGGATTCTGTTTGGCTAATTCTACTGCCTCCAATGGTGAATAAAGAATGCGGATATCGGCACCTTCGGCTTTTGCTTCCAGCAAACTTTTTTTACTGCCGGGCACACGCAGCATATCACCAAAAGAGCATAAAATAACATTGGGTTGTTCTGCCAGGTAAACAGCTTCATCAATCACACTAACACTGGTAACACAAACCGGGCAGCCGGGGCCGTGTACCATAGTAATCTTATCCGGCAGCATATCGAGGATACCATTCTTTACAAGGCTATGTGTTTGCCCGCCGCAGATCTCCATCAATGTCCATGGCTTTGTGGTTATTCTATGTAGTTCTTCCACGTATTCTTTCACCAGTTCGGGATCTCTATATTCTGATAAGAATTTCATGAATAATAATTGATTAGTTTACAATATGATCATCTTTGCGAACCATTGCGTCTCTGCGCCTTTGCAGTAAAGCTTTTTAACCGCGAAGGCGCCATGGCACAAGGTTTCGCTAGGGATTATCATTTAATTCCTCTACCTCTCCCATTTGTTTCAAATAATTAAATGTTTGTTTCGCTTCTTCTTCATCCACAATATTAATGGCAACACCCACATGCACCAGCACATAGTCGCCCACTTTGGCTTCAGGTACCATAAACAGGTTGATCTCTTTGATGATACCGCCAAAAGACACTTTGCCTTTGCGGAAAGTTTCATCCAACTGTTCTGATATCATGGTTATTTTTCCTGGTATGGCTAAACACATATGGATAGTTTTATAAGGTTTATATTAAATCACCTGCCATCCGGCGGATGTTTTTGTGTCAGGTCTTTTTTTTTGATCGTGTGAGGCTGTATAGTTGGCATTACCAAACATACTGTACCACGCCAACTGGCCAAGGCTGATGCATTCATCGTTAGGACTCAGTTGCTGATGAAAATACAGTTGCCTTTTATGCTGCAACAGTTCAACCACCATGTCTACCAATAATGCATTCTGGAACACACCACCACTAAACGCGATCTTGTCAATATAATAATGACTGCTGATGCGCGATATGGCTTTTGCCAGTGAATAGAAGAATTTCCATGCTATTACATCGTTTGATTCTTTTTGCGACCAGTCTTCTATTAATTCATTCATCAACTGGCGCCAATCAAGCACTCCGTCTTTTAATGGCAGGTTATAATAATCGTATGAATGGTAAGTGCATTTTTTGGCAAGCGCTTCCAGTTGCATGGCAGCTTCTCCCTCGTAACTGCTAATTGATTGTACACCCAGCAGGCAGGCAATACCATCTATCAGGCGGCCCATACTGCTTGTCATTACAGACTGTGGCTGTTGGAGAAGTTGCTTATAATACACCCATTCTTTTTGTGTAAAATATTTCTGCAGATGGTTTTGTGCAGATGTAAAGTTGCGCAATAAACTCAATGCACTTAACCGTGGCTCTTTGTTCATCTTATCGCCAAGTAATTGCGGAAAATAATCAAGATGCGTTGAGCGTTTGATCTCATTATGATCGTACAAAAATATTTCTCCGCCCCAGATCTGTCCATCATCACCATATCCCGCACCATCCCAGATAATGCCCAATACGGGTTCATTCTGCTGCAGCAGGTTATTCTCTGCCATCACCGATGCAAAATGTGCTTCATGGTGTTGCACCAGCGTGAACGAACTGGCATCCATTGCTGCCATTTCGCGCCCGCGTTGCGATACATGATAGCGTGGATGCTTATCTGCAATAATATGTTTAGGCGTAAACCCAAGTAAAGTAGATACATGTTGCAATGATGCCTGGTAACTTTCCTGCGATTCTACCGATTGCTGATCGCCGAGATACTGGCTGATAAAAAGATGTTCATTATGCGCAATGGCAAATGCACTTTTTAATTCAGCGCCCATAGCAAGTGTTGACTGAGACAAAGGCATAAAAGGCACCGGATAATAATTTGGTGCAAGCCCTCTGCTCCTGCGCAAAATAATTTTCTGGCTACGGCTGGTGAACTGCATTACACTATCATCCTGCGGCGCAATAATATCCCTGTCGTATGTAAGTACATAATCAGCAATATTGCTTAACCAGTATTGCGCAATACCATCTTCATAAATAATGGGCGATCCGCTCAGGTTGGCGCTTGTAGCAATTAAGGGTTTTCCAAACCTGTCTGCGATCAGTTGCAGCAATGGTGATGATGGCAGCATTGCCCCAACCGTATCTAATTTAGGTGCGATCTGTTCTACACAAATATGATTTTCGGGATGAGTTTTCAATTTACATAAAACAATTGGCGCCGATCTGTCTTTTAATGCAGTTACCTCCACAGGGCGTATATCCACATCTGCATACAGCATTTCAAGATCTGCATACAACAATGCAAACGGTTTTGACGGGCGTTGTTTTCTTTTGCGAAGCAATGCAATGGTTGATTCTTTTGTTGCATCGCATAACAGCAAATACCCGCCTGTTCCTTTTACAGCAACGATCTCCCCTTTTTGTAAAATTGTTTTTACTTTCAGCAGGCATTCTTCTGTATGATTAGTAATTTCTTTTCCGGGCGCATCATACAGGTGCATGGTGATGGCGCACTCCGGGCAACTGTTGGTTTGGCTATGATGGCGGATATCCATCACATCATCATATTCCTGTTTGCAGCCCGGGCACTGGTGCAAATGCCGCATAGTGGTATGCGCCCTGTCGTATGGCAGTGATGTGGTGATTGAATACCTTGGGCCACAATTAACACAGGTTATAAAAGGGTAGTTCCAGCGTTTATTTTGCGGATCGCGCAGTTCACGGCGGCAATCAGCGCAGAGGGTCATGTCGGGAGTGATCAGCATCTGCATTTTGCTGCCCTGCTTACTCACCTCAATAAAAAATCCTTTTGCTATTTCTTTGTTGGTTAGTTCAATGCAGTGTGCTGTAATGATGGCCTGTGCAGGAGGGTGTTGAATAATATGCTGATAAAATTGTTGTACGGCTTCTTCTGTTCCGCTGCAATCAATATGTACACCATCAGAACCATTGCTCACGCAACCATCCAGGCCTGTTTGAACAGCCAGCTTATGCACGTAGGGCCGGAAGCCAACGCCCTGTACCATTCCTGTGATATAAATGTGATAAGCAGGCATGAACAACTATAATTTAGGCGGGAGTGAGCACTTTACTTTTCAGCCATTCATACCAAAGGTTCATGCCCTCGCCGCTGGTGCAGCTAAGTTCGATGATCTCAAGTGAAGGATTTACTTTTCGGGCATATTCTTTTGCCTTTTCAACGTTAAATTTTACGTAAGGCAGTAAGTCTGTTTTATTGATGATACAAACTGTAGAGGAGTAAAACATATCGGGGTATTTCAGCGGCTTGTCTTCGCCTTCTGTTACACTGATCACCACTACCCTTTCTTTTTCGCCAAGATCAAACATGGCGGGACAAACCAGATTGCCCACGTTCTCGATAAACAATACAGAATCGGCCTGTAGTTTCATTCCCTGGATGGCGTGCATTACCATGTGTGCATCAAGGTGGCAGCCTTTACCGGTATTGATCTGTGTTACTTTGGTGCCGGTAGCATGTATGCGGTCTGCATCGTTAGCTGTTTGCTGATCGCCTTCTATCACAGCAAAATTCAGTTCTCCTTTCAGATCAGTCAAGGTTCGTTCCAGTAAAGTTGTTTTACCTGATCCGGGAGAACTAACCAGGTTAATGGCCAATATATTTCTTCCTTCAAAGAAACCCCTGTTGCGTTCTGCCAGCAGGTTATTCTCATGCAGGATATCCTGTTCCACATCCACCACTTTCTTTCCGTTATGTGGATGTGAATGGTTGTGATCATTTTCATGATCGTGATGATGCGAGGTTGGTCCGCATCCGCAGGTTGCACACATAAAAAATGTTTTTAGTTCTGTTAATCCGGCAATACCAGTGATTTCAGTTTCAGTTCTTTTCCGCTGACGATCTCTGCAAAATGGCTGCTGCATTGCGGGCAGCTATCATACAAATGCTGCATATCAAAGAAAGTATCGCATTCAAGACAATGCGCTTTGCCTTCTATCCTGTTCACCTTCCTTGTTGCTTTCTCTAATATAGTTCTTTTCACGGCTTGTTTCCATGCAAAATCGAAGGATTCCATTTCTATACCGCTGAGGCAACCAATATCCAGTTCTATCTCTTCTATTACATCAGCATCATGCTTAGCCGCCTGTTTGGCCGCCAGGTCTACAATACTCATTGCAATAGATAATTCGTGCATAACAAAAATTCAAATATGATTTTTTACATCATCTACAACTGTTTTTTTCTTCTTTCTCTTGCAATATATACAACAGTTGCAGCCAAAATGCCTAAAGTAATGATTGCATGTTGTGGTTCGGTAAAATAATGGATAATAGTGTAACCATCGGTTTCACCATGACCTGGATGTGCCAGTGTAATTAGCGGAAATAAAACAGCTGCAATAGTGATGATCTTTTTCATATAGTGTTGTTTTTAAAATGGACGTTCTCTATGCAAAATATAAAAATGAATTACAGATAAATATGATAATAATCATCAAACAACATGACAACTGTCATTTTGAAAATTTATGTAGACATATAATTTGTGGTAGCATTTTTACTTTTAAAAACCACGCCATATGTCTAACGAGCTTGCCCCACCCAAACAGCCTACTTATTACGAAGAGGTACAGCGCAAAGGTTATAGCCGCCGCGACTTCCTGCAATTCGTAAGTATGATGACAGCATTCATTGGTCTTGAAAACACTTCTATTGGTCAGGTAGCCAAAGCGCTTGAAACCAAACCAAGGGTACCTGTTATCTGGCTCCACTTCCAGGAATGTACCTGTTGCAGCGAAAGTTTCATCCGTTCTTCACATCCTATTGTAGCAGATATACTGCTGGATAAGATTTCTTTAGACTACACAGAAACACTCATGGCCGCATCCGGCTTCCAGGCAGAAGAAGCCATGCAGAATACCATGAAAAAATATAAAGGTGAATACATATTATGTGTAGAGGGCAGTGTACCTGTAGGAGCAGATGGCGTGTATTGCATGATTGGTGGTAAAACATCCATGCAGATACTGGAAGAAGCGGCAGCAAACGCCAAAGCCATTATTGCATGGGGTAGTTGCGCCAGCAATGGTTGTGTACAATCGGCTAAACCCAATCCAACAAAAGCTACTCCTATTCATAAACTGATAAAAGGCAAACCGGTGATCAAAGTGCCTGGCTGCCCACCAATAGGAGAAGTAATGGCCGGGGTAATTGTTCACCTCGTAACCTTTGATCGTATACCTGAGCTGGACAGGCTGGGAAGACCAAAAGCCTTCTACAGCAAACGCGTACACGATACCTGCTACCGCCGTCCATTCTACGATGCGGGTTTATACGTTGAAAGCTTTGATGATGAAAATGCCAAAAAAGGATACTGCTTATATAAAGTGGGCTGTAAAGGTCCATCTACCTATAATGCCTGCGGCGTAATGAAATGGAACAATGGTACCAGCTTTCCTATACAGGCTGGCCATGGTTGCATTGGTTGCAGTGAAGAAAACTACTGGGATAATGGCAGGATCTATGAAAGAGGTTCTTCATTTGCCGGATTTGGCATTGAGGCAACTGCCGATACTGTTGGTAAAGTAGCATTGGGTGTTACTGCTGCTGCTTTGGCCGGACACGTTATTGCCACCAATGTGCGGAAGAAAAAACTGATCCGCGACCTTGAACAGGAAGGCAAACAAAGCGAACACGAACTCAAATCTTAATACCTAACGATACAATTAGCTTTATGAGTAAGAGAATTGTTGTAGACCCCATCACAAGAATTGAAGGCCACCTGCGTATTGAGGCAGACATTGAGAACGGCAAAATCAAAGATGCTTACAGCAGTGGTACTATGGTACGTTTGCTGGAAGAGATCCTGCAGGGCCGTGACCCCCGCGATGCCTGGGCCTTTGTTGGCCGCGTATGCGGCGTTTGTACGTCTGTACACTCACTCACGTCTGTGCGATGCGTAGAAGATGCCCTGGGCATTACCGTTCCGCCTAATGCAGAATTGGTTCGTAACATCATGTACTGTGCGCAGTATATGCACGACCACGTAGTTCACTTCTATCATCTCCATGCAATGGACTGGGTAGATGTAGTAGATGCGCTGAAAGCGGATCCGAAAAAGACATCGGAACTGGCACAGAGCATTTCAAAATGGCCGAAGAGCTCGCCGGGCTATTTCAGCGATATTCAAACCCGTATCAAAAAATTTGTGGCCAGTGGTCAGCTCGGCATTTTTGCCAATGGCTATTGGGGGCACCCTGCTTATAAACTTCCTTCAGAAGTAAACCTGATTGGCCTTGCACACTATCTGGAAGCATTGGAATGGCAGAAAGAGATCGTGAAGGTTCATGCTGTTTTTGGCGGAAAGAACCCTCACCCTAACTATCTGGTAGGTGGTATGGCCTGTGCTATTGGCATTGATGATGTGAGTGGCATTAATGCAGAAAGACTTGCTCTGGTAGGCCAGTTATTGCAACAAGGTAAAGAGTTTATTGAGCAGGTATATATTCCAGACCTGATGGCTATTGCTTCTTTCTATAAAGACTGGGGCGCTATTGGCGGTGGACTGGGTAATTTCCTTGCTTACGGTGATCTTCCAACAAACGGCTATCGCGATGAAGCGTCTTTCTTATTCCCTTCCGGCGCCATACTGAATAAAGATATCAGTCATGTGTTGGATGTTGACCTCCGTAAAGATGATGAGGTACAGGAATTCATCACACACTCATGGTACGAATATAAAGCTGGTGATAATGTAGGCCTGCATCCATGGAAAGGAGAAAGCAAGGTTAAATACACAGGACCTAAACCACCATTCGAACACTTAGATACCACACAAAAATACAGTTACCTGAAAACACCACGCTGGAAAGGAAATGCAATGGAAGTAGGCCCGCTGGCACGTGTACTGGTAGGCTATGCACGTGGCAAAGAAGAATACAAAGCAGTGGTGGATAAAGCATTGAAAGATTTGAATGTGCCTGTTACTGCTCTCTTCTCAACCTTAGGCAGAACAGCCGCACGCGGATTGGAAAGCGTATTGGTAGCAGGGTGGAGCATGAGTTTCTTTGATAAACTGATTGCCAATATTAAGAATGGTGATACCCGTATGGCAGACACCAGCAAATTTGATCCGTCTACCTGGCCAAAACAGGCTATTGGTGTAGGACATGCAGAAGCACCACGTGGTGCGCTGGCACACTGGATCAATATCCAGGATGGCAAGATCGCTAACTACCAGTTAGTGGTACCTACCACATGGAATGCCTCACCACGCGACAGTAAAGGCGGATTATCAGCCTATGAATCTTCTTTAATTGATACACCGGTGGCCAAAGAAAATCAACCACTGGAAATACTGCGAACCATACACAGCTTCGACCCATGTATGGCCTGTAGCGTACACCTGTATGATGAAGAAGGTACAACCATCAGTCGTGTAAGTGTAGTTGGAGATTAACAATCGGCTTCTAACAATCAAGTAAGTGCATATGAAAACTAAATACCTGCATGTTCACCGTCTTCGCCGTGTGTATGTATGGGAATTGCCCGTACGTTATTACCACTGGCTGAATGCATTGGCCATTATTGCCCTGATCATTACCGGCTTTTTAATTGCCGATCCGCTGGCACTGCAAAGTAAACAGGAAGCTACCATGCGTTATACCATGGGATGGGTGCGCGTTATTCATTTTATTGCAGCATACATCTTCTTTTTTAATTTCCTCTTCCGCCTGTACTGGGGTTTTGTTGGAAATAAATATGCTAACTGGAAACAGTTCATACCCGCCTCTAAAAAATTCTTTAAAGAGATGTGGACCGTTTTCAAGATTGATATCCTTATGATGCGCGGTAAAGAACATATCAGCATCGGGCATAATGCCATGGCGGGTTTTATCTATTTCCTCACTTTCTGGGCATTTCTGATACAATGCTTAACAGGCTTTGGTTTATACGCTTCCATGGGTACCTGGTGGTTGCCGAAATTATTTACCTGGGTACCTGCATTATTTGGTGGTGATATCATTACAAGACAGATACACCACTGGGCCATGTGGTTCTTTATCCTCTTTGCTATCATTCACGTGTACCTTGTTTTTTATCACGACTACATTGAGGGCCGCGGCGAAATAAGCAGCATGGGCGGCGGATGGAAATTTATTGAAGAAGAGGTTTTCCAGAATGAAGAGCATCATACACCAAACCAGGACGTAAAAAAATCATGAAAAAAGACCCACACATACTGATACTGGGCATTGGTAATTACCTGATGGGAGACGAAGGTGTAGGCGTTCATACCGCACGCAGGTTACAGGCAATGAACCAGTTACCTGATATAGAAGTGGTAGATGGAGGAACCGGCGGCTTTTACCTGTTACAATATTTTGAGGATCATGATGCCGTTATTCTGGTTGATGCCACTCTTGATAACAATGAACCGGGAACCATCCGGTTAATTGAACCAAAATTTGCAAAAGATTTTCCACGGGCTATGAGTACACACGATATTGGCTTACGCGATATGGTGAATGCACTTCAGCTAATGAATAAAATGCCACATATCTATTTGTTTGTAGTAAGTATAGAAAGCATTCAGCAACAGGGGATCGAATTAACCCCACGTATTGAAAGAGCAATGCCTGCGTTATTACAAAAAGTAACAGCACTGGCTCAGAAACTGGAACTCGAAGAAAACATTAATGAAGTAGCAGCAATGGCTTAAGTGCAGGCAGCTCTTTCTTTTTATTTTATACAGATAAGCTTACATATTTCAAATGAAAGCTTATCTGTATTTTTGTTTGTACAAACTCCTGATCCAATTTGATACAGCTTTTAGACAATCCTGTTTGGCAGGCGCTGAACAGCGCAGATAGCCGTTTTAATCCTGGAGACAATATAGTGGGATATTTTCCTGAAGCAGTATCTCCTTTTGCTGCTTTACCTGAATGGACTCCCGAAATGCAATCAATTCTTTACGACCGGTTACCACCGAATCGCTCCTGGTCTGTTGTGATCAAAGAACCGGTTGAATTTGCCGCGGAGTGGGAACTGAAATTCACAACTTCCCTGTATCAAATGATCTACCATAAACTCATTCCTCTAAGCCTTGACAATATAGATTGCCGCCCGTTAAATTCTTCTGATGTGCCGGATATGCTTGCTCTGACCGAACTTACCAAGCCAGGCCCTTTTGCAGAAAGAACTATTGAGTTTGGTAATTACCATGGAATATTTGATGGAGACAGATTGATAGCTATGGCGGGTGAGCGCCTGCATTTAAACGATTATACAGAGATTAGCGCTGTTTGCACACACCCTGATTATGCCGGAAAAGGTTATGCTGCTTTTTTGGTTTCTATGATAGCCGATCAAATTATACGGCAAGGCAAAACACCTTTTCTGCATGTTAAATGGGACAATCAGCGGGCAATTAAAATGTATGAACGATTGGGATTTGTGAAAAGAACGGATATGTATTTTGGCGTGTTTAAGAGAAGATGAACACTGTTGAATTTTTCAATAAACAAAAGACCCACTCATTTAAGAGCGGGTCTTCTGTTTTTTCAATGTGCCCGAACCTTCGGGATCCCCAATTATTAATTACTAATTTCTAATTACTAATTACCTATTTCACTTTGATCAGTTGCACCACCTTACGTCTGGCTCCCTGTATCATCTCGGCATAGTAAGTACCGCTGCTGTAGTTATGTCCGATCTGTA
>DAIOVU010000005.1:0-52786 GCA_036758845.1 Sediminibacterium sp.
CTGTGATTTGTGTGTCCATTTGTAAAATTGTAAATAATTAATGGCCGCAAAGGTAGCTGTAAAATGCTTCCTAACCTAATAAATATGAACGTATACTGTTAAAACTACCTGGTATTTACCTGCTTTTCAGTGCATAACAGGCTATAAACCAGCCGTTCATCCACTATCTGATAACCCGGTTCGTAAAACCGGTTGTGTAACATATCTTAGCAATACTCAAACAATGCTTAACCCACTAACAATGAAAAAATCAGGTTTCCTGCTCTGTGCACTGCTATTTACTTTTCTGCTACAGGCTCAAAAAATAACCTATCAGGTATCTTTCCCCAATGCCATTCATCATGAGGCACATATTGAACTGACGGCTTCAGGGATCCCCATCAAACCTGCCATATTTAAAATGAGCCGATCTTCTCCCGGTCGCTATGCCACACATGAATTTGGGAAAAACGTATATGATGTGTCTGCCAAAGACCAGGATGGAAAAAGCATCCAGGTAAACCGCATCGACGGAGATGTATACGAAGTGCCTAAACACAACGGCACTGTAACCATCAGTTACACCTTATATGGTAATTATGCCGATGGCACTTATGCATCCATCGATCCGGAAAGTATTCACCTGAACATGCCGGCTGCATTTATGTGGATGAAAGGAATGGATAAAGCGCCTATTGAGATCAGCTTCAACCTTCCAAAAGAAAATAAAGGTTTGATAGCTACGCAACTGGTATCATCCAATAAGCCTAATACTTTTACCGCGCCCGGACTGCAATATTTTATGGATAGTCCCACTAAAATTGGTGATCTCAAATTCAGGCAATGGACCATTTCAAATCCTGATGGCAAACATTTTACCATGCGTATTGCACTCGAATCTTATGCCACTGATGAACAGGCCGATGAGCTTGCCACCAAAGTGAACAAAATAGTGCAGGAAGCAAAAGCAGTTTATGGTGAGTTCCCTAACTATGATTATGGCAGCTATACTTTTATTGCCAGCATTAATCCTTTTGTGCAGGGAGATGGTATGGAGCACAGAAACTCAACAATGATATCTGTACCAATGGGTTCTTTTAATGTTGATGGATTATTGGAGCTTTTTTCTCATGAATATTTTCATAACTGGAATGTAGAACGCATCAGGCCCAAAACGCTGGAGCCATTTAATTTCGAGAAAAGTAATATGAGCAATGAATTGTGGTTTGCAGAAGGCTTTACACAATATTACGGTGAGCTGCTGGTGGCAAGGGCGGGTTTAAACAGTGAGAGCAGTTATCTTTTTACGGTAGCCGGATTGATCAATATTAAACAGAACACACCGGGTGCCACACAATATTCTCCGGTACTGGCAAGTAACCATGCCGTGTTTGTTGATGCAGCAGTATCTATTGATAAGAACAACTATGGCAATATGTTCACTTCTTATTATCCGTATGGCGCTGCTATTGCATTGGCGCTCGACCTGAACTTACAAACCCGTTATCATAAAACCATTGATGCCTATATGCAGGCTATGTGGAAACGATTTGGCAAAACAGAAGTGCCTTATACATTGGCTACCATGCAGGAAACGCTGGCGTCCATAACTGATGCCGCATTTGCAGCAGATTTTTTTGGCAGGTATATTAACGGCCATGAAGCCATTGATTATGCATCCCTTCTGGCTAAAGCGGGTTACGACCTGAAAAAAACAGATGCAGGAAAACCTTATTTAGGCGCCAATACAAAAATAAATGAGCGGGGAAAATTTGTGATTGCCAACAATACCATTAAAGGCACCGTTGCTTACGAAGCTGGTTTGGACATTGATGATGAAATATTGAAACTAGATGAGAAACCGGTAAAAAACACCAGCGACCTGAATGCCTTTCTGCAAAATAAAAAACCGGGTGATATTGTATTCGTTACTTACAAACACCGTAACGCAGAAAAACAGGCTAAAATTATTTTGAAGGAGCACCTGCCCTATTCGGTTATCCCTTTTGAGCATTCCGGAAAAACTGTTTCGGCAGAAGCAAAACAAATACGGGCAAGCTGGTTCAGCACCAATACAAAATAAAAACACAGGCGGTGTAACTACCTGTTACGCCAACAGTGCTTTTCTAAAGCTAACCAGTAAAATCAGCATCACACAAAAATGAAGCACAATAAGAATTGGTGTGCCTGCCAAAGAAATATTCTGCCAAATTTGGCTGGCAAGCAGTCTGTTCAAAAAAAGGCGTTGCCATATCATACCAAAAAATAAAGGGCCTATATTAAACCCGATGATGTACCACCAACGGTTCTTTACAGGAAGAATTTTAATGGCCTGCCAGATAGGAGGCAAACAGAAAATAATAACAAATACTGCTGCTATTATTTTTATCAGTGGGATAGAAAGATAATTGCCCAGCAGGTACAACAACGCCGTTTTTTCATCACCGCCACCCATCAAGGCTGTAAATATGCGGGCAAAAGGGAGCATGGCGAATAAGAGTGCGATGCCAAATTTGTTTTTCTTTTCGTTACTGCTTTGCAATAATACCAAAGCGCAAAACCAATATACCATATAAGACAGCAGCGGACCGGCAACAGTTGCAAAAAAACTCCATTCAGGGTTGATGCAATTGGCGCAGGTGGTCCATACACTAAAATCGCGGGGGCCATAACAACCACAAATTGCAACACCTGTTTGAATATGCGCCTGCTCGTGCAGCTCACCCAATATCATATTGAGGGCGATAAAAGCCAGCAGGTATTTCCAGGTGATTTTTAAAGGCATCTGTTTGGGTATTCATACAAAACTACCCGTGCCTTTCTGCATGAACAATCACATATCCATGTGAAATACGGGCAGTATATTTTAGTACTATTGCTCAAGAGAACCTTTAAGATGTTTCTCGCCACGCAAAGCAAAATAAGCCCATAGCGCACTGACTATCATAAAAATGGAACCTAACAGGAAAGAAACACCCGGAAAATAAACAGGGGCGTCTTTAGTTGTGAAGTAAGCAAACAAGCTAGTCATCATTGGCGGGCCAACAATTGAAGTGGCACTCATCAGGCTGGTTAAGGCTCCCTGCAGTTCGCCCTGCTCATTAGCCGGCACATGCCCTGATATGATGGATTGTAATGCAGGGCCTGCAATACCACCCAGGCAATAGGGAATTAAAAACACAAACATCATCCAGCTCTGCGAAGCAAAAGCAAATAACAATAATCCAAGAGCGTATAAACCCAATCCCACATACACACTTTTCTCATTACCTATTTTAGGGTTGATTATCCGAACCAATCCACCCTGCACCACTGCTACCAGCAATCCTACCACGCCCAAAGAAATCCCGATCATTTTAGGGGTCCATTTGAATTTTTCGATATTAAAAAAGCTCCAGTTACTTTGAACTGCATGCGCCGCTAGGTAAACAAATACCAGCGAAACAACCAGACCACCTACGGCCGGATATCTTTTTAACTGCATCAGTGAGCCTAAAGGATTAGCCCGCCTCCATTCAAAAGGCCGGCGGAGTTTTTTATCCAGCGATTCGGGCAATATAAAATAACCATACAACCAGTTAGTGAATGCCAGACCTGCAGCCACAAAGAAAGGAACCCTTGGCCCCAGTTCGCCCAATAATCCACCAATCAACGGCCCTATAATAAAACCTAAACCAAAGGCGGCTCCGATCATTCCAAAATTCTGCGCACGGTTTTCGGCAGTGCTGATATCTGCGATATAAGCTGACGCTGTAGTAAAACTGGCGCCGGTAATTCCCGCTATCGCCCGTCCAACAAATAACCAGCCAATAGAAGGCGCAAATGATAAGAACAGGTAGTCAATTCCGAAACCCAGTAAAGAGAACAGTAACACGGGTCTGCGGCCATATTTATCGCTCAGGTTGCCTAATACAGGCGCAAACAGGAACTGCATAAACGCATACGCAAATGTAAGCCAGCCGCCATATTGTGAGGCTTTACTAATATCTGTTACACCTAATAACTGTTCTATTAACTTAGGCATAACAGGAATGATTACCCCGAAACCGATAACATCAATCAGTAACGTAATAAAAATAAAACCTATTGCCGCTTTCCGGTTTTCTGCCATAGCCCAGTATTTAAGTGAATTGATTGTGACCGAAAATAAGCATTGGTTTTGTAGATCATTAACCGAACATCAAATATCCTCCCTGGTAACACCGGGTATTTCCATTACAAGGTTTGCGCCGTAAGTACCCGCCGGTGTTTGATAGCCGGTTTTAAAATTACCGTTCAGCACTTTTTGTGTAATGAGGAGGCTGCTGATGGCTGTAAGTGTATATCCTTCGGGGCATTTTAAACGGGCAGACACTTTTTTTCCTGTGGCATTTGTAGCTTCTCCCCAAACAAGGCTCATCGCTTTGGCGCGCATCTCATCTGATGGTCCTGCCGGTTTATGTTCAATTTTTTTCTTCGCCTTATTCCGGGCAAAAGACGTACGTAAAAACCAGTTGTATAGCCATTGCCATTTTAATAGTTTATATGTTTTGGGAGATGTACCCGTATAGGTTTCAATATTGGGAATACCTGTAGTGGTATATGCAGTAGATATATCGCCCCATGGAATACACATCACAAACAGTTTCTTCACGCCAAAATCTACCCAAAAGCCTTTATGCCCTAATGGTTTTTTGCTAATCTGCCCGTTTTCGCGAACCACCCCGCCTTCTCCAAGGTTTTCTGCCATGGTAGTGGCCGTACCGTGCGATAATTGTCCGCCCACCATGGCAAATGCCAGTTTCAAATGAGTGGCATCGGGTAATTTTTCTTTCAGGTACAGGGCCGTGCAATCGGTTGGCACCACATCAAATCCAACACCGGGCATTATCATGATGCCTTTTTCTTTTGCTTTGGCATCATAACGTTTGGCCTGTTCAAAAACAGTGATCTCCCCTGTAATATCAAGGTAATGCGTTTGAGTGGCAAGGCAGGCTTCTATCATCTTTTTTGCTGTGTAATGAAAAGGGCCCGCCGCATGCAACACAACAGGCACTTCGCGCAATGCAGCCTGCAGTGATTCTGTGTCAGACAGATTGATCACTTTATATGGCAGATGCAATGAATCAGCCATAGCACGAAGTGCTTCTTCATTCCGGCCTGCCAATATTGGTTGTAAACCGTAACCGGCGGCCATGCCTGCAATAAGCCGGCCTGTATAGCCATTGGCGCCGTAAAGTAAGAATGTATTTGTTTGCATGCTGAAATGTACAACAATGCTGTTTATTCTCACAGTTTATCGAACAAAAAAAAGGGAGTATGGCTACTCCCTTTTTTTCTCAAAATATAAGCTGAAATAAATGTTATTTACGTAAGGTGATCGTAGCCAATTTTGTTTCTCTTGGCGCTTTCACTTCAACATTGGTGATCGTTGTATCAAAATATCCGTTTGATGCATTTACGTACACGGAATAGATACCATCTTTCAGGCCCCTTATTTTAAACTCACCCTCTCTGCCGGGTAATGCGTAAGCAGTATCGGTTGCATTAAACACTGTTACTACAGGGAAGCCTTCTTTGGGTCCTATTTTTCCTTCGATACTGCCGGTGCTGCTTACAGTATAGAAATGGAACACAGGGCGGAGTATGAATTGATTATTGCTGTTCTGGATGATAGAACGGGTGATATCAAAATCGAGCCATAAACGTTTTTTTGCAGGCAGGTATTCTTCACACTCTTCTCCTCTTAATTTGATCAGAACAAAATTAGGTGCATTGGGCGGCAGGCTTACCGGATAAGTAACACTGTCTTTAACCACAGAATTATTGGTTCCTATCTCAATTTTGATCAACCTGATGGATCCTTTGGTGATTCCTGATGATGCAAATATGGTATCTGCGCCATTACGGAATTTCAGGATATCATAAACGCCGGGGGTAATATTCAGGTTCTCCCAAACAAAAGATGAGTCTTTTCGCTGATCATCTCCACCCCTATGATCCCAATCTTCATTATCATGTTTTCTTGTGTCGGAACTGGTATCTACCAATACTTTCACGGAACGGATATCGATCAGTACTTTGTCGAACAATCCCGGACCGTCTGTCAGGTACAATGACAACTGTTGTTTACCTGCTGTAGAAACATCCGCAGAGGTGCTTTTGTTACAGGCTGTCATAACGAAGGTTACAGCTATCGCCATAATCGCTCCAAATAAAAGGTGTTTGTTTTTCATCAGGTGTTTGTTTTAATATGGCGTTAAGCCAGGTTTAAAATAATATGTTTTAAAATTGCCTGTATAGTTGATGCAATAACCGTACTCAATGTTTACCAAGAAAATGTTAATTAACCTCCGGGTCAAAATGTTTACCCTTTAATCCTGTTTAAACTTTTCATCCCGGAGAGAAACAATTGCTTTGCGGGGCGCATGCAATACTATTCTGCTCAAAAATGATACGATTTTTTCCTTGCGTTACTGCCGCAAACATTTGTTACTTATCTTGGCATCAACCAATATATGCTTCATGAAAAAGATACTGATCGTTGTTGCAACGTTGCTTGTAACCAATAATATTTTTTCGCAGCCACTTTCGGATACTGAAAAAAAGATCATCAGCTATATCAACCGGCATATTCCCGATTCGGAAAAACTACTGGCAGATGCAGTAAATATCAATAGCGGCTCACTTAACAAGGCTGGCGTTAAACAGGTGGGTGATGTTTTCGCCAAAGAATTTGTGCTTGCGGGATTTTCTACAGAATGGGTAAACCTGCCCGATTCTTTAAACCGGGCTGGGCACCTGGTTGCCATCCGCAAGGGTAAAAAAGGCAAAAAGGTCTTTATTATAGGTCACCTGGATACCGTTTTTGAGCCTGATATGCCTTTCTCTCCTTACACCCGCTTAAATGATTCTACCGCCACCGGCCAGGGTGCCAGTGATATGAAAGGAGGAGATGTAGTGGTTATTGCTGCACTGCAGGCTCTGCAGTCGTTAGAACTCCTGAACGACGCCTCCATTACCGTTTATTTTACCGGTGATGAAGAAAAAGCAGGAATCCCTACCAGTGTAAGCAGGAAAGATTTTATTGAAAGAGCCAAAACCTGCGATGTAGCACTGGCTTTTGAGGGTGCCAACGGACTGAATTCTGTAGCTACTGCCCGCAGGGGATCAAGCGGATGGAAATTGCATGTTACTGCTAAAACAGGGCATTCGTCCGGTGTATTTACCAAAGGCTCGGGATACGGGGCTATTTATGAATCGGCCCGTATATTAAACCGTTTCCGGGAGGAATTGAGTACCGAGAAGTACCTCACCTTTAATCCCGGTTTAATTATAGGTGGCTCAGATATGCAGTATGATGAAAAAAAATCGAAGGGGGAAGCTATCGGCAAAACCAATATCATTTCTCCTGAAGTTGTTGTAACGGGAGATCTTCGTTTTTTAACAGAAGCCCAAAAAGAATCGGCCCGGAATAAAATGAGGGCCATCGTTGCACAAAACCTCAATGGCAGCAAAGCAACAATCAGTTTCCAGGATGGTATACCTGCTATGGAGCCTACCGAAGGGAATAACCGCATTTTAAAAATCATCGACCAGACTACAAAAGCTATGGGACTGGGTGCCACTCAGGCCGGTGATCCGGGCTCAAGAGGCGCCGGCGATATTTCGTACATTGCAAAGTATTTAGACTGTGTTGATGGCTTAGGTGCATCGGGCCGTGGCGCGCATGCACCGGGTGAAACCATTAACCTGAAAGAATTTCCATTCCTTATTCAAAGAGCCGCTATTCTGATCTATCGATTAACCAACCCCCAATAATAACGAGTCATGAAAACAACCATCACAGCGCTGCTGACATTTACCTGTTTCCTGTTTATGTCTGCAACCAATGCCCATGCAGGAAAGCCAGACAAGACAGCATTTTATGAGATCAAAGTATATCGCCTTTCTACCAATGAACAGGTGAAAAAGATTGATGAATTTCTTCAGAATGCTTACCTGCCGGCCTTGCACCGGGCCGGTTTTGACAAAATCGGTGTGTTTCATCCGATTGGTAACGATACTATGACAGACAAGAAAGTGTATGTATTTATCCCGATCGGCGCACTAAACAAATTAAGTAAACTGGAAGACCTGCTGGTAAAAGATCCTGAGCTTACCAAAGCAGCAGATACTTATTGGAATGCCGCCCATAATGCAGCGTCTTATAACCGCATTGAATCCATCGTATTAAAAGCATTTCAATTCATGCCATCTTTTGAAGCCCCATCATTAACCGGAAATAAAACAGACAGGGTATATGAGCTGCGCAGTTATGAGGGCGCTACTGAAAGGTTGTACAGGCAGAAAGTGCACATGTTTAACCAGGGTGGAGAGATTGCGCTGTTTAAAAAATTAAATTTTAATGCCGTATTCTATTCTGAGGTGATTGCGGGCAGCCATATGCCTAACCTGATGTACATGACCAGCTTCAACAATATGGCAGACCGCAATGAACACTGGAAACAATTTGGAGATTCTCCGGAATGGAAAAAAATGTCTGCATTGCCCGAATATCAAAACACCGTTTCAAGAAATGATACTGTTTTATTGAACCCTGCTGAGTTTTCGGAACTGTAGAGAGTTAGTTTTTTAATCGCCACAGATTCACTGATTTTTTCTCTGTGAATCTGTGGCGATTAAATTTGTACACTATTTCAGGTAATAGTTAATGACAACTGTTATACTTCTCAACAGCTTTGGCTATCTGTGCAAAATCAATTTGTTTGCCTTTAACATCTGCAATCACAGATGCGCAATCAGCAAAACTGGTGGTAAGCGCTGCTTCAAAATCTTTTTGTGTAACGCGTATCCATTTATTGTTTGATTTTGTTTCTATATACCAATCGCCCGGCTTCCCTTCTGCAGTAGTTGCCAGTACAACTTCTGCGCCATTGTATAACATTTTACCACTGTTATCTGTAACACGCTGATAAAGTGCTGCCTTGCTTCCTGTTACCGCAACCTTATAAAAATCGTTTGCGTACGAAACATAGCTGGTACCGTTCTGCGAAAAACCGGCCAATTCAGCCGCAGTATATATCTTCTTACGGCCGGCTGATGATTCAAATACAATTGTGCCTTTGTTTTTAGTCAGATCGCGGATATTCCCTTCAAGGATATCGTTGGAGGCTGTTACAATGGTTCCTTTTTGAAAATCGGATGAGCGAGTTTGAGAATTTGCCAAAAAAGGCAATGCTGCTACAAAAAGTACCAGCGTGAAGATCATTTTTTTCATACTATTTATTTTTCGATGATTAAATTATACTTACTAATAAGTAAGTTTTATGGATAAAAAAATTATTGCTTCAACTGTTTTACCAATGCTCTCCTGATGAACTCATAATCTTTCTTCCCCGATATCCTTGCCAATTGCACACCGGCAGCCAGATTAGTCATAATCAGCAAAGCCCTTGTATGTGCCGGTTCGCTGAAGGTGAATTCGCCATTCTTTTGTCCTTCTTTCAAAGTCTTTTCTACCATTGACACCACCAGTTCTATCAGTTCCCCAATTTTTTGTTTTACCGATTCGGGCAATGTATTATAATCAGATGCAACAGATCCGATAATGCAGATACAGTTGCAATCAACCAGCATAGAATAACGCTCAATGAACAATTCCAGTTTCTGCATGGCTGATAAAGCCGATACCTGCAACTGTTTATTCATCGCAACATATTCCTGGATATAATTTTCAAGTATTGCCGCCAGCAGATCTTCTTTTCCCCTGAAATGATAATGCACTGCAGCATTTTTCATGTTCAGCTCTTTGGATATATCGGCGTAGCTGAACGCATTATAGCCGTATAGCTTAATGAGGTTCTGTCCTATCCGGAGGATTTCCTGTTTGGTATCGGTATTACGGGCGGTCACAGCTTAAAATTAGGAAATACTTACTACTTAGTAAGTATCCGGCGCTTATTTTTTGTTGGTGTGGGGATAGGAGAACCATCCGGCACACGCCGTCTATTCTTTGCGGCTGGCTTTTTGCGCTCTGATCATGCCAACAAAATCCTGCCCACGTGATAAAGCAGTGATTACCTGCGCAATACGTTTAGCCACCGCCGCTTCCGATTTAACCCCGCCCATCCATTTGATGAAATAATTACGGTGCGAGAGCTTGAGCTGGTCGAAAAAAGCTTTGGCCTCAGGTTCATCGGCCAGGCATTCTAAAAATCCAGGCGGTGGTTCCAATGGGTTATGATCGACAGCCAGCTTAACTTCCAGCATGCCTCCTTTCTTTTTTTTGATTGCCTTGCGCATAGTGGCGTTAAGCGGAATGATAAAGCTTCCACCACCCATAGGCAGCAGCGCCACACCGCTGATGGGGTGTTTATCTAATTTACCCTTCACCCGAAAAGACCTTTTGGTATCCGGTTTTAATTGCTGCGCAATATCTGCGGGAACCTCAATATAGGTCCAGCCGGTCTTTTCGCCCTGCTCTCCAAATTGATGTATGGTGGCGGTGTATATAACCATGGGTATGCAACGAATTTCGTGTATCCAAAAATAAAATGCAATAGTTTGACCGGCAATTAAGAGATTTTGGCCTGCTGGTCATTTCCTGACAATTTAAACACAATTTTAGTTACAAAACAACACCCGGACCTGTTGTGGGCTTACCGCATTTGCGTACCTTTGCGGTGTTGAAGAAGATCATCACAATATCATTCCTGTCAATCTACCTGTTTTCAACAACTGAATTATCGCAGTTGCTGAAATTACCTTCATTGGTAGAACATTATATTGAACACAAGCAGGAAAATCGTGACATTACACTTTGGGCTTTTTTGTGCATGCACTATGCACACGGAATTGTAAAGGATGCGGATTATGACAAGGATATGAAACTGCCTTTCAAAACATCTGATGGTATCAATTTAACAATCACAGCTTTTACACCCCATAATTTCTCAACTGAGATCGCCAAGCCGGTAACCAACGAGACCAAATCGTTTCCTTCGTATAACGAGGTATTCTTAGCTTCTTCCTTCTTATCAAATATTTGGCAACCACCCCGGACCTGCTAATCATATCTTGTTTTAAAGGATTCAGATGCCTATGCTATTTGAAATCCTGTGTGTACAATCATTCAAACAAAATTGATTAACAGAATTATATGCTTAATAAGATAATTGAGTTTTCCATCCGGAATAAGCTCATCATTGGTTTTTTCGTTATCACGCTTATCGGGCTGGGAATTTACGAAACTTCAAAGCTGCCGATCGACGCGGTGCCTGATATTACCAATAACCAGGTGCAGATTATTACCGTTGCCCCATCATTTGGCGCAACCGATATAGAAAGGCTGGTTACATTTCCGATAGAACAGGCCAACAGCAATATCAATGGTCTGAAAGAGATCAGAAGTTTTTCCCGTTTTGGATTATCCCTTGTTACCATTGTGTTTGATGATGCAACAGATGTTTACTGGGCAAGGCAACAGGTGGCAGAACGGCTGCAAAAAGTTCAGTCGCAAATCCCGCAGGGAATAGGAACACCCGAAATGGGGCCCATTTCTACCGGCCTCGGAGAAATATACCAGTATGTGGTAAGGCCCAAAGAAGGGTACGAATCAAGGTATAACGAAACAGAATTACGTACCATACAGGATTGGATCGTACGCAGACAGTTATTGGGCGTAAAAGGTGTTGCCGAAGTAAGCAGCTTTGGTGGCAAACTGAAGCAGTATGAAATTGCTGTTAGTCCAACCAAATTACAATCTTACGGTATAACCATCCATGATATTTTTATTTCTCTGGAAAAAAATAACCAAAACACAGGTGGCGCGTATATAGAAAAAGGTTCCACTGTATTATTTATCAGGAGTGAAGGATTGATCGGCAATAAAGAAGACATTGAAAACATTTCGATTAAAGCAACTAAAACAGGAAGACCTTTATTCATCAGGGATGTAGCTGATGTAACCATTGGCTATGCCACAAGGTATGGCGCCATGTGTTATAACGATAAAGGCGAAGTATCCGGGGCAATTGTAATGATGCTGAAAGGCGCCAACAGCAGTGAAGTAATTAAAAATGTAAAAGAGCGGATCGCGCAGATCCAAAAAACATTACCACGCGGAGTAGTAATAGAACCATTCCTTGATCGCACCAAAATGGTGAACAACGCCATTGGCACCGTTGAACAAAACCTGCTGGAAGGTGCGCTCATAGTGGTGTTCATCCTTGTGTTGTTTCTTGGAAACTTCAGAGCAGGCGTATTGGTAGCATCGGTTATTCCGCTGGCCATGCTTTTTGCCATCATCTTAATGAATCTGTTTGGCGTAAGTGGTAACCTGATGAGCCTTGGTGCATTAGATTTTGGATTGATCGTAGATGGCGCGGTAATTATTGTGGAAGCCGTTATGCACCAGCTCTCGCACAGCAAAAAATTCAGTCAAACCAATTTGCTTTCACGGCATGAGATGGATAAGCAGGTAACGCAATCTGCAAGCAAGATGATGAACAGTGCGGTGTTTGGGCAGATCATTATCCTTATCGTATACCTCCCCATTTTCACTTTACAGGGCATTGAAGGAAAGATGTTTAAGCCAATGGCACAAACTGTAGCTTTCGCTTTACTGGGCGCCTTTGTTCTTTCACTCACTTACATACCCATGATGAGTGCATTGATGCTGAGCAGGAAAATAAAACATCAACCAAACCTCTCTGATAAAGTGATGTTTCGGGTAGAAAGATTCTATCAGCATAGTTTAAAAAAGATCCTGCAGTTTCCTAAATCAGTTCTTGCAACGGTATTGGTACTTTTTGCAGTTGCGATATATACCCTTTCCACTTTAGGAGGAGAATTTATTCCGGCACTTGAGGAAGGCGATTTTGCAGTAGATACAAGAGTATTAACAGGAAGTAACCTGAACACCACCATAGAGAGTACGCAAAAAGCCGCGCATATCCTTAAAACAAAATTTCCCGAAGTGCAGAAAGTGGTTACTAAAATAGGAAGCGGGGAAGTACCCACCGACCCGATGCCTATGGAAGCCAGTGATATGATGGTGATACTGAAAGACAAGAGCGAATGGACATCGGCAAAAACATTTAAAGAATTATCAGAAAAAATGAGTCTTGCCCTTCAGGATGTTCCCGGTATTACGGCGGGATTTCAGTTCCCTGTGCAGATGCGTTTTAATGAACTTATGACAGGTGCCAGACAGGATGTGGTATGTAAAATTTTTGGAGAGAACCTTGATACACTGGCGCGCTATGCAGAAAAATTAGGCAAAGTAGTATCCAGTGTACAGGGAAGCCAGAATTTATTTGTGGAACCGGTAACAGGTATGCCGCAGATCATTATCAATTACAATCGTGCGGTAATTGCGCAGTATAACCTGACCATTGCCGACATCAACAAAGTGGTGAACACGGCATTTGCAGGACAAAGCACCGGTTTGGTGTTTGAAGAAGAAAAACGGTTTAACCTGGTGGTGAGACTGAATATGGATAAACGCAAAAACCTGGAAGATGTACAAAACCTGCTTATCCCAACACCACAAGGCACACAGATACCATTATCGCAATTAGCCAGTGTTGAAATAAAAGATGGCCCTAACCAGATACAAAGGGTTGATGCGAAACGGAGAATTGTAGTGGGCTTTAATGTACACAACAGGGATGTACAAACCATTGTAACCGAATTACAGGGAAAAGTAGACGCACAGATAAAATTGCCGGCAGGATATTACATAACATATGGCGGTGCATTTGAGAATCTGAACGAAGCAAAAAAACGATTGATGATCGCTGTTCCGGTTTCATTATGCCTGATCCTGATTTTACTGTACTTCGCCTTTAATTCGTTAAAGCATGGATTGCTGATATACACCGCTATCCCACTGTCGGCAATCGGCGGCATATTCTTCCTTGCGCTGCGGGGCATGCCGTTCAGCATCAGTGCCGGTGTGGGTTTCATTGCCTTATTTGGCGTGGCGGTGCTGAATGGGATTGTATTGATTGCAGAGTTCAACCGTTTGAAAAAAGATGGATTAACTAACTTAACTGATATTGTATTAATGGGAACAAAAGTGAGACTTCGCCCGGTACTCATGACAGCCTTCGTGGCTTCATTGGGTTTCCTGCCAATGGCGATCAGTAATGGTGCAGGCGCAGAAGTTCAGCGGCCTTTGGCTACTGTAGTGATCGGCGGATTGTTGATAGCTACTTTCTTAACACTGTTTGTGTTACCTGTACTCTACATTTTGTTTGAGAGAACAGGTATAAAGAAAAAACATGCTGTTAAAACAGGTGTGGCCATATTGTTATTGGTTTCACTCACATCTATCAGCACACAGGCTCAGGATAAGATTAAGCTTGGGGCAGCTATTGATACGGCTTTAAAAAATAATGCATCGGTAAAAAATGAAAAGCTGAAAGCTGAATACCAGCAGATGCTGATCCAATCATCGGCTATTATTCCCAAAACAAACTTTACGGCTGAAGTAGGACAGGTTAACAGTTATTATACTGATAACAGGGTTGCTATTTCACAATCATTCAGCTTTCCAACCGTGTATTCTAATCAAAAGAAAGTATTAACGGAAGAATGGAAAACAGCAGTATTAAGTGTGTCGTTAAAAGAAGCAGACTTAAAAAAAGCCGTTACACAGGTCTTTTATACAATAGTGCTGTTGCATGAAAAGAGAAAGTTATTATTGAAAGCCGACAGTAACTATGCAGCATTTCTGAGTAAAGCCGATCTGCGTTTGGCAAAAGGAGAAAGCAATATTTTGGAAAGAACAACTGCCGAAACACAAAGAGGCAATATTTACCTCCAAATTAAAGCCATCCATGATGAAATTGAAGTAGCCAAACTGCAGTTTCAGTTACTCCTTAATACGGTTACTAAATTTGAGCCGGAGGCTGAATCGCCAAGGCTGCCGGCAGAGGGAATAATAGACAGTGCTACAATCTCGGGGCATCCGTTGTTATCCGTTTTGAAACAACAAAAGCTTACTGCCAATGCGAACACCCAATTGGAAAAATCAAAACTCCTCCCCGATCTGACTATTGGTTATTCCAATATGAGTATGAAAGGTATGGGGGCTGATAACGTGTTATACGGTTTCTCATCGCGTTTCAGTACAGCTATTGTTGGTGTGGGCATTCCGTTGTTTTCATCATCACAAAAGGCTAAAATAAATGCTTCTAAAGCATACGAGCGTATATCTGAGAACAATTACCAGCAACAATTTCAGGTATTGGAAACACAATACAGGAGCCTGCAGGTGCAATATCAAACCAATTGGCAGGCAGTTAATTATTATGAGAAAACAGCCCTTCCCAATGCCGGTTTGATCATACAAACAGCCAACAAACAATTTGCCAACGGCGATATCAATTATCTGGAATGGGTAATGCTTACCAATCAATCAACAGCTATTCAAAGCAGCTATCTTGATGCATTGAAAGCGCTGAATGAAAGCATTATTGCCATCAATTATTTATTATCAAAATAACAGGACAAAATGAAAAGAATAATTATCATATCAGGTTTTTTTCTGCTTGCCGCCTGCGGGGGTAAGAAAACGCAGGAAAAGGCGGCTGCCACCAATATAGCAAATGAGAACACAATTATCCTTACCGCGGGCCAACAGGCTACTGCAAAAATTGAGTTAAGGGGGTTAGAGGCAAAAAGTATCTCGTCTACTATAAAAGTAAATGGCAAGATAGATGTGCCACCCCAAAACATGGTTTCTGTAAGTATGCCATTGGGAGGTTACCTGAAATCAACCAAACTATTGCCCGGCATGCAGATCAGGAAAGGCGAGGTGATTGCCAGCATGGAAGATCAGCAATATATCCAGTTGCAGCAGGATTATCTTACCATCAAATCGAAGCTGGTATTTTCAGAGGCAGAATATATCAGACAGAAAGAATTGAACCAGAGTAAAGCCAGCAGCGACAAGGTGTTTCAACAGGCGCAAATGGAGTACAACAACCAAAAAATAATGCTGAGTGCCCTTGCAGAAAAATTAAAACTGATCAACATTAACCCATCAGGGGTTTCAGAGAATACTATTTCAAAGAGCGTAAACATCTATTCACCCATCAATGGTTTTGTTTCTAAAGTGAATATGAATATTGGTAAATATGTAACCCCTGCTGATGTACTTTTCGAGCTGGTAAATCCATCCGACATACACCTGAATTTAAAAGTGTTTGAAAAAGATTTAGACAAACTGTATATCGGGCAGAAGCTGATAGCATATACAAATAATGAGCCTGACAAGAAACATCTTTGCGAGGTTAGTTTGATCAGCAGAGATCTTACTCCCGAAAGAACTGCAGATGTTCATTGCCATTTTGATCAATATGATAAGACATTACTGCCTGGCATGTATATGAATGCAGACATCAAAGTAAAAAGCCTGAATACCCTGGCCCTGCCGGAAGATGCGATTGTAAGTTTTGAAAGCGGTAATTATGTTTTCGTTTCAAAAGGCAATAACCAATACCAAATGATGCCTGCAGAAACAGGCATTAAAGAAAACGGGTATATCGAAATAAAGAATGCTCCTGTTTTTACAGATAAGCAAATAGTGGTAAAAGGCGCTTATACCCTGCTGATGGCATTAAAGAATAAGGCGGAAGAATAGTAATTGGATAGAATAGTAAATTTTTAAGCCGCAGATTCGCAGATTTTTTTAATCTGCAAATCTGCGGCTTACATTTTGTCAATCGGTATTAATTAAACCTTCCTTCCCCTTTTATCAACCGGTAAGGTTTACTGAAGAAATCATGTACTGTTGAGTTAAACACATCTTTGTATACTACAGGTGTACTATGCCCCGAATTTGGCAGTATCCATAAATATGCTTTTGGAATACTGTGATAGATAAGCATCGTATGTTCCTCCCTGATCACATCATGATCGCCTCCTATTACCAATGTTGGACAGGAAATTTTATCAAGTGCGTTTACAGGGATATGCGGCTGCTCACATAAAAGCCGGAATAATTTCAAATTATTTTTTTCAGAGGCTGTTTTATTTTTCTTTGCCCTCAGCGTTTCATATGGCGGACCAACAAGATCCCACACCTCTTTAAAAACAGCGTTGGTATCAGACTCAAGATTAGCGCCTGTAATAGCCAGCTTCTTTACTTTCTCAGGATGCCTGATAGCCAAGAGGAGGCCATTAATTCCGCCATCGCTCCAGCCTATCACATTGGCAGAATCTATATGCATCGCAGTTAACAATGCTGCATAATCATCGGCCATCATTTCATAAGTAAGCGAATCACCTGTATCTGTTGATTTGCCCTGTGAACGGCTGTCGGCTATAATTACTTTATACTTCCTGGAAAAAAAAGGAATATTGTATTTAAAATTGCTGATAGAGCCGCCATTGCCGTGAATGATCAATAATGGCTGTCCTTCTCCATATACCTCACCATACATTTTAAATCCACGGATATCATAATACTTGCCTGAAGATTTATTATTCCCATAAGGAATATTCTGGCTGTAAACCTTTAAAGTGCTGATCGAACTCAAAAAGAAGATGCAGATGGATAGCAGGCAGGGAAGCTTTTTCATGGTGACTGATTTGAAGTTTTAAGATAACCAAAATCAGTCGTACTTATTCATTGTATCTTCTGAAACCTATTCTTTGCCGGGGCGGTTGCGGGGGATTGAGCAGTTGTTTTAGGTAAAGAAATACTTTTTCGATCTGTTCATCGTGCCCGGCAAGTTTTTGTTCAATCTTTTCTAACTGTAAAAGGATGTCTTTATGTGTGAGCAACATTTCTCTCATCCTGGTAAATATCCTGATGACCTGGATATTTACAACAATAGCTCTTTCACTGTTTAATATACAGGATAACATGGTTACTCCCTGTTCGGTAAAACAGAACGGTGCGTACCGTAGCCCTTGCCTGTCTGAATTGGAGGTCACAAAATGTGACCTCCAATTCCTCAGCTCGGATTCATTCATTTCGAACATAAAATCATTCGGGAAACGGCTAATATTTCTGCGAACAGCCTGTTTTAAATGTTTGGTTTCAACTCCATACAATTCAGCCAGATCCCGGTCAATCATAACTTTCTGGCTCCTGACCATATATATTTTGCTCATTACCACTTCATCTGCCAGTTGTAATTGCGTTTTGGTCTTTGCCATAGTTTGCATGATTAACATATTGGAGGACGCATTTTGCGTCCTCCAATATCATGAGGAATAGCAATAAAATTATAGCAGTTTCAAAATCCGAAATAGCGTATTTACCGCATATTTTCTGAAGAAAAACACTTACTATTTTACATATCCGGCAAGAAACCAGCAAACAAAATAGCCGGCACATTAGCACCGGCTATTTTTATCTTTTGACTTTACACTTATTTTTCGTCATCATTTCTAAACACCACCAAACCGTCAAATACATCTACTAAAACGGGCTTTGATTTATCTACATCTCCTGCCAAAATCTTTTTACTCAATGCATTGATGATTTGCTTCTGGATCAGACGTTTCAAAGGTCTTGCCCCAAGTTGCGGGTCATAACCCTGCTCTGCAAGAAATTCCAACAGGTATTCGCTGTACTTTAATGTAATGCCATTGGTGGCCACCAGTTGTTTTAATCCTTCCAGTTGTATTTTTACGATGCCCATGATCTGTTTCTTCATCAACGGACTGAACATGATGATCTCGTCTACCCTGTTCAAAAATTCGGGTCTGATCGTCTGGCGGAGCAGTCCCATCACTTCCAGTTTTGCTTTTTCGGTAACATCTTCCACATTGGCATCTGTTACATTTTCAAAAGCATCCTGTATCAGGTGGCTGCCGATATTGCTTGTCATGATGATGATGGTATTCTTAAAATTCACCACCCTGCCTTTATTATCTGTTAAGCGGCCATCATCCAATACCTGCAACAATACATTCCATACATCAGGGTGGGCCTTCTCAATCTCATCCAACAACACCACACTGTATGGTTTACGACGAACGGATTCTGTTAACTGGCCTCCTTCATCATATCCCACATATCCCGGAGGTGCGCCTACTAAACGGGATACGGTATGTTTTTCCTGATACTCACTCATATCAATACGGGTCATCATGCTCTCATCATCAAACAGGTATTCTGCCAGTGCTTTGGCAAGTTCTGTTTTACCAACACCTGTTGTACCAAGGAAAATAAAGGAACCAATAGGTTTTTTAGGGTCCTGCAATCCTGCGCGGCTTCTGCGTATGGCATCGGCTACAGCAGTGATGGCTTCTTCCTGTCCCACTACCCTGTTATGTAATTCATCTTCGAGGTGCAATAATTTTTCTCTTTCACTCTGCAGCATTTTTGCAACAGGAATACCGGTTGCCTTGGCTACATTTTCTGCAATATCTTCTGCATCCACTTCTTCTTTCAGCAAACGTTTATCAGCAGAACCTTCAATCTGTGCCGTTACCTGGCTGATCAGTTCTTCCTGTTCTTTTATTTTACCGTATCTTATTTCAGCCACTTTACCATATTCACCATTACGCTCAGCCTGTTCTGCCTGTTGTTTTAACTCTTCAATCGTGGCTTTGGCATTCTGTACTTTTTCAACCAGTTCTTTTTCCTGTTTCCATTTCGATTTCAACGTATCTCTTTCAACTGCCAGATTACTGATCTCGATATTCAGTTCTTTCAGTTTGTCTTCATCATTCTCGCGCTTAATAGCTTCCCGTTCAATTTCAAGCTGGCGGATCTGTCTTTCTAATTTATCCAGTTCCTCAGGCATCGAATTCATTTCGAGGCGAAGTTTAGCAGCGCTTTCATCAATCAGGTCAATCGCTTTATCCGGCAGGAACCTGTCGGTCATATACCTTGTAGATAATTCCACTGCAGCAATGATCGCCTCATCTTTAATGCGCACATGATGGTGTGTTTCATACCTGTCTTTCAATCCTCTTAAAATGGAGATCGCGTCTTCCATACCGGGTTCATCAATGATCACTTTCTGGAACCTGCGCTCGAGGGCCTTATCTTTTTCAAAATATTTCTGGTATTCGCTTAATGTGGTGGCGCCAATAGCTCTCAGTTCTCCACGGGCAAGGGCAGGTTTCAAAATATTAGCAGCATCCATGGCACCTTCACCACCACCGGCACCAATAAGGGTATGGATCTCATCAATAAACAAAATAATTTCTCCGTCGCTGGTAGCCACTTCTTTTACCACACCTTTCAAACGTTCTTCAAACTCGCCCTTGTATTTTGCGCCGGCAATCAGTTGACCCATATCCAAAGCAAAAATTGTTTTCGACCTCAGGTTATCCGGCACATCGCCATTAATGATACGCATGGCCAAACCCTCTACAATGGCTGTTTTACCAACGCCAGGTTCACCCACAAGGATTGGGTTATTCTTGGTTCTGCGGGTAAGAATATGGAGTGTTCTGCGAATTTCCTCATCCCGTCCGATTACCGGGTCTAATTTTCCCTGCCTTGCCAGTTCGTTCAGATTTTTGGCAAACTTGTTCAGGGTATTCAGTTGCGTTTCCTGTGTTTGTGATTTGATGGTATCGCCCTTGCGAAGATCTTTGATAGCAGTTATCAGTCCTTTTTCGGTAAGACCAACCGCTTTTAATGTTTTTGAGGTATCATCATTCACCTGCATTAAAGCAAGTAATAAATGTTCCGGACTGATGAATTCGTCTTTGAACTCTTTTAATACAGTATTGGCTTTCAGGAACACATTGTTCAGATCTCGGCTGATACTCTGAGCCGGTTCGCCACCCTGTATTTTGGGCAATTTGGCAATGCCCTCGTCTACTTTGCTTTCCAGGAAACCAACATTTACATTGTTCTTCTTTAACAGGAATTCAACCGGGCTATCCTTATCAGCCAGCAAAGCTTTTAACAGGTGGTTGGTTTCCATATTAGGGTTACCATTATTAAAGGCCACCTGTTGGGTTGCCTGTACGGTTTCCTGCGCTTTAATAGTATAATTATTAAGGTTCATAGCTTGTTGGGTTTAACGGTGTGATCGTTTTTTGAATTTGCAGATTAGCTAACAAAATGGTAAAATATAATACCATACAAAAGGGCAACCCATTTCTGTTGATGACTACAAATTTTCAAATAACTTTAAACCAGATTGCAAACCACAATCCAATACTTAAATTCGGAAAATATGTCTGTAAAACCCGGCTTAAACTGCGCAAAAGGCAGTGCTGTATTGATCTTTATGCTATTCTTTCAGGCTGCCATTGCACAACCTGATTTTTCGGAGGTTGACCGGAAACTGGAATCTTCCAAAAAGGAACTTGGGGGTAATGTGGTTACCCTGATTTATAAAGATGGCAAGATCATCTACCAAAAGGCTCTTGGCACTGATTTTAACCTGAAAACCCAGGCACCAATTGCCAGTTGCAGCAAATGGTTAACCGCAGCATTGGTGATGAGTTTTGTTGACCAGGGTAAACTTTCGCTGGATGATAAAGTGAGTAAGTTCCTCCCCATTTTCAGCAAATATTCCAAAGGTTATATTACTATTAAAGATTGTCTGGCGCATTTAACCGGGATAGAATCTGAACCCATACGGCTCACGAATCTATTCAATCGTAAAAAATATGCCTCATTGGAAGAGGAGGTGAATGATTTTGCTTCTAAAAAAGAGATCCAGTCTAACCCCGGGCTCGAATTCCGTTACAGTAATATTGGACTGAACATAGCAGGCCGTATACTGGAGGTGCTCTCAAAAAGAAGCTTCGAACAATTGATGCAGGAACGCATCACCCGACCTTTAATGATGCGCAATACCAGTTTTGCCAGTTTTACTGCGGTAAACCCTTCGGGCGGGGCGGTTTCTACGGCCAGTGATTATATGAATTTTCTATCTATGCTGCTTAACAAAGGCATGTTTAATGGTAAAAGAATATTGAGTGAGAAAGCTGTTGAAGATATGAATATGGTTCGCACTACACCTGCCATGATAAAATATGCACCCAAAGCTGCCGAAGGCTTCAACTATGGATTTGGCGAGTGGATACTGCAAGCCGATGAAAACGGGAGCGGCACTGTTGTAGCCAGTCCGGGTTTATTTGGCACCTGGCCCATGGTTGACAAATGCCGTGGGTATGCCTGTATCTTTTTTACCAAAGGATTACTGGGTGAAGAAAGGAAAGATATTTACCTCGATATTAAAAAATCCATTGATGAGCAACTTGCCTCAACCTGTAAATAACTAAATCATGAAAACAAGGAACCTGCAGAAAGCTTTTTTATTAGGGGGATATGAACACAAATCAGAACCGGTAGCGTCACAAAAAGTATTTTTAGGCCGCCTTTACCGGAATGCGGTGGTAGCTTTTGTGATATTAAGTATCTGTCTTTTGATAGGTGTTGCAGGTTACCGCTATGCCGGCCCAATGAGTTGGATAGATGCCCTGCACAACGCTTCAATGATATTAAGCGGTATGGGGCCTGTAGCAGAAATAAAGACAAGTATCGGAAAGATATTCTCTTCTTTTTATGCCCTGTTCAGCGGTGTGGCTTTCATTACCAATATCGGCATTTTGATAGCACCTGTTGCTCACCGGTTTTTTCATATGCTGCATGCAGAAGACTTTGAAGGATAGCTGGTTTGAAATTAATTAATGGAGGTTATTTTTTTTGAGTACCATTCAACATCATACAAATCTCATCAAACAAACAGCCCAACAAATGGGCTTCTCGTATTGTGGGATTGCAAGAGCAGAAGCACTGACTGATGATGCCAGAAGATTAGAAACATGGTTAAAGCAGGATATGCATGGCAGCATGCAATACATGGAAAACCATTTTGACCTCAGGGTTGATCCACGCAAATTAGTTCCTGGCGCCAAATCTGTAATCACGCTATTGCAGAATTATTTTCCTGATCAGCAGCAGAAAGAAAACACCCCGCATATTGCCAAATATGCTTTTGGAAATGATTATCATGAAGTGATCAGGGCCAAGCTCAAAAATTTATTATTACTGCTTAATGAACAGATAGGCGAGATTCAGGGACGGGGATTTGTAGATTCAGCCCCTGTACTGGAACGAACCTGGGCACTCAGGAGCGGCGCGGGATGGATTGGAAGGAACGGCAACCTGATCACTAAACAAAACGGTTCTTTTTATTTTATTGCAACATTGATCGTTGATATCGAATTGGCATACGACGATCCTTTTGCCAAAGATTTTTGCGGCAGTTGCCGGAAATGTATCGACGCCTGTCCTACCGATGCCATTCTCAACAACAAAGTGATTGATGGCAGCAAATGCATCAGTTATTTTACCATTGAATTAAAAGAGGCATTGATACCAAATGAAATGAAAGGCAAATTTGATAACTGGCTGTTTGGTTGCGATGTGTGCCAGGATGTTTGCCCGTGGAACAGGTTCAGCAAACCACATCATGAAACCGCATTTACACCGATACCTGAAATATTGAATCTTTCTACCAAAGAATGGGAGGCTTTAACCGAAGAAACATTTAATACGGTTTTTAAACACTCTCCTTTAAAACGTGCAAAGTTTAAAGGCATGCAACGTAACCTTTCTTTTATCAAAACAGTGTAATGGAAAAACCTTTTGTACATAAAACCTGCCAATTAGAAAAATTCCCCGGCAAAGGTGGCTGGACCTATGTACGTGTTCCGGAAATACCACCAAACAAAAAAAATCATTTTGGATGGGTGAAGGTGAAAGGCAGTATCGACGGGCATTTGATAAGCAACTATAACCTGGCACCTATGGGAAATGGCAACCTGTTTCTTCCGGTAAAAGCTGCTATCAGAAAAAAAATAGGAAAACAGGAAGGTGATTGGATCGAGGTTATCCTGTTTCCAGACAATGACCCATTAGAAATACCGATCGAGTTTATTGAATGCCTGCGCGATGAACCTGATGCTTACAAACATTTTCATAATTTCTCTGAAGCTGAGCAGAAAAAGTATATCGACTGGATCTATAGTTCCAACAAAGAAGCAACAAGGATTAGCAGGATGGCAGATGCCATCAACCAGATAAGGTTTGGCGAAAAATTGCAGTAACTACTATTTTATCAAAGCCTCACACCTAAACGAAAAGCAATCCTGTTAAATGTATAATCAAGTTTTGTTTCGGTGTTTACAGAAACATAAGGTGGAAAATCCATGTAAATAGTACCGTACCGTGTTTCGGTAGTTTGCTTCATAGAATAACCCAGGCTGAGCGCTATTCCTTTATTCTTTTTTCCCCGGATAGAATAGCCGATCCCTACATCGGTATACAAGCCATTGCTAAAATCACTTCTCCGGCCACTCCCACTCCATCCCCTAATGTAGTCGTACGAATATTGCGATTCGAGCGGCCATGCAAGGGTGCTGCCAATATTGCAATAGGAGAATACAGCACCATTATTACCAAAAGATTTTCGCAGATCAACAAATACAGGCACTGTTCTTACTTTGTAATAATCAATACCGGTACCGATGCCTATCCCCCATCCGTTTTTTTCAATCCCACCCGCTACCTGCACCTGTCCACTCGCCGACTGATCCCCATTCAGTAATGCAATCTGCGGAAGTAGGTAATAATTGTTCTTAGCTGGCTTTACCTGCGCAGCTATTGAGACTGTAATAAATACCGATATTAAAATCAAACCACAATTTTTCATCTTTACTTATTTTGTGTTATTGGTATTTTACTCATCACAGATGCGTTGCCGGGGTTTGTGTAATCGAGCATATAAAGGCCATCTTTTGCCACAGCAATGGCTATGCCCTGCAAAGCGATCACATCATTTGCTTCAAAACCACTTACCTGCTTTAGCAGCGATATATGCCATGCATCTGCCGCATCAAAAACTTTAACACCTTCTTTCCCGTCGCAAATCAATAACAGGTTCCCGTCTTTGGATAAACCTTTGGGAGAGATGAGATTGTAGGATTTGATTAAAGCAGGGCTGCTCAGATTGGTGATATCAACAATATCCAACTGGTTACTGAACCCGCCGCAAAACGATCCGCCGGATAATGTTACATATGCATACTTTTCATCTGCAATCACAGGATCGCAGGAGCGGGCATGCGTAAACTGACTGATTTTTTGAGGTTGATCAGGTACAGAGGCATCAAAAACAAACATGCCCGACTGGCTGCCGATAAATAACTTGTTTTTGTATGGAAAAATCGTTTCTATATTCCCCTGCTGTAATAATACAGTTGATGATAAAATAGGCGAAGCAGGTTGTGTAAGATTAAATACTTTCAAATCGTTTTCACTAACTGTGTACATCCTGCTATCCAGCAATGCAAACCTTGCCAGCGATCCGGAAATACCCACACCGGCTGCAGAAACAGCAGCGTTTGCGCCTGGTGCACCCGTGTAAACAGCATTAGACATGAAGACCCGGCTGTCTTTATTCAGCATATGAGTAAGCGTACCTGTAAATCTTTTATTAACAACTGTATCAACCCTTACCCATTCTTTGATCACTTTTGAAGTATCTGCCATAAATCCCTGGTAATACCTGTGTGGAAACACGCCGTTGAGAAATTGTTTAACACTAATCTGCAAAGGATTGGTAATGTCCATTGTTACCAGGGCGGTATAACAATCTGCATATAAATAAGCCCCTTTAACGGCCAGGTCAACACAACCCGGGATTTCAATAAATGCAATGTTTAACGGCTTTGCAGGATCAGTAATATCAATGATGTGTACGCCCTTATCTATTTCGTTCAGGAATACATAATGGTCTCTCACAACTATTTTACCCGGCTGCTGTATTGGTTGGGAAGAATTGCTTTTGATGTTTGCTTTTACCTCATCGCGTGTTTTGTAAACAGGCCGGTAAAAAGTGTACCGTTCAGAAACATTGTCTTTCATGCAGGCAGACAACAGGGTTAGCGCACTAACAACAACAATCAGTAAACGTTTCATACAACAGGTTTTGCCATACTGACACAGGCATCAACTTTACCGTTGCATTTTGTTTTTCTTTTCAGGAAGAATGAAAGCGACTCTAAGTGATGACAGGAATAAATGCTGATTTGAACCACTAATTTTTGTAAGATCACTGATAAAATATTGCCAATGCGGACCTACATACAGGAAAGGTTGTTTTCCGACCGCAACATCAAATCCTGCTGAAAGATGAACCTGTAATGTTTGGAATAATGAACTGTTTCTGAAAAGCCTTCCACTGCCTGCATCATAATGCAGGGCATTGGTTGTAACCAGAAAATTGAGGCCTGTACCCAGTTGCCATCTAGTTGAAACCTTTTTAATCAACTTCATATCTCTATAGAGATCAACACCCGCCCGCAGAAAATGGTATTGATTTTTATAACCAATACTATCGGCACTTCTGTAATAATACCCATTTGTATTGTACATGTTGTAACCGCTAAAGAATACAGTACTGTCTACACTGCCCCCTACACTGGTAGCTGTTTGAAACAAGGAGTAACCCAATGCGATACCAATGCTTTGTTTTTTACCGATTGCTCTTACTGCCTGTAGCTGTATCCCAAATGATAGTGCATCTTTAATAACCGGTATTTTAATCCCGGGTTGCGATGCGCCTGAAATATTTCCGGTAGAAGGGCTGGATGCATAAACATCGACCGCGGTAACTTTTTGCATGAACAGCGACTTGCGTATGCCACTTATTCCTCCATCAACCGCAATATGCCACTGCCATTTTCTTTTTTTATTCTTTGCAATAACTGTAGCCGGTGAGTCAGCTACCGGAGTACGGGATTCAGGCTGCTTAACCTGCGTTGCAGTTACCTGTTTATCTATCTCAGTAGCGGTATCAATAGCTGTTACGGTTATTTTCTGTATATACTGAGGGGCAGTTTCTGTATCAGTTGTCTTATTCGTTTCGGGTGTGATTACAGTTGTTTCCTGTTTGGAAGGCAAGGTTATGCTATTATCTTTCACATCCGATCCTTTTGCTATCGGTGTACCGGATTGTAGCATAATCCCGTAGTGCTTCGTCTCAGGCGCAGCGTGTAACAAGCCAGCCTGCTCTGATTTGTCAATAGCCAGACTCTTTGCAGTTACTTGCCCCTGAGGAGGGCTGGTTATTTTATTTTTTTCTGTAACATCAATAGCTGAAGCTGCTTTTTGCGGAGTATCTGTTGCATGTATGCCAGATTTTGAAACAGTTACATGAGATAGTTGTTCGGGTTGACTATACTGATAATAAGTCCAAAAAAATGCACCGCCACATCCTGCCAGCAATACAAATATCCAGATCAGCCATCTTCGTTTTCTTTCACGCCGTAAAACAGCCTCTACCTCTGGCCATACAGATGCATCCGGCTTCATGTGCAGGTTTGCCAGTTGCTCTTGTACCCTTTGTTCAAAAGATTTATCGGCCATAGCTACCTTTTTTTTCATTAACGGAATGCATTTCCAGCCAACTGATCAACAAGGCCCTTGCCCTTGCATATTGCGAACGGCTTGTACCCTCATTAATGCCGAGCATTTTACCTATTTCAACATGCGTATACCCTTCTACCGCATGCAGGTTAAAAATTGTTTGAAATCCGGGCGGCAATTGCCTTACCAGGTTAAGCAGGTCTTTTACATTAAGCATCACGTCTGTATCGCCGCTTGTAACCGGATGCAGGTTATTGTCTTCAAAACTCAGATCTAACTGGTACCGGGGTTTCCTTTTTAGATAATTGATGGCTGTATTTACCATGATCCGCCTGATCCATGCCCCCAGCTCGCCCTGCATTTTAAATTGATGGAGATTTCTGAACACTTTAATAAAGCCCTGCTGCAGCACTTCCTCCGCATCGTTCATGCTTTTGGTATACCTGTAACAAATGCCCAGCATATCGCCCGAAAACAGATCATATAATCGTTTCTGGGCAATGGCATTATTCCGTAAACAGTCTTTTACCAGTTTCTGTTGATCATCCATGCTGCTGGGTTCGATACTTTGACACGGTTTTATCGCCGATCGTTGCAATTTTGCCAAATATTTTCAAAATAATAATGCCCGTACCGGACTTATTATAACAAGAGGGGTAGAAATGCAGGTACAGGATTCTGGATTTCATTTGACAAGTATCCAGCCAATAGAAAATATTTATTGATCCTGTTTTTTCTCAACCAGTGTTTTCAGTTTATTCAGGTTTGTTTCCATCATGGGGCCAAGAATTTTGTCGTTCATCATCGAGCCCAGTCTTTCCCATGGATACCATTTCAGTTTTTCTTCAAACTGCCATTGCACCACTGTTATATTTTGAGAGGGGTTACTGATCAAATGAACAGTGGCTGTTTGAGAGCTACCTTTCTTAGAGATCCAGGTTGATACAACAGTAGAATCGGTAACCCGGGTTATCATCACCGACGAACCGTTAAGGTCTGCTGAAGTGGCAGAGAATATTTTGACAGATGAACTGTTCATCCCTTCCATCCACCATTTCCATTGTTCTATATCTTTCACATAACTGATGATGGAATCCTTGTGGGCATTAATGTTCACTGCCCTTGACACCAGCACATTGGTTGGCAGCAACAAACCAATAAATGAGGCTATCGCAAACATGGCCACCACACTAATTAATGCAAACCTGATCAGTTTCATAGGTTATTCCCACTTAAAGGTTTTAAAAGCAACAGTGTATACCACTACTGTCCAGATACCCAATATACCCAGCTCTTTCCAGCAACTGGCCAGGCTGGCTCCTTCAAAAGAAATATTACGCATGGCATTATTAAAATGCGTTAAGGGCAATATTCTACAGATGGGTTGCAGCCAGGTAGGGAAAGCCTCTATTGAGAAAAATGTTCCTGCCAGCAAAAATTGTGGCAGTGTGATCAGGTTGGCAAATGGCGGGATGGTGCTCTCACTTTTAGCCACACTGCTTACGATAAAACCAAAACCCATGAACAGAATCAATGCCACAAAACTAAGCACCATGATCTCCATAAATGTCTGGAAGCCATGCACCAGCGTAAAATGAAAAATATAATGCCCTATACCAATCACAATAACAGAGGTAAGCATCTGAAAAAGTACCCTGCTCAAAGCTTCACCCAAAACAATATAGGAACGCCTGATAGGTGTTGCATAAAATCTTTTTAAAACCAATTGCTGCCTTAAATTAAAAAACAAAAAAGCAACGCCAAAAACACCTGAACTTAACAATGAAAAACCCAACTGGCCTGGAAGAATAAAATCAATAGTTCTGTAAATCCGCCCCGGAACTTTTGTAACCGTATTATTGATCATGGCAATAGTTGGGGCATCCGTATAGCTTTTTTGATTAATACCGGCAATTACCGCATTTAATATAGATTGCAGTACCTGAATATTCTGCGGGTTTACTGCTTCAGAACTGGTTAGACTGATCTTGTAAGGCGGGTTGGCAAGGCCCGATTTCTCTATTTTTATGATAGCAGTGATCCTGCCTTTTTCCAGATCTTCTCTAAGCGCCTCCCCTGTTTTTGTAACAAGGTTGATGCCCGCAATATGCCTGATGGCCGGGTAGATAGGATTGATAGTATCTGAACTTTGATCAAACGCAACATTAACAGAAACCCTGCCCCCGTTACCAATAAAACCAAATACCAGGATAAAAACCAATGGAAAGGCAATACTGAAAATAACTGCAGAAGGGCTACGGAAAATAGCCCGCAAACTACCCTTGGTGATCGCCAGCATTGCCCGGAACTGGTTATAATTTCCTTTCATAACGCATTCATTATAAGAACAAATCTATCTTATTATTTCCCGAAACCAAAAAAACGGTAAAAAAGGGGTTGAAGAATTGGAAATTTAAAGACAAAAGTCGTATATTGGTGCGACAAAAGACGGATATGGCAAAAATGCAACGATATGCACAGGGGAAAACAAAGCTAACAAAGGTAGAAGAGCCTGTTAGTACCTACCTCCCGGTTAAGAAGCCGGTAACAGTTGCCGATTATACTTACAAAAAGCTAAAAAAACTTACCGATCTTGTCCCATTTACCCAAAGTGAATGGGCCAATATGCTGCATCTCTCTGAAAGAACACTTCAGCGATACGCTAAAAACAATTCCTCTTTTGAAGGTATCTATACTGACCGTATCCTCCTCTTGCAGGAGATGATCAACCTTGGGCTGGAAACCTTTACCAGTGCAGATACACTCTATAGCTGGCTAAAAAAAGACAAGCAGGTGCTGGGGCAAACAATCAATTTTGACTCGCTCTATTCTGATAGAGGCATCCAGGAAGTTATCGATCAGCTTTCAAGAATCCAATACGGCGTATACACATGATCGTTTACCGATTTGCACACAGAAAATTCGCCAATGAACTTTCAGGAACCGGTGCGCGCCTGAAAGGCGGAAGATGGAACCCTCCCGGATTACCGGTTATTTATACCAGCGAATCCATCTCGCTTGCCCTGTTAGAGGTTTTAGCCAACGCACTTACACTGGAAGAGCTGCAGATGATCCGGTTAATGGAAATAGAGATCCCCACTACTGCCGAATACCAGGATGTTAAATTACAAAGCCTCAAAAACAACTGGTACCATGATGCGGACTATACCCAATGGATGGGCCAGGAAATATTGAAAACAAAAAAGTCTTTATTGTTTCGTTGCCCATCAGCTATTATTCATAAAGAACATAACTACCTGATCAACCCGCTGCATCCGGATTTTAAGAAGATCAAACTGAACAACAGTGCTGATTTTTATTTTGATGAAAGACTTTTTAAAAAATAACGGGTTGTGCTATTAAACACATTGATAACAATAGATTTCAATACAACACGTCAACTACTAAGCAAAATGAGATATGGTTAATTCCTTGCGGTTCCTGGCGCTCTTTGCGTTACAGCTTTTCTCTCAGCACTTATAAACCCGAAAATCACTGAAACAGACTCATCTATAATAGCAGGCTCGCTGATTATGCAAGGTTTAAAGCGGTAGCGCAAGGAACGCAATGATCGCAAAAAGCCCTTGTGTATTTCACACAATTCTTACTTAAGAATGTAATTAACCCGGTAAAACCAGAAACGATTGTATCAATAGCTAATTTAAATAGCAGAAAACGTTAAAAGATAAGCAATTAATTGATCTCTACCATAAAAGGCAATCTTGCCTGCGGGATGCCGATCATTTCTTTTGTCTGTTTTAATTCTTTGATCAAACGCATCTGCTTTTCGCCTATTTCTTCTTTGATCAGATTCGTTTTAATGCTCTTTTTGTAATTACTCATTATCTGTTCAAAAAAACTTTTCTTTTCAGGATATTCTTTAACGCGATATTCTTTCAGCCCGGCCATTCTTGATGCGCAATTCATAGCATCCTGCATAGTGCCAATCCGGTCTACCAGGCCTGCCGTCAGGCCTCTTGTACCTGTCCAAACCCTGCCCTGTGCAATGCTGTCTACATATCCGATATCTTTTTTCCGGCCTGTTGCTACTCTCGACTTAAAGGTGTAGTAAATAGAATCTGTTGCCGACTGGAAAAAACGCTTTTCAGTTTCATTCAAAGGCCTGTCGCCACCGCCCATATCGGCGTAAGGAGCTGTTTTTACACCATCAAAAGTAATACCCAGTTTATTTTTAAAGAACGACTGAAAATTGGGAACAATACTGAACACACCAATTGAACCTGTGATGGTACTGGCATTTGCAAACACAGAATCTGCTGCGCATGAAATATAATAGCCACCTGAAGCCGCCACATCACCCATACTAACAATAACAGGCTTTTCTTTTCTTGTAAGGCTGATCTCGCGCCAGATCACATCACTGGCCAATGAACTTCCGCCGGGAGAGTTTACCCTGAATACAAGCGCCTTTACCGTTTTATCTAATCTCACTTTACGGATAAGGCTGCGGTAAGTATCGCTTCCTACCTGGTCGTTATCTCCATGTCCTGAAACAATATCCCCATCCGCATAAATAACAGCTATTCTATCCTCGCCTGTTGCCTGCCTGTAATCTACCGCTTCAGAATAATCGCCAAAACTCACAAAATTGATCTTCTCTGTTTCTTTCTGGTGAAGACGCTCTGAAAGTTCTTTCTTCACCTCATCATCATATTTCAATCCATCTACCAAACCATTATTTAATGCATCATGTGCTGTCTGGATAGTACCGGCTACGGCAAGGCTTCTGAGTTTGGCAGTGTCCAGCTTTCTTGTACTGGCAGCGGCTGCAAGGAAACGGTTGTACAGATCACCCAGCCAGACTGAGGTTTGCAGGCGGTTAGCATCCGTCATTTGCGTTACACGCAGGGGCTCGGTAGCACTTTTAAATTTACCGGCATAAAATATCTGTGGCTGTATTTCCAGCTTATCCAGCAACCCTTTCAGAAATAATAAACTGGATGAGAATCCGCCCCAGTCAACACCACCCTGCGGATGGCAATAGATCTTATCGCCTGTATTGCCTACATAATATCCTTTTTGCGTAATTGTTTCGCCGTACGCAATCACAAATTTCCTGCTGGTTTTAAAATCCAGCAATGCCTGACGCAGTTCTTCGCTAGCGGCAAAACCGTTATCGTTGCTGCCGCATAAAATATAAACCCCTTTTACGGCTGTATCAGATTTTGCATGATGGATCATCCTTATCATATCATATAAAGCAGGCGCTTCAGCATCATCTTTGTTCAGGAGGATATCAAAAGGGTGTGCCTGCGACTGCTCTTTAAAAGTATGAGACAGGTCCAGCACCAATACCGCATGGCTTCCTATTATTGGTTTATCAGAACTGGTAGCACTAACAATAAAACCTATCAATATTAATATGCCAATTACCGTAAAAACAACCAAGGCAAGGAAAGAGGCAAAAAAAGTTTTAAAGAAGCCTTTCATATTTTTTTTATTAAATGGTACTGAATTTAAAGATATTTGAACCTTACTATACTTCCAATTTATGAATAAAGCTTATTTGCTGATAGGCGGTAACCTGGGCAACAGATATGCTTATTTACAGGAAGCTGTACGGTTAATACAGGAATCCTGCGGCAATATCGTTCATTCTTCGGCTATTTACGAAACAGCGGCATGGGGCAAGACCGACCAGCCCTCTTTTTATAATCAGGCCCTTGTTTTGGAAACAGCACTTGCACCGGATGACCTGATGCAGCATTTGCTGGATATTGAAACTGCCATGGGCCGCAAAAGGGCAGAAAAACTGGGCCCCCGCATTATTGATCTGGATATTTTACTGATAGATGGGCTGGTGATTTCATCGTCTTTATTGCAACTGCCACACCCTGCATTACCCAACAGGAAGTTTGCATTATTGCCCTTATCAGAGGTAGCGCCAACACTGGTGCATCCTGTGTTGCATAAAACAATAGCGGAGTTATTGACAGATTGTATAGATGAATTAGATGTGCAAAAAAAATCTGCCGCCACTTACTGATGGCGGTTAATTTTGACCAATACCGGGAAATATATTCATGAAACACCATTTTATCACAGTTGAAGGAAATATTGGTGCGGGCAAAACCACACTTACCCATTTATTGGCCAAACATTTTAATGCCCGGCTGATACTGGAAGAGTTCGCGGACAACCCCTTCCTGCCAAAGTTTTATGAAAACCCTGCCCAGTATGCTTTCCCGCTTGAATTGTTTTTTATGGCCGAACGCTATAAACAATTAAAGGAATTAGCGCATACCAAAGACCTGTTTCAGAATATAACCGTCTCAGACTATCTCTTCACCAAATGTCTTTTATTTGCCAAAGTAAATTTGCCGGAAGAGGAGTTCAGGTTATACCAGAAACTGTTTGATATTATTCACCAGCAATTAACCTTTCCTGATATTTTAATTTACCTGCATGCGCCGGTGCAAAAACTGCAGGCCAATATTAAAAAAAGGAACCGTGCGTATGAACAAGGCATCCCGGATGAATACCTGTTCAATATCCAGGAAACCTATACCAGTTATATCAAACAACACAATATCAAAACCATTTTTATTGATGCCAGCAATGCAGATTTCCTGGGCAATGAAAAGCATCTGCAGATTGTGATAGATGCCCTGGATAAAGACTATGACACAGGGCAACACTATTTCAGCCTTCCATAAAAACAGACCGTTGATAAAACAGTAATACAGGCCAACTGGTCATATGAGAAATATTTAGGTTCTTTGCCTCACAAAAATCATTTGACTATTCATTCTATGCAGACCCCCACTAAAAAACAAGACCCCTTCGCTGCCGTCAGGATTCCGGAATACCGCAACCTGATGATGGGTCGTTTTTTGTTTATCATGGGACTCAGGATGATGGCAACACTGGTAGGCTGGTGGGTATACGAGTTAACCAACGAGCCTTTTGCCATCGGGTTGATCGGTTTATCAGAAGTAATCCCCGCCGTTTCTTTATCACTATATGCCGGGCATGTGATAGATATGAGTGAAAAAAGAAAACTCTTACTCAGAGGCGTAGCGCTTTATTTTGGCTGCACCTTATTATTGTTAGGACTTTCAACCAAATTTACCGCCGCGCAGTTCAGCAATCACTGGATCGCATTCAGCATTTATGTGGTCATTTTCTTTACCGGGATTTTTCGCTCATTTACAGGCCCAACTTTTGGCACTATGGTAGCATCTATCGTTCCCAAAGAATTATTGCAGAATGCCACCACTTGGAATCAGGGAGTCTGGTTAACAGCGTCCGTGATCGGGCATGCATCAGTTGGTTTTTTAATTGCCGGCCTGGGGCATACCGGTTCACTCACCATTATTTCCATATTGGTTTTGCTGGGGTTCTCTTTTATGTACCAGCTAAAACCAAAGCCGGCATTGAATGAACCGGGCGAGAAAAAAACCATCGACAGCGTAAAAGAAGGCCTGAAATTTGTTTTTCATACCAAAGAAGTATTGGGAGCGCTCACGATGGATCTTTTTGCCGTACTATTTGGCGGCGCAGTAGCCATGATACCCGTATTTGCCAAAGACATACTAAAAACAGGGCCCATCGGTTTTGGCTGGTTGAATGCTGCTGCAGATATCGGTTCTTTCATTATCATCATCTTCCTCACCTTCTTCCCTATGCATAAAAAGCAGGGCACCAAATTATTGCTGGCAGTAGCGGGTTTTGGCATTTGTATTATCGTGTTTGCCTTATCAAAAATATTCTGGTTATCCTTTACCGTATTATTGCTCAGTGGCATACTGGATGGCATCAGCATGGTAGTGAGAGGCACCATCCTGCAATTAAAAACACCGGCCCATATGCGGGGAAGGGTGATGAGCGTAAATTCCATGTTCATCAACAGCAGCAATGAATTAGGGCAATTTGAAAGCGGACTGGCCGCCAAAATAATGGGCGTTATCCCATCTGTTGTGTTTGGAGGCAGCATGACCTTACTGGTGGTATTCAGCACATGGTTTAAAGCCCCCAGTTTACGTAAAATGGAATATTAAATTCACGTATCTTAGTCATCCCCGTTCCACTCTAAATATTTTTTATGCAACGCAGATCCTTTCTTCGTACTGCCGGACTTACCACCGGACTGATGGCATTATCTTCCAAAGAATTGCTTGCCGCTTTAATGCAGCAACCTGCTTTTAAAATAAAAATGTTGCGTGGAGACATCGGCATTTTTACTGAGCGCGGTGGCACCATTGGTTTTTATCAATCAAAAGATGGCTATGCTGTGATTGATTCAGAATTTCCTGATCAGGCCAAACACCTTATTGATGAGTTGAAGAAGATGAAAGAAATGCCTTTCAAATTCCTGATCAACACCCACCACCATGGCGATCATACAGGTGGTAATATTTCGTTTAAAGACATTGCAGAGCATGTGGTGGGACATGAGAATTGTCTGGCTAACTACAAACGGGTATCAGAACAAAACAAATCTGTTGACAAACAATTATACCAGGACATTACCTTCAGCGATGGCTGGAAACAAAAGATAGGTAAAGAAAAAATAAGGGCTTATTATTTTGGCGCCGCCCATACCAATGGTGATGCCATCATTCATTTCGAGCATGCCAATATTGCCCATATGGGCGACCTGCTGTTTAACCAGATGCATCCTTTTATAGACAGGAGCGCCGGCGCTTCTATCAAAAACTGGATACAGGTAATTGAAAAAACACGCAGCACATTTGACAAGGATACGCTTTTCATCTTTGGCCATGCCGGAGATCCTGAAAAAGTAACCGGCCATCTTGATGAACTGGCAGCGTTTGAAGATTACCTGCAAAAACTGCTCGATTTTGTGGGTACAGAAATCAAATCCGGTAAAACAAAAGAAGAGATCATCAAAAACAAAGAAATACCGGGCCTTAGCTGGAAAGCTGCTGGTGCCGACAGAAGTTTAACGGCTGCCTATGATGAGCTTACTTCAAAGTAGTTCTCAATCTTTCTAAAACAAAATATACTGCAGGACAAAAACTGGAATTTTTTAAAGTGATCACGGGCCGTTTGAACAGCACATCTTCATCCGTATATGGAAAACGATGGCAGTCGGACGGCCTTGTTTCATAAATACTGCAATAATTATCAGACCCTAAAAAAGGGCATGGTTTGCTTTGGGTAACATAATCGCCTTCATCGTCAAGAAAAAGATAGGTCTCAATAAAATCTCCTTCCTTCATCCCCAGGTGTTTACTGATGCGTTTGATATCCGGTGTTTTAAAACGGGGAGAATAATTTTTACAGCAGTTGGCACATTGCAGGCAATCCACGTTTTCAAAAGCTTCATCGTGCAGATCAGGTAAGAGTTTCAGTACCTCATTCTTGTTCTTCCCGGCTTTTTGCAGTAGCTGTTTGTACTGTTTCTGATGCTCTGCGCTGCGCTTTTCCCAATTGTCTAATTTTACTTCACTCATAATACTTAACAGGCTGTTTACCGGATATAGATTTACTTCCCTTTACTTTGCAGCACAAGATTAGCAGGATTTAAGGGCATTTCCTATAATATATTATTTTTCAGCGGGTACCGTATGGATGAATTAAAAGAACAGTGGCTTATTCTGATCTCCACTCCTGTTTATATACTTATTATAGGACTGGAAATACTGCTTTCCCATTTACAGCACCGCAAGGCTTATACTGTAAAAGATACTGCTGCAAACATCTACCTGATGCTGTTAAATGCAGGTATCGACCTTGGGTTCAGGGTGGTGTACATGGTTATCCTTAACTACTTTTATATTCATGTACTGCTCACCATGCAGGGAGCAATATTGTATTGGGTTGCTTTATTGATATTGGAAGACTTCCTGTATTACTGGCTGCACCGTTTTGACCATGAAATACGGTTGTTCTGGGCCGTACATGTAACGCATCACAGCAGTCAGAAGTTCAATTTTACCGTAGGTTTCCGCTCATCTGTTTTTCAGCCATTGTACCGGTTTCTGTATTTCATCCCCCTTGCCCTGCTTGGTTTCAGGCCCATTGATATCCTGTTTATTTATGCAGTAACCCAGATCTGGGGCATTTTTGTTCATACCGAACTGATCCATAAAATGGGTTGGCTGGAATATTTTATGGTAACCCCCTCGCACCATCGTGTACACCATGGCTCTAATCCCAGATACTTAGATAAAAACATGGGCATGTTCCTGATTATCTGGGACAAACTATTTGGCACTTTTCAACCCGAATTACCGGCCGAAAACTACCAGCCTATTGCATACGGATTAACAAAAAACATAGAAAACCCCGGCCCGTTAAGCATTGTTTTTCACGAATGGCAACAGATCTGGTCTGATATGACCCAGAAAAACATCTCCTTCAAAGCCCGTCTCCAATACCTCTTAGGCCCTCCCGGCTGGAGCCATGATGGCAGCAGGAAAACAAGCAGGCAAATGCGGGAAGCAGAGAATGGTGAATGGTGAATGGTGAATGGTGAATGGTGAATGGTGAATAAAGAACTGCTAATCAAGCAACTTTATTTCACCCCAAACAACTCCAAACTCCAAACTCTCTCTTTCCACCCCCTTTCCCCACATTCAACAAAACCTTTATTTTCCTGTCATATCCGCTTACCTTTGCGGCGATTTAGCCGTGCCTGCATTGCAGGCGTCGTTCCACGCGACAGGTAACTTAAACTCCGCACCAGCATATGAATCTTTTTGAACAACAATCACAAGAATTTAAGCAAAGGCATATCGGACCGAATGCGGCCGATACAAAGAAAATGTTAGACACCATCGGACTGGGAACACTGGATGAGCTCATCAGCAAAACGGTGCCTGATTCAATCCGTATCAAAGGAAACCTGAATATTCCTGATGCCATCAGCGAAGCGGAGTATTTGAGCGGGTTAAAGACAGTGGCTTTAAAAAACAAAGTATACAAAAATTATATCGGCCAGGGCTATTTTGGCACCATCACTCCCAGCGTAATATTGCGGAACATTTTTGAAAACCCGGGATGGTATACCCAATACACCCCCTACCAGGCAGAAATTTCGCAGGGCCGTTTGGAAAGCCTGCTGAATTTTCAGACAATGATCACCGACCTTACAGGTATGCCCATTGCCAATGCCTCATTGCTGGACGAAGCTACTGCTGCTGCAGAAGCCATGGCTATGATCTTCCACCATGCCAACAAAACCGATGTTATTAGTAAACCAAAACTGTTTGTGGATAATGGCGTTTATCCGCAAACCAAAGATGTATTGGTTACCCGCGCAGAACCGATTGGTATTGAATTGGTTTATGGCGATTATAAAACAGCACAATTAGACAACACCTATTTCGGTGCTATCGTACAATACCCCGACAACAATGGTTCTGCAGATGATTACCGCTCTTTTATTGATAAGGTTCATTCATTGGAAGGATTAGTAATTATGGCAACAGACCTGCTGGCCCTTACACTGTTAACACCTCCGGGAGAACTGGGCGCTGATGTAGCCGTTGGTTCTGCCCAACGTTTTGGTGTACCAATGGGTTTTGGCGGACCACACGCAGCATTTTTTGCCACCAAAGATGATTTTAAACGCGGCATGCCCGGCCGTTTAATTGGCGTAAGTATTGATGCACAGGGTAACCGTGCATTACGTATGGCATTACAAACAAGGGAACAGCATATCAAACGCGAAAAAGCCACTTCCAATATCTGTACCGCACAGGCTTTATTGGCCAATATGGCTGCTATGTATGCGGTGTACCATGGTGCTGAGGGATTGAAAAATATTGCTGCCCGCGTGCACACACTGGCGCAGGCTGTTTCTGAAGGGCTTGACAAACTGGGCATCAAACAAGTTAACGAATTTTATTTTGATACTTTGAAGATCAGTGGCGCCAATGCTACAGCCATTAAAGATATCGCCGAGAAATATCATAGCAATTTCCGCTACTTCGGAGATGGCACTATCGGTATCAGCATTGATGAAACAACAACCATTGAAGATGCCAACACCATCCTCAAAATATTTGAAGCCGCCACAGAAAAAAGTACCGGTCATCAATTAAGCGCTAAACAACTCCAAACCCCAAACCCCAAACTCCCAGCAGGGTTACAGCGCAAATCAGATTTCTTAACACATCCCGTTTTCAATACCCATCACAGCGAAAGCCAGATGATGCGTTATATTAAACAACTGGAGAATAAAGACCTTTCTTTAAACACCAGCATGATCAGTTTAGGAAGCTGCACCATGAAATTGAATGCTGCTACTGAAATGATCCCTGTAAGCTGGCCTGAGTTTGGCGGGTTACATCCTTTTATTCCAGCTAATCAAACAACAGGTTACCAGCAGGTAATTGATGAACTGAGCAATTATCTCTGCCAGATCACCGGCTTTACCGCTTGCAGCCTGCAGCCCAACAGCGGTGCACAGGGCGAGTATACCGGATTGTTAACCATCCGCGCCTACCATGCCGCTAAAAAAGATGATCATAGAAATGTGGTGCTGATCCCTATCAGCGCACACGGCACCAACCCTGCCAGCGCTGTAATGGCTGGCTTTAAAGTGGTGGTGGTAAAATGTGATGAGGCAGGTAATATTGATGTAACCGATCTGAAAGCCAAAGCCGAACAATACAAAGACACACTGGGCGCATTGATGGTTACCTATCCATCTACCCACGGTGTATTTGAAGAAACCATTAAAGACATCTGCCGTATTATTCACAACAATGGCGGATTGGTGTATATGGATGGCGCCAACATGAACGCGCAGGTTGGCTTAACAAGTCCGGGTACCATTGGCGCCGATGTTTGCCACCTCAATCTCCATAAAACATTCGCTATCCCGCATGGCGGCGGTGGACCAGGTGTTGGACCTATTTGTGTGAACGATAAACTGGCCCCTTATTTACCGGGGCATGTATCATCTGAAAATAATCGCAGTGCCGTAAGTGCGGCAACTTATGGTTCTGCAAGTATTTTACTGATCAGCTATGCCTATATTAAAATGCTTGGTGCAGAAGGATTACGCAACGCTACTGAGTACGCAATTCTGAATGCCAATTACATGAAAGCAAGATTAGAAAAATACTATAAAATTCTTTACACCGGCACCAACGGCACCTGTGCGCATGAATTTATTGTAGACCTCCGTCCGTTTAAACAAAGCGCAGGTATTGAAGCCGAAGATGTGGCCAAACGTTTGATAGATTATGGCTTCCATGCCCCTACCATGAGCTTCCCTGTACCGGGAACATTTATGATAGAGCCTACCGAAAGTGAAGACAAAGGAGAACTGGACCGTTTCTGCGATGCGATGATCGCTATTTATGAAGAAATGAAAGCCATTGAGAACGGCAAAGTGGATAAGACCGATAATGCTCTCAAAAATGCGCCGCATACACAGGCTGTAGTTTGTGCAGATGAGTGGAAACATGCTTACTCAAGAAAAGAGGCAGCTTTCCCGCTGTATTATGTTTCGCAGAACAAATTCTGGCCAAGCGTTGCAAGGGTAAACAATACCCATGGCGACAGGAACCTGATCTGTACCTGTGAGCCGGTTTCGGCATACCAGTAGAGAATATTGAATGATGAATACGGAATATTGAATGATGAAGTTTTGTTAGTTTGATTGTATTCGTGTTCGTGGAGAAAAATTTAAGCCGCAGATTCGCCGATTTTAAATAATCTGCGAATCTGTGGCTTTCTCTTTCCTTCAACATTCGATATTCCGTGTTTCCTATTCAATATTCCCGCTATCATCGGGATCTTTTGTATGCCGATTGCCCTAATTGCCGGGCCTGGCTTTCGAGCAGCGCGATGATCTTATCCTTGTCTGCGATAGTAGCTTCCAGTTTAGCAATCTGTTTATTGAGTAAGGCAATCACCTCGTCTTTTGAAGTAAAATACACATGCTGCTCTTCATTCAGCTCTGAGGTATAAATATCCTGTTTCTGTTTGGGTGGCGAAAGCAGCATAGTGCCTTTTCCGGTTACCAGCCAAACAAGGCTCAGATCGGTATAATTTTCTTTGATGCGCTCCAGTATTTCAGAACCCACCGTTCCCTTCCCCCTCATCTGTTTTCCCAGGTATCCATTAGATAATCCGAGGTTATGCTCAAATGAATAAGCGGAGATATTGCTGTAAGAAAGATATTCCTGTAATCGCTCTATCAGTCTCATTAGGTATAAATACGTTAGAAAAAAGGGTCTTATTTTTTCAGAAAATCATAGACTAAATGGTATTATTGTGTAACCATTAGCTATTACGAAATAAATCATTCCCCGTAAACCGTGCAATGCGGTTTATACCTGGTTTGCCTGTTTTTTTAACGGAGTATTTTTACACTGTCAGGCAAATTGAACGCAACCTCTTCGTCGTAAGGCATACACTCCAGCAAAAAATAAACCTATGCCTTTGCATGACGAGCATTGCTCCAAACACTATTGCTATCTTACCAAAGAAGAGATAGCCAACCCCAACCTGGTTATTGATGAACTTTTTGATTTTGCCCACCTGCCCGATGTACGCGATCTGTTATGGGAATGGCTGAAAACCACGGTTACCGGCAGTTACACCAAAACACTAACAGCCAAAGAGCGGGAGGCCATCATCATCCTGTATGAAAAAATGGAGAAACTGGTGGAGGCGGCGCATGTATTACATGAGTTCAATCAGCCCAAAACAAAAAAAAGAATGGCACACAAAGGCAAAAAGGCACAGTAAAAATAAACCGTGCCTTCGTGCCCTTGTGTGCGTATTTACTTTCATCGCTCCAATTATATTTAGTCCTCCCAAAAAAGATTGGCACGCCAAGAGGCTAAGGTGCAAAAAACCGCGCCTTTGCGCCTTAGCGTGCCTGATTCCTGCATTCTCAACACCACTTGTATTTAGTCTTATTTCTGGTTATATTTAATACCCAAACCAAAACCTATGGATCAACGCATCATCAACCTGTACGACGAATACACCCACAAGCCCCTGCCACGCAAAACTTTTTTGAAAAGATTAGCGCTTATTACAGGCAGTATGGCTATGGCTTTATCCATCACACCCTTACTGGAATCTAACCACGTCAAAGCCGCCACCGTACCTGAAGATGATGATGAGCTGGATACTGAAACCATTTCTTACGAAGTAAACGGCATTACCATGTTTGCCTATACCGCCAAACCCAAAAAAAGAATGAATATGGGCGGTGTAATGGTGATACATGAGAACCGTGGATTGAACGACCATATTAAAGATGTAACAAGAAGAGCAGCCAAAGAAGGCTATATGGCCATGGCACCCGATGCATTATCAGAATCAGACGGAACACCGGCTAATGAGGATGAGGCAAGAAAATTAATTACCCAGCTCGATCCTAAAAAGAACCTGAACAATTTTATTAAATCGGTTGATTTTTTGAGGGCAAGAAAAGAATGCAACCGTAAAGTAGGTTGTGTTGGTTTTTGCTGGGGCGGCGGCCTGGCCAATCAACTGGCAGTAAATATGCCCGCACTGAATGCAGCAGTTGCATTTTACGGCAAACAGCCCGATACAGCAGATGTGCCAAAAATAAAAGCCCCGCTGCAACTGCACTATGCAGGTTTGGATGAAAGAATTAATGCAGGCATACCGGCGTATGAAGAGGCCCTGAAAAAAGCAGGTGCCAAATATGAGTTGTATATGTATGAAGGCGTTAACCATGCTTTTCATAACGATACCTCAGAAGCAAGATATAATGCCTATGCAGCCCTAACAGCGTGGAAGCGGACACTTGATTTTTTTACGGCGAATCTGAAGTGATCATATTATAACGCCACAGATTCACAGATTAACACAGAAAAAAATCTGTGCCAATCTGTGAATCTGTGGCAAAATCCTTCTCAATAAATAATGAACTCACGAATGCCCGTTATCCGACACGTCACTCTCCTCATCCTGCTAAATTGCGCATGCCTCTCCACCCTTGCGCAGGAAAAAACAGACACATCGTTGCAACAGTTACTGCTGAGCAAAGCTTCTCCCCTGCTGCAACATGTATTAAACAACCCGGACAGTTTTCAATACCAGATCATTTACACTGAAATAAACCGCGATAAAAACAACCAGCCATATTTTACGCATCATTACCTGCATGTAAACCGTAACCGGTATTTTAATCCCGCATCAACCGTTAAACTGCCAACGGCATTGGTAGCCCTTGAAAAACTGAACGAATGGAGTCATGTGATTGATAAATACTCCTCCATGTTTACCGACAGTTCTTACAGTGGGCAAACGGCTGTTACCAGAGACGCATCATCGGCCAACAGACTTCCCTCTGTTGCCAATTATATTAAGAAAATTTTTCTGGTAAGCGATAACGATGCCTATAACCGTTTGTATGAGTATATTGGCCAAGAGTACCTGAACATCAGGCTATGGCAAAAAGGATATACCGATACCCGCATTGTGCGCCGGTTTACGCCCATGACAGAAGAAGAGAACCGCCATACCAATGGCATCAAATTTGTTGAGGGAGATGATACTGTTTTACGCCAGTCGCCTGCTTATAGCCAACTCCCCATCAAATACAGCAAACCCATTTTAGTGGGCAGGGCGCATTATAACCGCTACGATTCACTCATTAACGCGCCGATGGATTTTACAAGACATAATAACCTGCCGCTGGAAGACCTGCAGCAGATGCTTCAATCCGTTTTGTTTCCTGAATCTGTTGCGACCATCCAGCGTTTTAATTTGTCTAAGGATGATCTTCATTTTTTATACCAATACCTGTCTGAATACCCATCAGAAAGCACGCACCCTAAATATGATACCACGGAGTTCTTTGATAGTTACACCAAATTCTTTTTATATAAATCGGGTAAACAAAAACCGCCGCCCAATATCCGCCTCTTTAATAAGCCCGGCTGGTCGTACGGATTTCTAACAGATGCGGCCTATATTGTTGACTTTGCCGCCAAAACCGAATTTATGCTCAGCGCCGTTATTTATGTAAACAGAGATGGCATTTTGAATGATGATAAATACGAGTTCAACGAGATTGGCTATCCTTTTTTTAAGGAGATTGGAGAGATCATTTACGAATACGATAAAAACAGGAAACGTGATTTTGTGCCGGATTTGGGGAAGTTTAGGGTGAGTTATAAGTAGGAAATGGGGGCCAGTGTCTCGAATTGGCCGCAAAAAATGCATATCTACTATTTCAAAATATACGTATATTTGTAACACAAATTACACGTATATGACTACCAAACTCACCTTAACGGTAGAAGAAACAGTAATCAGTTCCGCAAAGAAATATGCCAAAAAAAGAGGCAAAAGTTTGTCTAATCTCGTTGAAAATTATCTCAAATCACTTTCTGCAAACGAGTCATCCCCGAAAGAATTATCGCCTAAAATCAAATCGCTTATGGGGGTAATAGAATTGCCGGAAAACTATGATTATAAAAAGGAACTAACCTCTGCCATCATTAAAAAGCATAGTAAGTGAAACGCCTGTTTTTAGACACCAATGTGCTGATAGATTTCCTGGCAGACCGCAAACCTTTTTCGGATGCTGCGGCTATACTATTCGAAGCTGCCATAAATCATAAAGTTCAGATTTATGTTTCTGCAGTTTCTTATAATAACATTTACTATATCCTTAATCAAAAATTAAGTCATTCACAAACCCTGAAACATTTGGCCGTATTAAATGAAATGACAGTTACCGTTGCTGTAACTGCAGAAACTATTGATTCTGCACTACTGTCGGGGTTCAGAGACTTTGAAGATGCCATCCAATATTGTTGCGCTTTAAGTATCCAGATGCTGGATGCCATTGTAACGAGAAACACGAAGGATTATAAAAAAAGCCTCCTTGCCATATTAACACCACAGGAAGCTATCGTTGTTTTACCGCTGTAAGTTGGCTGCGATATCCAGCCCTTCAGCTTTTGCATTTCAGCCGGATTGCAGTAATTTAGGCTTTAGCCAGTCAAGTCTTTTGTAACCGAACTCAGCAAAAGAACACCCCCTGCAGGTACAACTAAAAATTACCGGTTGTGAGGAGACCTTAGTAATTACAGGTAAAAATATATCTTTAAAAAAATCAGTGCCCTGATCAATTTATTAAACCAACAAATCAAGTAAATGTTTTTCTTCTGGACAGGGCAATTCATGTATATCGGCAAGGCCATTGACACTTCAATACATGCGCATCATGCCATTCAAATTGTTCTAAGTTTTCCGGAGCCATTTGAAATAATCCTGCCCGGTTCATCCTTCAAACTAAAAGCTGCCATCATTGATTCAGATCAACCGCATGAATGCAGAACCTATGACAATACATTTTTAATCCTGAATATTGCTCCTGAAAGCAGGATTGGAATTGCGTTAAAAAATAATTACCTCACAAATCAGCGTTTCGCAGAATTACCTGCTGAAAAAACTGCTGAATTTATTGAGCACTTACAAACAGAACTCACAGAAAAGAAAGATAGTCGTAACATCTTCCTAATCACCCAAAAATTTCTACATACACTTTCCAGTATTGAAGAATTGAAAAGTTTTGATAACCGTATTCTGGAAGTTCTCCGGCTGCTGGATCAGCAAAATGATGGTACCGTTAGAGTTGCTGATCTTGCAAAAAAGGTTTTTCTCTCACCCAGCCGTCTTATTCATTTATTTACCAGCCAGGTTGGAATACCCATCAGAAAATACATCTTATGGACGCGGCTTTTAGTGGCCCTTGAGCGAATACTTGTTTCAAAAAATATTACAGAAGCAGCCCTGCACGCGGGATTTTCGGATGCTCCGCATTTAAACAGAACTTTCAAAAGAATGTTTGGTTTTAGTCCCGCCAGCCTTTTAAAGAATAGCCAAATCGTACAAGTTTACAGAAAATAGCTGTTGTTATTTTGCAAAAAATAATTACACAGTATGTATGCGATCAATCATGCGGCAACAGCGCTATTAATCAAAAAAAAGCAACCAACAGCACCTTTAATTCCATTACTGATTTCTGTTCAATTGGTAGAAATATTTTGGGTAATTTTTAATTACCTGGGCTGGGAAAAATTTTGCGTATCAAACGGCAAACTACATCTCAATTTTCTCCCTTATTCGCACTCCATATTTTCAGGCATAATGGCCGCATTTATTTCATTTGCAGTGATCAATTGGGGCTACAAAAACCGCAAACTGGCCATCGCCTTTTCAATTGGCGTATTATCACATATTGTCATTGACATACTATTTCATGAAAAAGACATTCATCTTTCACCCTTTTCAGTTACACCCGTTTGGGGGTTTGGAATTATTGACTATCCAATTCTGAATTTCGTGATCGAGTTCATGTATGGAATATTTTGCTGGTGGCATTTCAAAGGCAGTAAAGCATTACTCGTAGTTATTGTTGCATTCAACATTATTGATCTGCCGATAATGTTAGCGCATGGCAATATGTTGAAGCCATTTGCACAATATCCTTTTATTCTGCCATCAGTTATTCTTTTCCAAATCTTAATTACATGGTATTTTGTCTGGCGATACAGCAGTAAAAAGGCAAATTAGGGCCTGACAACTAAAATCAGCATAGATTGTGTACACAATCACTCTACTGGCGCAAATAACTTAACTACAAAATATCAATGTAGCGCGTAGCATTCTGAACCTATCCTACACCACCGCAATCTTATTATACTTATTCTTATACTCCATCGGGCTTAATCCGGTTATTCTCTTAAAAGTAGCGCGGAATGTTTTGGTATCGGTATAGCCCACATCAAACATTACTTCATTAATGTTTTTGCGGCTGCTCTCGAAACTGCGTTTGGCGGCTTCTATCTTAACACGCTGAATATATTCTACCACCGTATTATTGGTAGCTTTCTTAAATCTTCGCTCAAAAGTCCTTCGTCCAACGGCTACGGTATCCGCCAGTTCATCAATAGAAATTTTATCCTGGAATTTCTGTTCAATAATATCCTGCGCCTTAATGATAGAAGTGTCTCCATGCCCTTTTTGTCCTTTAAACATCATAAACGCGGCCTGGCTGGTACGGTCAATATCTACCGCAAAATATTTTGAGGCAAGTATGGCTGTATCACGGTCGGTATATTTTTCAACCAGGTACAACAATAAACTCCAGTAAGAGTTAGCCCCGCCGCTCGAGTAAATACCCTGTTCTTCGGTAATAATACTTCCATCAACTAATTCCACATCAGGAAACATCATTCTGAATTCATTGGCTGCATTCCAGTGGGTGGAACATTTTTTTCCGTTCAGCAAACCCGTTGACGCCAATAAAAAAGCGCCTATGCACAGCGATGCAACCTCTGCTCCTTTTTTATGCTGCTCAACAATCCACGGAATTAATGCTTTGTTGCGTTGCAATGCTTCAGAGATATCGCCACTGATGGCAGGAATAAAGATCAGATCGGTTTTCTCCACATCCTGTATCAGTTGATCTGTATGAACAGAATAAAGGTTCCTGTTGAGCCTGATCTCTTTCTTCAGTCCCACCAGTTGCACATTAAACAAAGGCTCTCTGCCTGATGCCAACAGAAACTGGTTAACAGCATTAAACATATAATGCGGATCTGCAACAGCTTCAATTACAGCGGTTTCAGGAACAAGAATGGATACGTTTTTCATGCAAAAAATATAATTAAATGATTTGTCTTAATTACCCCCATCAAATGTCGTTTTAACGCATCTAAATTTCTGAAAATATTTTACATTTTTGCTTCCTAAATCAACCACTCATCAAAAAAACAATATGGAAACAGTTAAAAGAACAAATATTACAGTAGAAGCAACTGTAAATGCCACAATTGAGAAAGTGTGGGAAATGTGGAACAATCCCAAACACATTACCCAATGGTGTGCAGCATCAGACGACTGGCATGCGCCTTCTGCCGAAAACAATTTTGTAGTTGGCGGAAAAAGCAAAACAAGGATGGAGGCCAAAGACGGCAGTTTTGGTTTTGATTTTGGATGGACCTACACAAAAATTAAAGGACATCAGACCATTGAATATATCATGGATGACGGAAGAAAAGCTGCCATTAAATTTGAAACAAGAGGCGATGGTGTTACAATCACAGAAACATTTGAAGCGGAAGACACCAACCCTGTTGAAATGCAACGTGGTGGCTGGCAGGCTATCTTAAACAATTTTAAAAAATATGTGGAACAGAACTAAACTGTAACGTGTTGTGCTATTGAAATCTACCTATGCTACTGTATTTAATTACGCGGGTATATTTTATTTCAAATCTTTTTAAAACACATAGGCGCATAGGAAAACCAAAAAAGAAACATAGCTTTTGAGCTATATGCCCTGTTTCTTAACCTATGCAACTTCTGTTTAATAGCATCACATGTTAAACAGTATGCTCTTTAATACATAATCAATGAATATCCATTCGTACCTGATATTTTCGGGCAATTGCAGGGAGGCTATGATTTTTTACCAGGATTGTTTAGGTGGAGAGCTTGTTTTTCAAACTGTGGGAGAATCACCACTTTCAGATACAATGCCTGCAAAAATGAAAGACTGCATCCTTCATTCAAGGCTCAACAATAACAACCTGGTATTAATGGGCACTGATATTGTTGACGAAAATGGTTTTAAAAAAGGGAACACAGTTTCACTGATGCTGGATTGCGACAGTGAGGAGGAAATTAAAACTTCCTATAAAAAATTATCTGCCGGCGGCATTCAAACACAACCGGTAGCTTTAAGCTTTTGGGGCGCGCTGTTTGGCGGTTTAACAGACAAATTCGGCAATCACTGGCTACTGCATTATCAAAAAATAAAACAATAAAAAACTACAACATGAAAAGTACAAAAATCATTTTCTGGGTCTCAACAGTATTAATATTCCTGTTTGAAGGTGTGATGCCCGCATTAACCTCGCAGACGGAAGCGGCAAAAGAAGGCATCAGGCATTTAGGGTATCCCGATTATTTTGGTATTGCCCTGACTGTTTTTAAAGTTCTTGGAACACTTGCTCTCATCGTTCCACAAGTGCCCCGGCGCTTAAAAGAATGGGCCTATGCGGGATTTATATTCGATTTTACTTTTGCGGGTATCAGCATATGGGCAGTTGATGGGTTTGGTCCGGTTATATTAATTCCGGTAGTGGTATTGGCTGTGTTAATAGTTTCTTATATCAGCTATCACAAACTACATCCCGAAATCAAATAATGAAACCAGTCAGGTAATTTAAAAAATTACAGTATGAAAGCATCTAACAGGATTTGCGACAATGGTCACAGCTATTACAAAAGCAGCGATTGCCCCACCTGCCCTGTTTGTGAAGCATTAATCAAACCCGAAAATGGTTTTCTTTCTTTACTTGCAGCCCCCGCTAGACGGGCTTTGGAAAATAATGGCATCACTACTTTACAAAAACTCTCAAAATGCAGCGAGAAAGAAATTTTATCTTTTCACGGAATGGGTCCGGGTTCTGTTCCCAAACTAAAAAAAGCATTGTCCGAACAAGGGCTTTCATTTAAAAAAATTTAACCATGAACACTATCGGCTATTTCGAGATCCAGTCTTCAAACCCGGAAAGAGAAATCAGTTTTTATAAAAAAGTGTTTGGCTGGGCATTTATCAAAGAAGAATTTGTGCCGATTGAGTATTACAGAATTGAAACAAACAGCATCTTCGGCGGACTGCTAAAACGGCCAGCACCCGTACCGCCACCGCAAACTGGTACCAATGCATTTGTATGTTCAATACAGGTAGATGATTTTGATAAAACAAGTGAATTGATACTTTCTAACGGCGGGCAGATTGCTTTGCCCAAATTTGCTATCCCGTCGCGCTGCTGGCAGGGCTATTTTGTTGACCAGGACAATAATACCTTCGGTGTTTTTGAAGTGGATGAAAATGCGAAATAACGTTTAAGAATTACCAGCGCCTTTGCACCTTTGCGCGAAACAGTTTAAAATATAAAATGTCACATCATTTTGCCGGATTTCAACAAAATGATGTGACATTTGTTTTTCAATTCAAACTACAAACTATGCTATCTACCAAAGCCTACGCAGCCCAAAACCCCACTACCCCATTAGCTCCGTTTAATTTTGACAGAAGAGAGCCCGGACCGCACGATGTGCAGATCGAGATCCTGTATTGCGGTGTATGCCATTCAGATATTCACCAGGTACGCGATGAATGGGGCGGATCTATTTATCCCATGGTTCCCGGACATGAAATTGTTGGCCGCGTTACCAGAACAGGTGATCATGTAAAGAATTTTAAAGTTGGCGATCTGGCGGGCATTGGCTGCTTTGTTGATTCATGCCGCGTTTGCCCCAATTGCCAGGCCGGACTGGAGCAATATTGTGATGAAGGAATGGTGGGCACTTACAACAGCCGGGAAAAAATTACCAATAACCCAACATACGGCGGATACTCCACACAAATTGTGGTAGATGAACAATACACGCTTAAGATATCTTCCAAACTTCCATTGGAAGGCGTTGCACCTCTTTTATGTGCGGGCATTACCACATACTCTCCATTGCGACATGTAGGTGTTGGCAAAGGACATAAAGTTGGGGTGCTCGGGCTGGGCGGATTAGGCCACATGGCCGTAAAATTTGCAGCATCTTTTGGCGCAGAAGTTACCATGCTCAGCACCTCACCTTCAAAAGAAGCTGATGCAAAAAAATTAGGGGCACATCATTTTGCACTCACTTCTGATCCTGCCACCATGAAAGGATTGCAAAATCATTTTGATTTTATTTTGAATACCGTTTCTGCCCAACATGAATACGGTCCATACCTCGACCTGCTCCGCACCAACGGTACTATGATTGTTGTGGGCGTTCCACCTACTCCATCAAAAGTTCCGGCGTTTAACCTGATCATGAAGAGAAGAAGTATCATCGGATCATTGATTGGCGGCATTAAAGAAACACAGGAAATGCTTGATTACTGCGCAGAACACAATATTGTGTCTGAAGTGGAAGTAATACCTGTTCAAAAGGTGAATGAAGCGTATGAAAGAATGCTGAAAGGAGATGTCCGCTATCGTTTTGTGATCGATATCGCATCCCTCAAATAAAACTTCTCTGTGAACCTCCATACCTCTGAGTTCTCTGTGTTGAAAAAAAATCTGCTGTATTAAAGATTACTTTTTCAACACGGAGCGCACGGAGAAATAGAGTTACTCAGAGAAATACCAAGGGAGATTATTTATCAGATCAATCTTCTTCTACACTATCTTTTTCTGCATTCAGATATTCCATAAAATCCTGCTTGGTCCAGGATTTTTTTTCTTCTATCCACATACACACATGGTCATTTACTTTAGAAAGTATCTGCCATGCCTGTAAAGAAAGATGGGCATCTTTGGGCGATTTTTTGAGAGAGACCTCATCACCTAATTTGGCAATAATTTTACCATTCTTCTTCCGGAATGTATCATTAAAGAATTTTCCGACAGGTGAGCGCTGTTTTCCGAAAACGCAGTTACCGAGTAACAATCCTATTACTACTTGTTGGGTGGTATCCAGAATCATGTTCTGATACAGGTAAGCAATCGTTTTTCCCGATTTATCTACGATGGAGGTCATGGGGGCATTATAAGAAATGCAAGGTAACACAAAGCAGTACATGATTAATCCGAATGGCAGAAGTTAATATAATAATAACCTTACCTGCTTTCTATTATCGGGTTTATTGGCTATACTTATATCTTTGCAAAAAAATACTATGGGTGTTGCAGATCAATTAGCACAATTAAAAGCAGAAAAAGCCGCTGCCAATTTAAAAGCCGGGCAGGATTTCCTGGCCAACAACCAAACAAGAACCGAAGTAACCACCTTGCCAAGTGGCTTACAATACGAAATACTGGTTGCAGGCGCAGGAGAAAAACCATTGGCACATAATGAAGTAACCTGTCACTACCACGGAACATTGATTGATGGTACGATATTCGACAGTTCGGTTCAAAGAGGCCGTCCTGCATCATTTCCTTTAAACATGGTAATCAAGGGCTGGACAGAAGGTTTACAGCTCATGCCAACAGGCAGTAAATGGCGTTTCTTTATCCCACCTCATTTGGGCTATGGAGACAGGCAGGTAAGCGCACAGATCGGACCCAACAGTACGTTGATATTTGATGTGGAGCTGATCAGCTTCATTTAATTTTGGAATTTTGGAATTTTGGAATTGGGAGATTGGGAAATTGCAAAAGTATTAAGCCGCAGATTCGCGATTATGTGTTTTAAAAAAACAATCTGCAAATCTGCGGCCTATCAAATTTCCCAATTTCCCAATTCCAAAATTTCCCAATCTCTCACCCCTCCCCATCTCAGTCACCTCAAATTTCCCAATTTCCCAATTCCAAAATTTCCCAATCCCCTACCCCAATCTCACTCAACTCAGTCACCTCAAATTTCCCAATTTCCCAATTCCAAAATTTCCAAATCTCTCACCCCTCCCCATCTCAGTCACCTCAAATTTCCCAATTTCCCAATTCC
>DAIOVU010000005.1:52886-114765 GCA_036758845.1 Sediminibacterium sp.
ATCTCACTCAACTCAGTCACCTCAAATTTCCCAATTTCCCAATTCCAAAATTTCCCAATCCCCTACCCCAATCTCACTCAACTCAGTCACCTCAAATTTCCCAATTTCCCAATTCCAAAATTTCCAAATCTCTCACCCCTCCCCATCTCAGTCACCTCAAATTTCCCGATTTCCCAATTCCAAAATTTCCCAATCCCCTACCCCCCCATCTCACTCAACTCCAGCCATCTCAATTCCTTCTCTTCCAGCAATTGGTCAATAATAATTATCCGTTCACTTAATTTCTGCAGTTCTTCAAAAGGCAAATTTCCGGAACCCATTTTATCGGCAATGGTTTTCTTTTCGGTTTCCAGTTCAGGCATTTCCTTTTCCAGCATTTCAAATTCACGCTTCTCTTTAAAACTCATTTTTTTCTTTCCGCCCGCAACTGTAGATTCACGATTTACCACAACCGATTCAGTTGTCTCACCCTTGCTTTTCCTGTTCTCCAGCACATCCCATTTATTCTCTTTCTTTTCATTCTCCTTCAGCCACAAACGGTACTGGGTATAGTTTCCGGGGAAATCTTTCACAATCCCATCGCCTTCAAAAACAAATAAATGGTCTACCAGCCTGTCCATAAAATAACGGTCGTGACTTACAATCAATACACAGCCCTGGTAATCGCTCAGAAAATTTTCCAATACGCTTAAGGTAGGCAGGTCAAGATCATTGGTAGGCTCATCCAGGATCAGAAAATTGGGATTGGTGAAAAGAACCGTAAGCAATTGCAATCTTTTCTTTTCTCCACCGCTTAACGAGTTAAGGTAGGTATACTGTTTATCGGGCGTAAATAAAAACAATTCCAAAAACTGGGCGGCGCTCAGACTGCCACCTCCTGCCAACGGAAAATTTTCGGCAAAGGTTTTTACGTATTCAATTACACGCATGTTCTCTTTGATCACCAAACCCTGTTGCGAAAAATTGCCGAATACAACTGTATCACCAATATTGATCTTTCCACTATCCGCAGGTTCTATACGCTGCAGCATATTTAAGAAAGTACTTTTACCAACGCCATTCTTTCCAATGATGCCTATTCTTTCACCTTTGCTGAAATTATAATCGAAGCTTTTTAATACGGGCAGGTCGCCATAACTTTTATTTACTTTCTTCATCTCAACAATCTTCCCCCCCAGCCTGCTCATCTTCATCTGCAATTGCAACTGGGCATCTTCTATCTTCATTTTAGCCTTCGCTTCTACTTCGTAAAAATTATCCTGTCGGCTCTTACTCTTTGTGGTTCTGGCTTTGGGCTGCTTGCGCATCCATTCCAGTTCTTTGCGGTATTGATTCCTGGCTTTATCTATACTGGCCAGTTCACTTTCAATCCTTGCCGCTTTTTTTTCAATATAGTTTTCATAATCGCCGTTGTACACATACATATTCTCTCTTTCCAGTTCCCATATTTCTTCACTTACGGCATCAAGAAAATAACGGTCGTGGGTTACCAGTAACAGGGTTACATTTTCCTGGTTAAGATAATTTTCCAGCCATTCAATCATTTCAACATCCAGGTGATTGGTGGGTTCATCCATCATCAGCAAGGTATGCTTATGATCAAACCCAATATCAATAAGGGTTTTGGCCAAAGCCACTCTTTTGCGTTGCCCCCCGCTCAAATCACTTACAGGTTGGGTTAAATGGTGAACATTCAGTTTGGTGAGGATCTGCTTTACCTTCACTTCAAAATCCCAGGCATTCAGATCGTCCATCTTGCCAAAGAGTTCAGCTAAAGCTTCCCCATCTTCACTATCACTGGCCAGTTCATATTCGCGGATCACATTTAATACCGGGTGACTGGTATGAAATATATTTTCCAGCACCGTTTTCTGCTCGTCAAACCCCGGATCCTGTTCAAATAAAGCAACCGTAACATCTTTATGAATGAATAACTTTCCCTCATCCGGGGTCTCATCGCCATTCAATATCCGTAAGAGGGTTGATTTACCAACCCCGTTCCTTGCAATCAATGCGATCTTATCCCCTTCGTTTATATGAAATGAAATATTCCTGAAAAGCGGGTTAATACCATAACTCTTTGTCAATCCTTCTGCTGAAACATAATGCATGCGGCAAAACTAAGCTATCCCCCTGAATGATGAATATTGAACACGGAATATCGAATATGGAAGGGTTTATCGCTTCAACATTCATCATTCCCTGTTCAACATTCAATATTCAAAAAAGCCCCTTCCCCTGTTTTTCGTGTTTTAATTTCGAGTACTTTCGCGTATAGCTATGAAAAAGATAGAACTGGAAATCGTGGCCCTCTCACACAGCATCACCCAAACGCATTCTTACGCAGTGGTTTTGGGTGAAATGAATGGCTTACGCCGTTTACCCATTGTGATTGGCGGATTTGAAGCACAGGCCATAGCCGTGGCATTGGAACACATGCAACCCAGCAGACCGCTTACGCACGACCTGATGAAAAATTTCATGAATGCGTTTAATGTAGAATTACAGGAGATCATTATCAGCGATCTGCAGGAAGGCATTTTTTATTCAAAACTGGTTTGTTTTACAGAACACGATACAATAGAGATCGACAGCCGCACCAGCGATGCATTGGCATTGGCGGTAAGATTTGGTTGCCCTATTTATACCTATGAACATATCCTTGAAAATGCCGGAATACTGATGGAAGATACCGGCACAAAAAAAACAAAAGGAGAACCTGTAGGTATTGAAGAATCAGGCAGCGGCGCAGAAGACCTGAGCAAAATGAGCCTCGAAGAATTGCAGACACTGCTCAACGAGGTGCTGGAACACGAAGATTATATACGCGCCATTTCTATCCGCGACGAGATAAATAAAAGAAAATAATTTGGTGAATGGGCAATGGTGAATTGTGAATGGTGAGCCTATGACCTTCTCCATTGTCCATTCACAATTCACTATTCACCATTGCCCATTCACAATTCACTATTCACAGCCCCATGGTTCTCTTCCCCAACTGCAAAATCAACCTCGGCCTCAACATCACCCGAAAAAGAGAAGATGGGTATCATGATCTTGAAACCGTATTCTACCCCGTTCAATGGCAGGATGCATTAGAAGGCATTAAGTCGGAAGTTGGAACTGAGGAGTTGGGAGTCATTTTTTCAAATTCCGGTTTAGCGATTGATGGTGATGCAAAAAATAATCTTTGCGTAAAAGCTTACCAGCTTCTTAAAAAAGATTTTACCGGTTTGGCTTCTGTGCAACTTCATCTGCACAAAATTATCCCGATGGGTGCCGGTTTGGGCGGCGGCAGCGCCGATGGGGCGTTTACCCTGCAATTGCTGAACCAGATCTGTCAACTCGGTTTATCGCAAACTCAACTCCTCCAATATGCCCTGCAATTGGGAAGCGATTGCCCTTTTTTTATATTGAATAAGCCCTGTCTGGCAACCGGCCGGGGCGAGAAAATGGAAGAAATACCATTAGATCTTTCAACATACCGCTTTGTGATTGTACATCCCCCTGTTCATGTATCAACAGCTAAAGCTTTTGCAGGGATAACTCCCAAAATAACGAAACAGCCAATACGCGAAATTATCCGGCAACCGGTTAATACCTGGAAAGGCCAACTGGTGAACGATTTTGAAGCCGGGGTTAGCAAACAATACCCTGAAATAGGTCAAATCAGGGACGCTTTATATAATAAAGGTGCCCTCTATGCCTCCATGACCGGAAGCGGCAGTGCCGTCTATGGTATTTTTGAAAAAAAGGAGCCAATAGCCCTTTCCTTCCCTTCTACCTACCGGTTTTTTCAGACAAATTAACAGGCGTTAGCCCTTTTTATTGATAATATTCAATAAAACATTAATTTATTTGAATATTATCAACCTATCTGGATAATTTTATTACGCGAAGTTTGATTAAACCGCAGTTTTTGCGTAATTTTCCAAAACGATTGCCTGCCATTTTATTTCCTGACCCCAAATTCGATTGTACATGCTTGTTTCACAACATGGCGAAGGGTTGTATGATCCTTCCTTTGAACATGATGCCTGTGGTATTGGTTTCGTAGCGAACATCAAAGGCAACAAATCTCATCAACACATTGCCGATGCTTTAACAGTATTGGAAAATATGGAACACAGGGGAGCCTGTGGTTGCGAGGTTAATACCGGCGATGGTGCGGGTATCATGCTGCAGATCCCACATGAATTCTTTTTTGATGAATGCCTCAAACTTGGCGTACACCTACCTTCATTTGGTAAGTACGGAGTGGGTGTGGTTTTCTTTCCAAAAGAGATCAGACTTCGCGAAGAGTGCCGCGACATCTTTAACCGCTCTGCGGAAAAACTAGGGCTTGAAATTCTGGCTTACCGAAAAGTTCCCGTAAACAAAGAGGATATTGGATCAACCGCATTGTCTGTTGAACCCTGTATGGAACACGTGTTTGTGGGCTGCCCCGACAGTATCACCAACCCGGATGAATTTGAGCGCAAACTCTTTGTACTGCGCAATTACGCCAGTCATACCATCAGAAACACCGTTAAGAAAGATGAGATCGGTTTTTACATCGCTTCTTTATCTTACAAAACACTGATCTATAAAGGACAACTTACCAGCATGCAGGTTCGCGGATATTTTCCCGACCTCAGCGATAAAAGAGTAGTATCTGCTTTTGGCCTGGTACACTCCCGTTTTGCAACCAATACCTTCCCTTCGTGGAAACTGGCGCAGCCCTTCCGTTACATTGCACACAACGGCGAGATCAATACTTTACAGGGTAACCTGAACTGGCTCAGAACAAGTGAGAAAGGTTTTACATCCCCTTACTTCAGCAAAGAAGAAATGGAAATGTTATTGCCTATTGTTACGGAAGGACAGTCTGACTCTGCCTGCCTTGATAATATGATCGAACTGCTTGCCCTTACCGGCAGATCATTACCGCATGTAATGATGATGCTGATACCGGAAGCATGGGATGGCAATGAACAGATGGATCCTGTTAAAAAAGCCTTCTACGAATTCCACGCCTGTATGATGGAACCATGGGACGGCCCGGCTTCTATCTCTTTCACAGACGGAAAGATCATTGGTGCAACACTTGACAGAAATGGATTGCGTCCATCACGTTATACCGTTACTCATGATGACCGTGTGATCATGGCGTCTGAAACAGGGGTATTACCCATCGACCCGTCACTTGTAAAAGAAAAAGGAAGATTACAGCCTGGTAAAATGTTTGTGGTAGATATGGAACAGGGACGGATCATCAGTGATGATGAACTGAAACAAACCATCTGCTCACAAAAACCTTATGCAGAATGGCTCAATAAATATAAGATCCGTCTCGAAGAATTACCTGAACCCCGTGTGATGTTTACACACCTCGAACACGAGCAGGTATTCAAATACCAGAAAGTATTTGGCTATTCAACAGAAGACCTGGATACCATCATTGCTGCTATGGCCATTGATGGTAAGGAACCAATTGGATCAATGGGTACCGACGTTCCGCTGGCCATACTAAGCGAGCAGCCACAACACCTGAGCAGTTATTTCAAACAACTGTTTGCGCAGGTTACCAATCCGCCGATTGACCCTATCCGCGAAAGAATGGTTATGTCGCTCGCAACATTTGCAGGCAGTAACGGAAACCTTCTCGTAGAAGATCCATTGGCCTGCCATAGTGTGGCGTTGAAACATCCTGTGCTCACAAATCATGAATTAGAAAAGATCAGAAGTATCGATACCGGTATCTTCCAGGCAAAAACATTGCAGACCTATTTCAGGGCCGATGGAAAACCAGGCTCATTAAAAGCAGGTCTCGATCGTTTATGCCGTTATGCGGTAGATGCCGTGGAAGATGGATTTGAAGTGATCATCTTAACAGACCGTGCCATAGATTCTGACCACGCACCTATCCCGTCTTTACTTGCCACATCTGCAGTGCATCATCACCTGATCCGCAAAGGTTACCGCGGACAGGTAGGTATCATTGTTGAAGCAGGAGATGTTTGGGAAGTGCATCATTTTGCGTGCCTCCTGGGTTTTGGCGCTACTGCCATCAATCCATACCTCGCTATTTCTTCTATCCGTGATATGAAGATCGCAGGTAAAATGCAAACAACACTGGATGTAGAGCACCTGAAAAAGAATTATGTAAAAGCAGTGAATGAAGGATTGTTGAAAGTCTTCTCTAAAATGGGAATCTCAACGCTGCAATCTTACCAGGGCGCCCAGATATTCGAGATCATCGGTCTCAACAGCACCGTGGTTGACCAATATTTTACAGGTGCCACTTCACGTATCCAGGGTATGGGACTTGATGAAATTGCCAAAGAAATATTAGCTAAACACTATTTCGCATTCAGTAAAAAAGATATACCGATAGACAGGTTACCGGTGGGTGGTATTTATCAGTGGAAACGCAAAGGCGAGTTTCACCTGTTTAATCCGCAAACCATTCACCTGTTGCAGCATTCAACCAAAATGAATGATTACGCGACTTTCAAGAAGTATTCAAAACTGGTGAATGATCAAAGTGAAAAAGCATGCACCCTGCGCAGCCAGTTCCGCTTCAAACGCAACAGACCATCAATCTCTATTGATGAAGTTGAACCGGCGGAAAATATTTACAAACGTTTTGCAACCGGCGCTATGTCATTCGGTTCCATTTCATGGGAAGCCCATACCACACTGGCTATCGCGATGAACCGTTTAGGCGGTAAGAGCAATACCGGCGAAGGTGGAGAAGATGAAGTGCGTTTTGAAAAATTACCTAATGGCGATACCATGCGTTCTGCCATTAAACAGGTGGCATCGGCACGTTTTGGTGTAACCAGTTATTACCTCACCGAAGCAGACGAACTGCAGATCAAAATGGCACAGGGCGCCAAACCGGGTGAGGGCGGACAATTGCCTGGTCATAAAGTAGACGACTGGATTGGAAGAACAAGACACTCCACACCCGGTGTTGGATTGATCTCTCCACCTCCACACCATGATATTTATTCTATTGAGGACCTTGCACAATTAATATTCGACCTGAAGAATGCAAACCGTGCGGCACGTATTAACGTGAAGCTGGTTTCTAAAGCAGGCGTTGGTACTATTGCGGCAGGTGTTGCCAAAGCTAAAGCTGATGTGGTATTGATCTCAGGCTTCGATGGCGGCACAGGTGCTTCTCCGCTCAGTTCTATCAAACATGCAGGTTTGCCATGGGAACTGGGATTGGCAGAAACACACCAGACACTCGTTAAAAATAAATTACGCAGCCGCGTGGTAGTACAGGCCGACGGACAAATGAAAACCGGTCGCGATATTGCAATCGCTGCTTTATTGGGCGCTGAAGAATGGGGCGTTGCTACCGCTGCATTAATTGTAGAAGGATGTATCATGATGCGTAAATGCCACATGAACACCTGCCCTGTTGGTGTTGCCACACAGGATCCTGAATTGCGTAAACGTTTTACCGGCGACCCTGATCATATCGTAAACTTCTTCCGCTTTATCACAGAAGAGTTAAGAGAGATCATGGCCGAACTTGGATTTAAAACCATCAACGAAATGGTGGGCCAGGTAGATTCTCTTGAAATGAGAGATGATATCACCCATTGGAAATACCGTACACTCGACCTGTCTCCTATCCTTTACAAAGAGCCGGAATCATTATACACCGGTTTATACAAACAAGAAGAACAGGATCACGGTATCAGCGATGTACTGGATTGGCAATTACTCAAAGCAGCACAGCCTGCTCTGGAGAAAAAACAAAGAGTGGCTGTTTCTTTCCCTATAAAAAATACAGACAGAACAGCCGGCACTATTTTATCAAACGAGATAACCAAGAAATATAAAGCCGAAGGTTTACCTGAGGATACGATCCATTTTAATTTCACCGGTACTGCAGGACAAAGCTTTGGCGCATTCAATACCAAAGGTGTTACGCTTGAACTGGAAGGTGATGCCAACGACTATTTTGGTAAAGGATTAAGCGGCGCCAAACTGATCGTGTATCCGTCTAAACAGGCCTCTTTTGTTCCGGAAGAAAATATCCTGATCGGTAATGTTGCCTTCTATGGCGCTACTGCCGGTGAAGCATATATCAGAGGTAAAGCAGGTGAAAGGTTTGCGGTGCGTAACTCCGGCGCCAGTGTAGTAGTGGAAGGTGTAGGCGATCATGGTTGTGAATATATGACAGGCGGAACCGTAGTAATACTCGGCGCTACAGGTCGCAACTTTGCGGCAGGTATGAGTGGCGGTATTGCCTATGTGTATGATGTAAAAGGCCGGTTTGAACAATTGTGTAATAAAGAAATGGTTGACCTCGATCCGTTAAGTCAGGAAGACGCACAAATATTACACGACCTGATTACCAAACACTATGCATACACAGAAAGCACTGTAGCAAAATTTGTATTGGGCGATTTTGAAAATCAACTGAAGAATTTCATTAAAGTTTTCCCTATAGATTATAAGAAAGTATTGACTGAGAAAAGTGTGAAGTCGAAAGTGAAAAGTCAAAAGTAAAAACAGGAAAACAGAAACAACATCAATCATTAAACTACTAAACCAGTAAACCCCATGGGTAAACCAACAGGTTTTATAGAATTTACAAGAGAGCTTCCGGCTAAACGTTCACCTAAAGAGAGGCTGAACGATTACCAGGAATTTGTACAGAAATTCCCGGAAGAAAAACTCAATCAGCAATCTGCCCGTTGCATGAATTGCGGCGTTCCTTTTTGCCATAACGGTTGTCCTTTAGGAAACATCATCCCCGAATTCAATGATGCGGTTTACCGCAAAAGCTGGGCAGAAGCATACGAGATATTAAGCGCTACCAATAATTTCCCGGAATTCACCGGGCGCATTTGTCCGGCCCCCTGCGAGAGCGCCTGTGTTTTAGGCATCAACCAGCCACCGGTAACTATCGAAGAAATTGAGAAGCATATTATTGAGATCGCGTTTGACAAAGGTTTTGTAAAAGCTCGCAGGCCAAATATCAGAACCGGTAAAAAAGTAGCGGTTGTAGGCTCAGGCCCTGCAGGACTTGCAGTGGCTGCACAATTAAACTATGCCGGCCATACCGTTACTGTTTTTGAAAGAGATGATGCACCAGGTGGCCTGCTTCGTTATGGCATCCCCGATTTTAAACTCGAAAAATGGGTTATCGACAGAAGGGTTGCTTTAATGGAAGAAGAAGGCGTAATCTTTAAATGCAATGCAAACGTAGGCGTAAATACCAGCATCAACGACCTGTTAAGAGAATCGCAGGCCGTAGTATTGGCAGGTGGCTCAACGGTTCCACGTAACCTGAACATCCCCGGCAGGGAATTGAAAGGTGTTTATTTTGCGATGGAATTTTTGAAACAGCAGAATAAACGCGTAGGCGGAAGAAAGATAGAGGTGGAAGAACTAGTAGCCACCGGTAAAAATGTGGTGGTGATTGGTGGTGGAGACACCGGCAGCGACTGCGTGGGAACCTCTAACCGTCACAAAGCATCATCTGTAACGCAATTTGAGTTAATGCCTAAGCCTCCGGAAGGAAGAACTGCTTATATGCCCTGGCCAACCTACCCCATGACACTGAAAACAACCTCTTCTCACGAAGAAGGAGCCACCAGGCATTGGGCAATATCAACTAAAGCATTTTTGGGCGATGAGAACGGAAATTTGAAAGCTCTAAGGGTGGTTGACCTTGAATGGAAAACACCGGAAGGTGGCGGACCAGCCTCTTTTGCAGAGAAAGCAGGTACAGAACGCGAGATCCCCTGCGAACTGGCTTTACTGGCCATGGGCTTTGTGCATCCACAGCATGAAGGACTGATCAAACAACTGGATGTGGATCTTGATGAAAGAGGCAATGTAAAAGCTACTGAGCAATCATTCCAGACCAGTATTCCTAAAATATTCACCGCAGGTGATATGCGAAGAGGCCAGTCATTAGTAGTATGGGCCATCAGCGAAGGAAGGGAATGCGCACGTAAAGTAGATGAATACCTGATGGGAAGTTCAGTACTGGAATCGAAGGACAAGAGCTACTTAATCAGTATCTAACAAAATATCAGTTATAAAAAATAAACCCTGTCCCAAAAAGACAGGGTTTATTTTTTATTTAATATATCGCTTCAAATATTAAAATTTATCTAATAACCAAATCAAAGCATTGAAATACATATTTCAAAATAATAAATGTTAATATTATTTGCATTTTATTGAAAAAAACTCAGTATTTTAGACTTATAAATTATTATTAAATAAAAATATAATACTAATTCGAATTATGTCAAAATCGACCGTTAAACAATTCGCTCCTTTTCTGGTTTTGGTTGCAGTAGCTATCGCAGCAATTTTTACCCCTTCCCTCCCCAATTTTAATGATGGTGGCAAATACAGTGCGGCAGACATTGCATGGATCATTGTAGCTACCGCCCTGGTATTTTTAATGACACCCGGTCTTGCATTCTTTTACGGAGGAATGGTTCATCGTAAAAATGTGATATCAACCATGATCAAAAGTGTGGTTGCAGCAGGAATTGTTTCGATTTTGTGGGTTTTTGTTGGTTACAGTCTTTGTTTTGGTGATTCAATCGGAGGCTTTATCGGTAATCCGGCTACACACCTGTTCTTCAAAGGGGTTAACTCCGGCGCACCATGGAGTTTGGCTCCTACTATCCCTTTAGCACTTTTCGCGCTGTTCCAGTTAATGTTCGCTATTATCACTCCCGGACTGGTTGTGGGCGCCGTTGCTGAAAGAATCCGTTTCACCGCTTATATATTGTTCATTGCTCTCTTCAGCCTGCTGGTATATGCACCTATTGCCCACTGGACATGGCACCCTGATGGATTCCTGTTCAAAATGGGCGCTTTGGATTTTGCCGGTGGTACTGTTGTACATATTTCAGCCGGTTGTGCTGCATTAGCTGGTGCACTCGTTTTAAAACGCAGGCAGGCACATATTGAAAACCGTGAGATCCCTCCTGCTAACATACCTTATGTATTAATTGGTACCGGTTTACTTTGGTTCGGCTGGTTTGGTTTTAACGCCGGTTCTGCTCTGGGCGCAAACGCATTATCTGTGTCCGCATTCGGAACCACTAACACCGCCGCTGCAGCAGCAGGTCTGTCGTGGATGTTCTTCGACGTACTCCGCGGTAAAAAACCTTCTGTACTCGGCTTCTGTATCGGCGCCGTGGTTGGCCTGGTTGCCATCACACCTGCAGCAGGTTTTGTAGCAGTTCCACAAAGTATTTTTATAGGCGTTGTTGCCGCCATCATTTCAAACCTTGCCGTTTATTACAAAAGCAAATCTACTCTGGACGATACACTGGATGTATTCCCTTGTCATGGATTAGGCGGAATTGTAGGTATGTTAATGACAGGCATCTTTGCCACTAAAAGTGTGAACAGTGCCGGAGCAGATGGACTCTTCTACGGTAATGCCTCTTTCTTCCTGATCCAGGTAAAAGCATTATTGATTGTTGTGACCTACAGTTTTACCGTTTCATTTCTCATTTTCAAATTCATTAATTTCATATTGCCATTGCGTGTTACTGTAGAGGAAGAAGAAATAGGACTCGATGCTTCGCAGCATGACGAGAAATACGGAAGAACACCGCAGTTGGCATAACGTATTGATTCAGCAGATGGCAAACAGGAAACTGTTTCCAAATCGGCACAGGTATAGCAACTACTAACGAAGAAACCTCTGACCAGGTTTATGCAACCACCTGAGATGCCCACCTTCATCTAAAAAAATAAGGTACAGCCATATGATAAACTTCTGACCAAGTTTAAAGGCTGTACCTATTTGTTAATCATAAAACCCATTGCAATGTTAAAGAAAATTTCAGCAGTTTGTTTTGGAATTTTGAGTATTCTGTCCGCGAATGCCCAATCTGATTCCACTAAGAAATCAACTACCACCTTTACAGGTTCGGTAGATGCGTATTACCGTTTCAATTTCGATGATCCCCCAACCGGTACCAACAACCTGACAAGTTTTACCAATTCAAAGAACTCCTTTGAATTAGGTATGGCTTCTGTAAAGGTTGACCATACAGTGGGTAAAGTAACCGCAACCGCAGATATCGGATTTGGCAGGAGAGCGCAGGAGTTCTCTTACAATGATGTAGGAACTACCCTTACAGCAGTAAAGCAGGCCTACATAAGCTATGCCCCATCCGACAAACTGAAATTCACTTTCGGTAAATGGGCCACCCATTGCGGCTGGGAGCTGCTGGATGCCTACGCCAACAGAAACTATAGCATGTCCTATGGATTCACTTTTGGTCCCTTCTTTCATACAGGGTTAAAAGCAGATATTTCTTTAGGAGGGAAAAGCACTTTGATGGTTGGAGTAGCTAATCCTGTTGATTATGTGAGTGCTCCTACTTCTGTAAAAATGATAATTGCTCAATTTAGTACTGCTTCCAAAAATGATAAGCTGAAAGCCTATTTAAATTTTCATGGAGGAACCGGTGTAACCCAGTTTAACCTGGTGGTATCAGGTACACTCTCTGATCAGTGGAGCTTGGTGTACGATGGGAACCTTAATTCCGGCAAATTCGGAACCGAAAATTCAAGCTGGAAGAGTCATGCATTGTATTTCAATTATGATCCTACCAAATTATTCGGCTTGACTTTACGGGCAGATTATTTTGACGACAGAAAACTGTCTCCATTGCTGAATGGCGGTAAAAAAGTATTTGCAACTACACTTTCCGGAAATGTGAAAGTGGATAACCTGACCATTATTCCGGAAATAAGATTAGACAATGCATCCACCGCCATTTTTACCAAAGGAAACGGTGCAGGTACAAAAAGCACAGCCAGCTTCATTCTGGCGGCAGTATATAAGTTCTGATCTATCTCTTCCTTCCTCCCATTTCATAACCAAAACGCAACAACATGAAAGAATTATTGACCACCAAGATCAGGCATAAGTTTTTTATGCCGGCTGTAATGATGCTTCTGATGTTTTCTATGGCAATCCCTGCAGCAAGTTTTGCGCAAGACCCAACAGGCGCTAAAACAGGAACTATCAGCGACATTGATACAACCGCTGCAAAAGTGATTGACTCGGTTTCTAAAGCAACCGATAGTACGGTAGCCGGTGTTAGCTCTAATGTAAGCAAGCTGGCAACTGCCGTTTCAACAATCGGTAATGCAGATGGCCATAATAAAATTGCCATCAATATTATGTGGACCCTGATCGCAGGGTTCCTGGTAATGTTTATGCAGGCCGGTTTTGCAATGGTGGAAACAGGCTTCACACAGAAAAAGAATGTGGCACATACCATGTGTATGAACTTCCTTATCTATGCCATTGGTATGATAGGTTTCTGGATCTGTGGTTTTGCGATCATGTTTGGGGGTGCTTTAAATGTGGCTAATCTCGGAGGCTCTGCAGGCGTTATTCCTCACGAATATGTAATCCATTTATTTGGCCACGATTTCGGTATTGCAGGCACTGTAGGATATTTCCTGAGCAGCAAATATTACGACGTAGGTGTATTCACACTCTTCCTGTTCCAAATGGTATTTATGGATACAACTGCTACCATCCCAACGGGAGCTATGGCTGAAAGATGGACATTGAAATCTTTTGTAGTGTACGGTTTCTTCATTTCCATGTTTGTTTATCCGGTCTTCGGTAACTGGGTATGGGGCGGTGGCTGGTTAGCCATGCTGGGAAGCAATTTTGGATTAGGGCATGGCCATGTTGATTTTGCCGGATCATCTGTGGTTCATATGGTGGGTGGGGTTGCCGCTTTGGCAGGCGCCATCGTTATTGGGCCACGATATGGTAAATACGGAAAAGATGGTACCGTAAATACAATCCCCGGACACAATATTCCGATGGCCATCATCGGTACATTCATTCTCGCTTTCGGTTGGTTTGGTTTTAACCCGGGTTCAACTTTAGCAGGTGGTGATCTGAGAATTGCAGTGGTAGCTGTAAACACCATGCTGGCTGGTGGAGCCGGTGCATTGTCAGTTCTTTTCTTTATGTATATAAAAGGCGGCAAAGCCGATCCGGGTATGATCGCAAACGGTATGCTGGCAGGATTGGTTGCCATTACGGCTCCCTGTGCTTTTGTAACTTCACTATCAGCAGTAATCATTGGTGCCATAGCTGGTATCCTCGTGATATTAGCTTATAACTTTATTGATTCAAAATTAAAGATTGATGATCCGGTTGGAGCAGTAGCTGTGCATGGTGTAAACGGTGCATGGGGTGTTCTTTCGCTGGGATTATTTGCTGACGGCTCATATGGAGATGGCTGGAATGGTGTTGCCGGACCAGTAAAAGGATTGTTTTATGGAGACACCAAACAATTCCTTGCCCAGTGTATTGGCACATTAACCTGCTTTGTTTTTGTATTCGTAGCAATGTATTTCTTCTTCAAACTGCTGAATAAAGTGATTCCTTTAAGAAGCAAAGAAGCAGATGAAATAGCTGGCCTTGATATACCTGAAACAGGCGTACATGGTTATGTAGACTAATACTGAACATGAGAAAATGTCAAAACCAAATAGCACCGTGCAATACCGGGGCTATTTGGTTTTTATAAATTTCCGTCAACTATTTTATCGCTTCCCGGTTGAGAAAACAATTAGATCTGTATGATATCGCTATTATTTGTTGTATTCATCCTAATGCTTTTTGCAGCCAGTTATCTGCTGGCAAGAAAAGATGACAAAATACTTGACCTGCAGCAAAGGGTTGAATTTTTAGAGCAAAAAGTAAATAAGAAATTAGTGAGCAGGCTGCTGTTCGTGGAACTGAAATCTGTCAACAGCGTACTGGATACATTAAATAATTGTTTCTACCAGATTGATAAGAACGGCGATTATGATGTTGATACAGAATACAGACTGGATGATGTAACCGATGAATGGTGGGAGTCTTTATCGCTGGGTGATCTGGAAGTGGTAAATAAGATAGTAGTGAAACAGAAAGAACAAACAGCACTGAACTAACTATATGGCAGAACAGCGGTTTTATAAGATATTCAGTCCGATCAGGGATTTTATTAATGACAGCAGGGCAACCGGTATCATATTGATTGCCTGTACCATCTTATCGCTTTTATTGTCCAATCTTTCTTTTAGTCAGCAATTTTATACAGGCCTTTGGCAAAGAGCCATACATATTACCGGCAACAGCAGCATCCATTTACCAGAAACCAACCTGCTGGTGATCAATGATGTATTAATGACCCTTTTCTTCTTTTTGGTTGGTATGGAAATCAAACGGGAACTGACCATTGGGGAATTAGCTTCTATCAGAAAATCATTACTGCCTGTGTTAGCTGCTCTGGGCGGGATGGTATGCCCGGCTGTTATCTTTTCTTTTTATAATTTTTATACACCGGGAAAAAGCGGGTGGGGCATCCCAATGGCCACAGATATTGCTTTTTCATTAGGTGTTTTATCCCTGCTCGGAAAAAAGGTCCCCGTACAATTAAAAATATTTTTAGCGGCATTAGCCATTATTGACGACCTGGGTGCAGTAATTACTATTGCTTTATTTTATACAGCCAAATTAAATCTCGGGTACCTTTTAGCAGGAGGTATTGTTGCCTTACTGCTGGTTGTAATAAATAAACTTAAAAAAGAGAACCTGCTTTTCTATATTCTTCCGGCAATAGCCTTATGGTATTGTCTTTTCAATTCCGGTATACATGCAACCATTGCCGGCGTAATTGTTTCATTTTGTATGCCGTTGAAAAACCTTGCCAAACTGGAACATGTTTTGCATAAGCCTGTCAATTTCATCATTATGCCATTATTTGCCCTGGCAAATACGGCAATCATTTTACCCAATAATATGGCCGATGTTTTTACTTCCAGTATCTCAGGCGGTGTGATGCTTGGTTTGATACTTGGCAAACCATTGGGTATTTTCTTCTTTTCTTTTATCGCTATTAAACTTGGTATTGCTTCACTCCCATCTAATACAAATTTTAAACAACTATGGGGAATTGGTCTTTTAGGCGGCATTGGGTTTACCATGTCGATCTTTACTTCCTCTCTTGCATTTTCGGCAGACTCACTGCAGGTGATCTCAAAAGTATCCGTTATGGCCGGTTCACTGATAGCCAGTCTTATGGGATACTCCTACCTGTATAATTTCAAAAATACAGCCGATATAAAACTGGAACATCCACCCAGAAAAACAATCTCTTTTAGTTTTACACCTGCTGTTAAACCAGTAGAAGCCTGAGTTTTTGCCTGTAGGTAAATTTTATCATTTACCTTAGTTTTCTGCTTAAGTTAGAAAAATGAAACTGCTGGTACGAACGCTTCAATATGTTTACTGCGCCTATGCCTACCTTTTTTTTGTTGTACTGATGTTTCTGGTGCTGCCCTTTGTGCTTTTATCATTATTATTTGGTAAAGTAGCCGGAGGAAACATGATTTACCAGCTTTGCCGTTTTTGGGGAACAGCCTGGTACTTTTTAATTGGCATAAAACATCAGGAGATTTATGAACATCCGCACAACCGCAGCAAACAATATATTTTTGTAGCCAACCATATTTCTTATATGGATATCCCGGCTATCGTATTAATAGCCCATCAACCTGTGCGTGTGTTGGGCAAATATGAAATGGTAAAAATTCCCGTTTTTGGATGGATCTACCGGGCGGCTGTCATCCTGGTAGACCGGAGTAATTCAGTAACACGGTCCAAAAGCGTCAGAGCTTTAAAAGCGGCATTAAAGCACCATATTTCCATTTTTATCTTTCCCGAAGGCACTTTTAATGAAACAAAAAAGCCTTTAAAGGAATTTTACGATGGTGCATTCCGCATAGCCATTGAAACGCAAACACCCATTAAACCGGTATTATTGGTAGACACCATCGACAGATTGCATTACAGGGGTTTATTTGAATTAACACCAGGGATCAACCGGGTAATTTACCTCGAAGAAGTTCCGGTGGAAGGGCTAAATATCAATGATATCCGGCTACTGAAACACCGGGTATACACCATTATGGAAAATGGCCTGAAACGATATCGCAGTTATCCATCAGCTTAAAGCTTATTTTTGATCAAATTCATCTTCTTTGTTTGTAGAAGTCATCATACCGTTAGCCTTACCCAAAAATTATACCTGGGCTGTACCCGAACACCTGCAAAGTGTTATACAGCCGGGCATAAGAGTGGAAGTTGTTTTGGGCAGAAACAAAAGATATGCGGGCCTCGTTAAAAAAATACTCCCTGCCAAACCAGAAGCATTTCAGCCCAAGGATATTATTAATGTACTTGATACCGAGCCATTACTCTATCCGCAACAACTGCAGCTTTGGGAATGGGTAGCGAAATATTATATGTGCAGCGAAGGTGAAGTGATGCAGGCCGCCATCCCATCAAACCTGAAACTATCCAGCGAAAGCATCCTGATATGGAATGAAGAAAGAAGTTATGATTTCAGCGACCTGTCGGACACAGAATATATTATTGCAGAAGCACTGGAGCTGAAAAAAGAATTACGGCTAAGTGAGGTGCAGCAGTTGATAGATTCTGTAAATACCTATCCTGTTATTAAACGACTGATTGAAAAAGGGGTATGCCATGTATGGGAAGAACTGAAAGATAAATACAAAGAAAAAACAGAAACCTATATTACCCTTAATCCGGTTTATCATGATGAAGATAAACTGGCCGACCTGCTGAATAACTGGAGCAAAGCCCCCAAACAAATGGAACTGCTGCTCTCCTACCTGCACCTGGTGAAAACAGAAGGAGAAGTAACACAGCCACAACTACTAAAAAAATCAAATGCCAGTGCCGCACAGTTAAAGGGCCTTTGCGATAAAGGAATTTTACTTGTTGAAAAACGCGCCACCGACCGTATACGGCAGCTACCCAAAAATATCCAAATCGATTTTACTTTATCTGATATTCAGGCCAATGCTTTACAGGAGATCAAAAGCAGTTTTAGCGAAAGATCTGTTTGTTTATTGCATGGCGTAACAGCCAGTGGTAAAACGGAGATCTATACAAAGCTGATCGAAGAGGCCATCCTGCACGGAAAACAGGTGTTATATATGCTGCCTGAAATTGCACTCACCTCACAGATCATCCGCCGTTTGCAGAAACATTTTGGGGGATATATTGCGATCTATCATTCCAAATTCAATCCCAACGAAAGAGTGGAGATCTGGAACAAAGTAAAAACAGGCGAAACAAAAGTAGTATTGGGCGCCCGCTCTTCGCTGTTCCTGCCTTTTAAAGAATTAGGGCTGATCATTGCAGATGAGGAACACGATGCATCTTACAAACAACAGGAACCTGCGCCACGCTACCATGCGAGAGACACTGCTATTTATTATGCTTCTTTATTTGGAGCCAATGTTTTATTAGGAAGTGCTACACCATCTATTGAAAGCTATTATAACTGCGAACAAAATAAATACGGACTGGTTAATCTGTTTGAACGGTATGGCAATATAGATTTACCACAGATAGCCATTGTTGATCTCAAAAAAATACCAACGAAGGATAAAGGAAAGATTGCGTTAAGCCCCGCCTTGATTGAAGCCATCCAAAATTCGCTGCAACAAAAAAAACAGGTGATTCTCTTTCAGAACAGAAGAGGTTATTCGCCCTACTTTATCTGTCATACCTGCGGCTGGATCCCGCAATGCCAGCATTGTGATGTAACGCTTACTTATCATAAAGCAAAAAACAAATTATCCTGTCATTACTGTGGCACTTCTTATCCTGTTATTAATACCTGTGCGGCATGCGGCAGTCATAACTTCATGCAAAAGAATTTTGGTACCGAAAAAATAGAAGAACTCGTGGCCGAAACTTTTCCGGATGCAAAGATTGCGAGGATGGATTATGACAGTGTAAAAGGAAAGCACGACCATGATGCACTCATCAAACTGTTTGAACAGCAAAGGATTGATATATTGGTTGGCACACAGATGGTGGTAAAGGGTTTGGATTTTGAGCATGTGAATCTGGTGGGCATTGTTGATGCAGATGGCATATTGAACTTTACTGATTTCAGGGTAAATGAAAGAGCCTTCCAACTGATGGAGCAGGTTAGCGGGCGGGCGGGCCGGAAACATGGCCAGGGCACGGTGCTGATCCAGGTAAGCAATACCCATCATCCTGTGCTGCAATTTGTGCAGCACCACAACTTTAAAGAATTGTATGCGTATGAAATAGCCAACAGGAAACAATTCTCCTACCCTCCTTTCACCCGGTTAATACAGGTTACTTTCAAACATAAGGAAAAGCATATTGCCGAAGAAGCCGCCAATATTATGATGCAGGGCCTCAAAGCTAATTTTGGAGAACAAAGTAACGGGCCCGCACAACCGGTTGTTGACAGAGTTAGAAACCAATACCTCTGGGAGATATTGATCAAACTACCCAAAGATGCACGCCTCATCAACCAGTGCAAGCGCGAAATACAACAGCAGATCGTTATCATACAATCAAACAAACGCTACCGGAGCGTTACCATTTTGCCTGATATCGATCCGATATAAATAGCACTTGCTACGTAATTTACAGTAAATGAACATTGCAGAAAACATATCACTTAAACCTTATAATACTTTTGGCATTGATGTGCAGGCAAGATATTTTTCTTCCTTTGCTTCATCAGAAGATCTAACAGAACTGCTACGCGAAACCCCTTCCAACAAGCTGCTGATACTTGGTGGCGGAAGCAATATCCTTTTCACCAAACCATTTAACGGATTAGTGTTAAAAAATGAATGGAAGGGAATTGAACTGGTGCGGGAAGACAAAGACTATTATTATGTAAAAGCACATGCCGGAGAAAGATGGCATTCATTTGTGCTTTACTGTATTGAAAACAATTATGCCGGTGTAGAAAACCTGAGCCTGATACCTGGCAATGTAGGCGCTTCGCCCATGCAGAATATCGGGGCTTATGGTGTTGAGATCAAAGATGTATTTTATGAACTGGAAGCCTATCATCTGAAAGAACAGGCCATTTATAGGTTTGGATTAGATGATTGCCATTTTGGGTATCGAGAAAGTGTATTCAAAAATAAATACGCCAACCAGTTCGCTATTCTTACTGTTACCTACCGGTTACGCAAACAACCTGTATTCCACACCAGTTACGGAGCCATCGGGCAGGAACTGGAAAAAATGAAGGTTTCGGAACCATCCATCAAAGCTATATCCGATGCCGTTATCAGGATCCGCAGCAGTAAATTGCCCGATCCTGTTAATACTGGTAATTCAGGTAGTTTTTTTAAGAACCCCGTGATCACTGAAACACATTTTGAAGAACTTAAAAGATCATTTCCTGCTATACCGGGTTATCCCGCAGAAGAAAATAAAATAAAAGTGGCAGCAGGATGGTTGATAGAACAATGTGGCTGGAAAGGATACCGGAAAGGAGATGCAGGCTGTTATCATCAACAGGCACTGGTACTCGTAAATTATGGGAATGCCACCGGGCAGGAAATCTGCAATTTATCAGAATCCATCATACAAAGTGTTGCAGAAAAATTTCAGATCAGACTTGAAAGAGAAGTGAATCTCCTGTAATACGCGGATTCTTTTTTGCCACAGATTACACAGATTAACACAGAAAAAAAACGCTGTGAAAATCTGTGTGTTCTGTGGCAATTATTTTTTACTGCATGGCAGGTATCCCATAAAAAAGTGGGCTATCAACCGATAGCCCACTTTCACTTACTAATCCAGTCTCGTTATTAATAGTATTTCAGTTTCATTTCAACGCGACGGTTAAGCCCGCGTCCTTTCGCTGTTTTATTATCAGCTACAGGTTTAGCAGAACCAAAACCTTCAGAAGTTAGTCTTGACGCATCAATACCACCTTTTGTAGTTAAGTAATCGAAAACCGCTTTTGCACGATTATGACTTAAAGGCACATTGATCTTATCGCTACCTGTATTATCCGTATGGCCTTCAATATCTAATTTCAAGGCAGCATCTTCTTTCAGAATAGCGGCTACATCATTTAATGACTTAAATGATTTAGCCAACAGTTTAGCGCTTCCTGTAGCAAAGAAAATATTTTTTGCACTGGCAGCCACTTTTTTAGCTACTGCTTCTTTAATAGCAGGGCATCCGTTATTTTCTTTCACACCCGGAACATCAGGACATTTATCTTCTTCATCATTGATGCCATCATTATCCTTATCAGGAACAGGGCATCCCTGGTAGCGGGCAACACCTGCAACAGTAGGACATTTGTCTTCATCATCATTAATGCCGTCTTTATCTGTATCAGGAACAGGACATCCCTGGTATTTAGCGACGCCTTTTACAGTAGGGCATTTATCATTGTCATCATTGATACCATCGCCATCTGTATCAGGAACAGGGCAACCATCATATTTAGCAACACCTGCAACATCAGGACATTTGTCCTTGCTATCAACAATACCATCGCCGTCAGTATCTTTTTCAGGAGCCGGAGGTGGAGGCGGAGGCACTACAAGAGCAACCTCTTTCTTTTCTTTCAGCGGAGAACCAATACCTATCGAATAGTTCAGGTGGTTTACAGCCAGATTTGAGATTTTTGCATTGTATCCAAATAAGGTATGTACAAAAGTTCCCTCACCAAGGTTAAATTGCAAACCCATACCGGTAGGCATGTACGCAGCAAAATAAGTTCCGCCATACATAGAAGCACCCAGACCGATAGTGATATAAGGAACAGCAAAGTATTTATCTCTCAACAACTTGATATTAAGTCCTGCAGAAGTTTCCAGTAAGAATTTACTGTCTTTTGAAGCAGCAACACCTGAAGTATATGCAAAAGGATATTTTACATAAGAGCCGGCTAATGTTCCAACAAAATCTACATGTTCAGTCAAACCTTCGTAATACTGAAAGCTCAACCCCGGAGACATGTCTTTAATTTTTGTCCATTGATTCTTAGCCAGAACAGAAGACAGCGATGTATGATCGATGAGGTTAGCTGTATTCATATCTTTCAGAAAAAAGTTGACCGACAGCGTAGGTCTTTTTTTGTAGCTGATGGGCGCCTGCGCAAATAAACCGGCTGACAAACCAATAGCTATCAGGGAAAAAAGGAATTTCTTCATAATACGAGTTTTAGTAGTGAGCAAAAATACAGGCAGAAACTGACTTTTAAAAATTAAGATAACTTTATATTATACCCATTTTATTCCAAGGTTCCCTTATCCACCCGTTCTACCCGCACCCTGGCAAGACCATTTTTGAGAAAACCAAGCCGGCTTGCTGCTATTCTGCTCAGATCTACCACCCTTCCCTTCTTTTGCATTCGGTTGTGCATACGGTCGTTTATCCTTACAATAACTGATCTATGATTCTTTAAATTGGTAACCCGTACCCATGTATTCAGTTTAAAATCGTTACTGGCGGCTGTCATTTTGTTATTACGATACCGCTCACCCGTGGCTGTTTTGGTACCGTCCAGGTTTAAGCTGTAAAAACTGGCAATCCCCGTTATGTTGTTTCTGTTCGTATTGGGAGCACTATTTTGGGCAGTAGCAGAATCAATTGATTTAACCGAATCTACTAAGGGTATTGAGTCTGTTTTAACCGGCAGGCTGTCTGTTTTCTCTTTTTGTGGTGATGAAGCGATGAATTCAATTGTTTCTACCTTAACCTTAGTAAGACCGGCATCAATAAAATCAAGTTTTCTGGCTGCGTCGCGACTAAGATCAACCACCCTGCCTTTCCGTTTCATACGGGGATGCATCCTGTCGTTAATACGTACAACAACCGTTTGTTTATTCTTAAGATTGGTTACCAGTACCCAGGTGTTTAATTTAAAATTATTACTGGCGGCAGTCAGCTTATTATTCCGGTATCGCTCCCCGGTAGATGTTTTGGTGCCATCCAAATTAGAACTGTAAAAGCTGGCTATTCCTGTAACAGATTTCCCCTTAATGATAAAGGTATCTGGTTGAATAGTTGGGGATGTATCCTGAACAAGGATTGGTTTCTTAATCGAATCAATAATTTCATTTTCAATTGATTTATTGTTGATTAAGACAATTTCCTCTATTTTAATTTTAGCTGTCCCTGTTTTTAAAATCTCCAGAACACCGGCAGCAGCCCTGCTCAGTTCCATGATAGGCGCTTTCTTCTTTTTGGAAGTCCGGTCGTTAATCCGCACCAAAACCGTTTTCTTATTCCTGAGATTAGTTACCTGAACCCAGGTATTGAACTTGAACTTATTGCAGGCTGCAGTGAAAGCCGCATTACTGAATTTCTCCCCATTGGCCGTTTTGGTACCGTCAGCTTTGGCACTGAAAACGCCGGCATTGCCAGAAACAGGTTTGCCGATTACTTTAAACGAATCAGGCAGCAATACATGCTGATTGCCTTCCTTAACGGGTAAACTATCCTGCTGCGCCTTTAGCGAAACAAAGAGACCGGCAAACAATATAAGGCAGATGACCTTTTTCATTATAACTATGTGATTTGAAGCATCAACCTACCCTAACCCACTTTCATAAGTAAAATACTTAAACCTTGCGGGATCTGGGCTATTTTTGGTTCATTATTTATAAAAAAGAAACCGGCCACAGAAGCCAAACACCATGCCAAAAACGAGAGCAAGTTTAATTAATAAATTCAAACAACTAATTGCAAATAATTTAAAATCAATAATTTATAATTAATTTATTAAAAATTACGCTTCCATACTTTTTGCCAGACTTACTGCCGGATATTTCATATCCGCTTCCTCCGCCTTATGTAAACCTTATTCGGCAGTTTAGCATTCTTGCAATGGGCAATGCCAAGCACAACATGATTGCTGTTTGTATGATTCCAACTGTTAGGAAGAAATAAATTGCCGCAGAATGCACAGATTTTCACAGACAGTTTCTGTGTTATTCTGTGCCTTCTGCGGCAAAAAAAAGATATGACTATAGCCTTTTCATCTTTCTAACAACCTGAGAAGGGATGGCCAGCTTCACTGGCTAATGGCCCTGCACAAACCTAAACTGGCACAACAGAAACTGAGCTACGCTTGCCGCTTCTAAGAAACAGCAGGTAAATCATTAATTACATTTTATAATTAGATAAATTCACTAAATCACTTAAAATCAATTATTAATAAAACTCATTGAATTGAGCATATAGCCATGACAGCCTAATACCCACCATAAAGAATTGCGCCAAATATGAAATAAAAGCGGCCTACTGGCATTTGGAGGAACGGGATATGCGGAAAGTTTAGCAAGCCTTAGCGCAGAAAGAGCAACCTCTTAGCTTTTGAATTTCGCAGTCTTCTCATCGCCGGTTATATCTCCTTTACTGCGGATCTGGATCTGCACACTGGCTATCCATTCATTGCATTCTTTGGAATAAAGATGCTCGTTTACGGCATTTATTGTTGCCATCACATCCTCATAACGCCCTTCCACAACCGTTGCAAAAGGACCTATTTCGTATCTAAGACCAGATTGCTGGATGATGGCAATAGCCTCGTCTACCCACTCGTAAGGATGCCTGTCCTGAACAATAGGTAAAATTTGGATGGATGCATTAACGATAAACTGGTGCATATTTATATTTCAGTAACTGACACAACTGCATCAAGATTAAGGGCTCCGTGAATATGTGGGAACACTTCATTAATAGACCCCGCCAGTTCAAAAACTAATGGCCGCTCTACCCTGCTTTTCTCGATCTTAAGCTTTATAAGATCTTTTTGTCCCTTATAATATCTTTCCAGAACGCCAGGCACCTGTGCTTCTGTGCTGCAATGGATAAACCCTTCGGTAGCTAAAGTATCCGAATCGTAATGTCCTGACTCAAGCGCTTCTGCCCATTGTTTCCGGGTGGTAACATGATATATGTAATCTGACTCCATTTTAAGTTCAATTTAGTATGTAAAGTTATTACTGTCAGAAGATCAATCGTGCAACTATATTTAATATTTACCGCACAGGCAACCTTCCCCTGTTTTACAATAATACAGGCTTTATTCTTTGGTTAAGCAACATTAGATCAGTAAGCACCATGGCAGTTACCGCTTCCAGCACTACCGGTACCCTAAACGCTATGCACAGATCATGACGTCCTTTTACCGAGAAGCTTTCTTTGGCGTTTGTTTCCCAATTCCAGGTAAACTGTTCTTTAGGGGTTGATGAGGTAGGCTTTACAACTATCCTGAAAATCAACTCATTGCCATTTGTTATCCCACCCAAAATTCCACCTGCATGATTGGTACTGGTTTTGCCGGTTGCATCTTCAATGGGATCGTTATGGTCTACTCCAAACATCCTGGCAGCAGCAAATCCGGCTCCAAATTCGATGCCTTTAACAGCAGGAATCGCAAAAACGGCATGACTGATCAGCGATTCTGCCGAGTCGAAAAAATGCTCACCGAGACCAACCGGCAATCCATTTACGCGGCATTCAACGATACCTCCAATACTGTCTTTGGCTTCAATGGCTTTATCCAATCCTTTTTCAAGATCAGTTTCACCACCTATTTCTAAGATGGTAGATGCTACTTTAATGCCATTGGCCAGGGTTGCGGGATGGTTCAATAGCTTTTTGGCAACAACACCTGCAGCCACCAGGCAAACAGTTAAACGGCCGCTGAAATGTCCTCCTCCCCTAAAATCTTCAAAACCACCATATTTGGTGTGTGCGGTAAAGTCGGCATGGCCCGGGCGGGGCGTATCCCGCTGTTTTTCATAATCGCCGCTACGGGTATTCTTGTTTTCGAAAAGGATGGTAAGTGGGGCGCCAGTGGTATGCCCGTTAAACAATCCTGTTTTAAATATGGGCAGATCGTCTTCTTTACGTGGGGTGGTTCCTTTTTGAACACCACCTTTTCTTCGTTCGGTATCTTCCAGAAAATCTTCTACGGCAAGGGGTAAGCCGGCGGGACATCCATCAATGGCAAGTCCAACGCATTCTCCATGCGATTCGCCAAAAATATGTACTCGGAATATGCGGCCAAAACTGTTCAAGGGTATAGGTTTATTCGTTTAACTATTATGAATGTACTGATGCGCCCAAAGCCTGCAGGTGCTCATAAAAATCAGGATAAGATTTGTCAATCGCCTCTGCCTCTTCAATCAACACTTCTCCGTTTGCCTTCAGCGCTGCCACAGCGCAGGCCATAGCAATACGGTGATCGTGGCGTGAATGGGTGGTAGCAGCTTTTACACCGGTTCCCCCGATGATCAGCATCAAATCGTCCTGCAGCCTGATTTCAATGCCCAATTTAGCAAACTCCTGCTGTAATGTAAGCGCCCGGTTACTTTCTTTATGGGTAAGACGGTTAACGCCTTCAATCACGGTAGTTCCTTCACAATAAGCAGCCAGGGCTACCAAGGGAGGAAACAGGTCGGGACAATCATTGGCATCAAAATGAAATGCTTTTAATGGCAGCGGGCCTATTTCAATCTGCTGTGGCTGGATGGATAATTGACAACCACAATCAGATAATGCCTGTAACACTGCTTTATCGGCCTGGGTGGAATTAACATCAAGTCCTTTAACTGTTATTGGGCCTGCGATGGCACCTGCAACAAGGAGGAATGCGGCACCGCTCCAGTCGCCTTCTACGGTGTAACTAATTTTGGAATTGGGAAATTGGGATCCCGCCCCAGCGGGAGGGAAATTGGGGAAATGGAACTCTTCGTGGTTTCTATTTTCTACCTCCCAGCCAAAATGTTTCATTACCTGGAGCGTAAGGTCGATATAGGGCTTGCTTTTCAGGTCTTTTACGGTGATGGTAACATCTTTTGCATTGGCAGCGCCATAGGCCATCAGCAATCCTGTTAAGAATTGAGAGCTTAGTGAGCCATCTACCGCTATGTTTGTGGGTTTTAATGGACCCTGTATCTGTAGAGGAAGTTTACCGTTGCTGGATTTGACTTTTACGCCAAGTTTGGGCAGTATCTCATCAAAGAAATCCATTGGCCTTGTCAGGAGGCTTCCGGTTCCTGTTAAGGTGATGGGTTGATCGCTCAGCGATGCAACAGGTGTGAACATACGGATCCCCAAGCCACTTTCACCACAATTCACTTCATTATTCTTAGGATGAATGCCAGTTGACTGAATAACAAGGTTGCCATTCGCTGCTGTTTCAACTACTGCACCTAATTTTTGGATAACGTCTATAGCCGCCAGATCGTCGTTGCTTTTACCCGGGTTGATCAATGTGGTCTGGCCTTCTGTTAATAAAGCGGCGGCACAGGCTCTTTGCATACTGCTTTTACTGGCTGCAGCATGTATGGCTCCCGACAGTTGCGAAGGTTGTATTCTTACAATCATTTTTAAATGGCACGCGGATAATACAGATTGAACGGATATTCACCGGCAGGCGTTTATCCATCATCCGTCATCCTTTAGAATTGTTTTAAAATTTCCTGCAACTGCACCAATAACAGTGGCTGTATAACGCCTTTACCTGTTTTGGTAAGCAGGATATAATTGATACTTACATTGTCTTTTTTCTTATCCTTCAATAATACCTTAAATGCTTTTTTAGTATCGAAGGCTGCAAATGTGGGCAAGCCGTATTTGCTTAAAAGGTTTACCACATCGGTTGTTTCTTTAAAGCCTTTGAGCTGTTGTGAAATAACAGATGCGTAGGTGATTCCGATGCTGACCGCCTGCCCGTGGCTCAGTTCATACATATTTTCAATTGCATGCCCGAGTGTATGGCCAAAGTTGAGTAGCTTTCTTTCGCCCTGTTCAAACTCATCATTCAGCACCACTTTTGTTTTGATCAGTACATTTCTTTGAATCAAAGCCGACAACAGTTTTACATCTTTCTGAAAATGGCCAAGGCTATGTTGCTGAAGCAATTTAAACATGGCGGCATCTTTGATACAGGCATGTTTAATAATTTCGGCAAACCCGTTCTGCCATTCAGTTTTAGGCAATGTTTTCAGAAAAGAATAATCAAATAGCAAAAAGTTGGGCTGGCGGATCAATCCTACCATATTTTTATATACGCCAACATCTATACCGTTCTTACCGCCAATGGAAGCGTCTACCATGGCCAGCAAAGAAGTGGGTACAAATCCGAACTTTACACCGCGCATATAAATACCGGCAACATAACCTGTAATATCTGTTATCACCCCACCACCCACACCAATAAGGGTTGTTTTACGGTCGGCGCCCAATGCAATCAACTGATCAACCACTACGTCAACAGTTGGCTGAATTTTATATTGTTCGCCCGGCTTTAATACAATGGTATTCCAGCCTTTGAACTTTGTTTTGTGTTTGGCAAAAACGTGTTCGTCTGTAATTATAACAGCGTTCTCTTTGGGCACGAGTTTCTCCAGGTGAGAAAAGCCGGCATCGAAATAATAATCAACACTGCTTTTGGAGAAAGTAAAAGTTCTTTTTTTCATGGAGGGATTAGCGGATTGCGGATTAACGGATTAACGGATTGGAAGAAAAAATAATCCGCCAATCCGCTAATTCGCCAATTCGCTAATTATTACGAATTCATGATTTTGTTCTGGTGTGTGATACTTTCCATGTGTACCGCATCAAAATACTTGGTAACAAATTCCTTGCTCAATCCAAATTTTTCGCCTTTTGCAAAAGCCCTTTCCAGGATAGCATTCCAGCGGTTGGTTTGCAGGATGGTGATATTGTTATCCTTTTTATACTTACCGATATTTTCAGCAACTTTCATACGCTGGCTTAAGATCTGCATCAGTTCATCATCAAGGTTATTGATCTGCTGGCGCAGTTTTTCCAGTGCTGCATGGTATTCTTCAGATGCCACATCTTCTTTTCTCCATCGGATGCTGTCAATCATTTCGCCCAGTTTTTCAGGGGTGATCTGTTGTTTGGCATCGCTCCAGGCATTATCCGGATCAATATGGCTTTCGATGATCAGGCCATCAAAATCAAGGTCGATAGCTGTTTGTGCTATGTCTAATAAAATATCTCTTCTTCCTGAAATATGCGAAGGGTCATTGATCATTAACAATTCAGGATAGCGGCGTTTCATCTCAATGGCAAGGTGCCACATGGGAGCATTGCGGTATTCTGTGTTACCGTAAGAACTGAATCCACGATGGATCAACCCGATATTTTTGATGCCGGCTTTGGCCACACGTTCCATTGCACCGATCCATAATTCCAGGTCGGGGTTAATAGGGTTCTTGATCAATACGGGTACATCTACCCCGCGTAAAGCATCAGCAACTTCCTGAACGCTGAACGGGGTTACCGTGGTTCTGGCGCCTATCCATAATACATCCACATCAAAATGCAGCGCATCTTCTACCTGTTTGCCTGTGGCAACTTCTACTGCAACCGGTAAACCGGTTGCTTTTCTTGCCTGCTGCAGCCATGGTAAGCCTTTGGTACCGATTCCTTCAAAACTTCCGGGACGTGTACGGGGTTTCCAGATACCGGCACGCATGATATCTACTTTACCTGTTGCTGCCAAACGGGTAGCCGTTTGCATAACCTGCTCTTCTGTCTCGGCACTGCAGGGACCGGAAATGATCAGTGGACGCTTTTTTAACAATGCTTCCACGGATGTTGCTTGTTCAATTGCTTGCTCCATAGTGTTTAGACGCTTGTTTTATACTGTTTATGGTGTTCGTTTTATTATTCTCCTCTTCTTGGGCGTTTTACAAAACCGGCAGGGCCTCCGCTATCCGCATCATTCATGCGGATCCTTCTGCCCTTGTAATTTTTGCCATCCAATGAACGGATCATTTGCTGGGCGGCACCTTTATCAATCTCGATCCAGCTATTCATATCCTTCATATCAATTTTACCCAGCACTTCTTTCTTCAGATCGCTCATATCGAGGATAAACTGTAAAAAGCTTGCCTTAAAAAATCCGTCTTTGGTTCCGAGGTTTACAAATAAACGGCTGTAACCTCCACCGCGGGTGTATTCTCTACGGCTATCGCCACGTCCTTCGTTTCTGTCATCCCTTCTTCTTGGTGCATCTGATCTGTCGTTACTGTCTCTTTTGCTGCGTTCTCTCAGGTTCAGGTCTTCTGCATTCTCGTAGTATTTGAGGAAACGGTCAAACTCCATAGCTGCCACTCGTTTCAAAACTTCTTCTTTACTGATGTCTGCAAATTTTTCGGCCAATTGGGGAACATAGGTTTCATAGTCTCCATGACTGATATCGGCCGACAATAATTTATCCATAAAATGGAAGAATTGCTTACGGCATACATCTTTACCACTTGGGATATCGAGTTTATGAAACTGCGAATTGTTGATGCGTTCAATCTGTTTGAACTTATACATCTCTTTCGCATGCACAATAGAGATACAGATACCCTGGTTTCCGGCACGACCTGTACGGCCACTGCGATGCGTGTAGATTTCCACATCATCCGGCAACTCGTAATTGATCACATGCGTGATACCAACTACATCAATACCTCTTGCAGCCACGTCGGTTGCAATGAGCAACTGCAGGCTTTTATCGCGAAACTGCCCCATCACCCTGTCGCGCTGCTGCTGTGTCAGATCACCATGCAAAGCATCAATATCATATCCCTCACGTGTTAAGCGTTCAGATATTTCCTGTGCATCAATTTTTGTACGGGTAAAGATGATACCATAGATACCCGGGTTAAAGTCGATGATCCTTTTTAAAGTTTCATACCTGTGCTGCGCCGTAGTAACATAGTATTGGTGATCGATGCTTTTATTGGCGGTGTTCACCTTACCTACTGTTACCTCTTTCGGATCTTTCATGTACTTCTTGCTCACCTTGCGTATTTCGGGTGGCATAGTTGCACTGAATAACCAGGTACTTTCGCGAACCGGAGTGTTCTTCAGGATAAATTCGATATCATCCTGGAAGCCCATGTTCAGCATCTCATCAGCTTCATCCAGTACCACGTATTTGATCTGTTCAAGATTGATCGCTTTTCTTTCGATCAGGTCAATCAACCTTCCCGGGGTAGCCACTACTATCTGCACACCTCTTTTCAGGTCGCGGATCTGTAACCCGATAGAAGCTCCTCCATACACAGCCACCACCGAAACACCCGTCATGTATTTTTTAAAGAGCTCTACTTCTTTTACAATCTGCAGGCAGAGTTCCCTTGTAGGACAAACCACCAGTGCCTGCGGATACTTAGCTGCCGCATCAATAATATGGAGCAAAGGCAGACCAAAGGCTGCTGTTTTGCCCGTTCCCGTTTGTGCAAGGCCAATAAAGTCCTTGGTACCACTAAGCAATATGGGTATTGCCTGTTCCTGTATTGTGGTTGGGTTCACATACCCCAACTCGTCCGTTGCCTGAATCAACCTTGCATCAATTCCCAACGCTTCAAATGTCGTCATGTATTAAAAAATTTGCGGCAAAGGTACTTTTTATATGCCTCTTTGCCTGTTTTTTGTTTGAAACCCAACAGCAGCAAGTATTTCAGCTGTTGTTGCGTCGCACACGTGTACTTCCTTTCCGCTTATCAGCTTTGATTGGCGAATTGGCGGATTACGGATTGGCGAATTGCTAATCAATAGCTTTTCAATCCGCCAATCCGCAATTCGCCAATCCGTTAATTATTTCAAAATCCTCCTGATCCCATTTGCTTTCTCAATCAATTCACCTAAATATTCATAGTTTTCTTTCTCTAAGCAGGCTTTAAACTTGCGTAGCTGGGCAATATGTTCATTCAGCACATCCAACACATTATCTTTATTCTGCATAAAGATGGGTACCCACATGGCCGGGTTGGATTTTGCCAAACGAACCGTACTTTCAAAACCACCACTGGCCAGTTCAAAAATGGCATCCTCTTCTCTTTCTTTCTCCAGAACGGTGTTTGCCAGCGCAAATGAGGTGATATGAGAAATATGACTCACATATGCCACGTGCACATCATGATCGTCTGCATTCATGTATACCAGGTGCATGCCTAACAGGTTGTAGACCTTTTCTACCAGTGCTACTGCATCTGCATCGCTATCTTCTTTGCTGCAGATCACTGCAGCTTTGTCTTCAAAAGCGCCTTTCACTGCTGCTTCCGGGCCACTGTATTCTGTTCCCCACATGGGGTGGGTAGCTACAAATCTTCCACGATGCGGGTTTTTAGCTGCAGATTCGCAGATTATTTTTTTGGTAGAGCCCACATCCATCACCACCTGTTTGTCTACTATGTCTAAAATTGACGGCAACAATCCTTCTGCTGTGTTGATGGGTGTTGCCAGAATTACCAGGTCGGCCTGTTTCACGGCCTTTTCCAGTTCCATGATCTCATCTACCAGGCCCAATGCCAATGCTTTTTCTGCATGCGCAGGGTTAGCTTCCACGCCAATGATCCTGTCGGCAAATCCTTTCTCCCGCAGGGTTAATACCATGGAACCTCCGATTAGACCGACACCTATAACTGTAATTGTCATATTACTTGTAATTAAGCATTAGTAATTCTCCTTATCGCCTCTTCAAACTTTTCTATACTGCCACATAAACTTACCCTTATATATCCATCACCTGCATTACCAAATATTCCGCCGGGGGTAATAAATACGTTTGCGTTATATAAAACATGATCGCTCAGTTCGTATCCGTTTTTATACTTCGCGGGTATTTTTGCCCATACAAACAGGCCTACCTGTTTTTTTGAAAACTCGCAATTAAGCAAGGTGAGTAGTTCAAATACTTTCTCTCTGCGTTCGGCATAAACAGCGTTAATACTGTCATACCAGTCTTTTCCAAGACTTAAAGCCTTTGCTGCTGCGAGCTGCAGAGGAAGGAACATACCACTGTCCATATTGCTTTTAAAACGCAACACTTCTTCTATACGTTCTTTGGCGCCACAAAGCATCCCTACCCGCCAGCCTGCCATGTTCTGGCTTTTGCTTAACGAATTCAGTTCAACAACCACTTCTTTTGCACCATCAATGCTTAATAAACTTTCCGGTGTTTCGTTTAAGATGAAACTATACGGGTTATCATGGCAGATCAGAATGTTATGTTTCTTGCCAAAAGCAACAATCTTTTCGAACAATGCTTTGGTAGGCATTTGCCCGGTAGGCATATGGGGATAGTTAACCCATAATAATTTCACTTTACTGAGATCTGTTTTCTCCAGCGCATCAAAATCAGGGCCCCAGTGATTGGCCTCTGTTAATTCATAAGGAACCGGTTTGCCACCGGCAAGTTTTACCGCGCTGCTGTAAGTGGGATAGCCGGGGTTAGGTATCAATGCTTCGTCACCATCATTCAGGTAGGTCATGCAGATATGCATCACACCTTCCTTGCTGCCTATTAGTGGTAATACTTCAGTATTGGGATCAAGCTGTACATGATACCATTTACTGTACCAGTCTGCAATCGCATTTCTTAACACGGGCGAGCCTTTGTAACCCTGGTAGGCGTGTGTGTTGGGCTTTGCAGCTTCTTCCTGCAAAACTTTGATCACATCAGGGTGCGGTGGCAGGTCGGGACTACCAATACCAAGGTTGATAATGTTCTTACCTTGTTTATTCAGCTCATCTATCTCTCTCAGTTTCTGAGAAAAATAGTATTCGCCAATACCTTCCAGTCTTTTTGAAGTTACCATTTCCATATGTTATCCTTTTACAACTTTTCCTTTTTTATAAACGCCAAAGATCTTTACGTTATTGGTTAGGGAGCTGATAGATTCCAGAACCGTATCAAATTGCTTACGTGTATCAAATTCCAGATCAGCATAAAACCCGTATTTGAAATTGCTGCCGGGTATAGGCATGCTCTGGAGTTTGCTCAAATTAATACCACCATCTGCTATCTGTTGTAATACTTTAGCCAATATCCCCCTTGAGTGGTTGGTTTGAAAATAGATGGATGCTTTGTCTGCATTTGCCATCTCCACTGCCTCGTTCTCTCTCTTCAGCACCAAAAAACGTGTTACATTATTTTTTAGTGTATGAATGTTTGGAGTGATCACATCCAGTTCATACAATTCGGCGGCCAGTTTACTGGCAATAGCTGCTACATGTTTACTTCTATGCTGGTGAATATGTTTGGCACTTAAGGCGGTGTCTTCTGATTCAATTAATTTCCAGTCGTATTTTTCCAGGTAATCAAGACACTGCAATATGGCCATTGGGTGGCTATGCACTTCTTTAATATCACTCAGTTTAACCCCCGGGTTCACCAACAAATTCTGACTGATGGATAAATAAACCTCCCCTATCACTTTCAGTTTACTTTTTTGCAGCAGGTTATAATTGGGAAGTATGCTGCCTGCAATTGAATTTTCAATTGCCATGATACCGCCGGCAGACTGTTTTTTATCGTGCGCAATTCTAACCAGGTCGCGGAAAGTGGCGCAGGGAATCACTTCTACCTGTTTACCAAAAAAATGCCTGGCCGCTACCTGGTGAAAACTTCCTTCGTAGCCCTGGATGGTAATCCCCCCCTGCCCCTTAGAGGGGGAGTTAGAAATAATTTTTTCAGTTGTATCCGTTATCGTCTTCATATTCATCTTCCTTTTTATTCCCCCTTCAGGGGGTTAGGGGGTAAAAAAAATCCCGGCCTTTTTGGCCGGGATTGTATTTTAATTTTGTTTTCGCTTTTTATGCTTTGGCAAATACTTCCCGGCTTCTTTTTTCAAAGAAGAAATAAAAGAAAAAGTAAAAAGTATTTGCAATGATTGTTTTCATTTCATGTCAAATATAGTTATTGATCAGATTCAAAAAACAATTTTGAAAAAATTATTAAGCTAACAAACCTTCGTTTTCGGTCGGGACGCTAAAGCGGCCTGAACGATAAAGCAACTTATAAGAAATAGAAAATGAGGTATGGGGATTAGTTGCCAGGCTCTGCTAAAGCGGCCTGAACGATAACCCAGGGATCAATAGAAAATAATATTTAAGCGCAGAGAATAGTTACCAGGTCGCTTTTTTAGCCTCCCGGCAAAAAAAAAGCCCCTCCGTGGAAACGGAGCGGCCTCTAACGATTGCTTGCCATATGAAAAAAAGTTTAATAGCTGTTCCTGACCGGCAAGCGAAGTCCCCCTCGGGGTCTTACGCACTTAAGCTAAACTAAAATTACTTCTTAGCAGCTGTGTCAGCTTTAACTGTGTCAACAGCAGCTTTAGCAGCAGTATCAACAGTAGCTTTTGCAGAATCTACAGTTGCAGTAGAGTCAGCTTTAACTTCTTTGTTTTCACCAGAACCGCAGGCAGCAAAAGCGCCCAGAGCTAATACGAATAACAGCTTTTTCATTTTTTTGTGTGTTTTGAAGTGAGTGATTTTAGTATTAATACCAGCAGGTAATAAAAGGTAACCCGGGATAGCAGATATTTTTAAAAAAATTATTTTAGGCCTATTTTGGGTTACTTTTGACCCCTCTCCAGTATTAAATGTACAGATAGTGAAAGTTGATACTAACGAACAAGCATTACTGAAAGGACTGGCTCTTAATGACTCAAAGGCCGTTGAGACCATCTACAAGGATAATTTTCCTATGGTTCAGGCTTTCATTCTGCAGAACAATGGCTCTTATGACGACGCCAGGGATATTTTTCAGGAAGCGATGATTGCGCTGTATGAGAAAGCACAAACCGAATCATTTGTCTTAACCTGTCAAATTAAAACTTATGTATATTCCATATGCAGGCGTTTATGGCTTAAACGATTACAACAACTTGGTAGATATTCGAACCAGGTTGATAACCTGGATGAAACAGTCCCGGTTGAAGAAGATCTTGAAATACACGAAAAACGCAACGCTGAGTTTGCGATAATGGATCGGGCAATGAATAGTCTGGGGGAACCGTGTAAGAGTTTATTGGAAGGGTATTATCTTAAAAAAATGGGGATGCAGGAGTTGGCCGCCGAATTTGGCTACACCAACGCAGATAATGCCAAGAACCAGAAATACAAGTGTTTGATGCGGCTGAAGAAATTATTCTTCTCGCAATATAATATCGGAGATTAATATCATGGATGACATTTTACTCTTAGAAGCGATCGAAAGATACCTGATCGGCGACATGGATGCCGCTGAAAGGGAGTATTTTGAAACGCTGCGGAAAAATACCCCTGAGATAGACCAGATGGTGGTTGAACACAGCATGTTCCTTCACCAGATAGATGTTTATTCAGCCCATCGCAACCTCAAGCAAAGTTTGCAGGAGGCACATGCCAAATTATTAGATCGTGGCGAATTATATGAAGGTGGTGAATTAAGCACCAGGGGCCGCGTAATACAGCTTTGGAACAAATACAAAAGGGTTACCGCCATTGCAGCCTCTGTAGGAGGAGTGATAGCACTGGTGATCAGCGGTTTGGCTATTTACTTTTCTCCGGTTGTAAATGGCAGCCAGATAGAACAATTAAGCAAAGCGATAGAAGTTATTAAAAAGAACCAGCAATACCAGGGCACCTTAATTAACGAGGTAAAAAGTAAGATTCCTGAAAATGCAAAGCTGATCAGCGGTGGCTCAGGATTCCTGATCGATGCCAAAGGATATATCATTACCAATGCACACGTATTAAAAGGATCCGGTGCAGTGGTGGTTAACAGCAAGGGACAGGAGTTTAACGCTATTATTGCAAATGTTGATGTAGAGAAAGACCTTGCCATACTGAAGATTGATGACCAGGATTACACTCCGTTGAAATCACTCCCATACAGTATCCGCAAAACGAATACTGAAATGGGTGAACAGATATTTACCTTAGGTTACCCACGTAACGACATCGTTTACGGAGAAGGCTACCTGAGTGCCCGTACCGGCTACAACAGCGACTCTTTAACTTATCAGTTACAGATCAGCGCTAACCCGGGTAACTCCGGCGGACCGGTATTTAATAATAACGGAGAAGTAATTGGTGTATTAAGTACCCGCCAGGCACAGGCTGAAGGAGTTGCTTTTGCTGTAAAATCAAGGAATATCTATCGTATGGTAGATGAGCTGAAAAAAAGTGATACTTCTATCGAAAAAATAAAACTGCCCGTTCGCTCTTCTTTAAAAGGTATTGAAAGAAAACAACAGATCTCTAAAGTGGAAGACTGTGTGTTTTATGTAAAAGCTTTCAAAAAATAAGAAATTCAGTTTGGTTTTTGGTTCAATATTAAAGTCCTGCATTTATGCGGGACTTTTTTGTTACCGGAGTGCAGGATTTGATACCTTATAAAACGTATTGTACAATTGAAATTAGTTGGCCCTCTGCGTAAACTCTTTTATTCTGCGGCGGTGAAAGCCCCTTGCTTAATCGCCAATTTGCTTTAATCAACTGATTCAATTCACCGCAGAGAACAGGAGATGCAGAGAAAGCGCAGAGAAACTTTCATTTAACCCTGCATATTTTAATAGTAACCCACGTAAACCATTCAGCTATATCAGGCCCATAAAGCTTTCGGGTATTCACCAGATGAAACAAGCTCATTAATACTTGCCTGAACACCTGGTGCATCTTCTTTATAAGTTACACCAAACCATTTAGCCGAAGTAGGGATCACTTTTACAACCCCTTTGCCGGATTGAATAAAGTATTTGGTAACGGTAGGTAAAAAGAACTCAGATTTTGGTTCATTCATATGCTTATCCAGAAAATCGCTGAACTGCGTTTCACAAAGACCAATAAACCCGGGCGCATAACAGAGAAAGTTCATACTTACTAAGCTGTCTTCCGATACCTCGTGTAATCCTGAAGTATCTTCATAAGATACTTTGCCATTGTCTCCACGAAAAATACTGGTTCGTTCGTTAATATCTGTCAGGTTGTGATTGGCATCCACCTCGCATACCCCCCTGCTCACGCTGCCATTATCACTCAAAGTGTTTTTCAATTCATATCCAACAATACAATAAGTCTGTTCATTACACTGTGAGGTTAAAAACCGGCAGGCTTTTACAAATGCATCGCGGCCATAATAATCATCCGCATTGATCACTGCAAAAGGTTCATTCACTTTTCCTTTACAGCAAAGTACCGCGTGGGCAGTGCCCCATGGTTTGGTTCTGTCAGCAGGAATAGTTCTTCCATCGGTAAAAGAATGCAAATGCTGGTAAACATAGTCTGTAGGAATCCTGCCTTTCAGCTTAGGCTCGAATATAGCTTTGAAATTTTCAGCAAATTCTTCCCTTATAATGAAAACAACTTTTCCAAATCCGGCACGAATGGCATCGTAAATTGAATAATCCATGATAGTTTCGCCTGAGGGGCCGAAAGACTGTATTTGCTTCATACTTCCGTATCTGCTGGCCATTCCCGCGGCTAAAATAACAAGTGTCGGTTTCATGTTCTATATTTAAAATCCAAAGGAACGTGAAGGTAATAAATAGTTCGTATGAATACCTATTTACAGGATAGCAGGCTGGATAAGTTAACAGGGTTTTCGGGTAATTCAATCGCGGTAGACATACTTCGGACTGACCTGATTCACCCGGTAGTAAGCGGTAACAAATGGTTTAAGCTGCGTTATTACCTGGAAGAAGCCATTGCCCTGAAAAAAGAAAGAATAGTCAGTTTTGGCGGAGCGTATTCCAATCATATTGTAGCAACAGCTTTTGCCGCAAGAGAAGCGGGACTAAAAAGCATGGGAATTATCAGGGGCGAAAAAGCAGAGCAACTTAGTCATACCCTTGTTCATGCAGCTTCTTACGGGATGGAACTTGTATTTGTTGAACGCAGCGCCTATCGCGATAAGCAGTCCATTATGGAACAATACAATTTGCCCGGCTCTTATTGGGTGAATGAAGGTGGCTATGGAAAAACAGGTGCAAAAGGAGCAGCCGGGATGCTTGATTTTCCTAATAGTGATTTGTATACACATATTCTGTGTGCAACAGGCACAGGCACGATGATGGCAGGGCTCATCAAAGCTGCTCAACAACACCAGGAAGTAATAGGCATCAGTGTGCTGAAAAATCATTTCTCATTAGAAGCAGAGGTGAAAAGTTTACTGGAAGAATCTGAGAGGCTGAAGAAGTTTTCGTTTATCCATGGCTACCATTTTGGAGGATATGCCAAACACCCGGAAATACTGCTCAGCTTTATGAAAGAGACCTGGGAAAGCTGGCAATTACCGACAGACATCGTATACACATCCAAATTGCTTTTTGGGGTGAAGGACCTGATCAATAAAAATCATTTCCCCCGGGGAAGCAGGCTCCTGGTTATTCACAGTGGCGGACTACAGGGTAATCTTTCACTTCCGCTTAACACATTACCATTTTAATTGCATTCAGGATTTTATATTTGTATCGAATGAAGCCTGCTACCCGATTTTCTGTTTATCTACTTGGTTTGTTGTTACCTATCCTTGGTAGCGCACAAAAACCATTGCCTGATTTTTCTGTGAGAGAACTCACTAAAGGAAAAATACAGGTTAGCTGGAACAACCCTTACCCTTCCTGCATACAATTGGCTGTTCAACGATCTACTGACAGCAGCAAAAATTTCAGAACTATATTTTCAGCCCAGTCGCCTGAACTGCCTTCTAATGGATTTGTTGACAACCGGCCACCGGCAGCAAACAAATGGTATTACCGGATATTTTATGTTTTGCAAGGCGGCGACTATTATTTTTCGAAAGTTGTTGCATTTGCATCAACAGCAGTGCCGATAATGATAGAAGAACCGGATATTAAAACCTCACCCAAACCTGAACCAAAAATTAAGATAGACCTTGTAAGTATCTATTTAAAAAAATCAGAAATATTCAGGCTCCCACGGGAAGAATATAAAAAATTCAGAGATTCGATCAATACCAAAACAAAAGACGGATTACGTAAGATCACTGATAATAGTGTGGAATGGAAGCCATCCGAAAAAAAATCTAAAAAAGAACTGATCATTGTTTTCAGGAAAGATGGGATGGTCAGAACGTTTTCAAAGAAGGCATATCAGCAATTCAAAGACTCTGTAATTTATCAAACAAGAGATACGTTATTTGCTGTTGACGACAGGTATAAGGCATTACACCTGTTTGTGCCAAAGCAGAAAGAGCATATCAGCATTTACAGAAATGACAGCCTTTTAATGCAGGTTGAAAATCTGTTGTATAAAAAGTTCAGGGATTCTATCTCATTTAAAACAAAAGACACCCTTTACCAGATCAATAACAGCCGCGTAGATATCCACTCCTTTGTACCTAAATATGTATGGAAGCCTTCTGTTTATGTGTATACCAACGCGCAGGGTTATGTAAGCATCTCATTGCCATTGGCCCGGCAGCATAAATACCATATCATATTTTATGATGATGATGGCTCTGAACTATTCCGCATTAAAACGATCAGGGAAACAGAACTTGTATTGGATAAAGCCAATTTTATCCATGCCGGCTGGTTTAGTTTCGACTTATTTGAAAATGATAAGCTGATAGAGAAGAGTAAATTTCAACTGCAGAAAAATTAAAGACAATTTATCCTGCCAGGCTGCAACCAAATACTTTTTCAAAATTATTTCTGACTTTTTGTTTTACTTCTTCCATGGGCAGCTCTCTTCCCAGTTCTTTTTGCAATGAGGTAACCTGTTTATTTTCTATCCCGCAGGGAACAATAAAACTAAAATAGTCCAGATCGGTATTAATATTAAATGCAAACCCATGCATGGTAATCCATCTGCTGCATTTGATGCCCATGGCGCAGATCTTGCGTTCCTTTCCTTTGATGGAAGGATCTATCCAAACACCTGTTTCACCCTTACTCCTTTCTCCCTGCAGTCCGTACTCTGCCATTGTAAGAATAATCACTTCTTCCAGGCTTCTCAAAAACCAGCCAAGGTCTGTTTTAAATTTTTCAAGATCAAGTATTGGGTACCCAACTAACTGGCCCGGACCATGAAATGTAATATCTCCTCCACGGTTAATATGAAAATAATCGATCCCTCTGCGGGTTCTTTCTTCTTCTGTAATCAATACATTACCCGCATCGCCATTTTTACCAAGTGTGTATACGGGTGAATGTTCTACAAATAACAAATGGCTGGTGGTATCTTCCAGATCAACAGCATTGGGCACATTACCAGCCAAACGCAAGGCAGTTTTTGCCTCTGTATTCTTCTTCAGAAGCTGTTCCTGGTAATCCCATATTTCTTTATAGGGTCTGAAACCAAGGTCTTCAAATAACACTTCCTTTTGCATGGGGCGAAATTAAGCAGAAATCTGTCTATAGCGGATAGACTGCCACATGAAAACAGGTTTTTGCCGGATTTACTGTTAGTTACCGTGGACTGTTGCCCCTTGGCTGCTGACTATCCCCCCAAACCGTTATTTTTGCCCGATGCAGGATGATATTGATAATCTTACGGAAGATAATACCTCAGAAACCTTATACGAGCGTAAAACCTTTACCATTGACAGGGGCCAGGAGCCGCTGCGCATTGATAAATGGATACAGATGCACGTGGAAGGTGTTACCCGAAACAAAGTGCAGCAAGGTATTGAAGCAGGTTTTGTAACGGTGAACGGCAAAATTGTTAAGAGCAACTATAAAATAAAACCGGGTGATGAATTATTACTCCTGAGCCTGATTAACCCGGAGCATACCATTCTGAAACGGGAAAATATTCCGTTGAATATTGTGTACGAGGATGACGCCGTGCTGGTACTTAACAAACCGGCCAATATGGTGGTCCATCCGGGTGTTGGTAATTTTAGCGGCACATTATTGAATGGCGTTGCTTATTATCTTGAACAACAAAACCCGAATATTGACGAAGATGCCCTTCCAAGATTTGGCCTGGTGCATCGTATTGACAAAAACACTACCGGCCTGCTGGTAGTTGCCAAAACGCCTGATGCAGCCGCACATCTTGCCAAACAATTTTATAGTCATACCGTAAAACGTAAATACGCTGCATTAGTATGGGGAGATATGGAAAATGATGAAGGAACCATTACCGGTCATATTGCACGCCACCAGCAACACCGCAAGATGTTTGATGTATATCCTGAAGGCGAAACAGGCAAACATGCGGTTACCCATTACAAAGTGATTGAGCGGTTTAATTATGTAACATTGGTAGAATGTATTCTGGAAACGGGCCGTACCCACCAGATACGTGTTCACATGAAACATATTGGTCACACTCTGTTTAACGATTGGGAATATGGTGGCGATAAAATATTAAAAGGCACTATTTATTCTAAATACAAACAGTTTGTTGACAACTGCTTTGCTGTTTGCCCGCGCTGCGCATTACATGCAAAAACACTTGGTTTTATACACCCGGTAACACAAAAAGAAATGCTGTTTGAATCTGAGCTGCCGGATGATATGAAAAATGTGATCGAAAAATGGAGAGGCTATATTCAGAGCCGGAAAGAGTAATATCACCTGAGGATAACTACCCAACCTGATTGAACTGGTGTTCCTATATTCAGGTCAATCAGGTAATAATACGTGCCAACGGGAAGCGGTTTGCCATTCAGTGTACCATCCCATGTTTTACTAACCGCCTTTGCTTCAAAAACAACTCTTCCACTCCTGCTAAACACACGTACGAATGCCAGTGGATAGGTATCTAAGTTTTGAATGATCCAGGTATCATTGATCCCGTCTCCATTAGGAGAAAATATATTCGGGATTCGAAGTTTCTTATAGACACGCACAAATGCATCATCAGATTCAACAGCACAGCCTAACCCCGATGCTGCATATAAAGTGTAAACAGTATTGTCTGCCGGGTTTACAACGGGTGTAACTGTATGACTGTTTTGAATATATGAATCAGGCAACCAGTAAATATCAACCGGGGTTCCCCTGATTGTTCCGTTTAGTAAAACCGTATCCCCTTCAAAGATGGCTTTATCGGGACCGGCATTTACAATCAGTTTTTTGAACACATTAACAAGCACCTGCGCCGAATCTTTGCATCCATACTGATTAGCAACAACCACCTTATAAGTGGTTGTATCAACCGGCGATGCTATTGGGTTGGCTGAAGAGCTATCAGACAATCCCGATGCCGGTGTCCATACATAGGTTAGTCCGCCAGATGCAGAAAGAGCCATGCTGCTTCCCTCACACATATTGCCACCGGCGCTTACAACAGCTTTTGTGCCCGGAAATACGGCAATATGAAATGAATCTGTTCTTGAACAAGCGGCATCAGTTTTAACCAATACTGTATACAGGCCCGAGTCGGCATTAGTAACATTATATAAAAAAGGATTTCGCACCTGCGAATTAAATCCGTTTGGCCCAGACCACTGGTATGTAAAAGCTGTGCCATCAACCGCTTCCAGTCTGAAATCACTACCCGTACAGCCCATTAGATTCTTTGCATTAGTAATATCAGGCAGCGGGTTTACATTGATGACAGTAACATTGGATGCAATACGGCATGAAACAGAACTAAAATTTCCTGCTTCTGCCATTACCGCCCTGTATTGAAAACTGCCCCCACCTGTAGGTTTTCTTGTATAGTTCAGTGATTTTTCGCCTGCGATATCTTTCCATGTTTTACCTGTATCGGTGCTTATCTGCCATTGAACTACAGGCAAACTATAATTAGAAGGGAAACTGGTAGTGAATAAAAAAGAAGATTTATTATTCTCGCAAATATCTATTAATGGCTGCACCAAATTATTAACTGTTGCTGTAATGGTTGAGCCACAGGGTCTGAACGTGATATCATCCAACATCAGATCATTTCCACACCCTCCCTTGCTGTTATTGGAAATGCGCAGCACCACTTTGTCTGAGCCTGCCGGCATTGTAAAAAAAGTGCCGAACTGTTTCCAGGTTTTCTCATTTCCGGAAGCTATATCGCCGGAATTAAATTGTTGCAGTACTTTTCCTGAAACGGTTTCAATTTTAAATGTAAGATTGGGTTTAATACCCGCTCCGCCACAGGAAGTAGGTTTTAATACATTACATACCCATGCAGCCAGTTCATAAACAGTATTACCACATAATCCGCCTACTGTGTCTACATAAAAATCGCTGGGCTCAATAGAAGCGTTGATCAGCATGTACCTTCCGCCAATATCACGGGTATGATCTCCTGCAAGTAAAAACCAGCCATTACCAAAACAGCCTAACGATAAATTAGTAATGGTGTATTCCCCGTCGTTCGGACAACCACTTTTCGTATAGGATAGATTAGTTACACCTGCCCTGAGTGGACCTGCAGGTGACTGATCATTCCCGAATGTGATATTCACCACAGGATCACCTAAACTCCCGTTACATAGTTGTCCGTGCACATGAAAGCAGGTAAGTACCAGCAGGAATAATGAGAATAATTTTTTTTTCATGTAAGGCACAGGTATCAAACACGGGCAGTATAATGGAATTAAGACTTAGCTATCTAAATTACGAATAATTGGCTCCGGTTTAGCAAACTCATATTTTGACATTCGGCAATAAAAAATCCAGGTTACAGGCAATTGCTGCCTTTAGTAACCTGGATTCTATAATTACCTCGTTGTGCTTTAAACACATAGTTACATAGGTTAGGAAACAGGGCATATAGTTTAAAAGCTCTGTGAAACTCCAAATCTCTGTGCGCTCCGTGTTTTAAAAAACTGATGCAGTATAACGTGTTTTTTTTAACACAGAGAACTCAGAGGAAAAGAGTTTCACAGAGGGTTAATAGGCACAAACCCAGTGTAAACCTCCTGCTCGCAGAGATGTTAGAAATTTGTGTTAATTAACTCAAACAGCTTCTAAATAACCCGCAACCTATTTCTTTTTCGTTGCCCTGCTGGTTAATTCGGCAATCGGCATAGCAATCATACGACCTACGGGTTTATTGCCTTTATAACTGATCACCTTTAACATCACTGCATCTTTCGGTGAAATTAATGGCTCGGTGTATTTTGGATAGAACCTGTCGGGAAAACTGTTATCAAAACTGTAATACAGATCCAGTCCTTCTACTTCTTTATCTAATTGAATTTTCAGTTTTTTATCTGCTGTTATGCTTGGGGTAAATTCGGGATCATAAACACTTGGTGCATATTTCATCTCAGCCACATCAAAGCGTTCAAAATGTTTCTCCACTTTTGAGAAGAAATGGTTCCAGTTCTTTTTTTCTTTTGGAGACCATAATGATTCGGCTATTGCAAACCCCCTTGGCCATGTCATATACTGCTGGTGACGCATATTGTATACCTGCTCTGTCCATAAATTAGCCTGGCCGCCTTTAATATACTTTGCATCTACCCCATCAGGTACCGGCTCAAACTCATAAGCTTTGTTTAAGCGGAGCGATGCATAGATATGTGGTTCTATAACAGGATCGCTTTGCATGTAATCGAGATAGGCATAAGTGGTAGGACTCATTACCACATCGTGTTTCATTTTTGCGGCCTCAATACCTCCTTTTACACCACGCCAGCTCATTACAGCAGCGCTCGGTGCCAATCCGCCTTCTAATATTTCATCCCATCCCATGAACTTCTTGCCTTTTGATTCTACGATCTTCTCCAATCTTTTTTCAAAATAGCTTTGCACTTCTTCCATCGTTTTCAATCCTTCACGCTGCATCAGTTGTTTGATCGCATCTGTTTTCTCCCAATAATTTTTAGGGCACTCATCACCGCCCACATGGATGTATTCAAATGGGAAAAGTTCTGCAACCTGTGTCATTACCTTATCAAGAAATTCATATACTTTTTCATTGGCAGGACAAAGTGTATTATCAACCATTGCAATGGGTGGAGCGCCGTGCGACCAGTCCATAATTTCTTCGCCAGATCTTACGCGATAGGTATTTGCTTCGGGTGTGCAGGATAATTCAGGATAAGAAACCACCGCAGCAAGGCTATGTCCGGGAACATCTATTTCAGGTAAGATATCTACGAAACGGTCTTTGGCATATTTCACCAGTTCTTTAATATCTTCCTGGGTATAAAAGCCGCCAAAGTCTTTGGGCTCATCAGGTGTTGGAGCAGAGAAGGTGCCGAAGTAACCTATTTTCTTAACATTCCACGCACCTACTTCTGTTAATTTAGGCAGGCCTTTAATTTCAAGGCGCCAGCCTTCATCATCTGTTAAATGCAGGTGCAGCAGGTTGTATTTATAGCGAACCATATCATCTATAAATTGCTTTACTTCTGCTTTGGTAAAGAAATGGCGCGATACATCAAACATCAGTCCGCGCCAGCCGAATCTTGGCACATCAGTGATCTCTACAACAGGTACTGTCCATTGTACATTCTTAGCAAGTGTTTTACCTTCTATTTCTTTTGGGAATAGTTGCAATAGTGATTGAACACCATAAAATATTCCGGCAGGCTTATTGGCAGTGATTACAATGCTTTTTGCTGTAACCGATAAACGGTAGCCTTCCTTCCCTATCAACTCATCATTTGCTTTGTTGAGTACAAAACGGATGGTGGCATCAGCAGATGCATTTACTATAGAAACTTTACTGCCTGCAATAGCCGATAAGCGGTCTTTTACCAGAGCTACTGTTTGCTTTAATTCCGGTTGTGTACCTGCTTCAATAATAACAGCAGCAGGCAATTTAAAATAACCGGAACCTTGTTTAACCGAAACCGGTTCCGGTATAATAGCAATGTCTTTTTTCTCTGTTTGTGCGTTTGAATTCAGGCAAAATAAAATGCCTAAAAATGCGACTGTCTTTTTCATGGGGCTTTCGTTTGGTTGTTATTTATCGTTATTAATTGAGGGATTTAAAGTTACTTCTTATAAATTTCATTAACAGTTTGAAACCGTTATTTTTGATAATACTTTAACCAGAAAACATTCATCATCTATGCCATATACTATCCGGGCCATTATATTTGATCTTGACGGAGTAATTGTTGATACCAACCCTGCCATTGAATCTTTCTGGAAAAGCTGGACCGACAAAGAAGGCATAACACTAACCGAACCATTGATGCGCGAATGGGTACACGGTCGTAAGGTAACCGACACACTCAGTGGGCTGTTTGCGCATGTTACAGATGAACGAAAAGAAGAGATCCGCGAATCGGCCTATCTTTTCGACCAAAGCATGAACCCTGATGCTATTACTGGTGTAGTTAATTTTATCAATTCGCTTTCCCTGCTGCAACTGCCTGTTGGCATCGTTACCAGTTCACATCATTCGCGTATGTGGGATATGCTGGAAAAATTATCTATCGAAAATCAATTCACCCATTTTGTTACGGCACATGATGTTACCCGTGGCAAACCGCATCCCGAACCCTATTTAACCATGAGCGGCAAGATGGACATTCCTGCATCGCATTGCCTTGTTTTTGAAGATGCGATCAGTGGTATACAATCTGCTACTGCCGCAGGTATGCATTCAATAGGCATTGGAAATAATGCTGCTATGAATGACCTGTTGCAATATGGCGCCAAAGATGTGATCCCTGATTTTACAGGTATCCGTATCAATCAAAGAACTTTTACAACAATTAATGGCATTGGTTTTATTGTCTGATTAGCCTTACAATGCTGCCATACCCATTAGAAAGAAAACAATAACATGATCAATGATATCCTGTTATTGTTTTATGGAATATTTCTTTTATCATTTTATTTCAAAACCCTGTCTACAATAAGCTGACCTACTTTTTTACCCTGATCGGCGCCAACATCCACCCCTGTTCTGTAGTGAATACCCCCATATACGCGACTGATAGACGCTTCTGCAGCCGCTTCCTGGAATGAATTAAAATGCCGCTGCATTCCTATGTACCGGAGATCACTGGTATCCTGGAAAGCAAACTTATCGCCGTACAAATGCGCCAATACCATTGAAGCAGAAGCAGTGATAGAACTATGTCCGCTGGTATATTCAGGAAAAGGTGGTGTTTGTAAGAATGGCACCCATCCTTTATCAATATGCTCATTGATCACGGTTACCGGGCGCACCACACTGCTTCTGTATTTCTCGTCCCAACAGGAAATAAACGCATCATATAAAGCAATCGCTGTCATCAGATAGCCTTGCGCAGTTTTTACGGCATCAGCTTTTGATTCTTTGGCTGCAATGGCAGCAATACCCATCCAGTGACCGCCGGGCGTAATTTTTTTGTTACCAAACATCATATGCCCTGAATGCTCGATCACAAATGGATTATCGTCCCAATACTTTGCAATGGTTGTTTGTTCTTCAGTTAAGTTTCTTCCGATATCATATACTTCTTTCGCCCCTTTAAAGAAGGCGCTATTGGTATCTATACTGTATTGAGGAGGGCGAACAGGCATGAACTGTGAGGCAGAATCAAGTACCATCGGCTTCATGGTATTCCAGCACCATTCTATGCCATCAAGGTAATCGGGAGGCGTGGGGTGCCATTTACCGGGGTCATTACTGCCAAGGTATTTGGGTTTGCCCCTCGACTGTACATAGCCATCGGCCATAGCTCTCACTAAAACTGTTTTACCAATTGAATCGCCCAAAGCAATTGAGCGGCTATAGGTATCATCATCTAATGCATGCCTGAATTTTTCAAGGGCCGCATTTTCGTATGGCTTAAGTGAGTCAAGCGAAAAAATCACTTTATGTACCACAGTAAAAAAAGCCCTGGTTGCAGCCAATGCAAAATCATACTTTTTATCTTTCTCCGGCTCAGGCATCGGCTTAAATCCTTTCAGCTTTGCAGCGATGGAAGGAGAGCCAGGTTTTGAAAAACGGATCGCTTCATACGAAGCCAGCGATGAGTATACATAAATGCGGCTGCTTACAGGCGGTGTAAACATATCGTAGATAATGATCTGTGTTAACTGGTCCTGGTTGTTATGCAATATTTCAGCCTCATTAATCTGCTTGTCCTTTTTATTACCACAGGATGCAGAAAAAACAAGAATGAGCAACAGCATCAGCCATGATTCAACATACTTTTTCATATAGATCGTTTTTATTAATTTAACTGTATCCGTCGGGTATTACCACGAACATCTTTTATCTCAAGTCCTTTTACATCCTTACCAACAGCAATAAACCGGCCCGATTGCGACAGGAAAGAGGCCCCGAAATAAAGTTCCTGTTTTTGTTTCCTGCCATCAGTAAAATACAATGTTGCACTAACATCTGCAGGCGTTACAGCAAATGTTCTGGTATTTTGTTTTAACTGAAATACTTTTAATGGGCCTCTGTTCTGGCTTCCGGCCAACAGGCATTCGCCGTTTTTATTTCTTAGTTGTACCATCGCCTTACCATTGCCGGGCAGGAAGATCCCGCTTTGCAGGATAGACAGCGCTTTAAAATTTCCTTTACCATCTCCTTTCAGCATCAGGCCATTCAATGCATCGTATCGTCCAACAGATACTTCTGTTCCGTAATCATTTCCATTAATTACCACATCAAGATTACCGTCTCCATCATAGTCGCCTGCTGCCATCCCATTTAAAGTAGAGAACTGTGCCTGTTGCGGTAAAGGCAGCATGGTAAATTTTCCATTACCATCATTACGCAAATAAACAGATTCAAAATGATTGGCTTCCAGCCTCAGGGCAGATGTAAACTGCTCTGGCGTGAACAGTTTATCTATAGTTGCTTCCGCATAGGTTTTATAATTCTGAAAACGGGTACGCATACCGATCATCTGTTTCACAATATCATCGCGTGTTTGCGCAGGATATTCTTTTTTCTCTCCATTCTTATCAGGCAGGAATAAAGAAGGGAACGCATCATAGCTGCCATTCTTATCAAAATCTGCTGCCGTAATATGAACAGGATATTTTTCGCTGGCACGGTAAAAAGAATTCAATCCCATATTACCAACGATGTAATCAATATCGCCATCATTATCAAAATCGCCAGGCGCAATGGTATTCCACCATCCTGTTTGTTTATTTATTCCGGTTCCGGCTGTTACATTTTTAAATACACCTTTCTCGTTTTTTAAAAAGGTAACAGGCATCCATTCGCCGGCTAGTACCAGGTCTGACCAGCCATCATTATCAAAATCCGTAAATACGGCGTCGCATACCAAACCAATATTCTTCAGGTCTTTAGCTACCCTATCCGTAACATCCGTAAACTTAATATTACCGGGTTTGGAATCGTTTCGGAAAATAAAGCTGGATACAGGCTTCGGATAATTCCATGGATCCACTCTTCCTGAAACAAAAAGATCCAGGTCGCCATCATGATCATAATCTACAGCTCTTACACAAAACTTGCTGGTAAAATTAGCAGGCAAGGCTAATGAATCTATTGTAAAATTCCCTTTGCCATCATTCACATAAAACTTATCCTGATAAACACTGGTATTTCTTTCGTTCTCATAGCCACCGCTTGATACATACAGATCCAGGTCGCCATCACCATCTGCATCAAACAACAACATGCCTTCATCTTCCCATCTTTTGGTATTGATATCGGCATTAGGGAGTATACTTTTCTGAATAAACCGGCCGTCCTGCTGCTGTAGAAATACCTGCCCGCTAAATGAGAATGAACCGCCGGTAACCATATCATCCAACCCATTTCCATCCACATCGCCCACCGCCAATGCGGGACCATATTCAGAAAATTTATGAGGGATCAGTTTCTGTATATTAAAATCTACAAAATCTTTTTCCTGTTGCTCATAATGAATATTAACCGCATTGGTAACTTCTGTAAACAAAGTTCCTTTTGCAAAAACATCTGTAGAAAACGAATAGAATTCTCTGGCATCTTTACTGTTCACCTTCAATCGCTGGTCTGAGGAAACATTGAGCAGTCGTTGCATTTTTCCATTGGGCCATCTGATAATAACAGAATCCACCACCGTTGTCTTACCCAATCCAAAATGCGCATTAGCATCTACAGAAGATAGATAGCCACGGTAGGGTGAATTTTCAAGAAACAGTTTTTTCCCATGATCATAATATAACTCGGCCCATGTGCCCAGCCCTCTTTTGTTCAACGAATCACCGGCAAACTGTATCTGCAGGTAATGAGCAGAATCCTTATTAATGTCTCGTTCATTATTTTTATAAACACCTGCTTCATCATTAATATTATTCACCACCACATCAAGGTCGCCATCATTATCCAGGTCAACATATACTGCCCCATTTGAAAAGGATGGAGCCGTCATCCCCCATTCCTTTGTAGCATCAGAAAATTTCAGATCCCCATTATTTCTGAATGCGTAATTATGGATCTTAACTTCCGGTATCTGGCTCAGTAATTGCTTTTTGGTAGCTACTGCGTAGGCTGTATTCCTGAAAGCAACAAAATCATGATCGGTTACATCCTTCGGGAATCCATTGGTTACAATAATATCCCTGTTTCCGTCATTGTCAAAATCGGCCACCATGGGTGTCCAGCTCCAGTCGGTCTCGGCAACTCCTGCATAAAAAGCAATATCACTGAATATGGGAGGCCCTATTGAATCATTTTGTTTTACAGTTGGGCCCTGGTTTATCTGCAGTGTATTTCGCACATACTGATAATTATAGCCGAAGTAATCACTGTTCTGGTATGTTTGATAACTGTTGGGGTTTAGCATCATTTTTTTCCGGTAATTATCTTCCGGATTCATATCCAATGTGATCATATCACTCAACCCATCATTGTTGATATCAATGATATCATTGCCCATGGCATTGGCTGAAGTGTGCTTGAAATAGGTAGATAGTTTTTCACTGAATGTGCCGTCGTGATTATTGATCCAAAGCAGGTCATTCGATAAATAATCATTACTCACATAAATATCTTTCCATCCATCTTTATTAATATCTGCAATGCTTATGGCATGTCCATACCCTTCTACCAGTATACCAGCTTCTTTCGAAACATTGGTAAATACCGGGTGATGCAAAGAATCATTCCAGCCATTGCGGAATAGCTTATCTGTATTTGCATGCGTTCCATCCTTCAGTATTGGCCTGAACCTGTTAGGAAAATCATTTTTTACAATTTCGTTATTGGCAATATATACGTCAAGGTCGCCGTCATTATCATAATCAAAAAATGCGGCCATCGTGCCATGACTGGTATCAGCCAGGCCATATTCTTTCGCCATGTCTTTAAAATGCGGCACCCCGTTTTTATCAATGCCCTGGTTAATATATAACAGGTGTTCACGCAATACCGGGTTACGCAATAAGGTGGCGCATACATAGATGTCTAATAGTCCGTCGTTATTGATATCTATAACAGATACGCCCCTGCACCACTTGCCCTTGCCATCAACACCGGCAGTAGCAGTAATATCTTCAAAAGCAAATTTGCCTTTGTTCAGGTACAGTTTATTAGACACCAGGTTACCTGTAAAATACAGATCGGGCAAACCATCATTGTTAAAATCCCCAACACCTACTCCACCGCCGTTATATACATTTTCGAAATCAAGCACATTAATCGAATCCGTTTCTGTTATACGGTTATTAAAATGTATGCCGGATTGTTCAGAACTGATCTGTGTGAAGAGTGTATGTTTGTTTCGGCAGGAAAAGAAAGCTGCAGAAAAAAATATCAAAAGAAGAACGGGTGCATTTCTTAGCGGCCATTTCATGGAGCACAATTTCTATGGATGAAAATAACTGTATGCAATATCCTCAAAAAAAATGACAAGAGGCAGTGTTTACACGCTGCCCCTTGTCAAATTTATCTAAAAAAATGCAATGCTGATTAGAAGCCAGGATTCTGTTTTAAAGCACCCTTGCTTAAATCGATTTGCGACTGTGGAATTGGGAAGTATTCGTTCTTGCCTTTAGTGAAAGTGGCGCTGGTAAAGAAAGTACGTTGCGCTTTTTCTTTGGCGATATAAGCATTCAGCTCAACATCAGCAGTTCCATAACGAACAAGGTCAAAGAAACGGTGTCCTTCCATTGCCAGTTCTAATTTTCTTTCAAAGCGAACAGCTTTACGGGCGCTTGCCTGGTCAACAAATGCAAGGTACAGACCAATCTGGTAATTAGCAGCATTGCCGGCACCTGAAGCATCTTTAACCCAAGTTGCAGGATTATCTTTAATACGGCTCCTTACCTGGTTTACCAGTGTAACAGCGTTAGCCAAAGAACCTACCTCAACCTCACACTCTGCAGTCCATAATAATACGTCAGCAAAACGGATGATGGTATAGTTATTGGCAGTTACACCTGAAGTCCAGAAAGAGTTATCAGTTAAAGCACCTGCCTGACGCTTAAAGTAAACGTGTTTAATTGGCGAGTATGGTCCACCATTGTTCTGGTCGCGGATCCAGTCGTAACCCGGATGCACACCCCAGTCAAGATATGGAACACCTCTTCTGCCAATGGTAAAGTCTAATCTTGGGTCAACGGGAGTAGTTACATCCGGAGTAAAAGCAGCTCCTGAAGCAATACCCTGGTCGTTTTTAAAATCAGATGCATTCCAGGTATCTAATAAAGGAAGACCGGTAACTGCATCCACTTTGTATGAGTTGGCCAAACTTACAGAAGGCTGGTAGAAACCGCAGCAACCACCGGGACCACCGTTGTAAGGGAAGTTCAACACATCACCCCATCCGCCATTGCTACCGCCTGAGTTGTCGTTTACAGACTGCTGAGAGGAGAATACAGCTTCAGAAGAGTTTTTGGTTTCTGCGTTAAAGTTGTCGAAGAAATTTGGTGTTAATGCATATTTCTTTCCTGATGTAGTTACACCGAGTGCAATCACATCTTTAAGGATTGGTAATGCAGCAGCAAAATCTTTCTTAAACATCAGCGCTTTTGCTTTCATTGATTTAGCAGCCCATGAATTGGCACGTCCAACTGAGCTTTGTGTAGCCGGCAGGTTGGCAATTGCATAGTCCAGGTCGGCCAGGATATTAGGCCAGATATCAGCAGTATTCGGAACATTGAAGTTACCGGCAGCATAAGTAATGGTCTCATCTACATAGGGAACATTGTTCCACATTTTCTTGGCTTCCATATGGTAATGGGCACGCAGAAAACGGGCTTCACCAGTGATGCGTTTTTTGTCGGCATCAGAAATATCTGAAGCTTTAGCCATCAAACGGAGCACATCATTACAACGCTGAACGCCATCATATACAGCCTGCCATTTAGAATTAAAATAACCATTGGATGCTGTAGGTGAATAGGTTTCAATTGGAACAATATCCGCCTGGTCACCGGGATCAGATCCTTTATACGCATCATCAGATGCTACACCACCATATACCCAGTTGGAACCGGCACTCTGCCAGCCACCGCCAGCGCCACCAAAACCATCAAGCATAGAGTAGGCACCAATCAGTACACCTTCCACACCCGCTTTATTAGCCAGTGTATTTTCATCAAGTGAACCTATCGGTGATTTATCAAGGAAGTTCTTTGAGCAGGCGTAGAACAACACCAGTGAAGTGGTGACGCCTACCAGTAATATTTTGAATTTAGATTGTTTCATATAACGATTTTTAAATACAATTAAATGGGTTATCAATTAGAAAGTTACGTTTACGCCGAAGTTGAAATTTTTCTGATTATTAGGATAGTTACCATAATCAATTCCAAAAGCTGCGTTAGAACCAGACAATTCAGGATCTAACCCTGTGTATTTTGTAATTGTAAATAAATTGGCAGCCTGTACATAGAACCTGAGTTTTTCAATACCCCATTTCTTTAATTGAGCAGCAGGCATTGTGTAACCAATGATGAGAGATTTCATTCTCAGGTAAGATCCATTCTCTTTGTAGTAAGAGTTTGGTACCTGGTTGGTGCTAAAGCTTGCATCATTCTCAGCAATAGGAACAGTAGTATTTGTTCTGGTAGGCAACCATGATTTGTTGAGGGCATCTAAGCTTTTTACACCCTGGAATGAAGGGTAGAAATCTGTCCAGTAACGAACATAGTTAATTACATCATTACCTACAGAAGCATACAGGAAGGTTGAGATATCCCAGTTTTTGTAGTTAACACCAAGGTTCAGACCTAAAGTGTATTTAGGGTTAGGGTTTCCGAAATAAACACGGTCAGCATCAGTGATCTTGTTATCACCATTGGCATCACGATATTTAAAACGTCCTGGTTTTGCACCATCCTGTACCGGAGATTTGGTTACATCTGCTGCATCCTGGAACAGGCCTACAACCTCATATCCGAAGAAAGAACCGATGGGGTGACCAACCTGGTTTCTTACAAAACTTCCGATACGTGATCCACCTGCATCAAAATAGTCGCCGGGGATATTGGTGATATTACTTCTGTAAGAAGTGAAGATCACACCTACATCATATTTCAGGTCTTTAGTAGGTGATCCATGATAGGTAACAGAGGCATCTACTCCTTTATTCTGGATATCACCAATGTTTACATTAGGTAAAGAAGCACCTCCTACAGTTGCAGGAGCCTGGTCAACAAACAACAGACCATTGATCTTTTTCTGATAGTATTCAACAGACAGGTCTACTTTGTTTCTGAATAACTGTGCATCAAAACCAAAGTTGGTCAGGATATCTTCTTCCCATCCTGTTTTAGGGTTACCGATACGTGTTGCATAGAAACCTTGTACAGAACTGCTGCTTGCACCATTGATATCATAGAATGAATTTCCTGCAGAGCTACCAAACTGGCTGAATGCATTTGCAGGGTCAACGTTGGCCTGGTTACCCAGTTTACCCCAGCTTCCTCTGATTTTTAAATCATCAATCCATTTAACGTTCTCCATGAATTTCTCACGGGAAATCCTCCAGCCTAAGGCAAATGAAGGGAACACACCATAACGCTTATCCGGTCCGAATCTTGAAGAACCATCACGACGTACAGTAGCGCTCAACAAATATTTATCATTGTAAGCATAATCAACTTTGCCAAACAGAGAGTATAAAGAATTCTGGTAAGCATAGCTGTAGTTAGTAAATCCTGAAGAACCACCATTCAGTGTTCTGTATGTAGGATTATCAGTGAAATAACCCAAAGCTCCACCACCAACACCACGTCCATAAGCTTCAACAGCTTCTACGCCAGCCAAAGCGGTAACAGCATGTTTGCCTGCAAATACATTGTTGTATTTAACAGTGCTGGTCCATGTCCATTGCCTGTCGTAAGTAGCGTTTTCACTAAATGAGTTAGAACCATTATTTTCTGCATTCTCATAAGTGCGGTATCCGTAGTTATAATAGTAACCGTTAGCCATTGTACCACCAAATGCAGTTCTTGCAGTGAAGTGACTCAGGAAGTCAACCTCAGCAAACATATTACCTTCAATATTCCAGCTATTTCCCTTGTTATCAAAAGTACGCATCTGGTTGGCTACAGGGTTCGATGCATTACCTAAACCTTTGGCTGCGGTACCCGCAAAACCTCTGTTGATATCGAAAACAGGAATGATAGGCTGCTCACGGTATGCCATTGAGATCGCATTACCTTCATCAAGGTTAGTAATTCTTGGATTCTCCCTTGTATAGATGTAAAGGTTCTCTCCTACACGGATATTATTCTTGATGTTGAATGTAGTATTAACACGGGCTGAATATCTTTTCAGGTAAGTACCCAATAAAGTACCCTGCTGATTAAACGCATTCAGAGAGAAGAAATAACTGTTTTTATCACTTCCACCGCTTGCACTAACTGTATGGCTCTGCATAGCGGCAGGACTGAATATCTCATGGAACCAGTCAGTACCTGTTTTATTTGCAGCAACGATCTGATAAATACCTTTATTGAAATCTGATGTGTTGTATTTAGCAAGATCAGCAGCAGAAATTGTTCCTACCACACCTGAGTTGCTTCCGTTTAAGATATAATCAGGAATAACCGGTGTAGCACCATTGCCATACTGAGGGTGCGTTAATGTCTGACCTGAGTTTTTCAAAGCTAACCAGGTAAGATCTGCCATACCCTGTGTATTTAACAGGTTAAAGGCATTACCACCTTTTGGCCTTTGTGTACCTACATATGCATCATAGGTAACAGTAGCACGACCAGATTTACCTCTTTTAGTAGTAACAACGATTACACCGTTAGAACCACGCACACCATAGATAGAGGCAGCACCGGCATCTTTCAATACCTGTATTGACTCAATATCAGAAACGTTCAGGTTGGTAAGACTACCCTGAACGCCATCCACAATCACCAACGGATCCACGTTACCGAAAGATGTAATACCGCGGATACGGATATTACTGGTAGAACCCGGCTGACCGGAAGTAATCACGTTTAAACCGGAAGCGCGACCCTGCAGCATCTGCTCGGGGCTGCCTGCCGGTACTGCCTTCAGGTCTTTTACGTTTACCACAGAAACAGATCCTGTGATATCCTTTTTACGCTGAGCAGAGTAACCGGTTACCAATATCTCATTCAATTGGCTGGTTGTTTCAGTAAGAGCGAAAGAAAACTCGCTTTTACCTGCTACAGACTGTTCCAGTGTTTCAAAACCCACCACTGAAACTACAAGCACCGCTTTAGGGCCTGCATTAATGGTGAACACACCCTCATTATTAGTAAGGGACACCGTTGTTGTACCCTTCACCTGGATAGTAGCACCAACAATCGGCTGACCGTTTGCTTTATTGGTTACTTTACCGGTGACGGATTTTTGAGCAAAAACATTGAAACTGAAGAACACAAGAAACAGCGCGAGAAGGCCGCTCTTGACTAGCAAGTTGATTTTAGTTGGCATAGCAATTTGGGTTGTGAGTTAAAGGATATAGCAATTATGGGCTAAATTTATAACGGTTTGTTAATGTAGGGCTATGTTTTTTTAACAATTTATTGTATGATTTTACCATTTCTAATATGTACTAAATACACATAACGAAATTTTATTTTGCGTATATACCGCTTGTATATCAATACAGGAAAGGCTTTCATCTGATTTTGAACAGATTTGTACAAATCTTACCCAGGAAGGTCAATTTTAAAAAATGATGAATTTTAAACATTGTTGCATATATATTATTTTTACAATGTATTAAGTGGGAATGAATGGTAGAATTGACTGATTTGTTGGTGTTGGGTCTTTGGTCTTTAGTCTTTGGTCTTTGGCAGAAATATCAAGGATAAGTATGCAAATTATTCTACTCCCCCTTCAGGGGGTTGGGGGGTGGGGTGTCTTTGGATAGCATCCACCTATTATCTCCCGGTTTCAGGCATAACATCTTCATTCATCCTTCGTTCATCCTTCGTTCATCCTTCGTTTATCCTTCGTTCTATAAACATCCTGGGCCATCCATTATTTTCTACCATAGCAAAACAAAGAGTGTCTTTGCTTACCGTGTTTATGCGGGAAACCAAGATACTATTTTTTATACTATCTTCTAACTTGTTGTGCTATTAAAATTAGCTATTGATACAATCGTTTCTGGTATTACCGGTTAATTTCATTTTTAAGCAGGGATTGTGTGAAATACACAAAAGCCTTTTGCGATCATTGCGGCTCATTGCGTTCTTAGCGCTACCGCTTTAAACTTTGCATAATCAGCAGACCAGCTATTATAGATGAATCTGTTTCAGTGATTTTTGGGTTTATAAGTGCCGGAGAGAAAAGCTGTAACGCAAGGAGCGCCAGGAGCCGCAAGGGGCGCAAGTGATTAACCATATCTCATTTTGCTTAGTAGTTGACGTGTTGTATTGAAATCTATTGTTATCAATGTGTTTAATAGCACAACCGTTATCTTTTAAAAAACTGAGATGAAATATTGTCAAAATGTATTGCAAAAAATGCCTGTTGTTAGTGAACCTCAGTAGATCAGGTTTTATTAGCAGAATTAATTCTCCAATTTATTCCACCATGTTTTTTTGAGGATGAAGATGATGACTGCAAGTATGATGACAGTAATCAGCAAAGGCAATTTCATCCATAACACGAGGTACATGGGAAGTATGGTAAGACATAACTGTGCAATGATGCCAAGCACCACATTAAACATATCCAAACTAAATTGCTGATTAGGAATAAAGGATGGATCATCTTCCATCACTTTTTTGCGGATGGGTTTCCAGAAGCCCCATGGATTTACTGTTTTATAAAATTGTTTAAGCACCGCTTCATCTGTTGGCGGAGCAGAATAAGTTCCGATAAAACATCCGGCCAGAGAGATCAGAAAAAGCAAGGGCCAGTTGTATAATGGCAATCCGTCAAACACATACGGAAAGATCAGTGCAGCAATGATGCCACTCATCATTCCCCAAAAAAATCCATTGGCATTAAAACGCCACCAATACCATTTCAGCATATTGGAAGCGATATAGCCACCATACAAAGCACCAACGATCCATTGCAAAACAGCGTTTATATTTTTAGCAAAAAATCCCAGCACAATCCCTATCACCGCCACTGCCATACCTACGAGGTAATTGGTTTTGATGATCTTTTTATCAGACGCAGCAGGGTTCACATACCTGACATAAATATCATTTACGATATATGCCTGCGCCGCATTTAATGTGCCGGAAAATGTTCCCATAAAAGCGCCAAGTAATCCCGTCAACACCAAACCAAGTATTCCTGCAGGTAAATAATTATTAATAACCGCAGGCAATACTTTTTCAAAGTCAACACCGTTAGCAGAATCAAGATTAAGGTGTTGATAATATAATAGTCCCAAAACAGTTAACCCGATGATCATTGCATACCTCACAGGCAATAAAACGATGGATACAAAACCACTCATCATAGATGCTTCTTTGGGTGATTTGGTAGAGAGTATCTTCTGCATATCGTAGTTGGGTGCGGGGCCGGCAAGACTGGCAAAGACCCCTTTGAATAACATCATCATAAAAAAGAAACCAAAAATACCGAAGCCATCATCTGTTATTTTTTTATTGGCTGCTGAATTGAGATTACTCCAGTCGAGATCAAGCTTCCATTTAAAAAAAGGATCGAACCATCCCTGCGGTACAGCGAGTGTTTTTTTGTGCAGGTGTTGCGAAGCAATGACTGCGATAGCGATACAGGCAACCGTCATGATGATGTACTTGATCAGATCACCCAATACAATACTCCGCATTCCTCCCAGTATGGAATAAAACATTGCAAACAGGGTGAATATGATGCCATAAAAATGGGCCACATACTGAGGGGCTATCTCAAATGGAACGTATGACTTTACCTGGCTCCACGGTACAAAAATTTCAATAAATTTTCCGAGACCTATAAAACCATACGCTAAAAATCCGAAGCAACTGATCAAGGCAAAAGCTACCACCACATTATGCGATGCCTGAACAGATTTTCCTGTTTTACCAAATCTTGTGGCCAGCCATTCTGCACCCGTGGTAGCGTTAGAGCGGCGCAACCATTTGGAAAGAAACATCATCAGGATCACCTGGTTAAATACCGGCCATAGCCAGGGTATCCAGATACTTTTCATGCCGTAAACAAAACAAAGCGCTACCATCCACATAGTGCCGCTGATATCAAACATGTCTGCTGCATCACTCAACCCCAACAGGTACCAGGGCAACTGCTTACCCCCCATCAGATAGTTCTGCTGGTTCTGTCTTGCTTTTTTCCGAAGCATCCATCCCAACAGAACCATAGCGGTCAGGTATAACAGGATGATCGATATGTCCAGAAATGTAAGTTTCATAGTAACGGCATGAACTGATCATGCAAAGATTTCTCCGGAGCGGGAATTATTTACCTTGTCTGCCAAAGCAGGAACATCCCACAAATCGGCAAAAAATAAGCAACTGTTTGCAGCGAAGAGAATCATTTGACTGTCAATCTTTAACAAATATCCCCCCGATTTAGCAACAAGACAGGCAAAAAAGAATAAGGGAGCATTTTTTTCTGCATTTCTTATTGCGGCAGCTAATTATTCTACCGGTTCCATATACGCCTGCCTAAGCCTTGAGCAGTAAGTAACCCAAGGCCAATATCATCAGATAAAAATGCAGATAACGGCAGCATATGCAATACTATTTTACCTGTATTAAATGCTTTTTTTGATATATTTGCTTTATCAAAACGACAAAAAAAAATATAATTATGTAATAATTAATCGGTTACATAAGCTATTCTGCTATTGTACTTTTTTATTATTAGTTATATACTTTTAAGTCGGCAGCAAGGCCATATAAACAGAGCCGTAGTTATGCAGAAAAAGATCCTTAGAGAAATTACCCCCCTTACGCCATCAGATTGCTTCACGGTTTTTGCGCGAACCAAGACCGAGTTCGACTTCCCTGTTCATTATCATGAAGAATTTGAGCTCAATTTTATCAAGAACGGGAAAGGTGTAAAAAGGATTGTTGGGGATCATGTAGAAGAGATTGGAGACTATGAGTTGGTATTGATTGGCCCTAATCTGCAACATGCCTGGTTTACCCATAAATGCAAGAGTCCGGAGATTACTGAAGTAACCATCCAGTTCCATAAAGACCTGTTTGATGAAAAATTTCTCCGCAGAAACCAACTCTCATTTATCCGGACCATGCTTGAAAATTCCTTGCGGGGCATCCTGTTTTCATATGAGACCACTTCCCTGCTTGCTTCAAGGATCATGCGGTTAAGTAAAAAAGATGGCTTTGAATCTGTTTTTGAACTGATGGCGATATTGCATGAACTGTCGATGTCGAGACATACCCGTTTGCTGTCGAACTCTACGTTCAACAACATGGAGCATTTCTCTTATAACAGCAGGCGCATAGAAAGGGTGATGGAATACCTGAATGAAAATTTCAACAATCCCATCTCACTTACCGAAGTAGCAAGGCTTACCAATATGGCCGAGTCTGCCTTCAGCCGTTTTTTTAAAACAAGAACGGGGATGACTTTTATAGACAGTCTGACTGAAATACGCCTGGGGCATGCATCAAGAATGCTGATAGATACTACAGAATCTGTTGCGGAGATCGCTTACGAATGCGGCTTTAATAATATTTCCAACTTTAACCGCATCTTTAAAAAGAAAAAAGGCTGTACACCTAAGGAGTTTAAAAAGAGTTATTCTTCTGAAGAGCGGATTTTTTTCTGACAACTACCCTATTCATTAAACGATCGCATCCTTGCGAGGAACGAAGCAACCTGTGCTACAAAACATAGAGATCCCGATATCACAGTTCACGGGTTGTTGCGTCCTTGCGAGGAACGAAGCAACCTGTGCTACAAAACATAGAGATCCCGATATCACAGTTCACGGGTTGTTGCGTCCTTGCGAGGAACGAAGCAACC
>DAIOVU010000005.1:114865-124614 GCA_036758845.1 Sediminibacterium sp.
TTGCGAGGAACGAAGCAACCCGTGCTACAAAACATAGAGATCCCGATATCACAGTCCACGGGTTGTTGCGTCCTTGCGAGGAACGAAGCAACCTGTGCTACAAAACATAGAGAGCCCGATATCACGGTCCACAGGTTGCTTCGTTCCTCGCAAGGACGTGGTTAGAGCTTACGGTTAACCTTCGAAAAATCTTTGGTAATTCTTGCTTTCATGGCCCCGGTGGTGTCTTTTGATCCCTGCACCATTCTAACATTGAATTCACATTCGTAGAAGTTCACATCTTCAAAAAAGATCACATCCTTTACTTCAAACTTCACTTTTGAAGAATCATTGTTCACCGATTCATAGAGGAATTCAGTCATGGCTTTTTTCAGGTGCGTCTGCACTTCGGCAGGTTTGGGCTTTTTCTGGCAGGAAAGGGCTGCCAGGAATAAAAGGCAGGTAAGGATCTTTTTCATATATGCTGGGTTAATAACCGGATATCCCTCTAAAATAGGCAAAGAGAGCAGATCTGCAATGTTTCAAAGGCTTATTTTATACTTTCTGTATAAAACAGCAATGCCGGTAATGATATCGAATGAATCTGACAGACTATTTAAAAAAATCTCAGTTTTTAAATAATATCAGGCCCGTTTGGTATTGTATTTGCCTTAAGCTTACTAATGCCTATTTTTACCACTCAAACAAAGCAAGTTCTGAAGCGCTTTTTAACAATATTACGTCGTACTGTTCTCATCACCATCGCCCTTATTTTATTGGCATTTATTGCTATTCAGACAGATTTTGTTCAGAACTGGCTAACAGGGATTGCCACCAAGAAACTATCAACAGCACTGGGCACGGAAGTGAGTATCAGAAATGTAAGCTTCTCCCTTTTTAACCGGTTTAACCTGGAAGGGATGATGGTAAGGGATAAACAGAAAGATACGCTGCTGTATGCCGGCCAGTTAAAAGTAAGAATTACCGACTGGTTCTTTTTGAAGGATAAAGCCACATTACATTTTGTTGGATTGGAAGATGCTGTGGTTAAACTGCAACGGAAAGACTCGGTATGGAATCACCAGTTCATCATAGACTTTTTTAAATCGCCTACACCATCAAAGAAAAAGAATGGATTGGCGTTAAATCTGAAAAAAATAGATTTCAAAAACCTGCACTTTCAAAAAAATGATCTCTGGGCTGGAGAGCGAATGGATATTCAGGCCGGCAGTCTTGTTGTGGATGCAGAAAATATAGATTTCGCAAAAGCTTCGTTTGTCATTAACCAACTGTCGCTTGACAAACCATCTGTAAAAATTCAAAGTCTGCCGGCATTACGTCCTGCACACATGCGCAAGCCTGCCGTTGATACAGGCATGTATTTTAATGCAGGAGATATAGCCGTTCAGGCAGGTGAGATCAATATCAGAAATGGTGTCTTTTTTATAGATGGCAACCTGAATAAACCTTCTGCCAATTTTGATGGAAGCCATATCCAGCTAAGCAAACTAAACGGAACACTTACCAATGTTTCTTTTATCAAAGACACGATCCGTGCAAAAATTGATCTGTCTGCAAAAGACAGGTGCGGACTGGAACTGAAAAAACTGAAAACAACATTCAGGTTTACCCCACAAATGATGGAGCTGGCAAAGCTGGACCTGCAGACCAATAAAAGCAGGCTTACTAATTACTATGCTATGCAGTACAAAGACTTTAATAAAGACTTTGCTGAATATATTTCGAATGTTACCATGAACGCGCATTTTACCAATGCAAAAGTGAGCAGTGATGATATCGCCTATTTCGCACCTGAGCTAAGTTCATGGAAAAGGAATATCGTTTTTACCGGCAACTATCTGGGCACTGTTGAGAACTTTACGGTAAAAAATCTATCTGCAACATCAGGTGCGGGCACCAATATTGTTGGTACGCTTAAAATGAAAGGTTTGCCTGATATTGACAAGACCAATATCAGCTTTACCAACGGAACACTTCAGACCAACTATTATGACATGGGTGTTTTAATTCCGGCATTAAGAAATGTTAACTCGCCTAATCTGGCTGCACTTGGTAAAATTATTTACAGGGGTGATTTCAATGGCAGCATCAGAAACTTTACCACAACAGGAACTTTCAGTACACAATTAGGTGGCGTTAAAACAAATGTGAGCCTGCAACTGCCTGTTAAAGATGATCCTGCTTATACCGGTTATATTGAAACCAGCCGTTTTAATATGGGTAAATTTCTAAACAACGATCAGTTGGGATTGGTTGACTTTAAAGGAAAGATTACCGGCAGTAATTTTACTGTTGATAAGCTCAAAACCACTTTAGAAGGTAAAATATCTTCTCTTACCTATAAGAATTATACCTATACCAATATCACTACCAATGGAACGTTTCAGAAAAGATACTTTAATGGCGAAATAAAAATCAATGACCCCAATCTTGATTTTACGAGTACCGTTGAAATTGATCTTACAAAAGAGCTGCCGCGCTTTAACATACTCGGAGACCTGGTTCATTCCAATCTGGATACACTCAACATCCTTAAAAACACAAAGTACCCGGTTGAGTTAACGGGACTGCTTGACGTAAACTTTACCGGCACCACCATTGATAACTTTTTGGGTACTGCCAAATTTCTGAATGCGAATATCAGAAGCGGAGAAACCAATCTCAGTTTTGATTCCTTAAACCTTGTATCCAGTTATGTTGATTCGGCAAAATCTTTGCATATCGGGAGTAACGATTTTAGTGCAACTATCCTGGGCAAATTCAGCATCCTTGACCTGCCTTCCAGTTTCCAGAATTTTTTAACACACTACTATCCTACGTATATCAAGCCATTAAAATCCATACCGCAAAATCAGCAGTTCTCATTTACCATCAGTACCTCCAATATTGAACCTTACCTGAGAATATTAGACAGCCGCGTATCCGGTTTTGATGATGCAAGAATATCGGGCTCGGTAGATACACGCGTTAACAGGTTAGGCATTACTGCAGCTATCCCATCTGGCAGATATGATAAATACCGATTTACCGGGCTTGATATAACCGGGAAAGGCACCATTGATACTTTATCATTGGCAGGTGATATCAGTAGTGTACAGGTAGGTGATAGCCTCCGCTTTCCCAATACAAAGCTCAACATCATTTCGTATAATGACCATTCTGTTGTATCAATTAAAACCAGCGCCGATAATACATTGAATGATGCAGATCTGTATGCAGATGTGTTTACATATTCCGACGGTGTGAAAGTGCAGTTCAGGCCATCCTCTTTTGTTTTGAATGAAAAAAAATGGGGAATTGAAAAAGCCGGTGAAATTAGTTTCCGAAGCAAATTGGTGCAGGCACAGAACGTAAAATTCACCCAGGGCTTTCAGGAAATTACTGTAGAGTCTGTACCGGTTAATGGGAATAAAACAGGCAACCTCGCTGTCAGGTTAAAGAATGTGGTATTGGGAGATCTGACACATATCTTCTTTAAAAAACCGAGGCTGGAAGGTGTTACATCGGGCAGTATTGCGCTCAATGATATAACCGGTGATTTTAATGCTGCTGCCAGTTTAAAAGTAGAACAATTCAGGCTGGATGATGACTCGATAGGGCTGGTGAATATCACAGCATCATACGACAGCAAAACAGGTAATATCCCATTCTCTGTTCAATCGCTTAATGAAAACTACCATTTAACGGCAACCGGTAATTATAATGTAAAAGACACAACAGGAAAATCATTCCATACAGCTATTAATCTCGACAATTCCCGTATTGATATATTACACATGTTTCTTAGCAACATCTTTACAGATATCAAGGGACAAGCCACCGGAATTTTAACGATAAGCGGAGACCTGAACGAACCTGATCTGGCGGGAAAAATCAAACTGCGAAATGCAGGGATGAAAGTGAATTACACACAAGTGTATTATAGCATCGATTCGGCAGATATCAACTTCTCCAATGAGGGTATTGATTTTGGGAAGTTCATCATTCACGACCGTTATAAAAATTCCGGAACTATCATCGGAAAACTGAAGGAGAAAGGATTTAAGAACATGGTATTTGATTTTGAATTATCTACCGATAAACTCCTGATGCTTGATACCAAAGCAACCGATAACCAGCAGTTTTATGGCAAAGCCATCGGCAAGGCTACCCTGAAAATGATAGGGCCGGAAACGGATGCCAGGATGAGTATTATTGCAGAATCGAACGACAGCTCGCATATTTATATTCCCAACTCTGTAAGTAAGGAAAGTGGTGTTGCCGATTTTATCGTATTCAAACAGTATGGTACAGAAATGGTGAAAGAAAGTGTAAGCAGTAATTTTAATCTTACTGTTGACCTGAATATTACGGCCAACAACAAAGTGATGATCGATGTGATACTGGATGAATTAACGGGTGATGTGATTAAAGCGGTAGGCAACGGTAACTTAAAAATAAGGGCAGGCACGATTGAACCACTTACCATTAATGGCAGGTACAATATTGAAAAAGGAAGTTATGTATTCAACCTTCAGGGATTGATCCGCAAACCATTTTTATTACCACCCGATGCCGGCAACTATATTGAATGGAAAGGAGATCCGTTTAAGGCCGACCTGCACGTTGACGCCCAATATACCGCTGAACGCATCAGTCTTGCCGACCTGGCGAATAATCTGAATCTCACCAACCCGGCTTTAAAAGGTTACCGTGGCGATGTATACGTGATTGCGGAATTACGGGATAAGCTGAACAAACCCGATATCAAATTCAGACTCGATTTCCCGCAGGGAAGCCCGGTAAAATCTGATAACGAGTTTGCGCAATACCTTGCAAGACTGGAAAAAGACCAGAATGAAATACTGAACCAGGCTGCTTTTCTTATCCTGTTCAATTCATTTGCACCACCCGGAGGGGGCAATACTGCACCGGGCATCAGTCCATATTCTATTACTTCTCTTACGGTAAACACAGTATCACAATTATTAACCAAAAGTGTGAACAAGGCACTCTCTAATCTGCTGTTTAAGATCACAGGCGATAAAAGTTTACGTTTTGATATGGGTACCAGCGTGTACAGCAGTTCCAACCTGGTAGACGCGGGTGTAAGTAGTGGCAATAGTAAATTAGACCGCACAAGGATTGACCTGAAATTCGGTTATGCATTTGCCAACGATAAGATCTTTGTTACACTGGGAAGCGACATCGATTTTAATTTTGGAAATACTTCAGTCATCCAGAATGGTAATGCCCAATGGTTACCTAATGTGAATATTGAATTCATCCTCTCAAAAGATAAAAAATTAAGACTGATTGTTTTCAATAAAAGCAGTCTCGACTTTACAGGTTCAGGCTTTGGCCGCAGAAACAGGCAGGGCGTTAGTATCTCTTACCGAAAAGATTTTGAAACACTGTTTGGGAATAAAGAGAAAGCCATTGAAGTAAAAGGTCCTGTGGATAGCACCTCAAACAAAAGCAATTAATTTTGTTAGCCGCAGATTCGCAGATTAAAAAATCTGCGAATCTGCGGCTAATTTTCCTTCTACATTAAGGCAAAACCGATTGAGGTAAACGAATACAATGTTTCAACCGATACACATAAAAATATCGCACCACTCCCCCGCTTCTTATTTGATTAATTACAACAGGTTGATCAATGGCATTAAAATATGGGCCATACGTTTCGGCAACATTCAATGGCAGGTTTGAAGGAACAATGGCATACGCATCATCACCCAAATGCAAAGGTTCTCTTTCTTTGTTTAGCCATGCAAATTTGTGAACGTCTTCTAATTTCCCCAACCCCATTACACGCAAACCGGTTTCTCCTGTTGCATAAAACTCGAGATGCCCACCCGGGAACCATTTGTTTATCAGGATGGGCGGATTGATTTTCATCAGTCCTTTTGCTTCATCTTCTTTTACTAGCAGCGCAAATGATCTACTGAAATCTTTCCATCCCGAAAGATCCAGCGTAGGACAATATTCACCATAGTTCTCTTTATTGTGGCTGCCAAAGTTTACGGGTGATAATCTAACCAATGCAATTCCGGTAACCAACACAATAGCAACCAGTGGTGCAGCCACTTTAATAAATCCCGGAACTGTTTTAAATGATTTTTTTTCGAGATATACTCCACCAATTAAAAATAAAGGAATAAACCCCGGCCCGCTCCAATGGGGTAGTGTAGGATTTAACAGGGATACTCCCCAGAATAAAAAGATCATTGGCAAGCTCATACATAGCAGCCAGACAGCCGTTGTCTTTCTTTCAAACCGAATCTTGTTTCTTAGCAATGCAATGAATGAAATCAGCAGCAGGATAAAGATCACTGGGTTTTGGTAAGCAAACTCACCGCCTATTTCTCTTCCCAGCATATCCCATTGAATAGTAGTGTGCGTTACTCTTTCTGAGTGAAACCGGTAAGTAATAAAATCATTCAACACATTCCAGTAAACAATCGGCAAAATGCAGATCAGTGTAACAGCAACACCCGCATATAAACGCCAGTTCAACAACCATTTAATGCGCCGCATAAGCATGAACAGGCCAAAGCCTGCCCACAGGTATAATCCATGCACTTTACACAAAGCCGCAAGCCCTATCATCAACCCCAGCAATAACCAGGTGCTTAATTTCTGATCATCATTTTTAATAAAGAGATGCGCCATAATGTACATAGCGCCTGTCCAGAAAGGCATTTGCGGAGAATCAGGAAGTATAAAAAGACCGGCAATAAATCCGGTGTACACAGAACAGTTATAGATCAAAGCCGTATACCATCCGGCTTTTTCGCTGGCTAATAATTTGCCCGTTTTAAAAATGAACCAGGTAGAGATGGCGGCACAAAGAATGCTTCCCAAACGCAGCGATACATCATTTACCCAGTGAAGATTGAAAGTAGTAAGTCTTATTAACCAGCCCACCATAGGCGGATGATCAAAATGATTCCAGTCGGGTTGTATGGCATAGGTCCAATAATAAACCTCATCATTACCCAGTTCGAGCAATGAAGCGCTGATCAGTTTTAATACAGAAACAACCAGAATAAGCCAGAGTACCTTTTTACTATATGATAAGTTCATGGTAGAATGAGGGGGCCGAACTATTTCTTTTCCAACAGGAAACGAATAGCCAGTTCATAGCCTTTCAATCCCAATCCAAAGATACTGCCCACAGATTTACCCGAAACATGCGACAGGTGCCTGAAATGTTCCCTTGAATGCACGTTACTGATATGCACTTCCACCACAGGGGCTTTGATAGCGGCAATAGCATCTCCAATAGCAACAGAGGTATGTGTGTACCCGGCAGGATTTAAAACAATGCCATCATAGTCGTAACCAACTCTTTGTAGTTCGTTGATCAAATCTCCTTCCACATTGCTCTGGAAATAATGAAATTCAACCGCAGGAAAAATGTTTTTTAATTCGTCGAGATATTTTTCAAAAGGCATATTGCCGTAAATATCTGTTTCCCGTTTGCCCAGAAGGTTCAGGTTAGGGCCGTTGATGATGGCGATTTTCATAACACGAATTACACGAATTTTTACGAATTATATTGTTTTATTTAGCCCTTGCCAGAAGTGCGATAGTATACCGGCACCATATTTTCATGGCAGCTTCGTTGCGTCGCAATCCTTTCATCTTTCGGTTCCTTATCAACAATAAAGTATCAGAATTAATACTGTTATGCTCCGAGCTAATTAGTGAGTGGTGAGGGGTGGTATTCCGGCCATTGCCCATTCACAATTCACAATTCACATTCGTGTTACCCCCTCATCATCCCCACAAAATTATCAAACAGGTAACGGCTGTCGTGCGGACCCGGTGTGCTTTCAGGGTGATATTGTACACTGAACGCCTGCCTGTCTTTTAAACGGATGCCTTCAATCGACTCATCATTCAGGTTCACGTGTGTTATCTCTACATTCGGGTGTTTGCGCACCGCCTCAGGGTCTACACCAAAGCCATGGTTCTGTGTGGTGATCTCGCACTGACCGGTAATAATATTTTTAACAGGATGGTTCAATCCCCTGTGTCCGTGGTGCATTTTAAATGTGGGGATATCATTTGCCAGCGCTAATAACTGGTGACCAAGGCATATCCCAAACACCGGTTTACCGTCTTTTAATATCTCTTTTATGGTAGAAACAGCATAAGGCATCGCAGCAGGGTCGCCGGGACCATTGGAGAGAAAATAGCCATTCGGGGTAAATTCTTTCAGGCGTTTAAAGTCTGTTTTAGCGGGGTGAACCCTTACATGAGCGCCTCTTGCAACCAGGCACTGTAAAATATGTTCTTTTACACCAAAATCGAGAACGGCAACTTTTAGTTCTGAATTGGTATCGCCCAGTTCATATTCAACAGCAGTACTTACGGTGCTGGCCAATTCAAGGCCATCCATATCGGGTACTTTATCCAATTCTGTTTTAAGTGCGGGGATATCCAATATCTCGGTAGAAATAATGCAATTCATGGCACCTTTGGTGCGAATATGGGCTACTAATGCCCTTGTATCTATATCTTCTATTGCAACAATGTTATTGGCAACCAGATAGGCATTCAGATCGCCTTCTGCCTGAAAACGGCTGAACTGTTCTTCCAGGTTCCTGGCTATCAGGCCACGGATCTTCACGCTGTTGCTTTCTACATCGGTACTTTTAACGCCATAGTTGCCAACATGCACATTGTTCATGATCAGTACCTGGCCGGTATAACTGGGGTCGGTAAATACTTCCTGGTAGCCTGTCATGCCGGTGTTAAAACATATCTCACCGGTGGCAGTACCTGTTTTCCCGAAAGAAAAGCCATGAAACACGTGTCCGTCGGCTAATAATAAGATTGCTGGTTGCTTGGATTGACTCATTGGTTATTTATCTCTTTTCGATTGCAAAAAAACTTCATCCTGATTAGAATTCCACATAAATTTTCTCACACCATACATATAAGAAAAAAGGCATCCAGCTAATAGCGGGATGCCTTTTATAATCAAATAGCTATCATATTATTCAGCGGCTTTTTCTTCGGTTGCCGGTGCATCTTCTACTTTAGCTTCAGCAACGGGTGCTTCAGCAGCTTCTGCTTTTTTAGGAGCGCGGCCACGTCGTGTTTTCTTAGCCGGTTCAGCAGCTTTGTCAACACCTTTACCGTAGATCTCATTAAAGTCAACCAGCTCGATCATTGCTTTTTCAGCGTTATCACCGGGACGGATGCCTAATTTTAAAATACGGGTATAACCACCGGGGCGGCTGGCTACTTTTGGACCAACTACCGTGAACAATTCTTTCACAGCAGCTTTATCCTGCAATTCAGCAAATACCAAGCGGTGATTGTGACTGATTTGTGTAGCTGATTCAGTTTTCTTTGTTTTGGTAATCAGCGGCTCAACGTAAGCTCTTAACGCCTTGGCTTTGGCCAAAGTGGTAACAATACGTTTGTGTGTGATTAACTGGCTGGCCAAATTTTGCAATAAAGCAACTCTGTGTGCTTTTTTACGACCTAAATTGTTGATTTTGTCTCCGTGACGCATGACTTGTTGTTTTTAAACCTCACACCGTGTCAGGATTTGTGAGGTGTACCCCCTAACCCCCTGAAGGGGGAATTAGAAAGTGGTTATTAAAGAAATCCCTTACTCCCCTTTAGGGGGCTGGGGGGTTAATTATCTAAATTATCTAATCCCAGTTTGTTCAGATCCATTCCAAAGCTCAGGCCTCTTTCAGTTAACACCTGCTCAATTTCTGAGAGTGATTTCTGACCGAAGTTTC
>DAIOVU010000006.1:0-16189 GCA_036758845.1 Sediminibacterium sp.
TATTGTGTACGACTTTTCCACTTATTCACATCTTTTTCTTACCGGACTATTGTAAATAATATTCTCCTTTTATTAAAAAGCAGGTGTTGTGCTATTGAAATCTATATGTCCCGCGTGTTTTAATCATAACACATTTAATCATGCAGCTATTCTTTATTTCAAGTCATTTTTGAAACACATAGATACATAGGGGAAACAAAAAGAAACCCAGACTTTAACCCATTGGTGGAGTTAATTTTCCGGAACTTTGAGATTAATCGCGTTTACTGAATTTGTACATTTTAACGTTTTGCAACTACTATTTTCACCGCAGAGACGCAAAGTCGCTAAGGATCGCGAGGTGAGCTATTAAAAAATCCTTGCGTACCATTGCGTCCTGGCGCCCTTGCGGTTAAATATTTTAAAATGAGGTCTTGTCTGTTAAATTTTAACTAACCCGCCAACAGGTCAGGCTTTACACTATATGTTCTTTTTCTTAGCCTATGTAACTATGTGTTTAATACCGCAAACGTTAAAATCTTTTTACACAATCCACTGGTACAACAACGCAGCCAATACGGCACCTGCAATGGGGCCGAGAACAGGAACCCAGCTATAACTCCAGCCACTTCCTCCTTTGTTTTTGATGGGCAATAATGCATGCATAATGCGCGGGCCAAGGTCTCTGGCAGGATTGATGGCATAACCGGTAGGACCGCCCAGACTTAAGCCGATGCCCAATACCAGCAACGACACCGGCAAGGCATCCAGCGAACCCAATGAGTTTTGTGATTTAGTGATAAAAAGCACAGACAATATAAAAACAAATGTGCCGATGAATTCTGATAAAACATTATCTGCCGGACTGCTGATAGAAGGCGATGTACAAAATACGCCCAGTTTGGTTGCTGCATCTTCTGTTGCATTAAAATGTTGGCGGTAAGCCAGCCAAACAACCAGGGCGCCCAGCATGGCACCAAGCATTTGGGCGGCAATATATGTGGGTACTAATGCCCAATCAAACTTTCCAATAGCGGCCAGTGCAATGGTAACGGCCGGGTTAAGGTGTGCACCGCTAACAGAAGCAGCTGCATACACCGCCACAAAAACGCCAATGGCCCATCCAAAAGTGATGGAGATTAATCCGCCATTATTTCCTTTTGTTTTGTGTAAGATAACATTGGCCACTACACCATCACCCAGAATGATCAGGATGGCGGTACCCATAAATTCTGCAATAAAAGGCGTCATAAGCAATCGTTTAAATGTTGGGAGATATTTGAAATTAATGTGTTGTGCTGTTGAAAAGTATTTAAAAATGCGGTTACTCTTTATGTCAACTTATTTTAAAACACATAGGTACATAGGAAAAACAAAAAAGAAACATAGCTTTTAAACTATATGCCCTGTTTCCTAACCTATGTAACTATGTGTTTAAAAACAACAGGTTTGAAATTAAGAAAGTAAATACTGTTTTGCAAGTTCTTTGAATGAAGCCACCTGCCCGGCTTCCCAAGCAGCGTCTTTTCCCAACTCAGCAGCCATTAGGGAAGCCGCCAAAGGCGCTGATGCAATAGCTGCTGCTGCATCAAGGAAAAGTAAACGGGTTCTTCTTGCCAGCACATCTTCTATGTTAACTGCCATTTCATATTTAACGGCATACAAAATATCAGCCCGGGTATAGGGATAGCCGGCATGTACCGGTTGCCGCAGTAATGGATCATCCTTAATCAATTGAGCAATCTGTGCTGAATGTTCTAAAGGATTACCAATGGGTAATGTTGTTGTAATACATTCTCTTTTTTCCTGTTTGGATATAAAAACGGCGTTGCCTACTGCATCTTCTGCCATCTTCCGGTAAGTGGTCCATTTGCCGCCTGTGATAGTTACCAGTCCGCCGGGAGATATCACCAAAGTATGATCGCGCGATAACAGGGAGGTACTTTTATTTCCTTTGATCTTAACCAAAGGACGCAGACCAACATACACACTTTTTACATCGCTGCGTTTGATATTTTCGGTTCCATAGCGATTGATATGCGTAAGAATAAAATCAATTTCTTCTTCCAGTGGTTTGGGCTCAATAACTGCTGTATCAATAGGTGTATCTGTTGTGCCTAGTACCACTTTATGATGCCAGGGTACTGCAAACAACACCCTGCCATCATCTGTTTTGGGTATCATCATGGCGCTGGTGCCGGGAAAAAAAGATGCGCCAACCACCAGGTGTATCCCCTGCGAAGGTGAAACCAGATCGTGTTTAGCTGCATCTTCCATCTGCATCACACTATCAGTAAATACACCTGTTGCATTAATCACTGCTTTGGTTTTTACTGTGTATTGGTTGCCGGTTAAAGTATCTGTCAACTCAACCTCTTTAATCTTCCCTTTATATTTTTTAAACCCTGTAGCCTTGCAATAATTCAGAATAGCAGCACCCTGTTTAGAGGCAGTTACCGCAAGCTCTGTACAGAGACGACTGTCATCAAATTGCCCATCAAAATACAAAATGCCACCTGCCAGTTTTGATGAATTGATAGCAGGAAGATGTGCGATGGTTTCTTTTTTAGATAAAATACGTGTTTTACCCAATGAAAGTTTTCCCGATAACAGATCGTAAAGTTTTAAACCAACAGCATAATACATTTTCTCCCACCAGCTAAAAACAGGTACCACAAAGGGTTGTACAGAAGTGAGGTGTGGTGCATTATGCAGCAAGTAAGCTCTTTCGCGCAAGGCTTCTTTTACTAATTTGATATTGCCCTGTGCCAGGTACCGAACCCCGCCATGCACCAATTTGGTGGAACGGCTGGAAGTACCTTTTGCAAAATCATATTGCTCTGCTAACAGTGTTTTATAACCGCGTGATGCTGCGTCAACAGCCGAGCCAAGACCTGTTGCGCCTCCTCCAATAATAATGATATCCCACTCTTCTGTGTGGACTAATTGCTGCAATGAATCTTCTCTCTTCATGAGGGTGGAACAATGATGGAATGATAGAATGATGGAGTGATAGACTGTTAGATCATACACTCCAGCTAACAGCGGTATTGATAGCACGTTTCCAGCCTTCAGATAATTCCGTTCTTTTAACGTCTGTCATGGAAGGCGTAAATGTCCTTTCCATTTGCCATTGCTGTTGAATTTCTTCGGTACTGCTCCAATAACCTACTGCCAGTCCGGCAAGATAGGCCGCGCCGATAGCAGTTGTTTCAATAACGGTAGGGCGTACCACTTTTGTATTGAGCAGATCACTTTGAAACTGCATCAATAAATTATTGGCCGTAGCTCCACCATCTACACGTAACTCTTTAATAGCAATGCCCGAATCGGCTTCCATTGCTTTTAAAACATCCATTGTTTGGTAAGCAATACTGTCTAAGGCAGCCCGTGCAAAATGTGCACCGGTGGTGCCGCGGGTAATACCTACTATGGTACCACGTGCATGCTGGTTCCAGTAAGGCGCACCCAATCCTGCAAATGCAGGAACAATGTATACACCATCGCTGCCAGCTACTTCGGCAGCCAGTGTTTCTACTTCTGATGAGGTACGGATGATCTTTAATCCATCGCGCAGCCATTGCACTACGGCTCCGGCTATAAACACACTTCCTTCCAATGCATATTGCGTTACACCGTTTACTTTCCAGGCAACCGTAGTAAGCAGGTTATTGGTTGATGGAACAGCTTTCTCACCAGTATTCATCAACATAAAACATCCGGTACCGTAAGTGTTCTTAACCATACCCGGCTGGGTACACATTTGTCCAAATAAAGCAGCCTGCTGGTCGCCGGCTATACCTGCAATGGGAATGTTATGTGCCGATAAAATATTTTGTGTATGCCCATACACCTCGCTGCTGCTTCTTACTTCCGGCAACACAGAGGAGGGCACATCCAGCATTTGCAGCAATTCATCATCCCATTGTAAAGAATGTATATTAAACAACATGGTTCTTGATGCATTGGAAACATCGGTAGCATGTACTTTACCATTGGTCAGTTTCCATAAGAGCCAGCTATCTATCGTGCCAAAACATAATTCGCCTTTATTGGCTTTATCTCTTGCACCGGCAACATTATCGAGAATCCATTTCACTTTTGTGCCGGAGAAGTAGGCATCTACCACCAACCCTGTTTTTTGCTGAATGGTTTTGTCTTTCCCTGCTGCCTTTAATGAATCGCAAAATGCAGCGGTGCGCCTGTCCTGCCAAACAATAGCATTGTGTATGGGTTGACCGGTAGCCCTGTCCCAAACAACCGTAGTTTCTCTTTGGTTGGTGATACCGATAGCGGCAATATTTTTAACGGACAGCCCTGCCTTGGTAATCGCTTCTGCCGCCACACCCAATTGGGTGCTCCATATTTCATTGGCATCATGTTCTACCCAGCCCGGCTGGGGAAATAGCTGTTCAAATTCTTTTTGTGCAACGGAGATGATGGCCCCCTTCCTGTTAAACACAATAGCCCGACTGCTGGTAGTGCCCTGGTCGAAGGATAAGATATACTGGTTCATGTAGCAAGCGTTTGGTTGAAGATAAATGATTTTTGGATTGGAGGGGAGACGATGGGTAAAGAAGTTAAAAGGGGTTAAAATGGTTAAAGAAGTAAGAATACCCTTTTAACCATTTTAACCCCCTTTAACTATTTTAACTTCTTTAACCACAACCACATCAACTCCCTCAACCAACCTCCTATTTCTTCGACTTAAGCCATGGCTCCGGATCCTGCGGCACGCTTCTGTCATTCATGATCATGAAGAGCAGTGTGCCTTCTCCGTCAATAGAAGTACCTGATTTGCCAAGAACAGATCCTGCCTTTACTTCCTGCCCGGCTGATACGCTGACAGAAGACAGGTGGTTATAGCCACTGAAATATTTACCATGTTGCACAACCAGTAATTGTTCACCGTCTACTTCCCCGGCATAGATCACTTTACCATCTGCAATAGATTTAATGGTTGATCCTACCGGCAGGGATATTTCTATTCCATCGGTTCTGCGGGTAAGTTTGGTGCCGGGTATTTTTTCAAGGCCAAAATGTGCAGTGATAACTCCTGTTGATACCGGCCAGGGTAATCTTCCACGGTTATTTTCAAAATTGATAGACATTTCCCTGCCCTCAGGCGTTGATTCCAAGGGTGTATAGGCCCTGTCTCTTACCGGCGCAGCAACACCTGTAATGGGTTCAGTACTCAATGTACTCTTTGTACTCTTTGATGTTTTAGGAGTTGTTCCATTTGTTTTAGCAGTATTATCTGCAGCAGCCTGTGCTTTCTTTTTTTCTTCGAGCGCCTTTAAACGTGCAGCTTCTTTTCGTTTAGCATCCTCAATCTCCCTGCGGATGATGGCATTAAAAGCCTGTTGTATTTTCTGGCGCTGCTTTTCCTTTTCGCGTATTTGTGCCGTTAATTCTTTTTCTTTTCCTTTAAGCTGGGCCACTACCTGGTCCTGCTCTTTTTTATCATCCTGTAATACTTTCAACTGCTCGCTTTGCGATTGTAAAGTAACCAGCCGCTCTTTTTTATTACCACTTAAAAGCGTGATTTTCTGTTGCAATAACTGGTCTGATTTGATAATGGTATTGGCCTGGGTTTCCCGGTTCTGGCGATAACTTCGCAGGTAAGTGATCCGCTTTACTGCATCATTAAAATTAGTTGCCGAAAATAAAAAGTTGAGGTACTCATAACTTCCCCTGTTTTTATAGGCAAAAACAATGCTTTTCGAGTATTTCATTTTCAGGGTATCCAACTCTTTGCGTAAACGGTAGATATCACGCTCATTGGTGAATATGGTTTCGTCGAGCTGGCGCACCTGTTTGTTGATGCTGTTAACCAGGTCTTCCCTGGCGTTGATCTTTTTCTTGATGATAGCCAGTTGCTTAAGCGATATTTTTTTGCTGTTCTGGGTTTCGCTGTATAATCTGTTCAGGTCGGCCAGTTCTTTTTGAAGGTCCTGTCCTTTTTTCTGCAGTTCTTCCTTGGTATTTTGTGCCAATGCACAAAAAAACATACCTGATACAAGAACAATAACAGAAAAAATCCTTTTAAACATGATTCAGTATTTAGATAGTAAATGCATCTGCCCCCTACATAGAACGGCTAAGTTGGAGGTAAATTACTTACGCTTGAATTTTTTGGGCACTTCGAAATTATATTTTAACGGTTCGTTTAGGCTGAATTCTTTAAAATCGAGGTAAATATTAAGTTTCGACTTCTCGGCAACGGATATGTTGCGATAGGTTGAAAACTGGTATGGGCCCATAGGCTGGTAATTGCTGAAAGTGATATCGCAGGTGCGATTTCGCTGGATATCAACATCATCAAGCTTGCTATGTACGATAGAATAGTTTGAATTATCGAGGGTAAGCAGGTGTTTGAACAGATCCCCCACCATCAACACCAGCAATTGATTGGTACTGGCTTTATACGAGACCACATTACTATCTATAAAAACAGGGTTACCTATCAAGATATCCTGTATGGTGGAAAAATTAAAAGGTATCTGGGTAACATCCTGTAAATAACCGATTGATCGGTTCTTTACTGATTGCTCGCCGGCATATTGAACCACTACCACACTATCGGGTCTGATTTTGACCTGAAGCCCGAGGCCACGGATACCAAGCCTTGTTCCTGTTACCTTAATGATAATGATGCTATCCTTTTGCATACTGAGATAAACAACATAGTTATCGCTGTTCTCTAACCCTTCATACGATACTTTTATCTTGGCATTAAACGTATTGAAATCGATCTTGCTCTTCACCACTTTACCAAGTATATCCTTAACAATAGCAGCAGAATCTACGGCAGGCGTTTCTTTGATCACAATTGTCTGCGCGGTATCTTTTTGAGCGATCGCTTCCTGTATGATCTGTGTTTTTTTAACTGCCCTGCACGAAAAGCCTATCACCGTTATTGCCAGCAGGAATAAGAAAGAATATCTCATCATGATTGTTATCGTTTTCCGGTGTGGCCAAATCCGCCCTCACCTCTCTCGGTTTCATTAATAGTGGTACCAGCCAGCCAACTGATTTTTTCAACTTTCTGAAACACCATTTGTGCTATCCTGTCGCCGGATTTAATAGTTTGCGCTTCAGCCGAAAGATTGATCAGTATTACCTGTATTTCGCCGCGGTAATCGGAATCGATGGTTCCGGGGGTATTTAAACAGGTAAGTCCCTGCTTAATAGCCAGGCCGCTGCGGGGCCTTATTTGCACTTCGTAGCCTTCGGGAAGTTCGATAAACAGGCCGGTTGGTACAAGCGTTCTCTCTAAAGGTTGCAGTACCCTGTCGGCAGTCAGGTAAGCCCGGATATCCATGCCGGAAGAGCCGGAGGTGGCATACTGCGGCAATGGGTTATCAGAACGGTTAATAATGTTAATGGGGAAGCCATTTTGCGACATGCGGCAAATTTAGGAAAGTAAATAAGAACCGGAGCATAAAAGCTTTAAAGCCTACCATTCATAGATGTTAAGGAATTATAATGGGATGGTATCGCATACCAAGGAAGATTTTATTAGTTTTGAGCTGCCTTTGAATTATTCGGGGCAAATACGCAATATTCTCTATGAACAACAGTAAAGCAAAAATCATATACAGCCTTCTTTTGATCCTGGCGGCTACTTTACCTGTTTCCTGTTTTAAAAGCCTTACCACTACCAATATTGTTTATGAAAATAATTTTGACGGGTATAAACTTAAAGACCTGGAGGTATTTGGATGGTATAATACCGGCGGGTTTGGACCGGTGAATGACCAGAGAATAGGTAATTATAATGGGCAAACCGTTTTGGGAAAAATGAATAATAACCTGATTCAGGTTAGCCTGGCAAATTTACCTGACCACCAGGTGTTAAGGGTAGAATTTAATTTATACTTACATAATAAATGGAATAATGATCTGTGGCGAATGACTTTTGACGGGAGGGACATGTTAGTTACAGGGTTTTCGAATGATAGTACCATTAAACAATCTTACCCAAACTGGATAGGTAACGGGTCGCCACTTACTGCCGCGGGAGCCGATGCAGTTAATACCAATTTACCCGGTGTTTGTAATTTGATTAATTCAACCCGCGGCACCAGTATGTACCGGATCATCACAACAATATCACATAACGGGAATCGGTTTGTATTGAATTGCAATGATGCAGGGGGTGCAGTTAATGACACTTGCTCCAGAAGCTGGTCGTTAGATAACCTTAAGATCAGTGTATTCAAAAATTAGCAACTTCCGGTTTCTTATTTAAAGGGTATCTGATTAAAAGATCGAATTTGTCATTCGCACAATGGTCATTAAAAAATAAACCCACATATATCCAAGAACTGAATTAGTCAATGACAAAAAACCTTTTCTATACCATACTGCTGTCAATTGTTAATATACTCTTCCCGATACTCAGTTTCCCCTATGCATCACATATACTGGGGCCTGCGGGGATAGGAAAAGTTCAGTTTGTAATATCCTTCGCCCAATACTTTGCTTTGTTTGCCGCCCTCGGTATTCCCATCTATGGTATTAAAGAATCTGCCCGGCACAGGGGCGATCCTAAGAAATTATCAATTATTTTCACTGAACTTACCACCATCTTCTTTGTAGCCAGTCTTGTGCTTTTTATTATTTATCTGGCAGTCATTTTCTCTTTCTCCTTCTTTAGTACAGACAGGCATATGTTTATGTATGCGGGCGTATTAATCCTGCTGAGTTTTTCTTATACCGATTGGTTTTATGCAGGCATAGAAGAGTTCCGTGGCATCACCTTACGTTCTGTGCTGGTGAAAACAATTTCATTAATACTATTATATAGTTTTATAAAAACGGAGGGAGATTTTGGAAAATATTTACTCATTGTTATTTTTTCCATCTTAGGCAACCAGGTTCTTAGTTTTGTCATGGTTTTCCGAAAAACAAATTTCATTTTCTCTGATCTTGATTTCCGAAAACACGTACAACCTATTCTGTATATTTTCAGCGCCTCAATTGCAGCAAGTATTTATACAGTGCTGGATACGGTGTTACTTGGTTTTTTATCAACCGAGAAAGCAGTTGGATTATATACCGCTTCTGTAAAACTGATCAAAATCACCATACCCATCATCACCTCAATGGGGGTAATTCTGATACCATCCATCTCTAAGAATTTTGCGGGAAACAATATGGATGAGATAAAACAACTGCTTGCAAAATCTTTCAATTTCCTGGTTTTTTTATCCATACCCGTAGGTTTTGGCCTGGCTATTCTTGCGCCTGAATTCATTATTATTTTTTCGGGCGATCAATTTATTACAGCCAGTACCAGCATGCAGATACTGGCTTCTCTTCCGGTGCTGATCGGGTTTGGGCATTTCTTTTGTTTTCAGATTCTGATGCCTGCAGGACGAAACAAAGAGATCTTCTTCTCCATGCTGGCAGGTGTGTTTATCTGTTTAATTTTGAATTTTGCATTAGTGCCCACATTTCATGAGGTTGGCGCATCCATTGCCAATATTTGTACAGAGCTGATTGTTACATTATCCTATTTCTATTTTATAAAAAAACATTACACATTTACATACAACTGGAAATTTGTAATACAATCAATCATTGGCAGTCTGTTTTTTTTTCCGGTTATATTTATTGCAAGAGGATTTCATCTCAGTCCATTAGCAACAATGCTTACATCCATTATTCTTTGTGCCGGCCTTTATATCAGTGCACAACTGTTTGTATTTAAAAATACCTTTTTGTTTACTTTTATAGCCCCCATTAAAAAGAAATTTTTGCAGTACAAATCAACCGAAAATGACTGAACCAATTATGCAATACGATTTGCCCGTACACCCGGTTTCAGTTGTTATCGCAACCTATAATGGAGAACGGTTTCTTGAACAACAGATCAATTCTGTTTTAGCACAAACCATAAAACCCGCCGAGATCGTTGTATGTGATGATGATTCAACAGATAATACCATTGCTATACTCGAAAAATTCAGCACTAATCATCAACTAAAATATTACCGGAATACAAAAAGAATGGGTGTAGTTGAAAATTTCAAAAAAGCTGTTTCTCTGGCTACACCGGGCAATTATATTGCGTTGTGCGATCAGGATGATATCTGGCTGCCACAAAAAATAGAAAAATCCATTGAAGCTTTATCAAAGATCGATGATGGCATTTCACCGGCAATGATCTATTCTGATCTTATTCTTATTGACAGTGATGAGCATCTACTAAACCCTTCCGTGGATAATGAGCTGGGGCACGACAAATACCACCATTGCCTTGAAACGCTTCTCTTTGGAAATTTTGTATTGGGATGCACCGTAATGATGAACGAAAGCATGAGAAAGTTTTTTTCAGACATACCCAAGAACAAAGCCTTCAACCATGACACCTGGATAACACTCATTGCTTTTACTTTCGGAAAAGTATCCAGGTTGAATCAGCCATATATTATGTATAGAAGTCATGCTGATAATGTTACTTTTTCAAATCATAAGAAGAAAAACAGGATAGAAAGAATAATGACTCATTTAATAGCTGTTTTCCAAAAAAATGATTTTCTGGAAAATGAGGTTATTCTTTTCAGAGAATTTTATCATTTTTACCATAACAGGCTATCGGGGGAACACAAAAAAAAGATTGAAAAACTGATCCGGCTTGAAAATGCTTCTTATTTAAAAAAGAAAATAGCGTTTGAAACAGCTTTTAAAGGGTATTGGATAAAAAGATTCTAAGATTTAATGAAGACACTGATCATAGAAATACAAAAGGGCGGATTGGGCGACCACCTGTTTTACAGCCATCTTCCCCGGATTGCCAAAGAAACAGGCGCTTATGATAAGGTATTCCTGTCAACCCATTCAATCCTCAGAAATGCTGAAAATAAAAAAATAATTTGGGACACCAACCCTTACTTAGATGGATTCAGAGATGAAAAAGGGATATTTTTTTTCCCGGAAAGTATAGGAGAAAATGAAAATCTGCTTGACCGCATCATGCTATTATATGGGTTAGATGATGGAATTCGTTTTCATGAACCGGAAATCTATTTTCAGCCACCGGTAAAAGAAGAATTACGGGAAAAGATTATTTACGACCCCAATTTTATTTCTTATACCGGCGATATTACAAAAGGAGAAACCGTGAAAAACTGGTTTACAGAGAACAATATCACTGTAGATTTTCAGATGAAAAAATTAAACCATCGATATTTAGGTATCAACGGTCTGGATACGATCGGAACTTCTTCTTTAATAGAATTTTGTTCACTGATTGTTTCTGCAAAAAGAATTTATTGTCTCACCACCGGAACAGCCACCCTGGCTGCTGCATTTAAAGTGCCCGTTACTGTTTTTTATGGGTATGATCATCTGGTTAAGTATCGCCATTCAAAATTGCATAACTATGTATATTTAGGAAGTGATTATGGGCCAAAGGAATTGATCAAGAAATGGCTAACCATTTTTCTGAGAAAATTTATTCCTCTGGGTACTCCCTGAGTCTTCTTATGTTTGCACCAAGCCGGTATACTCCGGTGTTTGACCATCCTAAAAGCACCCGTATGTTGTGTATAAATGAGTTGTAATGTTTCTATTCCCCATCATATACATATTCTTTTTTCTATACTCGCTGATCGGCCTTACAAAAGACCGACAAAAAGGGATACTTCTGTTCATTATTTTCGGCTTATCAATTTATACCATTTCTCTTTCTATTACTCATATGTATGGGTTCACCAAATGGGTTCCCTACATGCAAGCATGTAAGGAAGTAAGCATAGTCATTTACCTGAGTTACCTTATTGTTACGGCCAAACAAAAGATCAGGTTCCATCTGGTAGACAAACTGGTACTATTATTGTTTTTATATGCATTCATATATGTGTTAATACCGTTGGGCAGCTATGGATTTTTCCAGAGGATACTGGCATTCAAAAGCCTTTGCTTTTTCCCGGTTGTTTATTTTACCGGGCGTATGATGAATATCAAAAAGGTTAATTTGGCTGAGATCTTTCACTATATAGGACTCCTTTCCATTCTGGCTGCAACGGTCCTGTTTTTTGAGGTAATCACAAATATGCATCTACAGACATACACCGGCTATGCAGCGTATAACTCCTATTTTTTTGACATAGAACCATCGGGCAACTATGGTTTATCATGGACCTATGAGATCGAAAGCGGAATGAAACGTTTCGAAAGCTTCTTTGCCAATCCGTTGGAGTATGCAGCTGCCACACTTATATCCGTTTCTGCATTGGCAGCATTGGCTACAAATAACCGCAACAAATTACGGCTGAACAATTTCACTTTGCTGGCTCTTTTCAGCACGCTATTCGGCATCACATTTGCTTTATCAAGGGCTTCTTTTGCCAGCTATTTAGTGATCATTTATGCATATGCCTGGATCATGGAGAACAAGAGTCTCATAAAACTGTTTCACTATGGACTGCTTTCATTATTGGCCATTTTCCTGTTTATTACGATCAAAGGAGATCTCTTTCAGTTCATCATTAACACCATACAATTCAAGAACGAATCCAGCTTAGGACACGTGATTGAATGGCTTAACGGACTCGACAGTATGATCAGGTACCCATTGGGAATTGGCCTTGGCGAATCAGGGAGGATTTCCGCATTCACAGGGCTTAATACCGGTGGAGAGAACCAGTTTGTGATCCTTGGTGTTCAGGTTGGAGTTGTGGCATTAGCGATTTATCTGGCTATTTATTATCAGCTATTGAAGATAGCTTTCATCAATAGCAGGAAACAGAAAGGTAAACTCAGGAGAATTGCCATATTCATTTTTTTAATCAAAATGGGGCTTCTGCTTCCACTGTTCACTGCCGAAGTAGAATCCTATATCTACATTAGTTACCTTGTATGGTTCTTATCCGGCATACTGATTAATATGGTATCAGCAAACGAACTTGCCGCATCAAAAAGGCCTGTTGTAACACGGGCAATGCAATAATACCCATGAATGCAGATAGCTACCTGGCTTACTTTTTTTCAGAATAACTCTGCCTAATAATGCTTCAATGCAAAGCGGCTTCTCATCCGAAATATTTGTTCGTATTTTCGCACCCAGGCGGGTAACTTAACCCAAACAACCGACAATTACTGAAGCATGGGCAAAACAATAAAAGTTATCATAGATATAAGGAGTCTGCGTATTTCCCAAACCGGTGCAAAAACTTACCTGGAAGAGATTATTCGGGAGCTACAAAAAACCAAGACAGGTTTTACATTTCATTTTGCTGATACCATACTTCCTGTTAAGAACGGGAACAATACACTGCTTAAAAGTCTGGAACATATCCGATTTTTTCTATGGAAACAGGTTACGCTTCCTCTCATCTGCATTTTCAGAAGAGCGGACCTTTTGTATTGCACCGATTATTTTCTGCCCTTATTCAGTCCCGGTTTTAAAACAGCCGTAGTTTTTTATGACGCTTTTTTCTGGGAGTCACCTGAGCAATATAACAGAATCTGGCTTAAGCTCCTCAAATACACAGGAGTGCCTGCCGCAAAAAAAGCAGATGTCGTTATCACCATATCAGAACATTCCAGGCAACAGATTATCAAAAATGTTGGGATACATCCTGGCAGGATACATGTTATTCATATTGCCCCTAAAACATCAACAAAAAGAAATAACATCATCTCAGATATTACCTCATCTACTACCCGATACATACTTCATGTGGGCGTGCTGGAAAAACGGAAAAATCTTACCAACCTGATACGCGCATTCCATTTATTGTTACAGGATGGCTTTACGGAGTATAAGCTGGTATTGGTAGGTAACACCATTTTAAAAGAAAGCCTCGACGACAGCGCCAATATACATGCGCTCATTCACGAACTGGGTCTTGAACAAGATGTGATTCTGCCCGGCTTCATACGAGACGAAGAACTGGCATTTTATTACCGCAATGCATCTGCATATACATTTGTTTCCTTGAACGAAGGATTCGGGATCCCTGTATTGGAAGCTTTTCAGAACAATGTTCCCACTGTTATATCCGGAAACAGCTGTCTGCCGGAAATAGGTGGCGATGCAGTCTTAATCTGTGAGCCACTCGATCCTGCCGACATCAAGGAAAAAATAAAAATGATCCTCACAAATCCGGCGCTTCAGAAAGAACTGATAGAAAAGGGGCAAAAAAGACTGGCCCTGTTCTCATGGAGAAATACAACAGACAAACTACTTGCTGTTTTCAAAAGTCTATTTTAAAGCACCTTCTTAATAAAGAAAGATATGCACTTATTACAGCACTGCCCTGTATGCAAAGGAAGCAACCTGTTACCTTATGCAATGAAATTTCAAACAGGATTCCCACATCTGTCGAGGACCAGGTGCATTAGCTGCGGAATCGTATTTGCCAATCCTGTTGCGTCGCTGGATGAATTAAAAACTTTCTACGCGAATTACTACGATAAAGGAAACTTTGGCTTACTGAACTACAAGAAAAAAATTCTATCCCGGATCAATGATATACAGACAGGAGATACCACCTTGTTACAAAAGCAAAAGAAAGATATCCTGACACATAAAACAGGAGGCAATTTTCTGGATATTGGTTTTGGGCTGGGTGAGGAAATGGCTATTTTTCACAAACTCGGATTCAATGTTTACGGAACAGAGTACGATCAGGACTGTATTAATTTCATCACCCCTCATATACCGGAAGCAAAACTTTTTTTGGGAGATGTGATAGAAGCCCGATATCCGGATAACTTCTTTGATGTGGTGAACATTTTTCATGTTATTGAACACCTGACAGACCCTGTATCGTATCTTACTGAATTGAGAAGGATCCTGAAACCCGGCGGTTTATTGATCATTGGAACACCCGACATCAGTTCTCCTGCCTACAAATTGTTCAGGCTGGTTAATTTTTTGACATTTCGTGTACCCTTGATCGTTGACGGCCTCGAGCATACCGTGATCTTCACAAAAAAGAACCTTGCCACGCTGCTGGCGGCCCACCATTTCACCCATCTGATGCATTTCAGAGAAAGCGTGGGGGACAGTTTTTCTAATATCTGGTCGAGCGACCTCTCAACAAAGAAAAAAATAGTGAGGTATGTTCAGACCTTTGTTAAGGTAAACCAGATACTCATCACGCAAAAAAAATGATACTTTCTTCTGCAAAATGAACAGAGTTGATAAACAGCCTGTTTCGTTTTCATGGAAGAAAAAACAAGAACTTTGCTGGCTGTGTTTCGAAATATCCTTCAAAGCCGAATACGACTTACCGTTTTATCAGCCCTTTTCAGAAAGGGTTTTGATACTCGCCAAAATTAACGATTTTTGTTTCTGCGGGCAGGACTCTATACTCCCTTTTGAAAAGCCACCCTGCGGATTCATTAAAGAAAAGACATTCTGATGCGTTTTTTAAAATTACTGGTTAACCACAACAGACAGGATTCATTTGTAAACAGGTTACGCAAAAAACGTTTTTCTTTACTGGAGTGCCGGATCAAAGAACTTGCTGCCCAAAAAGATGTTTATAATATACTTGATATTGGCGGTGATATCAGTTATTGGAAACACGTAGGCTGGAACTGCGCTAACTGCCATATTCATCTTCTAAATTTATACGAGAACTACATTGAAGATAAAGATGCCTCCAACTACCATACCATTGTAGGCAATGCACTCGAACTCCCTTTTCAAAAAGGAAAATTTGATCTGGTTTTTTCAAACTCTGTTATTGAACATGTAGGCAGCTACGAAAACCAAAAAAAGTTTGCCGAAGAAGTAACAAGGGTTTGCAACAGGTATATTATTCAAACACCTTCACTATGGTTTCCACTGGAACCACATAGCCTGATCCCTTTGTTTCAGTTCATCCCGCACAAGCTGAGAGCATTGCTCATCATGCGTTTCAACATCAACTATTTCCCCAAAAAATCTACTTACAAAGAAGCATTGGTTGTTTCCAGAAGTACCCTGATGTTTACAAAAAAAAGGTTCCGGCAATTGTTTCCTGATGCAGAAATTCAGGTTGAAAAATTGTTTGGCATCCCAAAATCGTACACTGCTATTAAGTTATAACGTGTTGTTAGAAACCTGTACCCATCGGGTAAAAAAAGAGATGGCTAATTCTTTGCGTTCCTTGCGGTTCCTGGCGCTCCTTGCGTTACAGCTTTTCTCTTCAACATTGATAAATCCAAAAATTGCTGAAGCTGATCCGTTTTTAATGGGTGGTCC
>DAIOVU010000006.1:16289-96302 GCA_036758845.1 Sediminibacterium sp.
TCCTTGCGTTACAGCTTTTCTCTCCAACATTGATAAATCCAAAAATTGCTGAAGCAGGTCCGTTTTTAATGGGTGGCCCGCTGTTGATGCAAGGTTTAAAGCGGTAGCGCAAAGATCACAATGAACCGCAGGGGCCGCAAAGGGTGTAACGCAATAGCTGGCTTATTTTTGCGTGCCTTGCGGTTCCTGGCGCTCCTTGCGTTACAGCTTTTCTCTCCAACATTGATAAATCCAAAAATTGCTGAAGCTGATCCGTTTTTAATGGGTGGTCCGCTGTTGTTGCAAGGTTTAAAGCGGTAGCGCAAAGATCCCAATGAACCGCAGGGGCCGCAAAGGGTGTAACGCAATAGCTGGCTTATTTTTGCGTGCCTTGCGGTTCCTGGCGCTCCTTGCGTTACAGCTTTTCTCTCCAACATTGATAAATCCAAAAATTGCTGAAGCAGGTCCGTTTTTAATGGGTGGCCCGCTGTTGATGCAAGGTTTAAAGCGGTAGCGCAAAGATCACAATGAACCGCAGGGGCCGCAAAGGGTAATTGAGCAAAGAGTTAAATTATAGCTGCGCTCATTTAAATTTTTGCAACCAGAAAGATGATGGCTCATCTTCAGGCCTTAGATGTATACAAGCCTGTTTTAATTCAGCAAAATGATCGTTCTTCAGGTAATTAAGAGAGAACAAGATCCGGAAAACAGTATTATAATATAAAAAAGCTTCCAATAAATATTGCTCATTCCAGAAACGATAGCGTTCGGTAAGCCAGTCTTGCCGGTAATGCCGCGGCGAAAAAATATCGTGAATATGAATCAGAACGCCATTCTGCAAGGCAGGCAATATTTGCAGGTATTCAAACAACACATCATTCTCAGGCCGGATGATATGCGATGAATCAATAAACAGGATATCATTTCCCTGCAGCGACTGAAAGAAAGAAACCTCCAATTGTTCAACAGGTTTCCTGATCAGTGTAATCCCTTCTGTTTTCTCCAGCCACTTTTTTTCAAAAGGTTCAATACAGGTAAGCGCAGTTGCATGCCCCTCCGCATTGTTTCGCTTAATCGCTTCAAGCGCCAGCAAAGTAGAAGCGCCGGAACCTATCTCAATGATTTGTTTTGGTTTCTTCAATCTGATCATCAAATAATAAAGCTCCCAATCGCCTGCACCAAAAGAAGGATTGTGTACATCAAGATCCTTCAGTTCACTTATATATTGTTTAAAATCATTCAACCTGAGCAATTGCTCAGGGATAGCAAAGTCTATGGCAAGATTGCGTTTCCTGTACGCCTCAAATCCTGAAGAATAATTTAACTGCGGTTCATAGTAATGGTTGCGGATGGGGAACACGCCGATCTTTAAAAATAACTGCCGGTGCAATGGAAAATATTCAACCCCATATTTCCTGATCAACTTGAGGACGGGAAGAAAAATAAAACTAAGCGGAACAAGAAACAGGTCAAAGAAACCAAACAGTATATTCTTAACCGCGCTTTTCATTGATGGTTTATTTCTTAATAAAAGTACGAAGGATTAAGAGATTAAACCCAAAACAAAACACCTCCTGAAAAACCGTGCATTCTCGCCCGCTAAGCTTAAGCGAGCGGGCGAGAAGTCACAGTTAAAGGGCTATGAATTCTTTAATTCAAAATCAACCATCTCTTTTACCACTTCTTCCAATGTATGCGTTGCTCTCCAACCCAGCTCCAGGGCGGCTTTTTCCGGGTTAGCCCGGCCAATTAAGAGATCTGTTGGCCTTAACAGCGTGGGGTCGCTCACCACATATTTCTCCCAATCAAGGTTAAGATAAGAAAACACCAATTGTATATACTGTTTCAAAGAATGCGTTACACCGGTGGCTATCACAAAATCGTCCGGCACCGCCTGCTGCAGCATTAACCACATGGCTTCTACATAATCAGGCGCCCAGCCCCAGTCGCGCTGAATATTAATATTACCAAGGTGAAGTTTTTCATCGCTTCCCTCATGAATCCTGCAGGCGGTTGAAATAATTTTTTTGGTTACAAAGCGGTTAGGCCGCAGCGGAGATTCATGGTTAAACAAAATACCGGTGCAGGCATTAATATGATAGGCCTCACGGTAATTTGCCACCTGCCAGTGTGCCGTTGCTTTTGCAATGGCATACGGGCTGCGGGGTTTAAATGGCGTGTTTTCATCTGCCGGCAGATTACCCGATTCTCCAAAACATTCACTCGATCCTGAATTATATAAACTAACCGGAAGATTGCTGAACCTGATAGCTTCCAGCAGATTTAATGTGCCGATACTGATACTTTCAAATGTTTCAACCGGCTGGTCAAAAGATAAACCAACAGAACTTTGTCCGGATAAATTATAGATCTCATCCGGTTTAATCCTGATGATGGTTTGCAGTGTACTTCTGAAATCGCAGATATTAATAGAAACAAGGTCTATCCTGTTCTTCAGATTAAGTTTGCGGAGATTGTCAAAACTATTGGTGGTCGCATCCCGGGATCCCCCATACACTTCATACCCTTTTTCTAAAAGCAGTTTAGAAAGATAGGCCCCATCCTGCCCCGAAACACCGCATATTAAAGCTTTTTTCATAGTACTATTTTAACTTTCAATCCTGATTGCTCTGCGTTATCTCTGCATCTCCTGTCCTCTGCGGTGAAAAAATCAACACAATCATCCCTCCCATCAAAACTAACAGTTCTTTCCCTCTCAAAGAAACCCGAAAGCAGTGAAACCCACATAAACTACCGTTAAAACCCCGAAAACCATTTTTAATCATGATTTCTCATGGATTGTTAGTCGCAAAATAGAATATTTGCAGATAATATATAGTTCCCGATAAAAATTGGGGACGCTATTGGATGCCGACATCTATCAACAGTTGTCTAATATCCTGAATTAACCACTAAACCAAGATCCGATTAAACCAATACAATATATACGTTCCCGTTTTAAAGGCGACTGGTCAAATACAGACAAGGCTTTTACTTTAGGCAGGTTATGCTGCTATCTTCTTCGCGGATGTTATGAGCGTATCTTCTTTTCAAAAGCAAAAGGCATGGTATTAATTGGCAAAGGTGTATCTATCCGTTATGCGGGATACCTTGAGGCGGGAGCAGATTTTATTGTGGAAGATTATGCCGAGATCAACTGCTTATCCAAACAAAAAATGATTGTGGGTAACAGGGTAAGTATTGGAAAATTTGCCATTATCCGGCCCGGCAATATCTATGGCGGTGAAATTGGGGAAGGACTTAAAATAGGCAATAACTCCAATATCGGCCCTTATTCCTATATCGGCTGTTCGGGTTATATCGAGATAGGCAATAATGTTATGATCTCTCCACGGGTGAGCATTTATGCGGAGAATCATATGTTTAACAGAACAGATATCACCATTAAAGAACAGGGTGTTGACAAGCAGTTTGTAAAGATTGAAGACGATTGTTGGATTGCCGCCAACAGTATCATCCTTGCCGGTGTTACTATTGGCAGGGGCTCTGTGGTTGCCGCAGGCAGCATTGTTACAAAAGATGTTCCCCCCTATAGTGTTGTAGCGGGTGTTCCGGCCCAAATTATTAAACAGCGCAGTTAGCCATCATGAACATACTTATCCTGCATGGCTCTTCAGACCTTTATGGCGCCAGTAAAATATTACTGGTTACTGTAAGGCTGATAATTAAAAAAGGGTATAAGCCGATTGTCATACTTACAGAAAACGGTCCACTTGCCGATTATCTGCAGGAAGCGGGGGCCGAGGTTCTGTTCATCCGGCTCGGAATACTCAGAAGAAAATACAAATCCATCCCCGGAATCATTAACAGGTTGCAGGTAATGGTTAAAGCCTTTTACGCCATAAAAAAAGTGATCCGTGAAAAGAAAATAGAACTTGTTTACTCAAACACCACCGCGGTGCTGGCAGGTGCTTTTGCAGCAAGATCAGCAGGTATCAGGCATATCTGGCATGTACATGAGATCATCGAATCGCCCAAATGGCTTTACCGGTTTCTGGGAATGTTGTTAAACCGTTACAGCAATACCGTAATAGTTGTATCAGAATCTGTAAAAAAAAGCTGGAGCAGATTTGTTGCCCCCGAAAAACTGGCATTAATACACAATGGCATTGATTATTCTTCTTACCAGCAACCATCAAACAAACTAAGAAAAGAATTAGGCATTGATGATGATACAGTAATAATTGGTATGATCGGCAGGGTACATTATTGGAAGGGACAGGAATATTTTTTGAAGATAGCCGCTCACTTATCTGCCCATTTCTCCAATCTGCATTTTGTTATGATAGGTGATGCGTTCCCGGGCTATGAATATTTATATGAACAATTAGCCGCGCAGATCAAATCTGATAATATCGGTCATCTGGTTACAGACCTGGGTTATCGAACCGATGTGGCCGAATTACTTCCCAGTTTTGATATCTTAGTTTTACCTTCCACCCTGCCGGATCCGTTTCCAACAGTTATACTGGAGGCAATGGCTTCTGCAAAACCGGTAGCAGCTACCGCACAGGGTGGCGCCCCCGAAATGATTAACAACCATATTACGGGAGTTCTTATCCCGGTAAATGATGCACAAAAAGCTTCTGCACTCATTGGGAAGCTCGTAAACGATAAGCCATTAAGCATTCAAATGGGCCTGGCAGGCAGGAAAAAAGTATTAGCAGAATATTCTCTGGAAGCTTTTGAAAACAAGATGATAAAAGTATTGGAATGACAGTTGCTATAATAGGATCGCGGGGTTATCCATATGTGTACAGCGGGTACGAAACCTTTGTAAAGGAACTGTCCGAAAGGTTAGTACAAAGAGGTATCCATGTAAGGGTGTACTGTCATAAAAATCTTTTCAAGACCTTCCCCAAAGAAGTCAACGGCATTGAACTGGTTTATATCTCCACTATTGAAACCAAAAGTCTGAGCCAGCTTATTCATTCTTTTTTTTCCATGCTGCATGCCTGTACCGGCAAAACAGATGTGATACTGGCTGTAAATGCCGCCAATGGCCCATGGGGTATTATTGCCCGCATTTTTGGCAAACCTACCTGCATTAATGTGGATGGGATGGAATGGCTCAGACCTAAATGGAAAGGCCTGGGATCAACTTATTTTCGTTTTTCGGCCTGGTTAGCCACCCGGTGGTACGACAGGATTATTACCGACGCCGAAGAAATGCGGAAAGTGTACCTGGAAGAGTTCAAAACAGATTCTACCGTTATCGCCTATGGCGCCAATATCAGGTATCCGCAAAACCCTGCTTTACTGGAGCCCTTCAACCTGAAACCGCAGGAATATTACCTGATTGTAGGCCGGCTCATCCCCGATAATAACGCTGCCCTTATGCTGGAAGGCTTTCTGGCAGCCAATTCATCCAAAAAATTAGTGATTGTGGGCGATGTGCCTTATAAAGACAGGTATGCCGATGCGATCAAGTTGAAAGCGGCCCCAAATATTATCTTTTTGGGATATATTACAAATAGTGAGATATTAGCGGAACTTTATCACCACTGTTTTGCCTATTTGCATGGTCATGAGTTTGGTGGAACCAACCCAACCATGCTCAAAGCAATGGCGTATGGATCGGCTATCCTGGCATTAAACACCCGTTTTAACCGTGAAATGCTGTCGGATGGCCAATATGGCTTGTTCTTCGAAAAAAACAGTCAATCAATTGCGGCTCTTATGCAACGGGTTGAGCAGCAGGATGGTCTTTTAGTGCGTCTTAGAGAGATAGCCCGGGAAGGCCTCACAGCCAGGTATGATTGGGATCACATAACAGATGCCTACCTTGCACTGCTGAACGAATTGATTGCCGGGAAGTAAGAACTTCTGAAATTATGGCTAAAGCGTACAATCGTTATATAACTATCAGGTATGTTATTGATGCACCAATCGTGTGTATTTCATACCTTCTTGCATACCACATCACTGCAGCGGCAAATCCGGTTAACAGCAACGCTATCATATTCCTGTTCACCGCCATTGCACTTGTTGTGTGGTATATAGCGGCATCATTCTCCAGGCTTTATGCCGACAGGCGTTCTAATAAATATTCAGAAGAGATCGTGTTTATCGTATACAGTATGATCCTCTTCACCATCCTGTTAAGCTCCGTATCTTTTTTCCTGAGAAACCTGTACCAGTTTAACGGCTATTTTTTTACTTTTTTTCTGAGTATCCTTTTTATACTGTTAACCCTTACCAAATATGTGATCCGTAAATACCTGCACTCGGCCATTTACCAGGGAAAACTATTCGACAATATCCTCATTGTTGGCTCATCACCCTCCGCACTTGATTTTTATGAAACCATCAATAAGTATTATTACTATGGTTACAAATGCATGGGCTTCCTCGATAATACCAATACAAAAATGAATGGCTGCATGTATCACGGAAAGATTGATAATCTTGGCACACTACTGAAAGAAAAAGAAATTGATGAGGTGGTAATCGCTTTACCCAACACGCAGAATGAAGAAATACAGCAGTGCATTGAAGTATGTGATTACCACACAACCAAAACAAGGATCATTCCCGACTTATACCAATATGCCTCTTCCAAGATCCAGGTAAATAATATCGGGTTGATGCCGGTGATCAACATCAGGTCTTTACCATTAGACAAGGCTGAGAACAGGCTTTTAAAAAGATCGTTTGATATCGCTTTTTCTGCTTTATTCTTTCTCACATTGGGATTTTGGGTATTGCCACTCATTGCATTCGCCATTAAATTAACATCAAAAGGCCCCATATTTTTTAAGCAGGAAAGATGGGGATTGAATAACGAAAAAATCATCTGCTATAAATTCAGGTCAATGGTTGCCGATAGCTCTGATATTGATCAGAATGGCTTCTATCACCAGGCAAGCAAAGACGACCCGAGAATTACCTGGCTGGGCAGTATTTTACGCAGAACCAATATGGATGAACTTCCGCAATTCTGGAACGTATTACTGGGCAATATGTCGGTAGTAGGCCCAAGGCCCCACCCTACCCCGCTTAACATCGAATCTATGCACAAGGTTGATAACTATATGTTACGCCATGTAGTAAGACCGGGCATCACAGGCTGGGCACAGGTAAATGGTTGCCGGGGCGAAACAAGGGAACCGGGGTCTATGCAACGCAGGGTTAATTTTGACCTGTACTATATTCATCGCTGGACATTCTGGCTCGATAGCCAGATCATTCTGCAAACAGCTATTAATGTAATCAGGGGCGATCAGAATGCGTATTGATTGGCTAAAGAAGCAGAAAATTTTGTTTAAGCTATCTTTACAAAGCAATATCTCTTATTTTGCTTATTCACTTTGTTCTTCTTTTATTGAAACAAAACAGGGGCAATAAGAGAACAGAGGAAGATGATGAGCATTGCTTCAAGAACAAAAAATGCCACAGAATACACAGATTAGCACAGATTTTTACTGTGTAAATCTGTGTATTCTGTGGCAAAAAAATAAGTCAGAAACCTGCATCAATATTATCGGGCCTTATATCTTAATACAGCGCAACAAACAACAATGCATAAAAACTTCAATACACTCATTTCGTTTTTACTCATCTGCTCTTTATCCATCGTTACTGCAAACCTGGATGCCCAGGTTGTTTGGGAAAATCATACCAAAGAAGTATACAATTATCTCTCCCGTATGGCCCAAAAAGGCATTATCCGTTTTGATGATAATATCAAACCGCTAAGCAGAAAATACATAGCAGACTGCCTCGATTCAGTTTCAAAAAAAGCCGAACAGTTATCTCTCACAGAAAAAAAAGAACTTGGTTTTTACAACCGTGAATATGGTGTAGAGCTGGCTCCGGCTACCGGAGAAGCCACAGAACAAATACATTTCTTAAAAGCAGATCAATACAAAAGATGGCGCGGATTTTCTGCCTCAGGCAAAGATATTGTATTCCGGGCCGACCCTGTTTTTACTGCTGCAACTATCCGGGGTTCCGGTAAAAATGTTACGCAAACCAGCTCCGGACTTAGTTTTTGGGGATATGCCGGTAAACATTGGGGTTTTCACTTTTTTTACAACGATATCACCGAATCAGGCAAAGGATTTGATTCTACCCGGCAGGATACACCGGAAACAGGTATTGTAAGAAAAGACACTTCACTTTATTCCAGCCAGAATTTTTCTCAGTTCAGGGGCAGCATTTCTTATAGCTGGAAAAATGGCTCAGTAAGCTTCGGGCAGGATCATTTGTTATGGGGTTATGGCGAAAATGGAAAGATTGTGCTGTCTGATAAAGCACCTGCCTTCCCTTTTATCAGGTTCGATTATCAACCTTTTTCATGGCTTTCTTTTAACTATACCAATACATGGCTTAATTCAAATATTTTAGATAGCGGCAGGAGCTATCCTACCGGCAATACAGTATTTGGCGGCCAGCGACAGTTCTTCATCCCAAAGTTCATGGCCACACACAGTGTACAAATCAGGGCTATGAAAGGACTTGATTTTGCATTAGGAGAATCTATTGTTTACAGCGACAGGTTAGATATTGGCTATCTGTTCCCGCTAATGTTTTTTAAGATATATGATAATATTGTTAACAAGGGCAATATCCATACCGGATCCAATGGCCAGTTATTTTTACAGGTGAGTTCAAGAAACCAAATCCCTAAAACACATTTGTATTCAACTTTGTTTATCGATGAAATCCGTGTCTCTACCATCTTCAACAAAAACAAAAGCCGAAACCAGTTAGGTTTTACATTGGGTGGATCGGTAACAGATGCTTTCATCCCCTATTTAACACTTGGCATCGAATACACAAGGGTAAATCCATTTGTTTACCGCAACCTGATACCAGCTCAAAACTATACCAGCTATGATTATTCGCTTGGCGACTGGATGGGTAATAATTTTGACAGGCTTACCTATACCGTTAAATACACGCCATTCCCACGTTTTAAATGCCTGCTCAGTTATCAAACATCCCGCAAAGGGGGTGCAGGCACGGTAGACCAGCAGTATTTCCAACAGCCCCAACCGGCCTTCTTATTTAACCTGCAGAATAAAAAACAGGAGTTTCTTGCCCGTTTTTCTTATGAGCTGATCAATAACCTGAATCTGAATGCATTTTATAGTTCACTCAGTTTAGATAACCGCGTTACCCTGCAAAAAACCACTAATACAACCTTTAGTATAGGTTTCAGCTATGGATTATAACTACAACATGATCTAAGTATTTTTAAAACTTCGTGTTCTACTACTTTCATTTTCTCTTAGTCTTTTTAATAGGAGTATTTAAAGCCGGTTTAAGCAGATTATCAGCACTCATATTTATCTATGGCTTTTCAGCTTTGAGGGCTGCTTTGGTCATGGGAGGTGGTGTCCCGTTAATTGGTGTGTTTGCTTTGCCATTTCAATAAGTTAGTGAAACTTAGCATTAGCATTATGATACGGCATTGAGAAGCGGTGTTAAATCCAAATACATTTGTCGGGTATCTTTACCGGCATCTTTTTCGGAAAAAAATGAAAAACCCGATTTATCATAAAAAGACAAAGATTGATCATACGCATCTACAGAAATAAACTTACAGGCGCAATGGTCGTTTTTGCTAATTGCAAGGTCAATAATGAATTTTAATATTAACCCTCCCAATCCTTTCTTCTGATGGTTATTTGAGACACCCAACCTTCCAATTTTTAACGCCGGGAAATTCTTTAAGTGTCTTTCCGAATGAGGTAATAACTCACTAAGAAATCGTTTAACTGCATTTTTAGATGCAAACTCAATGTCTTCTACTCTAATGCTATCGTTGAAAATACTAAAAAAGGCTACCGTTTCATTCTCATCTTCAAGAATGTAAGTGGTAGCCAAAAGTTCTTCAGCGTAGGGAATAGATTTAGTAAACAAAAAACTGTTTAAATCTTCATCACCGCAATCAAACGGTTTGATTATAGTTTGGTCGTTGACTTTTATAAGGGATAGTCCGGCTAAATCCATTTAAAAGATTTAGTTTCTCAACAGAGACTTCAATTTTTGAGCATCTTCACGTATAGATACAACTGTCCCTCTATCAACTGTTTTGCTTTTATTTGATTCCATTTTAGCAAAAAAATTGATGGCATCTTTCCCCGTAACAATAGGAGTTTGTTTGATAGGCTTTGCCATGATTAGGAATGTTTAGTCAAGTAAACATAGCAATTTACGCACCAATTTCCCAAATAATTGGTGCATCATAAACTTATCGAAGAATATAATGCGCACAGAAACAAGTAGTTACAAGGGTATTACATTTCAGTAAAAATCAATTTTTAACTAATTTTTTTAGTTAACCATGTCCAATTGGGGGCTGAAGCCCCGATTCTTCCTTCTTTATCTTCCCCCCAGCTTAAAAGCTGGGGTTAGTGTATTAACTTCTGTCAGATACCAATGAACTGTTTCTCATAATCATAAAAATTATCCAACCTGTTAACCTATTGAAATTCCCTATAACGCATATCTAATGGCTGAAGGAATTCTTCCCGGGCCATATATTTAGATTTAGTTACCTATATAACTCTTTTTGTATGCGAAAAATTGAATTTCACTTTAGATAAAAGTGCAGGCTGAATTATGCTGATACTGTGTTTCCTGTTCCCACCCCCAACGCATCCACTACCGGAAAACCCGTCGAAAAAGAGAAAAAATATCCCCTCCTCTCTGAGGAGGGGACGATAGATATTAAAAGCACCGCTTTTAATATCTATCGGGGGTGGTGATTATCCATTATATATCCCCTTAGATGGCAAATATTTTCGATATTTGCCACAACTAATTTTTGGTAATGAATCGCTATTCAATAAAAAAGATATCTGTCGCCCTGTTTTGTTTTGTTTCTGTTCTGGCAATACAAAAAACAAATGCCCAAACAGGCGGCACTACCGGTTTGCCATCTGCCAAAATCGGGCAAATGTCTGATCAGCAGATCATGCAGTTATGGCAGCAGGCACAGCGATCTGGCATGTCTGAAAAAGACGCGATGAGTTTGTTGGTTAAACGGGGATTACCTGCGGCTGAAGTAAACAGCTTCAAAAAAAGACTTTTACAGTTACAGGGAAAATCAAAATCAGGCGCTTCGCAAAACCTGATCAAAGATTCCACTAATTTTTTAAATGATTCCAGTTGGGTATCAGAGATCCCCGAAATCCGGAGAAAAAGCAACTATTATGGGTTTGATTTTTTTGCCAACCCCAACCCCACATTCGAGCCCATCCTGCGTATCACTACTCCAAAGAATTATGTATTGGGATCTGATGACGAATTCACCATCAATTATACCGGCATTAACGAAACAAGTGTAGACGCAAAAGTTAATTCTGACGGCGCTATACAGATACCTTATGCGGGGATGATCAATGTTAACGGACTCACACTTGAACAGGCTACTCAAAAAATAAAAAATAAAATGAAGCTGGCCTATCCTGCGCTGGCTTCCGGTAAAACCCAGGTATTTTTAACACTTACCAATTTTAAAACCATACGCGTTACTGTTGTAGGCGAAGCTGAACGCCCGGGCATTTATCATGTCTCTTCCTTAGCCAGTTTCTTCAATGTACTATACCTCGCCGGAGGTCCTGCCGAAAAAGGTTCTTTAAGAAAAATAGAGATCATCCGGAATAACAAGGTGATTGATAACATTGATTTTTATTCGTTCTTACAAAAAGGATTGCTGGGAAAAGATATCCGTTTAGAAGACCAGGATATTATCCGTTTCCCTCTTTACCAGAAAAGGGTTTTCTTAACGGGTGAAGTAAAAAGGCCTGCTATTTACGAGTTACAGGAAAAAGAAACCCTTGCCGAACTGCTGCAATACGGTGGAGGGCTGAATGATGGTGCATTGAAAGATGTAGCAAAAATTGTTCAGATGGGCGATAAAGAGATGAAGATGAGAGATGTGGCGGCAGCCGATTTTAATTATTTTATTCCCAGAGACGGTGATTCTGTTTTCTTTGAAAGGGTATTGCCCCGTTTTACCAACCGGGTAATACTTAGCGGTGCCGTTTTCAGACCGGGTAACTATGAACTATCAGATAAGCTTTCACTCTCTCAGCTTATTAAGAAAGCAGATGGTTTAAAAGAAGATGCTTTTTTAAACAGGGGATATATTAAAAGAAGAAAAGCTGATGCGGAAAGAGAATTGGTTTCTTTTAATACACAGGAAATAGTAAGCGGAAAACAACCCGACATTCTCCTGATGAAAGAAGATTCTGTTTTCATTTTATCGAAAGACAACCTGGTAGATGTGCCTACAATAACAGTGGCCGGTAATGTTCGTATGCCAAACACCTTCCAATACCGCGAAGGCATTTCTTTGGAAGATATCATTTTAATGGCGGGTGGCTTTACCAACGATGCCGCCAATCATAAAGTAGAAATATCAAGACTCGAAAAAAACAAGGCCGATACATTGGCTAATAAATTGATCGATCTTATTACGCTGGAGGTGGATTCAAGTTTCCGGAACCAAAGCAGCAAAACCCTTTTGCAACCACAGGATTATGTGTTTGTGCCACGATTATTGAATTACCGGAATTTAGGCAACATAAAAATAAGGGGCGAGGTATTGTATGCCGGTGATTATGCACTTGAAAAAAGAAATGAAACAATACAGGAAGTGATCAAACGCTCAGGAGGTATTTCTCCATTTGCTGCTATGGCCGATGTACAGGTTTTTAGAAGGGGATTACGAGTGGGAACTACTTTATTATCTGAAAACTCAAAGCAGAAAGAAAAATTCCTGTTGCAGCCGGATGATAGTATTTACATTCCCAAAAAACAGCCATTTGTAGAAGTGCAGGGAGCAGTGTTTAATCCGCAGATAGTGAGTTACCGGTCTGAAGAGTTCATGTCTTATATTTCAGCGGCAGGTGGAACAACAGACAAAGGAAACCTGCGAAAATCATATATTCAATACAGTAATGGTATTAACAGAAAAATACACCATTTCCTGTTTTTCAGAATTTATCCAAGAGTGTTACCGGGCAGTAAAATCATTGTTCCTGAAAAAACAGAGATGGGTAAAAAAGGACTTTCAGTTTTCGAGGTCTCAACCTTAGTTGGATCATTGGCAACGCTGATTAGTTTGATAGCCGTTTTGAAAAAATAAGTTCAACAGAGAGATGATAGAGGGTGTCTCTGCGAGGAGTTGCGAGGTACGAAGCAAAGCAGCCTGTGGCTGCACTAAGAGCATGATCCCGAAAAGGGAGTGTATCTCATGAATCACTCCTGTAAATGTGCGAAACACCGATTGGATTGTTTTGCTTTGTATCTCGCAACACCCCGTAATAACACCACCCCTCTTTGGTGGGAACAAAAAAAATAAACTATGCAACAACCAAATACACCAAACCCGGTAAATGAACAGGAAGAGGAAACGTTTTCTTTCCAACTGCTTATTAAGCATTGGAAAGAAAGTATCTGGCACGCATTCAACTACTGGCGGATCATATTATCAATAGGAATTCTCGGCGGATTGCTTGGCATGGGATACGCCTGGTGGCGTCATACAACTTATACAGCAAGATTAACCTTTGTAGTAGAAGAGTCAAAAGGTTCAGGCGGATCAATTGCGTCTGCACTGGCAGGGCAATTCGGGTTCGATATTGGCGGGCTTTCAGGAACCAGTGGCGTATTGGCCGGCGATAATGTTCTGGAGCTGCTAAAGAGCCGCGCACTGATTAAAAAAACATTATTAACACCTTATAATGATGCGTCTGCAAGTACTATCGCAGATCAATATTCAGAAGTATACCACCTGAAAGAAAAATGGAAGAATAACAGTAGTATAGGTAAGCAGATCAACTTCCCCCAAAATCAAAAACAGTATTCGAGAGTAGAAGACAGTTTACTGCAAACCATCATTAAAAGAATTGAGGAGGGTGAAATTTCTATCGCCAAGCCTGATAAAAAATTAGGATTTTTTGAGTTGCAGGTAACTACCAGGGATGAAGGAGTGAGTAAATTGATCTGTGAACGTTTATTAAAAAATGCAACAGATTTTTATGTAGATACAAAAACAAGAAGGTTACGCAATAATGTTGCCCGCCTGCAGCAAAGGGCGGATAGTCTCGGAGTATTATTGGATAAGAAAACGTATTCAGCAGCCCAGGCCAACCAGTTATTATTAGATGCTAATCCAGCCTACTCTTCGCCTACGGTAGATGCCGAAATCGTTACAAGAAATAAATATATCCAGGGTACGGTGTATGCCGAGATCATCAAAAACCTGGAAGTGAGTAAAACCTCTCTAATTCAAGAAACCCCCACCGTTCAGGTTGTTGACAGTCCGGAACTACCCCTGAAAAAGAACAAGATGTCAATGCTCATAGCAGGATTAGCCGGAGCAATGATCGGCTTTGCTGTAACTATTTTGTTTTTTGCTTCGAGGAAAGAACATGTCTAAAAAAATTTCTCGTCAATCGTGAGTGGTGAGTGGGCAATTGTGAATTGTGAATGAATGGCAATGCACCAAAGACCAAAGACCAAAGGCCAAAGAAAGTGAGTTAGTCTTTGGTTGAGAGATTATTCCTACCCAAAACACTACTTTAACCTCTTTAACTTTTTTAACCTACGTGAACCTAACTCCCCCTTTAGGGGGCTGGGGGGTGAGGCTGGGGGGTGAGGTACCGCCCTATAACCTATACGCCAAAGAAAACCCCGCGTGAAAATTCAGCACATCATACCCATTCTTAAAATATCCCAGATCCGGAAAAATATACCACTCATAATTTAAAGAACGGATCAGCGCCATCTGCGAAGAGAAGATAAACCGGTTAAATTGCCAGTCGGCATGAACTGTTGTAGACACATCTATCCAATGCCTCGTAAAATCATTCGTTAATACAAAAGCATTGTAATAAAAATCATTATTACGCACAATCCTTTCAAACTTCAATCCCACTTTATTAAATCCTTTTACCCAACTAATGTCAAGCATCTGACTGTTAGTGCCCGGCCCAATACCTGCACCCAGCACTTGTCCCTTGTTTGTATATCCCTGCCTTACATAAGGATGCGTATACCAGCTTGCAGCTTGTGTTATTAATTCTGCCGTAGGCAATTGCATTTGAGTAAGCTCAGAAGCAAATTCTATAAACTGGTTTTGTTTTTTGGTAGCAAATAATTTTCTAAACCCTGCCACATAGCCTCTCGGATATCCGTTATCAGTAACAATATTAAGTAGTGAAGGAGATTTATCATTACGCCCAAATTCAAAATATAATTCAGCATGCTCCTCAGGCATTACATAGCGCGCAAACAGGGAACCCAGACTGGCTTTCTTTCCGTTTTTCCCGGTTGTAGATCGTACCAGCCCTTCAAGCGGCAAGATGTCTGCTATACCTGATATATCCGACCGGTAGAGATAGGAAGCTTTGGCAAACCCAACATAAAGTCCTTTCACCCATTTAGGCTGCCAGCTAAGCATGATACCGGTTATATACCGTGGCGCTTCATTTTTAGGTTGATATAACCGTACACCATTATAATAACGATTAGTATCCGGCGGGGTAATTCCTGATGAAGTTAGGTTACCCGCTATCAATTGCCCTTCAAAAGAACCGATGCCGGTAACAATGGGTGCAATTGTATTAATGGTAATATGCGCAAAACCGGGGGCATTATTACTCATCACTAAGGCATTGTACCTGCCCGGTCCCCACCAGATATTCTCTGTAGAAAGGCCAACAGAAAAAGATCCAGCCTTATAACGTATACTCGATTGGCCGGGTAATATTTTATGGTACGACTTATCGCCAAACTGTTCGGGGATATCAGATTTATTTAACAGTTGATAATACTTCGACCAGAAAACATCATAATGTTCTGCAGGAAATGTTTCAAAATTATTATTAGGTGTATAAACAAATTCCGGTTTAAGCTGGATAGAAAAATTGCCCGACTCCAATAACAGGCCGCCTGATACCAGCCCCTGCAGACCTCTTGCAGGAATCATAGCCCCATCGTTCCATCCATAAGCATGATGGCTGTTATATTGCAGGGTAGAAGAAAGTGGGAGCCATTGCAGCTTAACCGAAGATCCTTTAAGAATCGAATATCCTTTCTTGCTATTATTACTTCGCCATGCAGGCAATAATGAATCAGTAGCCTGATAGCCTGCAGCAAATGATTGCAGCAATAAGCTGTTAGTCAGATCAACCTTTCCCAATAATTGTTCCCTGCGCACAAAGTCCTGCACTCCATCTGCCAGAAAAGAAGATGATTGTGCATTACCATGCATTGAGGCGAGCAGCAAAGCCACTCCCAAAAACAAATTCCGCAACCCAATTGATTTCATTCTTTTATTTAGTTTGATGATATCACCCCCCAGCCCCCTAAAGGGGGAGATGAATAATCTCTCTGCCTATCTTTATTCTTTCAACCAAAGGAACTGAATGGGCAATTGTGAATTGTCAATGAACATCCAATGCGCCAAAGACCTGATTTTGTAAAACACTATCTCTCTCTACCCCGCGCACATCGCATGCCACAGACTGCTTGCGCCACCGCTAAAGCTGCAAGCGACACGCGGTCGTGCCTCGCAGAGACGCCAATGCGCCAATGCGCCAAAAGCCAAAGACCAAAGACCAAAGACTAAAGACCAACTACTCTCTCACGATTGACGAAAAATAAAATGGTGCTAACACTTACTCAAACAAATACCTCACCAACACCCTGCTATGTAAATTAAACCTGTTCACATCCTTCTCCCACATATAATTACTGCTATTAATAAACTGAAATACCCCGGAGAAGATCATGTTCCGGTATTTTACCTGGGGCATAATGCCTATACTAATATCATTCCATTTATAAGCATGGTATTGCGGATCTCTGTCTACTCTTTCTAATAATACACCCAACTGTTTCCATCCATTAACCCAGGTAGTTTTCAAACTCTGCACATTGCTGCCTAAGCCTGCACCAGCGCCCAATATTTGATTCTCATGTGTATAGCCTTGCTGAATCTGTCCATGCACATACCAGTTACCCGCTTCACGTATGATATAATCCGGTGATTGACTCATCCTTGTCATTTCAAAACCAAAATCGAGATAACTTTCTTTTCTAAGGCTAACTATTTTTTTAAATCCTACAATATGTGCAGCCGAGTGTGTTGGCGCCATTAAGTAATCGCGCACATTTTGACCATAATCATTGTAACCCCATTCAACATAGAATTCAGCTTTAGCTTTTGGCAGCACCCATCTTACAAAAAAAGAAGCTAACTGATCGGTACGCATCGTGTCATCAGCCTGTGCATCCTGTTTTTGTAACGCTTTGGTAAGTATGGGTATATATTGATTCAGAAAAGAGGTGCCTGATAATTTAATTTCCTGCTTATACCGTTGCAAAGCCCTTGTCATGCCTACAAACAATCCGGGCACCCATTTGGGGTGGTAACTGATCACATAAGCGCTCAGGTAGCGCCAGTCTTTATGCAAGGAAGCAGGTTTCAGGTTAAAATTTTCATAAGCCCTGTTATCATCAGCAGTCAGCTTAGCCCCTATCAGTTGCCATTCAAAATCGCCAATAGGTGTTCTTGCAGGTTTTTTGCTGCTAAAAAATCCATGAATAAACCCGGGAGCATTATTACTCATCAACAAAGAACTATGCATACCCGGCCCCCACCATAGATTTTGTGATGAAAGACCAACTGAAACAGATCCCGCCGAAATTTTAATACTTGATTGGCCGGGAAAAAATTTCTGATATACTCCTCCCGCATTGCTACCATAAACTCCATTTGATTCATAAGCAGGATTAGCAGCATACACTACCTCTGGCATTAATTGCACTTCTAACGGTCCGTACGAAGCATAAACGCCGCCTTGTATCATAGCCTGGTAGCCTTTAGCTGCAATCATTGCTCCATCATTCCAGCCATAAGGGTGATGTGTATTGTATTGCTGCGTAAGTGTTAATGGCAGTACTTTAAACCGCGGATGTTTCCAATCAGTTTTTTGGTATTGCACCAATGGCCTTACAGTAAATGAAACGGAGGAATCGTATTGCCCAAGAAGTTGTTTATTGCGAAGATCATTGTCTTCTAATGAACCGATGGTAACGGTTTGGGCGTTGATAAGAAAGAAAGAAAGGAGAAAAATGGTTAATATGATGGTGCGGCGCATGGGGAGTTGGTCTGTGGTTTTTGGTCTGTGGTCTTTGGTCTTTAGTCTTTGGTCTTTGGTTGAAGTAACGGAGATATTAAGAGTGATTATCCTTCCTCAAAAACTACTTTAACCTCTTTAACTTTTTTAACCTTTGTGTAACCTAACTCCCCCTTTAGGGGCTGGGGGGGTGGCTTTTGGCGCATTGCCATTCATTCACAATTCACAATTGCCCACTCACCACTCACTGTCTTTGGTCTTTAGTCTTTGGTCTTTGGTCTTTGGTTGAAGTAACGGAGATATTAAGAGTGATTATCCTTCCTCAAAAACTACTTTAACCTCTTTAACTCTTTTAACCTATGTGTAACCTAACTCCCCCTTTAGGGGGCTGGGGGGTGGCTTTTGGCGCATTGGCGTTTTAGCGCATTGGCTGTTCATTCACCACTCACTACTCACCACTCACTGTCTTTAGTCTTTGGTCTTTGGCGCATTGCCATTCATTCACAATTCACAATTGCCCACTCACCACTCACCACTCACAACTCACTGGCTGTTTCAGCGTTCAGGCCGCTTTAGCGTCCCGACCGCATCAGCACAATTGCCCATTCACAATTCACATACTCACTGATTTGCGATGCCCATATTGCAAAGCCAGAGAGGTGCCTCCTGCTAAACGCAGTCCCGAGAATAAGGGCACCAAAAGAAGCTTCCTCAAAAGTGCCAGTGTTGTGGCATCAATTGTGTTGTAGAATAACATCTGAATTTTTCTTTGGGTACACCCGAAATATTTACTAAGAAAGATAATGTTCTCGGATCAAGATTCCTCAAGCCGGTTGCTGTAGCAATAACTTTATCAAAACCATATACGCCACATAGTATCTTCCAGTCTTTTAATACACCATAGTCCAGAACGCGCTGAACAAGCTGGGAAGTCGGATGATCAGTATTAATTTCAGACCTGTCAAAATCCCAAAACAAATAGGGGGAAAAATCAACTATATCGTATTCCGGATTGGGCATGTCTTTGGTCTTTAGTCTTTGGTCTTTGGTTGAAGTAACGGAGATATTAAGAGTGATTATCCTTCCTCAAAACCTACTTTAACCTCTTTAACTTTTTTAACCTAACTCCCCCTTTAGGGGGCTTGGGGGTGGCTTTTAGCGCATTGGCTGTTTATTGCCCATTCACAATTCACAATTCACAATTGCCACTCACTGTCTTTGGTCTTTGGCGCATTTCCATTCATTCACAATTCACAATTGCCACTATCCACTCACTGTCTTTGGTTGAAGTAACGGAGATATTAAGAGAGAGTATCCTTCCCCAAAAAATACTTTAACCTCTTTAACTTTTTTAACCTAACTCCCCCTTTAGGGGGCTGGGGGGTGGCTTTTAGCGCATTGGCTGTTTATTGCCCATTCACAATTCACAATTCACAATTCACAATTGCCCATTCACAATTGCCCATTCACCATTCCTAACTCACCCTCGAAATAGACACCACATTTCCTGGCTCAGTTTTTTCTCCGTCCAAACTTTCAAATATGGAATTATTGCTCACAAACTCGGGAACTAATTCTTTCATCTTAGCAACTATTTCCATGGACCCTTCGCTACGCCGGGCTAATGAGATCAGGCTTTCAAATTCTTTACGGATCTCCGGCATCTCCTGGCGACGAACCTTGGCAATCATGATCTTTTCATGATAGGTGGGCAGCGTGTTTTCTGAATCCATCAATAACTCTTCATAGAGTTTCTCTCCAGGTCGTAAACCGGTATATTTAATATCTATATCAATGCCCGGTAACAAACCATACAACCGGATCATTTTCTTAGCCAGATCAACAATAGGCACCGGCTTTCCCATATCAAACACGAAGATCTCACCGCCTTTGCCCATTGACCCAGCTTCCAGTACTAATTGACAAGCCTCAGGAATAGTCATAAAAAACCGGGTAATATTTGGATGGGTAACGGTAACCGGGCCACCTTTTTCTATCTGCTCTTTAAAACGAATAATTACCGACCCATTAGAACCCAGTACATTCCCAAAACGCGTAGTAATAAACTTGATTGATTTCTGTGCTGCACCATTATTTGATGCGTTTGTTTGGGCCTGCTGGCTCACTAAATGATGCAAAGACTGCACATAAGCTTCTGCCAGGCGCTTGGAAGCTCCCATCACATTGGTGGGGTTCACAGCCTTATCAGTAGAAACCATTACAAAACGTTGCACATGATATTTCACAGACAGGTCAGCAATGATCCTTGTACCCATCACGTTGGTGAGAATGGCCTCCTTAGGGCAAAGCTCCATCATAGGCACATGCTTATATGCGGCCGCATGGTATACATAATGAGGTTCAAAGAGCGAAAACAATTCGTTCATGCGGTCCTCATTCCTGATATCACCCAAAAAACAAACGCAGTTAGTATTGGTTTTACTATCATTCAGTTCCATCTCCAATTGATGGAGGGGCGATTCTGCCTGGTCGCAAAGAATCAATGTTTGCGGCTGGTAGCGCAGTAACTGCCGAACAATTTCGCTACCTATTGAACCTGCAGCGCCTGTAACCAAAATTCTTTTATTCCTGATTTGAGAAGCAATTTCTTCATTATTGATGCGGATAGGTTCCCTTTCTAATAAATTTTCAATTTTGATTGACTGCAATTGACGGGCTGAAAACTGTCCATTGATCCATGTTTCAATAGGGGGTACATTCAGCACTTTAATATCATGATCTAAACAGAAATCAACCAATTCATTTTTTTTGCCTGGAGCCAAATGAAAAGCTGCAATAATAATTTCATCAATTTTCTGTGCAAGGGCTAATGTCTGCAGGTCTAATACATGATGGATCTTAACGCCATCAACCACTTTGCCAACTTTACGCAGGTCTTCATCCACAAAAGCCACCACTGTAATATTAGAAGTAGAATCATGTTCCAATACCCGCTTAGTAGCAAAACCTGCTTCACCTGCGCCATAGATAATCACATTCTTCCTGTCCATATTATAATTCCGCAAATAGCTAAATACGTACTTTACCATTACCCGGTAAGAAATCAGGAACAGGAAACTGAATAAAGCATTAATAATAAGTGTTGCAGAATAAAATGATAAAGCGCCACCTGTATTGGAAGCAACCAAGCTAATGAAGAATAATACAGAAGTGGTTACAATAATTGCATAACAAATACGCAATGCATCCTGCAAACCTGTATAACGGATAATACCAGCGTAGGTTCTGAAATTGATGAACACAATAGAGTTGATCAATGTCAGGATCAGAAGATTCCCGCTCAGGTCACGAATATTGATAGCCTCAACAGAGAGATTATACCTGATGAGATAGGCAAATACGAGGGAAAAGCAACAGATAGCCAGATCAATCACAAAAATGATCCACCTTGGTACAATGTTTATTTTTTTAAACATAGATTTTTGACTTGAGTGAGGCTAATAAGCAGTAAACAGCCGGTACCTGCCTTCAAATCGGAGTCTAAAGATAGTATATATTAGAAGAAATACAAATAAACCTGCCCCTGCAACAAGCAGTTTATCAGCCTTATACGCAAAAATGACTGCGCAATTCAATAGTAGCTGGGCAAAAGCGTACAAAAAAGATACAAATAAAGGGTTTAGCCCATACTCATTTGCCAGAAACTGGTAAAAATGCGACCGGTGTGCTTTAAAAATCGGTTCTTTTCTGCTCAGGCGACATATAATGGTAAATACAGTGTCTATCCCATAAATGCCCAAAAGCAGTATCCAGATAAAAGAGCCGGTTTTTACAGAAAGACTGAGCAGTAAAAAACAGATAATAAAAGCCATTGAAACACTGCCCACATCTCCCGCAAAACATTTTGCTTTTTTGCGAACATTAAAAAAAGAGAAGACCAATAACGAAGCTAAAAGAGAAATAAAAAAAACATCCGGAATAATCGTAACCAATGAATTGCTTAACCAAAATAATGTTCCAATGGTTACTATTGAATAAAGAGCGGTTATACCATTTATGCCATCCATAAAATTATAGGCATTGATAATGCCTGTAATTAGAATGAATAAAAAAATCAGTAATAAAATATGACTGAAATTTGGTACTGACCAGAGCAATAATGCAACAGACATACTTTGTGTAAAGAGTCTGACTTTGTTATTTAAAGTAATTACATCATCTAAAAAACTGATCAGGCTGATAGCAAGCAGACCTAATGAAAATAATAACCAACTCTGCTGCATTGTTATAAACAGAGGCAGGAGAAGGGCAATGGGGAAGATAATACCACCCCCTCTTATTGTAAGAGTTTGATGTGAACTTCTATGATTTGGCTTATCAATGATATTATAAATGTCAGCAATCTTAAAATAGACCATTTCAATCAATACAAATACGATAAACCAACAGAGCAAAGCAATCATATCGAAAATATACTTTAAGAGAGGAAACATATCTGTTACTTCAGACTACATTTTATTGTCTAATTTCTTGCCAGTTTCTATATGCTCAAATTCAGGTATAAATGCTGTCAGCCATTTTACAATCTCCTCCTTGGAATTATCGGCTTTAAGCAAGAGATTCTCAAGATTTTTCATTACGGTACCAAATGTCTCCACATCGCGAGTTGATTCCTTTGCGATCACACCTAATGAATGATACCTGTTAAGGTCATACTTTTCTTCATCTGTATAGAACTCCTCATACAGTTTCTCACCTGAAGTATCAGTTTCAAAAAGGTATACAGGATATTTACCGTTGTCTATCAGATTAACGTTTTCTTTTGCCTCCTTTTCTGAATGACAGATCAACGGTTCGTAGCCAAGCTCAGCAAGAAGCGGGGTAATTATTTCGGCAAATTGAATCTGATCTGTTTCAAAATTCATCTTGGGAAAGAACACCTCTCCTGTCTTCCCGAGAATACAGGCAAGCAGGCATATTTCACCCGACTCAACTGGCGCAACAAAGAAACGTTTCACATCAGAGGGGCATGATAAAGGCTGTTTTTTTTCTATCCTTCGAAGAAATCCATCCAGCAAACTACCGTTTGAAAAGGCTACATTAGCAAAACGTGCTGTTGTTACTTTAAAATATCGTGAATAGGCGAGTATCATTTCTTCCATCATCTTTTTGCTCGCCCCCATAATGTTTACCGGATTGGCAGCTTTGTCAGTAGATACACAAAAGAAATGACGGGGAGGATTTTGAAGAAGTAGATCAAGCAGGTACTTGGCTTTTAAAACATTATTCTCCACAAGCGCCTCAATAGAATAAATATCCTTTTCGCTTCGCACATGTTTATGTGCCGCAAAATTCGCAATTATATCAAAAGGACCATATCGGTGAAAAAGTTTTCTGAAAGCTGAACTATCAAATGAAAGCGGGTATGTAACTAAAGTCTCAGGAATATACTGCCCGGGCGTACTTCGCAGATCACGCACAAGCTCTGTTAACCCGTTCTCACTAATGTCTACTACTACCAGTATAGATGGCTTAAACCGCAAAGCCGTTTTGATATAGGAACTCCCGATAGTTCCGGCACCTCCAATAACCAGCATTTTACTACCCTTGATTTCAGCAGACAACTGATCATAAGCAGCATCAATATCTACTGAAAAAAAACTTTTTTCTCTTTTAAGAAAAGAGAGAACAAATCTATCAATATTCATATTTAACCGAAATTTTTTAGAATTAAAATAATTTACGCACCGGCTTTAAATTCATAACTGTTTTGCCCTGTATAGCTATACTATCTCAAAGTCATTCCTGCTTCTCATTCTTAAAAGAGGCCAGCGAGATATTCAACCCATCAACAGCGTTAAGCGGGAACGGTTTCTGCATAGCCGATAGGATCTTAGACGGGTCTACTATATAATCCTCCGTCAATTTATTAAGCCGGGGTGTATTAACCGGGAGATGGAATATATCCCCGATAGTTGCCAAAAATTTTATAAATGCCGGGGGCAGTTTTAACTTCCTTACTGGTCTGCCTACATTGGCCGAAATTAAGGTTACCAGTGTTTGAACAGTAAGTGGTTCTTCATCAGCAACATTGTAAACACCTGATCTTATATCTTCCCTTTCTATCAGTTCCCCAATCACAAAACAAAGATTTTCCACACTTAGAAAAGACCTTTTGTTGTTAAAAGCGGCCAGTGGATATGGAAGCCCTCGCTCAAGAAACCGATATAGTAAGTTCAGGTTACCTTTATTACCCGGGCCATGAATCATACACGGACGAAGTATATAAACTCTTTTACCTGCCAAATTCCCTTTAGACTGGATATACTTCTCTGCCTCTAATTTCGATTTCCCATAAGGAGTAGCTGGAGTAGGAACTACTGTTTCTGTAAGAATCGTTTCCACAGAATCTGCTACCGCTTTCACCGAGCTCATGAAAATAAAAACCTCTGCAGATGACCGGATAAAGGAATCAAATACCTTTTCTGTAAGCTTGGTATTGATTTCGAAATAGGCTTCCGGATCAGAAACATTCTCTACATCATGTGCTTTACCTGCAAGATGAACAACGGTATGAATATCGTCATTAATCAATACATTATTCACATCACGCAGATTAAGTCCAACTGGTCTGAGACTATGGGTCCGGCAGAACTCAGTTAAATGAGTACCAACAAATCCGGTTTTTCCTGTTATCAGAATATTTTTCACGAAATATAGCTGGCAATTGAATACGCCATTTCCTTATTAAGTTTATTTCTCCGGAACCGGGAGATAAATTCATTCCTTTTTTCTCTTTTATAGCCGAAAGAACTGAGTTTCGATAGAAAAACTGTTACATCACCCGGATCAAAAAGTATAACATTTGACACATTTTTTTCGATAAAAGTCCGGGCGAACCCTTTAACACCTGCAATTATTGGCAGATCAAAAGCTGCGAGTTCAAATATTTTGGAAGGCACTACTTTTTCAAAAGCATCATAGTTATTAAGGTGTAGAAACAGAAAATCAGCCTGCTGATACATTTCAATAAGTGTGGCCCTTTTCACAGGTGCCAACAATTGTACATTAGGCAATTGTAAGCGGCTTATCTCCTGCCGTAGTTTTTCCTTTGCCCCTCCATCTCCAATAATGATAAATTCATATTTTCCGATCAATTGCCCTGCCGCTTCCGGGATAAATATATGAAGTCCCTGACCTTCACCGATATTTCCTGCATACACAATTTTTTTAACCTTATTTATCGGCACCTCAACCTGTTTCATGTCAATAAATTCCTCATCAACCCCATTTGAAAAAAAAGAGTATTCGGGAGCATCATATTTTAAAAAATAAGATCTAAATCCTTCCGAAATCAGATTTATATGATTAGCCTTACTGAATGTCTTCTTTTCAATATTACGAAGGACCGGCAGTAGTAAAGTTTTGATTATACCACTTTTAATCACATCTTTCATGGTATCTGTAAAGATGTCCCTGATATCAAGGTAAAGACGGGCCCGTTTTGTCCTTGCCAGCCTGTACCCGAGATACGCCGTAAATAATCTACTGGAGGATGCCACTACAAGATCGTACTCTTTTGATTTTGTTATTCTAATAACATTACGAAAATAACTGATAAAAGACAGAGCCTGGTCAAGGAACCCACTTTTATGCTCGGGTAACACAATCCTGTGAACAACAAGATTATCGTTTTGTTCATAGGGTTCCGCGGTCACTTTGAATGTCTGATAACGATTGGGCATAGTAGTGATCACCTCGATTTCACACTGATCCGCCAACTGTGCAGCCAGTTCTTTAACAAGAGGTGTATTCCGGAAAGAGCCTGCACAGAGATCCGGCTCAAAATAAAAAGTGAGATAAATAATTTTTTTCAATTATACCGGATTGATGTGGTAAGTAAATCAGGGAAATGCACTTTGACACAAGTACTTTTTTCGAGCCGGTTAAATCCAACTGCCTGTTGATATTCGCTCTGTTCAATTTTTTGATGGCCATTGAAACTAAATTCTAAGGTATTATTAACAAAGATTTTTCCCGACGCCTGATCTAATAGAATCCGGCAGTCTTTATCAAAATGAAAAGCGGCTACAGTATCAATGTTTTTTTTTACTTTACCAACAAGCCTATCTTTTATCACCAATGAATTTTCAGTAAGTTGAAATGACCGAAAATGCTCTTTACCGAATATCCGTTTATAACCATCATGTGATGCATCAAGAAAATTTACAGAATCCTGATGAATGGTAATTTTTGCCCTGACCCCAACACGAAAACCTCCCCAAACATCAGATTGATTATTACCATTAATAACAACAGTATTGTGTGCCAACGTACTTCTCTCAATACTTCTTTGCAAATTACTTTGATAGGTGCTGGTACCAGTGTCTACAAGAATCGGTTGATTATTGATCTGTAAATAAAAAGCCAGCATATCGCTATGGGCATGGCCAGGTTGATAAGACGGCATAATGTCACCGGCATCAATAATAACTTCCCAATCACCCAGTTGAAATTTCCTGTAGCCAGACTCTTTAAGTTGCTTTTTGGGTGTAACCAAGTATAATTTTTCAGCTACATTCATGATATCTGTAACCATAGGTGCTATACCAACAGTTGCATCATTCAGATTTGGCCATGTTTTATCTGAAAAACTTATTGCTTCAAGCCAGCCCAACATTTGTTGAGCCTTGTCTTTTAAGAAGGCAGTATCAAATTCCCAATCTTGATTTTCCAGCACATCTATCACTAACATTAATTTCCCCAGAATAACGCTATGGTACATTGGAGAACATTCATAATGACCGCCATCTGCCAATACCTGTTCATTAAACTGTTGCAGTAGGGCGAGCCATGCTTTTGAGATAATTTTTTTATCATTCAGGGCGAGGCCGGAAATAAAAAGGGCTATATAATTCTCCAACAGATGATTGGCCTGAATATGGAACTCGATATTTTTTTCAAGATAATTAACTTGACACTTTAAAGCACGTTCAAAATTTTCAGATTGATACCCGGTTTCTGAAAAATAAAGTAGCCAGTTGATAAGCCTCAGCGAAACAGGGTACGGTTCAGGCTTTACAGTTCCATTTAATAAGTTTACAGAAAAATCTTCCAGTAAAAACTGTTTATCTGGATGGGGGATTGAATCGTCAAGAAGAAAATCGAAATATTGCAGGTTATAATTCCATAATTTTCCGTAGTCTGTGAAATTCCAATCAATTTTATCCTTAAATTGATGACCAAGATTGAGAAAAGAGAAGGAAAGTTTGCCCAGATATTTATTTGAAGAAAGAATCAGCAGGCGGCTATATCGGGAAATAAGCGGATGGAGCGTGTTATTCTGGTAAGCAGTATAATTAACTACTTTAATAAATGAAAATTTCAGACGATACCATATTTGGTATCGGATCTGGTTGACATGTAAATACCTAACTGTATTGAAAAGAGACAAAAACCTTTGAATCACTATCGATATAAATTAGTCAATACAGCAATAATACGATCAGCCGTTTTCCCATCCCATAATGGAGGTACAGCACCCTTTTTCCATTTGCCATCAAATAATAGTTGAAAAGCCGGTGGCAGATTATCAGGGTTGGTACCAATCAATTCATTGGTGCCAATCTCAACAGTTTCAGGACGTTCCGTATTATTTCTAAGGGTGATACAGGGAACACCCATCATCGTGGTTTCTTCGGTAATTCCGCCACTGTCTGTGATCACAGCTTTTGTAAATTTCACCAGGTAATTAAACTCAAGATAAGACATCGGTTCAACCATGACTAAGTTGGATGCATTGATACCCAGGTTTTGAAGATTTTTTGCTGTGCGGGGATGAACCGGGAAAATTATTGGTAAGCCTCTAGATTCTTCAATAATGGTTTCTAATAATATTTTTAATTTGTGTTCGCCATCAACATTCCCTGGACGATGTAAGGTTATTACAAAGTATTTGCCTTTCTCAAGGTTTTTTTCTACCCATAGAAGAGGCTGAATAAAATTGGATTGTTGTTTTAAAAGGGTATCAATCATTGTATTACCTACAAAATGAATCCGGTCATCACTAACCCCTGCCTGTTTCAGGTTTTTGTTAGCCACTTCTGAGGTAGTAAAAAAATGATCCGATATGGCATCTGTAACCATTCTGTTAATTTCTTCTGGCATAGACAGATCAAATGAACGGATTCCGGCTTCAACATGCACCACCTCCACACACAACTTTTTGGCTACAACAGAACAAGCTAAGGTGGATGTAACATCTCCAACCACCAATACTAAGTCTGCCGGGTTTTCGATAAGTTCTTTTTCGAATCTGACCATAATATTTCCGGTCTGTTCGGCTTGTGTACCTCCACCACTTTCAAGATTTGCATGTGGATGTGGGATACCTAATTGCGTAAAGAAACTATCACTCATGTTTTTGTCATAATGCTGTCCGGTATGAACCAGGCGATAATGAATATTGTCCGAAATTTTATTGTGCTTTTCAATGGCTTCAATAATCGGTGCAATCTTCATGAAATTGGGCCTTGCGCCCGCAATTAAGGTTATTCTCATAAGTCTTCTTTAGTCAACAGTAATCCAGTTGCCTTCCTTCAGGCTGCGCAATGCGGCAAAGGAGGTTTTGGTGGTATTTATGATCTCATCAAACGGAATCAGTGGCTCCCCACCCTCTTTTACCTGTTTGATAAGTTTAGCAAATTGGGCTTTATGACCTTTATCAATTGAACTACTGAAAGACGAGAACCCTTTGAATCCATAACCGTTCAATTTTCTGAAATTATCCAGAATGAGCGTTTTCCCCTGAGTAAATATTTCTATTCTCTCTTTAGAATAGGCCTTACTACCATTTGAAAAATAATTTATTACCCCTTGTGAGCCATTTTCAAATTTTAATGTAATAATAGCATTATCTGTATTCTCTGCAGGCGCATTACCCAAAGCACTCATTGATACCTGTTTTACTTTGCTCCCTGTCAGGAATACCATCAGATCAATAAAGTGGCAGGCTTCTCCAATGATTCTTCCACCACCGATTTGCATATCCTGAACCCAAACATCAGTAGGAATAAATCCCGCGTTCATAGTTGCCGTAATATTAATCGGGGAAGATGCCCCCCCTATCAGCTTTTTTGCTTTTTGAATAAATGGAGAGAACCTCCTGTTAAACCCAACACTTACAGATAAGGGGTTTGTCAATCCGTTATATGCATGTATAATGTTTTCTAACCCCGACTCATTTATTGCCAATGGTTTTTCAACGAAAACATGCTTACCCGCCTGGAGTGTTTCCACTACCATTGCCGCATGCATATTATGCCTGGTTGTAATCATTACCACGTCTACTTCCGGATCGGCCAGTATTTGTTTGTAATCAGTGGTGCTAAATTCAAACCCATATTTATTAGCCAGTGCTTTTGCCGTAAGCCCTCCGGCACTGGAAATGTATTTATAATGGGCCCCGGAATTTTTCAGGGCCGGCATAACGGTCATCTTGGTAAAATTGCCTGCACCTACAATACCCAGAACTCCTTTTGACTGTTTAGTAAGATACTTTTTAACAGGGATGGTTGCATTGATGGTTGCTGAAGTAACCGGATATTCAAGAATTGATGCGATTGAATTTCCTCCTATATTACCATAGATTTGAAGATAATTTTCGAGTGCCACCCTTTCTGTAATCAGTGGCTGAACCTGAATCTGATTTTTGGAAATGGCCTGTAAAACGGTTTCGAAATTCCTTTTCTCTGTCCATCTTACATATCCCAAAGGATAATCAATTCCTTTTTGCTCATAGTCTTCATCATACCTTCCCGGCCCATAGGAACAGGATACCTGGAAACTCAATTCTTTTTTGAAAAAATCCGCTCTTTGTATATCAAGGCCAATCACACCTACCAGTACAATTCTTCCTTTTTTTCGACACATTCCGGCAGCCTGGCTGATTACATCATTGCTTTTGGTTGATGCCGTAATAATCACGGCATCACATCCAATACCGTTTGTTAATGATTCAACTGCTTTAACAACGTCTGTATCAGAAGCTGCAAACGCTTTCACTCCTTTTGCGTTGGCAATGGCAACTTTTTTTACGTCAAAATCAAACCCAATTACTTCACATCCATTTGCCAGCAAAAGTTCTGCTGTAATTAAACCTATTAAACCCAAACCAATTACCACCACTGTTTCTCCCATTGTTGGATTGGCAAGCCTGATACCCTGCAAACCAATGGATCCAATCACAGTAAATGCAGCTTCTTCAAAACTTACATTATCGGGTATTTTAGCAACAAGGTTTTTAGGTATGCAAACAATTTCTGCATGGTGGCCATTACTGGCTACTCTGTCTCCTATTGAAAATTCGGACACACTTTCACCAACACCTATTACCTCACCGGCATTGCAATAACCGAGTGGGAGTGGTTCATCCAATTTATTAAAAACAGCTTCTAATGTGGGGAAAAGTCCTTCGGTCCTGATCTTATCCAGCACCTGTTTTACTTTTTCGGGTTGTTGTCTGGCTTTACTAATGAGGTTCCCTTTACCAAATTCAACCAGCATTTTTTCAGTACCAAGACTAACCAGAGACCTATGCGTTTTAATAAGTACATGCCCTCTTCTTACAAGAGGTGCGGGAACTTCTTCTAAAATGGTATTCCCTTTTTTTAGGTCCTGGATGATCTGCCTCATTGCTATTTATTATTTTACTGCCTTAATAAGCATAAACAAACCATGCTTAGGGAATAATTTTCTGATAATGATCCTCGGAAATAGTTTACGTGCAATCGATAAGATTATGCCTTCATGTCTTTGACCGGCAGCAGATGTTAAAAGATCTCCATGTGTCAATATAGTATCTATTGTAATAGAAGAAAAATTACTAAACAACTCATATCCTTCTTTGATACTATATGCCTTTGTGCCGGGGCTCTCCAGATACTGATCATATATTTTTGATAGTGATGTGAAAGGCTTTAATGTAAACAATGCATAGCGTACCCATAACATATAGCCAACAAAACTTTGTTTGTGATAGATCATAATCCGGGCCTCTCCTCCTTTTTTTAAGATTCTATGTATTTGTTTTACCGCCTGTGGGGTATTGGGACTATGATGGATAACACCCCAGGAATACACAACATCGAAAGAGTCATTTTCGAACATTAACTGTTCCGCATCACCTGTTGCTAATTTTGAGTGCAGGTTAAAAATCGCAAGTCTTACTTTTGTATTCTGTATAGCTCTTTCAGTGAGATCTATTCCATATAAATCAGCGCCTGCTTCAGCAAATTTTTGATGATCTGCGCCTAACCCTACGCCGATCTCTAAAATTTTTTTTTCTGAAGAGCTATCAAAATCAGCGAATTGAATTATGTATGGCTCTAATTCATATCTTTTTAAAGCTTGGTTAGTATACGCCATTTCATCATTTTCCCCTTTTAAATAAAGATCTTCACCACATGAAGCCTCATTCCAAAAATCTTTAACCGATAATTTTGCATCTTCCATAAGGAGTATTATATTTTATTATCACAGAATTGTGTTAACCAACTATCAATAGCCAGTATTGACCAGATAGAATAAGATGCATCGATTTTACCTTTTTTATTTGCCTCAATCAATTCCCATACTTTTACAGGATTAAAAAATCCTCTTTCTTTTATTCGCTCAACTGATAACCTTTCTTTTATCATTTCATCCATATCACTAATGATCCATTTTCTTAGGGGTGCACCAAAACCTGTTTTAGGCCGATAGATCACATCCATTGGTAAGTATCTTTCTGCTACCTTTTTTAAAAGATATTTGGTTTCCTTGCCTTTCATCTTTAATTCAGGTGGAATAGAAAGAGAAAAGTCAACCAATTCAAGATCAAGGAACGGAACACGGGCTTCCACACCTACGGCCATAGACATTTTATCTGTATAATTTAAATTATGATCTACCAGAAAACTTCGCATTTCCCAGTAGAGTATCCTATTCAAAAGATCTTTTTCCGCGGGGATATCATTATTTAATGCAATCAGGTAGTTAAGAGGATTAAATCCATTTATTTTTTTTTGCCATTCTTCACTAAACAAAGAATATACAATATCGCCCTGCAACCAACTAAAATAACCTGCCATTCTTTGGTCCGTTGGTCTATCCAGATCGTTTGTAAGTTTTTTTAGTCTACGTAAAAAAGCACTGTTTGAAGGCAGCGTATTTATGATACTTTTACTGATTTTGGCAAACGGAGCAGGTACTAAACGGAAATATTTTTCATACCTGAGAGCCTGATGTCTTCTATAACCTGAAAAAAGATCGTCTCCTCCAGCACCACCAAGCAATACTTTAATTCCTTTGCTTTTGGCTAAGGCCGCAATATTTAAAACATTTATCGGTGCCGCATCAGCTTGAGGCTCATCCAGGTGCCAGATCATTTTATCAAAACTTTCAACTATATCAATATCCGCTTTTACAACATGCAGTTCTACATCTAAATAATCGGCTACTTTTTTGGCGTAATGAATATCGTTTTCGAAATCTTCTGAGCCCTCACTCCAATTATCAATATCTATAGTAAAACACGGAAACTTTGTTTCCGGATATAATTTTTTGGCTATTGCAACTATTATACTGGAATCTAATCCTCCTGAAAGGAAAAAACCGACTGGCACATCAGACAACATTTGTCTTTTAACTGCTGCAATTAGTTTTTGTTCCAGTAAATCAATCAGTTCTGCTTCAGATTGTAAAGAATAGTTACCATTGAATTGAATCTGGTAATATTTAATCGGCTGAATTTGTTTAAAAGAATCACTCTGAATATTAAATTTCAAATAATTTCCGGGGAGTAACTTCTGCACATTTTTAAATGGCGTTAATTTACCAGGCGACCACAAGAGGGATAAATAATTAACGAATGCTTCAGGTGCTAAATCTTTTTGAAAATCATAAGCTAAAAAAGTTTTAATCTCAGACGAAAACAAAAAACATTTTTCATCCTGATATATGTAAAGGGGTTTTACTCCCATCTGGTCTCTTGCAATGAACAACTCATGCTCTTTTCGGTCATAAATTACAAGAGCAAAGATACCATTTAATCTATTTAGGAAAGCTGGGCCATACTTTATATAGGCATTTAGAACTGTTTCAGTATCACCGGTAGAGTTGAATTTGAATTCATTTTTGAAATTTTCTCTTACTTCCGCATGATTATATATCTCACCATTAAAAACAATAACATATCGTTTATCCTGGGAGAACATAGGTTGATTTCCATTCTCTGACAGATCCTGAATTGATAAGCGGGTATGCCCCAAAAAGATATCTTCTTCTGCGAAGCTACCCGTTGAATCAGGTCCCCGATGCGCTATCAGTGAAAGCACTTTTTCAGTATCCCATTTATCGAAACCCACTCCTCCTGCAATTCCACACATTGATTATAATATTTTTTTGAAATTAACAACGGCATTGACTATGGAATGATTATCTATAATTCTCTTTTTTCCATTAAACGAAAGTTTTTCCCGTAATTCTTTATCCCGGATCAGTCTTGTTAGCCCCGAGGCTAAATCTGCAACTGCTTTTTTCTCAATAAGTATCCCTGTTTCCCCATCAATTATAAGATCTGAAACAGAACCAACATTGCTCGCAATACTTGCTATACCACAACCCATTGCTTCCATCAAAGAGTTGGGAAGCCCTTCTGAATGAGAAGCCAGTACAAATACATCTGCTTTTGTCAGATATTCCATTTTTGCATTTCCATGAACCCAGCCAGGAAAATGAAAAGTAAAAGGATATTTTCCTGAATCAGATACTCTCATAAGTTCTGTTCTTGCCGGGCCGTCACCTAAAAAATAAAAATTTACTTTTTCTCTAATATCTTTCATCTGATCTATAGCATCAAATATATCATACACCCCTTTATCTTCCTGAATCCAGCCCATATATAAAACATTAATCCCCTCTGTTTTGTCAACCTCTGTTTGATTGATGTCATATTTGGTTATATCTATCCAATTAGGAATAACGATAAACTTTTTGTGTTGATCAACCTCCAGTATTGCAGAAAAAAAGGTTTTCCAATAGGCTCCCTGGCAAACAATAAAATCTACCCGCTTAAATACATAGGCTACAAAATTCTTTAGCCGATTACTATTTTCTATTTCCTGATCCAAAGGACCGCCACGAGGTGCAAGAATAACCTTTAGTCTAAAAAAAGAGGCAATGATAGCCATTGTACCTTTTTCGTAAATACTAGGCGTATTTGCACAAAAAATAAGTACACTATCCGGTGTCCTGAAAATAAGTACCCATACAAAATTCAACATTCGTTTTATCGCGTGAAATAGCCTGATATGAACAGGGGGCGGAGGAACAGACTCTCCTGTGGTGTCTAATAAAACCCATTCAATCGACTCGGCAAGTTCAGATTGTATTAGCGATCTGCTGGCATACATCTGCCCTCCTACACTTCCATCTTTTGCTTTATCCTTAAACGAACCTACAAACAGTACCTTCTTTTTGCTTATTTGGCTATACTTCAACTTCATACATTTTAATCCATCCTGAAAGCATCATCAGACTCCAAAGCTGGTGAGTTTTTCGGTAAATACTTCCCGTATTCGAATTTTTAGTCTCGTTCAATCCGGTATTGACAATTTCTTCAAGTTCGTTAATATGGAAAAGGGCACGCATATATTCCTGATTCAATAACAAGTCATGCGCTATCTGTTTGAAAGATTCATTTTGGAAATCATGAAGAGGAATGCTGAATCCTGATTTAGGATGTTCAAATACATCCCTCGGTATCTTGTTCTTCATTATTTCTCTTATAACGAGTTTTCCAATGCCATTTTTTCGCAAATAAAGGTCTGGTAATTTCGTACTGGCATCAAACAGATCCGGATCGAGAAATGGATTTCTCACTTCGAGCGAATTGCTCATACTCATGCGGTCTACCTTAATCAGCATATCTAAGGGAAGATCATATTTGATCCTGTAAGACATTGCTTTACGGATGTTAGACATATTTTCAAAACCCTCAATACTATTTTTCGGCGTAATAAAAGAATCGTCATACAATTCCCTTATTTCTTTCGAATCAAACAATGCATGCATTTCTTCCAGCATTTCCATAGGATCCAACCGTGAAATATTTATCGCTTTACTTACCTGTCTTAATTGGTTACTACCAATTCTCGTATTATTTATTTGCCCTATTGCTAATTCAGTGAGTTTCCTAAGTCCATCAGGTATTCTTTTCAGTTTACTGATGTATGAGAACCAATCATAGATATTGTACCCTGCAAAAAGCTCGTCGCCACCGTCCCCCGAAAGTGCAACTTTAACATGTTTTACTATTTCTTTGGTAACAATATCTGTTGGCATAGCGGAAGAATCAGGAAAAGGAACACCGGTATGTCGTAATATTTTCCAAAATTGGTCTTCATTAAATGAACTGTTCGCTACAACGATTTCATGATGTTCTGTACCAACTTTTTCAGCTACTTTTCTTGCAATCTTGCTTTCATCATATCCTTCTGTTTGAAATTTTACATTGAAGGTTTTAATTTTTCTATCAGAAAACTCCTGCATCAACGCAACAACTGTACTGGAATCAATTCCACCAGATAAAAAAGCTCCAATAGGTACATCACTGATCATCTGCCTTTTTACCGCACTTTCCAAAAATGGTTTTATGTATGCTGCTGCGTCTTCTATACTATTGATGGAGTTATCTGGATTGTATTGGACTGTAAAATAGGGTTTGATTTGGAGGCCATTTCTATTGTAAATAAGATAATGACCGACAGGGAGTATTTTTATGTTTTCAAAAAGAGTGTCGGGTTCCGGCACATATGAACGTCGCAAATATACACCAAGCAGTGACTTGTTCAACCTCCTTGGTACTTCCGGAGAAGTCAGGAGACTGTTTATTTCAGAAGAAAAGAAAAGGCTTTCGTTATTGTGATAATAAAAAAACGGTTTCTCTCCAAACCTGTCTCTTGCGAAAAAATAAGATTCGTTAGTAATGTCGTAAATACAGAAAGCAAACATGCCTTTTAACATCAGCAACATATCCGTTCCATACTGCTGGTAAAGGTTAACAACCACTTCGGTGTCGGAGGTAGTATGAAATTGGATGCCTTTACTGATAAGGTCGTTTTTTAATTCCGGGTAATTATAGATCTCTCCGTTAAAGAATATCAGTGTCTTTCCGTTGTTTGAATAAATTGGTTGTTTACCGGTATTCAGATCGATAATTGACAGTCGTCGCATTGCCAGGGTACAATGATCATCAGAAAAGAAACCATCTTCATCCGGTCCCCGGTGAAGAATGGCGTTATTCATTTCCTGTACTACCGCATTTCTCCTGCCCGTATCTATTTTACTACTGATGACACCACAAATTCCACACATATTTTACTTATTTGCCAGTTGATTCTTAGCGAGAGAAAATACACCGCGTGTATATCATTTTATTTATAACTGCCTGATGACCCTGCAGGGGTTACCCGTAGCTATTACATTTTCAGGGATATCTTTAGACACAACACTACCGGCGCCGATCAATGTATTCCTGCCGATGCTAACCCCTTTCAGCACAATTACATTTACGCCGAGCCATACGTTGTCTGCGATGCTCACGGGACTACAGGTTCCGCCCCGCGGATCTTCAGGGTGCCAGTCTGAATCCGTAATCAAAGTATTAGCGCCACAACGAACATTTTTTCCGAGGGTGATCTTTTCAAAACATCCGATAACAGTTCCGCTAAAACCACAGCCATCGCCTATTTCCAGCACCGCTTTTTCTGTATTTACAGAAAAGATACACGGCCTGTTGATGCCGATCAAATTGGATGTTGCGCGTGACCTGAAACATGCATTGTTTCCAATTAAAAATTTTGAAGACGGAGCCAATTTTTTGAATTTGGGTTTACCATAAAAAGTAGAGCCTTTGCCCAAAGCAATTCCCGACATTGCACATATTACTTTCATCCACAAACCGTAAAAAAGCCTATTGATGGCCCAGCCGATCCTGTCTGAAAGATTTACTAACTGCAGCATATAATCAGTTTTGTTTAGTTTTTTGCCTTGCCGATACAAACATTTCGTAAAGGTTGGCTATGTACGGTCTGTAATCAAAAACTTCAGCGCCACGCTTTTGCCCTAATATGCCCATCGCTTTTGCTTTTGCAGGTTCGTTCCAGAGTTCTATTAAACCTTCTGCGATCGCGTTTACGCTGTCAGGCTTCACAATCTTTGCATGCAGGTCTGGTGTTAGGTAGAGTGGCACATCTGGTACTGCTGTAGTCAGCACCGGCCGGCCTGTTGATAGGTATTCTGGAAGCCGCGTTGGAAAAGCGGCCAGGTTTGTCATAGTGTTTTTCCGGGCCAGCGTTAACACGTCTACAGATGCAAGCATGTGGGGATATTCGGCCTGCGGCATTTTTCCTTTGAAATGAACAGTATATTGTAATACTTCGTCGTGCAGGCATTTCGTTTTGTATTCGAGCGCAGCACCGGATGCACCATCTGTTCCGATGATATATAACTGAGCAGGAATGCCTTTTAGTTTTATAATTTTAACGGCGTCAATCAACAAGTCCAAACCGTCACCTGGTTTGCAAAACCCGGCATACAGAACCGTAAAAGAATCGCGGCTTGCATTTTCAGTGAGGCCGGATAACTGTTGTGGCACTACTGCAGAAAAATCATAAATAGCCGGCACCAATATAACCGGGATACCTTGTTTCCTATATTTTTCTTCAATATAATGTGTGATCGCTATGATACCGGAACATTTTCTTCCGGGTAAACGCCTGCCCAACCAATCATCATAATACAATGGATTGATCATCCATTTACCAAAATGTTCAGGCGGATACCATTCGCAGATATCAAAAAAGAAAGGGATCCTGTTGCCGATCGCTTTTTTCTTAAGCGGATAATTCGCAAGCAGGCTCCAGCTATAAAAATAAATAATATCGCACTCTCCCTTGTCAATCAGTGCCTGTACAAGTCGCCAGCTGTTGCGCAACGACTGTATGTGTTTTACGATATTGAACCGGTTGAAAAAATTCGTTTTTGTATGAACAGGGTAAGAACTTTCGTAGCTGATTCTTTCCCATTGCAATACGGGTGAATCATTTTGAGATGCGTTTTCAAGTTTTGCGGTCGTTATAAAATGTACCGATGCGCCATTGTCTATAAAGCCTTTTGCAAAAGTTCGGATCCTCGCAGCACTCGCGTCCCCCGAAGGAAACTGCGACCAGCCAATAATTACAATTTTCATGTCGTCTCTGTAATGGATGCAGACCCTATCCTTTTTAATTTTTCCTGGATGTCCATATCCCCTTTGTATGCAGCAGCGTACTGCTTCATTGTTTCAATAATGTGAGCAAGGTCATCTGCGTTGATCCTGTAATGACAGGGAATGTTAACAATATGGTCAGCCACAAATACGGCCGAAGGGTAATCGATTCTCTGATAATTGTAAATACTTTCCGCAGGCAAAGGTTGCAAAGGACCGTCGAACCATGAACCTGCTTCAATGTTGTTCGACAGAAAAAAATCCATCGCTGCCGGTCTGTCTGCAACAAGAAAAGAAATCCTTGGTGTAACGTTGTTGTACGCTGGTCCTGAAACACCCAAAATAGTATAACCCAGTTTGTTCACCACTTTGCTTATCACAACAGCATTTTGTTCGCAGATATGCGCCACGTTATTCAAACGTTTCCATTGATGGATGGCCAATACTACCTGCGGTGAAGATAACACAGAGGTAAAATCCGGTGTTATCTGTCCATGATGTTCTGGTTCGGGTGTTGACACTTTAAAAATGCCTGTTTTAAATCCTGCCGCTACCACATATTTTCCAACCTGGAAAAAAGACGGCTGGTAACAGATCCCGGTGACCATTGTCTGCAATGCCATCCTTCCGGTTTTCAGAAAAGAAATATGCCCGGTATGTTTGTATTTTTCAGAAATTTTTACTGCCAGCTGCGGATCATTCACCAGCAGTATACCACCCCACCCGATGGAAAGTGTTTTAGAAAGTTCCATTGAAAAGATCGCTGCGTCTGCAGTTGTTCCAACTTCCCTGTTATTTTTTTTTGATGCGATGGCGAGGGCACAATCTTCCACTGTAATAATGCCGTGTTCTTTAGCGAGCGCAACAATCGCTTCCACAGGCGCAACACTTCCGAGTGTATGCTGAATTACGATCACGCGTGTTTGTGGCGTTATCGCTGCTTTGATCGAATCGCGGGTGACGTTGAGCGATTGCGCTTCAATATCACAATATACCGGTTTACCGCCCGCCGCGATTACTGCTGAAGGCACCGCGAGACAGGTGAATGCGGAAAGCAGCACTTCCTGGTCTTTCTCAATACCTATCGCAGAAAGAAAAGAGGCCAATGCCCCTCTTGCACTTGTGTAAGAAAATGCCGAAGCCGATCCAAACCGGTCTGCGATCAAACTATGAAGTTTCTGTCTGTTCTTTTTTTTGCCCGGCAGCGCGGCAAGGAAAACACCTTTCAATAAAACGGCACTTTCTCTTACGCCAACTGCGGAAAAATAGGGTGAGATAAATCTTGATCTACCCATTAGACAATCCGTTCATGAAAATCTTAGCACTGCGGTTAATGGTCGTTACTTCTGAAAAAAGATCATGTGCACGCTGGCGTCCTGCCTTTCCCATCGCAGCGCATTTCTCTTTTTGTCCCATCAGGGAAAGAATGGCTTGTTTAAAGGCTTCGCTATCTACATCGCCATCGCTTAACAGCGGAATGATCAGACCAGTTTCGGCGTGTATGATTGCTTCCGGAATACCTCCTGAATCGCTTCCGATGACCGGTCTTGATGCAGCCATCGCTTCTTTGATAGTTACACCCATACATGCATGTTGCGCGCGTGACGGAGTTACAACAATATCTGCTGCAGAATACAATGACGGCTGCAAGGCAAACGGCACATTGTTCATCACGATCACATGGTCGGGATATTTTTTCTTGCATTCAAATGCCGCATCGCAAAGCGGTCCTTTTGCACCGGCGAAAATCAACTTCAGCTCATTTCCTTTTTCTGCAATAAGCGAAGGAACGATGTCTATCATGCTGTCTAATCCCATCTCTTCAATAAAGCGGCCCATGTATAATACTACCGTTGTGTTGTCGCTTATCCCCAACTCCTGCCTGTATTTGTTGCGGAGTACATGTTGCTTGTCATCAAAGCGCTCCATGTCAACACCCACATATATCACATCAATGTGTCTTTCCACACCGATCTTTTTAAATGACCGTCCGCAGTGTTCGCTTGACGCCACAACAGCAGCCGGCATTTCCACCATTTTACGGAATAATTCCTTGCGGGGTTCTATGATATCGAAATTGTCATAGATCTCTCCATATATATTTAAAATGATGGAACGCGATGTTCCCCATTTCTTTTTACATACCAGCATTTCGATCGCTTCATGCGATTGGTAAAAGTTTACAACTTTGGATGAATGTCTTTTTGCGATTTTGGTCGCAAGAATTGTTTTGATCGTTTCCCGCATCAATTGCCTGAATGGGATCTGATTTCCTTTCAGTGTGTTGGCCACCTGGAAAAAGGTAAACCAGTTTTGCGGCAGCATTATTTTCCAGAGCTGTCTTTTTAAATTGTACCGGTAGATGATCCCTTCTTTTACTTTTTCTACGCTGTTGATCTTTCCGTAGTCCAGTACAACAATATCTTCCGCGCCGCAGGCCTTCAATCCCGGAAGAATCGAGGCGATCAGTGTTGCAATTCCGCCATAAGGAGGAGGAAAAGGACCGCGCAATAAAATCCGAAGGCCTTCACATCTTACCGTTAAATTTTTGTTTTCCATAAGGCAATACACAAATTATCGAATAAATAAATTTTACAATTCTATCAGATAAGGTAAGGTTTTACTGGTACCATCACCAATTCCATATCCTCCCACTATTCGTTCAGGTTCAAAGTCGAAGCCATAATATTTAACATCCAGGTCAACAGTCAGGCTTTTCGGTTTAATACCCAAAGCACAGTATTCTATACTATCCGGCTTTCTCAATTTTAAATATTCAAGAATAAATTTTGGCGTTCGTCCACTCACCACTACACCTTCTATCACCAGTAAATGCCGTCCAGATAACGGCTCCTTTACATCATGTGTAATCCTGACCTCTCCTGTAAGATTGGCTTTCTCATACGAAGAGAATCCTAAAAAATGCAGCCTGGAAGGGATGGTCAGTTTTCTTACAAGATCTATGGCAAAAAAAGAGGCGCCATTCATAACGCATATGATATCTATTTCTTTACCATCATAATCTAAAGAGATCTCTTCTGCTATTTCTGAAATTTTAGTTTTAATGTCTCCTTCAGAGATAAGAATGTTGTTATTCATTGATGCTGAGGTTTATGTTTTAAAAATTACCTTGCCTTCATGACCCATTCCTTTTTGCCGATATTTCATAGACAATGCTCTTCGTTCAACAAACAACCACGACAAACTGCTTAACAAAACGGTTGTGAGTATTCCCAGAAATAAATATTTTATATCATTCACATAGCCGAGCGCAACTAGAGAATTAATAACCAGCATGTGATAAATATACATTCCGTACGAAATATCATTCTTCTTTAGCACCCTGCTGAAGCCTGGTAAAGTAAACGCCATGGATATAGTTAAGATCGATAGAAGAATATTGGACAGTATTTGAATTTTCTGTGGATAATAGGATGGTTTCCCTCCAACAAACTCGCTAAACAGAAAAAAAACAACCAGCCATATCAATGCTTTGTTCTCAATAAATTTTTTCAGTCTGTTCCAGTTCAAATAAATAATACAACCCATAAGGAAACTATACAGATAAGGCAAAACTGTAACCTTTGATAGCTTGACCGCAGTACTTTCATTCACTCCCAAAACACCTGAGAGGTAAATATTAAACAGAACAGAAACAACAGCAAGCAAGACAAATTTTAATAACAGACTTGTCTTTCTGAAAAGCAAAACAATTGCGGGCAGGATCACATAGAATTGCAATTCAACAGGGATCGTCCATAAACTTCCGTTGGGTGTTCCAACGCCCCAGGTCCGTAACAGGTCAGGGGTCCAGAATTGAAAAAAAGTAAGTTGCCCCAAACTCCACTTAAGCATTGTTCCTGTAAAGAGATCTGATACATTGATTGTTTTGAACGCAAGCAATAGTATTACAGTAACAATAAAACACAACCACAAACCCGGGTATACACGAAGAACCCTGTTAAAGAAATATTTTTTAAGGTCTTTGTTCCTATCAAGCGACGAAAAAATCAAAAAACCGCTGATCGTAAAAAACATCAAAACGCCCGGGAAAAAATCGAAAATTCCTGAGAGTTTTCCCAATCCGGGTCCATCTATTTTAAGATGAAAGATCCCATGCATTACCATTACCTGAAATGCTGCGATCAGCCTGATCAGATCAAAATTATTTTCTCTATAGACCATTATACTGCAGTTGCGCCTGTGTTGAAAAGTGGATTGCTATCATCAACCGGTTTATGCCGCAGTTTTTCCTCCCTGACCTTTACAATAAGACCAATAAAAAGAAAATAAAACATAACGATCTGAACTGTAACGATGAAAGAATTTGTCATACCTCCGAATATAAAAGGGATGGCCAGTGCTGCATTTAGTTTCAATATCCTTATAAAAACATAGAGCAACAGAAAAAAACCTACAATGCCCGTACTTACCAGGATCTCAGACCAGTCATTGTGATAATAAACCCTATTCAATGTTGTTCCTGTGGTCCGATCGGCCCCTACTCCAAAAATAGGCGAGTACACAAAATTCTCCAATGCAGCTTTTACTTTGTATATACGGCTTCCGTCAGCCTTTTCATCCTTGTCGATTTCATCATTTATTTCTTTGTTAATTGTCAATACCTTATTTATTCCCTGTTCAAAAACATCTATCTGTTCGGGAAATATTTTGGGCAATATGTTGATCAACAGGCTGATCATAAAAATCATAGCCATTGTAAGGTATACGATGCTTTTAATACTCAGTTCGCGGGCTACAAAATATAATAGTGTTACACCATAGGCCAAAAAACCACCCCGACTCTGAAAAGAGACCAGGGCCAACCCGATAAAAAGAAAAACCAAAATATCCGCGATCCCTTTCCGGTAGGATATTAAATCAAACTTTCGTGCAACAATCCAAAAAATCAAAATGACATTTCCGGCTAGCGCTGATCCGTTTGGATTTGTAAACACGCCGGGGTTTCTTACTAAAAATAATCCATCTTCAAGCCTCTCCGTTAACCCATAAAAAGATAAGAGCCTGGGCATACCCGGACCCATTACAAAAACAAACAGGTTTATCAATGAAAAAAGTATGGATAAGGTAAGTAGCCAGTTTAGGTTTTTTACGGGCTTAATTTTAATTGCATATAAAAAACCCAGAATTATCAATGAATAATTCATGGTGATATATATGGTCTGAGAAAACTCCGTCTCACCGAATAAAAAATATGCAAAAATCTTACCCATCCATAACAGACAAATAATACCCACAATAGGAAGGACGAAACTATTTTTTCGGAATTTACTCAATAAGGAAACTGCGATATAAAGAAAAGAGAATTTGAAGGGAATGGGGCCAATATGCCAAAATGGGAGAAGATACGTTTCTGCAAACATCAAAAACAAAATCCTGTCATCAAAGTGTCCTTTTTTAAACATGGTCTTGATCTCCTTACAAATTATTAATTTCTACTGCAGTATTGAAACACATGTAGAATATGCAACACAAGAATCTCTTGTGTTGCATTCAAGTAATTGGCTAACTATCTGTGCAGGTATTCTTTAATGGAAGTGCAGATACGCACAACCTCTTCCCGGGTAAGATCTGGGAAACTGGGAAGATTCATTCCTCTCTTGCTGATTGATTCCGCAACGGGAAAAACCTCTGCTGATTTAAAAACAGGCATTGTATGCGCAGGATGGAACAGCGGCCTTGTTTCAACCTTGCTTTCTTTCAGGTAGTTCCTGAGACCGTCACGCTTTGGTTCATTTTCTGCAAGGATAGAGATCATCCAGTAAGAATTGCGTGAACCTGCGATATCTTTTTGAAAGATAACAGGTGCATTTTTCAGTTCTTCTTTGTACCACTGTGCCAGCTGTTTTTTTCTTTGTATGATCTCAGTTGCTTTTTCCAGTTGTGCGAGCCCGATTGCTGCGCAGATATTAGTCATTCTGAAATTATACCCTACTTCATCGTGCCAGTATTCTCTGATAGGAGATACAGCTTGGCTCTTGAGATAGGCAGCCCTATCAATCACTTCTTTGTTTTTGGCAACTATCATACCTCCTTCGCCAGTGGTGATCGTTTTATTTCCAAAAAAACTGAATGTTGAGATAACGCCGAAATCGCCCACATACCTGTTATCATACATACTACCGAATGCTTCGGCGGCGTCTTCGATAACCAATAAATTATTTTTTTGAGCTATTGAATCGATCGCATTCATTTCGCACGGCGCTCCATACAAATGAACAACCATGATCGCCTTTGTTTTCGGGGTTATTTTTTCAGCCAGTTTTTCCGGATCAACGTTCCAGGTGCCTTCCAGTGAATCTACAAACACTGGTGTTGCGCCAACAATTGCGATTGCATTTACTGAAGCGATATACGTAAACGTTGGAACAATCACCTCATCGCCAATCCCGATGCCCAAAGTAATCAATGCCAGGTGTAATGCCGCCGTTCCATTGCCTACTGTTGTTGCATAGGGTACATTAAGATAGGATGCAAATTCTTTTTCGAACCTTCCGATGAACTCTCCTTTCGATGAGATCCATGTCGTATCAAGGCATTCATTTACATATTTCTTTTCATTTCCTCCGAAGCTTGGCTTGTAAACAGGTATAAATTCGGTAGACATTTTTCTATTCTTTTTCTTATTTATGATTTAAACAATTGTTGTATTTTTACAATACGTTTTATTCGCTCAGGCTACCTGTCGGCAAATTGAATGTTTTGAATATACCATCCCATCTTTCTTTTGTAGCTGTTGTTACCAGAGGTTTGAATCCGATCGAAAGAAAGATCTTCAATGCGCCTGTCCTGTATTCATCCGTTGTTACCCAAATGTTTTTATACCCACGTGTGATCAGGTGTTGGGTAGCGCTTGCTGCGCAGATCTGCCCAAGTTTTGCACCCCGGTGTTCAGGATCTGTTGCCAGCCAGTCTATTCGTCCGCCAAATGGATGTTCAGGTGAGGCAAGGTGTCGCGCCATCATGGTTGAGACGAGTGTTTTTGTAGCTGCCTCCTCAATCACAAAGCAGCCGCCAGGCAAACAGATGGCAAGGGATGTGTCAAGTACATTTTTATCAAAGAAGGAAAAATCTGCTTTTTTGAACAGGGAGATCAATTGTATTTCATCCCCATCCCTGAAAGAACGCAAAATATAACCGGGTGGCGTGGCAGGAATGGTAACGTTTGCAGGTATAGGTTTCGGCATGCGTAGTTCCAGTTGCGGCAAACCATCAGTTTCTATACGTAACGGAACTGCAATACGCAGGCGGGTTTTATCTGTGATCTTAATTATCATGCCTATCCAAATAAAGCTTCTTTCATTAACGTTTTATAATCAGCATCAGGATAATCCCACCCATCCAGCAAACCATCCGCTATGTGTTTTGCTTTGGCCGGATCATATAAGATTTCTTTCACAAGCAGTGCCAGTTCATCCAGTTCATGCACAATGGGGAGTGTATTAAATCCAAGTGATTTTACAACGGTTCTGATCATCAGATCTGCATTCCGGTTTTTTAATATTCCTGTGCGATCGGCAAATACAGAAATTGATGGTATACCAAAATGTGCTGCTTCAATCATCAGGGTTGTAAAACCACTGATCACCAACAGGTCAACGCCTGAGATCTGCTTCACAAACTCCGTCAGTTCCTGTTTCATGGTTGGATTTTGTGCTTCCGGATCAAAATCAATTCCCAGACATGCAGCCTGTGGCCATTGAATGATCACGTTATCAAGGTGGCCATATTTTGCCGTCCATGTCTCGGTTTCTTCCTGGCTCAGTGCTACCGGCCGCAGAGAAAGACCTACCTTACCAAGGTTGCCTTTTTTGATCTCTGCCAACAAACGGTCCACGATATCAAACTGGCTCTCGAGTGGGAAAAAAAGTGTTGCCAGCCCTGCGAACATGATTGTTTTACTTTCTTTTTTCTTTACCGTTGGGATCTCATTCTCTAACACTTCCATATGCCGGAGCCACGGCGAACCCAGTTTTTTGATACGATTTTCCGGAATATGATGTAATCGTTTCGCGTAATCTGCCTCGGCGGGGCCTTGCACGCATACTGCATCAAAATCAGACAACAAAAATCCATTGCTGTGTACCTGGTCCGTGGTATAAGGTATCAATACCGTTTTCCATTGATGCTGCCGCGCGAGCCATGCAAGCATACGGTCTTGGAAGCCCCAAGATGCAGATTGTATCAGCGCTACCGATTTATATTTTTCTGTTATTGTAATAAGCTTTGAGAATTTAAATACCGAGGGGCCGGCAATTCTGTCAAGGATACGCCATGATCTTGACCATGCACCAATAGCTCTTAAAACTGTAAATACCATTCTTTTCGGCCAGGGTCTCCTTAATTCTTTACCGGTACTGCTATATTGCACATCGCTGTTGGCAAGGAATTCGGCCATGCCCCTGTTACGGTTCAGCATCCAGTATCCCTGCATGCGCATGACCTCGGACAGGGCATATAGTTTACCGTATGGTTCTTTGAAAGTCTGCGGAACGATCGATTCGAGAAAATAGATGGACTCTCCTTTGAACTCATGTTGGAATGCGGGATCATCAGAGAATGGGCTAACGATCAGCACATCGGCCTCTTCGCGCAGGAGATCAAGTATATGCGAACCTAATAAAACACGGTTGAGACGCTGAAATGGAATTGATAAAATAACCAGTTTATCTTTCATTGAGATGATAGCCTTCCTAAAAAGATGAGGGTATATTATGCCGGGTAGCCGGATATTTTTGAATAAATTTTTTGCATGTTCAAATGCTGCTCCTCAATGGTACAGAATTCATCAAGCTTGCCTTCCATAAAATTTTTGGTCTGTAAAAAAAGCCCAGGCTTGAATTCCGTATCGATACTATCGTTTATAGGAAATTCATTAATGCTTACAGAACCTTTTAATTGAACTGCGAGTTTTTCCATTGGCTTTAAATAGAAACGCCTTTTTCTCGTCCATATTTCAATTGCCCAACGGCCAGGTGCATTCCAGTTAGAATGATATGTAAATGGTATGTCTTTTTCTGATACACCGCAACCAAAAAAAACGCTTCCTGATCTATGCCATTCTATTTGATCTTGTTCTTTAACAATAGCATGCAGTTGGGACGGCAAGCCAATCAGGTGAAAAACGGTATCAATCACATGTGATGAATTTGACATGATCCATCTCGATAGAGAGTCTACATCAAATGTACCAGGATCAATAGTATGGATCCATTCTGAAAATTCAAAATGGGTACCGATAGCACCTCCGTCTTCATTTAATTCTTTTTGTAACTGGAGGACAGAAGTATAGAATCTTCGGTTGTATGCAATGTAAACAGAGGCATTAGCCTTACGGGCGATCTCATTTAATTGCGAAATACCTTCAATAAAGATATCACCGGGTTTCTCTATCAGTATTTTTTTTACACCCGCTCCAAGTAAACAAATAGAAGAACTTTTCAGCTGGGTTATTGTTGAAGTATTAATAGCAACTGTAGGTATCTCCCCGCCGGAAGCCACAAACTCTTCTATTCCGCCTGAATGAAAATCAAATTGAGGGTATTCCGATTTTAATTTGTCAACTTTTGCTGTGCCCCTACCTACTACTACTACATCAAATTTTAAACTGTCGAGAACTTTCAAATATTCACCGGCCATGTAACCGCTACCAACCACCAGAACTTTATTCATTTGATTATGTTATTGGACAAATAGTATTAATATAGCTTGAATCACTGTTAAATAACCCGCTAACAGCATCTAGAAAATCCTTGTGAAGCTTACTGGAAACAGTATAATCCGTTAATTCGGTTTTACCTGTGCGTAATATCTCTTCGCTAATGATGCCAGTCAACTGGCTTTGATACAGAATTTGAAAACCGGAAGAATTTCTTTCCCATTTATTATTGCCTGCTGAAGTAGTTATTGTCTGGCGAATCTCATCAATCTCCCAGAAATAGTTTTCTGACAATAGCTGGATCCTTAATTCCGCAGTAGAATTACCTCGTGAATGGAATAATATATCTGATCCATTGGATTGATGCGCATACAAAGTTCCTGATAACTCCAGATAGCCCGGCCGCTTCGCATTTTCAACTTTTGCAATGGAAGAAGTAGTGTATGTAAATTCATCCGCGCCATTTAAGTAATTAATCAAATCAATAAAATGAATTGCATTACTTGCCAATCCCCAACTTCCGCCAATTACTGTACATGTTAAAACCTCGCCGGGTGCGATCAATGAACGAAGTTTCTGATAAACAGGCATTGATCTTCTTGGGCAGTTTACCCAGCATTTAACATTATTTTTTAAAAGAAGTGCCTGCGTCATATCATACTCAGGTATTTTCTGAAAAAGCACTTTTTCAAGTATCATATTTTTGACAGTTTTGCTTTGCAAAAGTTGTTCAATAATCAGATACCTAACACTGGAAGTTGTAGCGATAATGACAAGATCAATTTCGTTACTTAAGTCAGTTAAATCGTTACAATATGTAATCCCGAGAATATTATCGTTCAAAGGTATTTCATTAGCCCTTGTTTCTGCAAGAGACAATGATGCAGGATTTGAATCAAGCACTTCTACCTTTATAGGAATGTTTATCGTTAAAAGTCCCTGCAAATGCCTGCTTCCTAATTGACCCGCTCCTATTATTGCTACTGTATACATATATCCAATTCTGTTTTATATAATTGTCCACCCACCATCTACTACTAAATTATGGCCTGTGATATAAGCAGTTTCATCAGAGAGTAAAAAATGTATCGCCGACACGATATCATGCGGTTTTCCCATTCGTCGCAAAGGCACTTTCTTACAATAGTTTGATAAAAATATTTCTGGCTGGCTATCAATTATTCCTCCCGGTGAAACCGTATTTACCCTGATATTATAAGGGCCGAAATAAGCCGCCAGATATCTTGTAAGGTTATTGATACCCCCTTTTATAGCTGAATACGCTGCGGGCATTGTCATATTGGTGCCTTCGTAAATAGTAAAGTCAGGTCCGAGTAACCCGTAGATCGACGACATATTTACAACAGACCCAAAACCCTGTTGCTTCATTTGTTCCAGTATTACCTGGCAGCATAAAAAATATCCATTTAAATGCATATCAACATTCGTTCGCCACGAATCAAACGAGGTATCCTCTAATTTATTACCCCAATCTTTTGTCCTGGGATAAGCATTATTTACCCACCCATCTATCTGTTCGTACTTACTTTTTATTTTCGTAATATTTTCACGTACCGACACTTCATTTGTAATATCGAGCAAAAAATCATGTTCCTGAAGTTCTTCAAAATAAATATCGGTAGCCGCTACAATGGCACCTTCTTTACGCAATGAAGCAACAATTTCCTTTCCCAAAAGACCATTGGCTCCTGTAACAACAATTACTTTGCTCTTTACGGAAAACATTTTACACAGTTATTTTTAAAATATACCAATTCAATAGCATGCCGGCAGAAATCTGAATTCTTTTGTCCTCTACTGTTTGCACTGTTCTCGTTCCCAAACCACGGCCATCATAGGTAATATCTATCTTGGGATTAAATTCAAAAAACTCAATATTTGAAACCTTGCTCTCTATCCAGTTCCTGATTGACTTTTCTGAATAAGTGTTGTAACTCAAAAAAATCTGCTCGTTACTTGATTCCCGCGTAAGATCAAGTGCTTTTGAATAAACATCCACATCACATTGAATATTAAAAAGAGAGCTTAGATAAATTGTACCACCTGTCTTGGTAATACGGATAAGGTTTTCGAGAGCTAATTTCGGATTCTCGATCCAGCTTAATGTTTGCCAGCAAAAAGTATAATCAAATGAGCCTCCAATTTTTTCAAGTGAATAAATATCATCCGCAAAAAAATCCATTTTCGCATTTCCGTCATTTACTTTTTTGGCGGTTTCTATGGAAAAATCCAGGTAATCTGCCAAAGTAAAATGCGCATTCGGAAACATTCTGCTTAAGTGATAAGTCAGCGTCCCGCCTCCACAGGCTATATCTGCTATTCTGTAAGATTTTTGCGTATCCATATCCCTCAGAAGATATTCAAGGAATTTCTGTTGCTCATTTTTATTTATCGATTTAAGAAAATATGCAGAGGTGACTTCCTTATCAGTTTGAAGCGCTTTTTTATAACTATCCATAAATCTTAATTAAACTGCCTGAATACAGGCTTCATCACAGGTGATTTTAAATATTTGTCAATTCCTTCTTCGAGCGCAAGCCGCACAATATTTACTGAAGACCTTACAGCAGATAAAGTGAAATCAAGTTCAGGTTCCTGGTGAGCGTAGGATATTGCTATATATGGCATCAGTACATGATTATTCACCATTTCCTGGGCGAACAATGTTCTGAAAGCAAGGGAAGTATTACCTTCTTTATCTTTTGTAACATAGCTTGGTGAGCATGGGAATCCTTCCACATAAAAATGTTCCTGTATACCCAGTTCTTTTGCGATGTCATTCACCCCTGTCTTTAATTTTTCGCCATAACTCCAAAAATGGTCCACCACTGCATCTCTTTTCAGTATTTCCATGGTTTTAATAAAAGCACCTAAAGCACTCATTTCTGCTCCATGAGTGGTAGAGGTAAGGAAAATCCTTTCTTTGCGTTCTGCTAGTATGCCACCAATTTCCATAATCTCTCTCTTCCCGCCTAAAGCGGCCACTGCAAATCCATTCGCCATGGCTTTACCAAATGTGCATATATCAGGTTCTACGCCAAAATAGGTTTGGGCACCTTGCAAATGCCATCTAAACCCTGTAATCATTTCATCAAGGATAAATAATGTACCATTTTTGTGCGCCAATGATCTTACCTGTTCCAGAAAATTATTTCCATTGCCCAAAGGGTTCATCGTAGTTGCAGGCTCCAGCATTACAGCAGCAATCTGGTCTGGATACTGCTGAAAAAGAAACTCTAATGATTCAATGTTATTATAGTGAAATTTCAGTGTATAGTCGCTAGCTTCTTTTAATGTGCCTTTGTTGATAACGGTTGACCCGATAAACCAATCATCGAATGAAAAGAATGGATGTTCAAATGGAATAGCGATATACTTACGTTGAGTATACGCCCGTGCTAATTTTACAGCAGCTGTAGTTACAGTAGATCCATGTTTGGCAAACTTAACCATTTCCACAGAAGGTATCAGTGACACCATTAACTCAGCAGCTTCGAGTTCAGTTAGTGACGCTCTTGTAAGGTTATTCCCTTTCATTATTTCCTGGTAACACGCATCCGCTATTTCTTTGTTTGCATATCCAATGTTTACTGATCGAAGACCCATTCCATAGTCAAGGTATTTGGTCCCGTCGGGCGCGAAAACATAGGCACCCTCTCCACGCTCAAGGATGGAAGGCGCATTGGCCGGGAATTGGTCGTCACCACGGGAGTACGTATGCGCACCGCCGGGTATTACATGATGCAGCCTGTTTTTAAAAGAATTATCCATATACTAAGATTCTGATTGCTTGCTTTTATTAAAATTATTCCAGTATTCTTCGTTAAGATTGTCGTTTAATTTATTCCAGCCATTTTCTAAAATTGTAGTTACTAGTTTTTTATCATCGATAGATACAATCTCATCGCCAATTTCCGAAATAACAGTATGAAAAAAAAGAGCATCCTCCTGATAGTCGAGTGTCATCCGTAGATTTTCGCTATTTTCAAATCCGTTTATTTTAATGGTTTCTATTGCATCTTTATCAAAGATCCTACCCCAACCGGTTTCAAGTTTAAGTGAGTTATTAAGACTCAACGCCTCCTGAAGAAAAGCAGTTTTATATCCTGACACATTCATACCCAGGGGTAATCCCTGTGTTTGAACCATCCGGTATCCGTTATTTAAATTGTCAAATACCGTTCTTGCTCCTTTGGTAGAACATAAAATATCATCTCCATCAATTGATATAATACTTTCCAGGTCATTCGCTAAAGCACATTCCAACTGACGCAAGGGAATATTCTCGTCATTACCGTAAAAAATACTTACTATCTTATCTTTAAACAGCAACCCAAACTGCCTGTTTTCTATCTTTACAGATGTTGCAATAAATATTTTAACTTGATTCTGTAAGATTTCTTTCGAAAACTCTTTCCGGTAACGTTCAACAAGCCATTCTACAAATGTCTTTCCATTTACTTCAATCAGATGTTTTCTTTCAAGTCGTGTGGAGCCGAGTCGTGCTATAATTAAAAGTCCTACCACTACAACGAAATAATTTTATTTTCATCACTTGATCTTTCTACAGCATACAAAATTTTTAACACTGAATGATCATGTTCTAAATTATTGGGAAACGGGCTATTCTTTTCAACGGCTTCCAGGAACGCATGAACTTCATCGATGTACATTTGTTCGGTTATATTTTTATTATATCCATTTTGTGCAGACAGGATTTCATATTTTATTTCATTCCATTCTCCTGTTTCCGGTTCAAATATTCTTATTGCATTATCGTCCCAATTCCAGTATAACTGTTTTTTATCGCCGTTGATCAACAGCCTTCGTGTGGCATGTCTGGAAACTACGTCCACGGATAAATTAAAAATAACACTGCCGTAATCCATTAATAGGTTATAGGTGTCATCGATGTCCTCTGCGCCATCTATATTAACCGAACCTTTATAAAATCCAGTAACACGTTTCGGAAATCCCAATAATAACGTGATCCATGTTAATTCAAATGGTACTATCTCCCGCCCGCCGCCGGTAGCTTTATTGGAAACATAGTATTCACTCACTTTTTCATAGGTATGCCAGTCGGGTAGATATTGTCCAGAATGATATAAAAAATTAGAAATGACACCTATCTCCCCGTTTTTTACCAATTCCCCAATCTTTTTTATTGCCGGATGAAAGGATAGTGTGCAGGATGGCGCCAGGAGAATATCTTTTTCTTTAGCTTGTGAAATGATCTGTTCAAAGTCAGTATCAACTACACTCGCTTCAATAAAAGCGGGGATTCCCAGTTCCACCGCTTTTTTCATATAAATATGGTGAATGTCGGGTGGCAGAGAAATGAGGAAAGCTGTGATTTTAGCCGTAGAACCCATTGCTTCATTAAAATTGTTGAATGTACTGATCTGATATTTTTCTGAAGTTTCAGAGCACCTGTCATTTCGTAAATCAAACCCAATAATGTTTTTTTCTCCAAGCGCAAGAAGATTTCTTACCCTTCTCTTTCCCATAGATCCCAATCCGATAACCAAAAAACAATTATTCATTTTACTAAAAATTTATATACTCAATATCTGTTTGCGCCTTCCTGAAATCCTCCGGATTACCTATATCCAGCCAATACCCAATTAGAGGATAAGAAAACACTTTTTTCCCTTTTTGGATAAGGGTTTCCATTAAATCCGTTGCATTACAATGTGCATTAAAGGGGAGCAATTCCAGCACGGATCTTTTAAGCAAATAAATTCCTCCATTTGAATAATACACATAGGTTGGCTTTTCCTTGAAATTGACCACATGCCCATTATCTGTTTCAAGCACCGCATACGGAACATTAACGGTATATGGTATGGTGACAACAGCCAGATCGGCATCCTGCTTAAGAAATTCTAAAAAAAAATGTTCATAATCCAGGTTCGTTAATATGTCTGAATTCGTAATTAAAATATAATCGTGTTGAAAATTATCGATTTTAGAAACCCCTCCAATCGTTCCCAGGGGCTGGTCTTCCCAAACATATTTTATGTTAACATTTTTACTTGATCCGTCATTAAAGAATTGTTCAAGCTGTTCACCTAAATAATTTACCGAGATCCAGAAATCATCAATTCCAAACAGAGACAGCCTGTCTAAATTATGTTCAATAATAGGTTTATTGCCAACACGCAATAATGGTTTAGGGACAGTGTTGGTAAGTGGAGCCAGCCTTTGGCCTTTTCCGCCTGCCATAATAACCGCGTCAACCGGAAGATAGGAACGTATTTCGCGGAAATTAATCACATTAACTACTCTATTTGCATTATCTATTATCGGTATAATCTTAAATAGATTTTTTCGGTATTCGATAACCTTCTGAATGTTCCTTTCCCCCTTCCTTATATATCTTGGATTGCTTTGTATAATATTGTTAATGGGTTGATCAGTGGATATATTTTTTATCAACCCCCGTCTTACATCTCCATCGGTAAGTGCTCCTATCAAAATCCCTTCTTCGTTTACAACAAAAAGAATAGCATCCTGTGCAAGTTTATCAAGTTGCACAAGTGCTTCCTTGATTGAACTTCCGGTAAGGATCAAGTGTCTTTTAAAATTATTCACTTATCAATATATTTTATTAATTGAAATGCTTCTGCATATTCCACACCCACAGATGCACCTCTGAATACTGCCAAAGCCTCTATATTTTTCAAGTTTCTCGGAAAGGGATGCTGTCCCAATTCAGACTCATAGTATTTCATGATCTCTAGTTTTTCAGCAAAATAGGGCGATATATCAACGAAATAATTAGGTGTAAAAACCTTTTCAGGCAATGCCGGTGCAAATTCTGTTTCAGAAATACACTCATACATTAATACTTTTTTTAAATACGGATACCTGAACGACTTTGTACAGGAAGCCACAGCATCAAAAGTGTATCTATGATCTGAATGAGCGTCAGATCGATTCATTACATAGATTACTTCAGGTTGAAACTCTGAAAAAACAAGAGATATTTTGGGAATTAATTCGTTGACAGAAGCTGAATCAAGTTGCATTGTAGGATAGTCAAATTTATAGACTTCTGAAAAACCAATTCGTTCACTCACCTGTTTAATCTCTTCCTGTCTGCTTTTTACCCTGTCTGCTGAGAAACCTTGCTCTTCTGAAATATTTGTTATTATAAGCCAAGCCAAAACGTCACCAGCAGCTTTGTGTTTGAGTAAGGTACCCCCCGCCCCAAGAATTTCATCATCCGGATGAGCAGATATAATAATTATTTTTTTCATGTTATCTGATATAATCTCCTACTTCCGGAAGAATTTGAAAAGTATGTTTTTTAAGAAGAACAGACCCGTCTGCAGTTTTTACGGTTATATTATTCTCATTAACCTCTACGACTTTTCCCGGTTCAAAGTTTTCATTTTTCAAAGGGCCTAAACTAATGTCCCATATCTTGATTTCAGTACCATTAAAATAACAATGTGCCCCGGGATACGGATAAGAGAGTGCTCTGACTAAATTGCAGATTGATGCTGAGTTCATTCTGAAGTCAATTAATCCGTCAGTGGCATTGCGCTTCCTCAAACTATTCCCTATACCCGATTGAGGAATTCGTGAGTAGGTATCTGATTGGAGTTTAGGCAAAAAAAAATCTAGTTGACTGATAGCTGTCTTAATCATTTTGTCATAAACTATATCGGCAGTATCTTCAAAATCGATAGTAATTTTCTTTTGATCTAAAATATCTCCAGTATCTGCGCCTTCATCCATGAAAAAAAATGTAGATCCCGTTTCCTTTAAACCAAGCACTTTAGCCCAAATCAAAGGGTGCCTACCTTTATTTGCTGGCAACATTGAAGGGTGAAATCCTATCACTCCCTTGGGAGGCAATTTTAATAATTCTGTTTTAATTAAGTTAGACCAGCCGAAACAAAAAATGATATCAGGTTTTTTATCATGTATCCAATTTATATTTCCAGGATGATTGATGTTATTTACATATTTATATGGAATATAATTCGTCGCTGCAATTGGTGCCAAATCGTCAAAATCTGCATTGAATTCAGATTGAGATTTTGTAATAACCCCAACAACATTTGCTTTTAGTTCAATTAATTTTTCCAACATTTTTTTTGAGAAAAGAACTGAACCAATGAATACTATTCTCATAAAATTTAAAGATTATAAAATACTTTCTTAATAATATTATCAAGTGGCTTATTTACTAAAACACTTATAATCTCAGCTGATGGATTTCCTGTTCCATAGGGGTTTTTGATATCTTTTATGGATTCTTTGAATTCTTTTGATAGTCCAAGGGCAATTGCTTCACTAATTGAAGAAGTCTTTTCATCACAATCGATAACACTGGCTGCCTTAATTCTTCCCCTTTGCCTATCACCAATATTAATGGTGGGTTTTTTAAAGGAAGGCACTTCCAGAAGTCCACTTGATGAATTTCCGATAACTACATCAACATGTTTTATTGCCGACAAATATCGAAGTTGACCAAGTGATACGAATGAAATCGCGCGTGATTGATGTTTACTTACATAATCATCAATCATTTTAATAATAATTCTTCCATCATTATCAGCGTTGGGTTTTGTAAAGATAATATGCGCGTCTGGGAATTGACTTATCGCCTGTAATAGCGATTCAACTTGGTCTTCAGCAGTAGCTTGCTCCAATGTTACTGGGTGAAATGTAACTAAGAAATTGCATTCAGCTAATTTGAAATTTATAGAATTTTCAAACTCGTCCTTTTCTAACAATACAATCCTATTAATATTTTCGATTCCTAATGCCCCAACATTATAAATATTTTCAGGTTGTTCTCCCAACTGTATAACTCTATTTCTATATTCCTTTGTTGAAGTAAAATGTATATGAGACATTTTAGTTACTGAGTGTCGAATCGGTTCGTCGATAAGGCCTTCAGTAGCCTCACCACCGTGACAATGAGCCACGGGTATTCTTGCGATCATTGCTGCCGAAACAGCAGCAAAAATCTCGAACCTGTCTCCTAAGACCAGTATTAAATCAGGTTTACTTCTCCCATAATAATCTGCAAATCCAATAATCCCTAAACCAATGCTTTTTGAAATACCTACTGATGTGTCTGAAGATAGTAACATTTCAACTTTACCATTAATTTCAAATCCATCAGTTTCTATTTGTTGGTAAGTAAGTCCAAATTCTGGCGATAAATGCATGCCTGTAACACATATAATCAGATCAACCAATGGGCTTTCCTTTAACCCTTTCAAAGTCCAGTAAAGTAACCCATATTCAGCCCTTGTTCCGGTAACTACACAAATACGTCTCATCATTGAAGCTGATTAATTTGTACCTGCGTAAATGCAGTTACATCGCATTTTATTTTTTTACCTAATATGTTATCGATGTCCATTGGACTAACCCCTGAACCCGGCCGCAGAGAAATAAGATTTGTAGCTTTTAATACATGTCCGGCTTTGAGATCTGTTTGATAATGAAGACTTTTCCTGACAATTAAAATATTTTTTAACTCAGACAAGCTTGGTTCTTTTATTCCGCTCCCCGAAATTGCTTTCTCAATATTTCTTATGGCAAGTACCATTGCCTTTAATTCAGAGGGAGTTAAAGAAGCGAGATGGTCTGGCCCAGGTAATGTATTATCCAGTGTAAAATGCTTTTCGATAACAGTTGATCCGAGTGCTGCAGCAGCGATGGGCACTTCAATACCAAGTGTATGGTCTGAATATCCCACATCTACCCCTAATTCGTCTTTTATGTTTTTTATTGCCAACAGATTTACATCAGCCATGGGCGTTGGATATTCTGTATTGCAATGAAGAATAGTAATTTTATTTTTGGGTATCCCTTCAGAACAGATTATTTCTATAGCTTTTCGGATTTCATCTATTGTTGACATTCCTGTTGAAACAATGATGGGTTTCCCTTTTTTTGCGATATGTTGCAGGTAAGGTTTATTTGTGATTTCACCAGATGGAATTTTATAAATATCAATTCCTAAACGATCCAGGAAATCAATACTTTCTTCATCAAACCCTGTAGACAAAAATTTGATGTTTTTTTCATTTGCATAAGCAATTAATTCGTAATGCCATTGATCCGACATTTCAAGTTTCTTAAGCATTGTATATTGCGATTGATCTCCATCGTTTATATTTTTTTCCTGGTAGTCTGCTTTTTTTGCTGTTTTGGTGACTAGTTTATCAGCTTTGAATGTTTGAAATTTTACATAATCGGCACCAGCTTCTGCAGCTGCTTCAATTAACTTCTTTGCCATCTCAAAATCACCGTTGTGATTTACGCCAGCTTCAGCTATGATAATGATTTTTTTCATTTAACCAGTTTTGCAGGTGTCCCTTTTAAAGAAATATTTTTTTCATAAAAAGATTTTGTTACAACACTGCCAGAGTAAACAATTGTATCATCAGCAACTTCAATCCCCCTGTTAATAACAGCATGGCTGCTGAGAAAACAATGGTTTCCGATTTTACAATCAGCATTTACAGTACACATCGTAGAAATATGTGAATGTGAACCGATAACAGAATCATGTTCTATAATAGCGCCAGTATTAATGATGGAATTTTCACCGACAACTACCCCGGCGTTCACAACTGCTTTATGGCCAACAAAGCATCCGTCTCCAAGAATAGCATACCGCGATACATGCGCATCTTTTGCTATAATTACCGGAAATAATGCACCCGCAGATCTGAACTGATTATACAGCCGAACACGTGCCTCATTTGACAGGATATGTCCTACAGTGATATGATAGTATACATATTTATCAATTATAGGTGCGATATTCTGATCAGACCCGATTATAGAAAATCCCAATACTTCTTTTCCCATTTTATCAGGGATATCCAAAATTCCTGCAACCTGAAACTCATCGCTATCACTTATAACATCAATAACTGATTTACAATGTCCGCCTCCACCAATTAAGATGATTTCTTTCTTTATCTTATCTAACACTACTTGGAATATTTACAATTCTTTCTTCCAGAAATTTTGCGTTTAACTGTTGATCCCTCTGGAATTTTTCATACATAGGCGCACGAAAAATCAATTGCCAGATTGGCCTTGTCATAACTTTTGCTTCATTGGTTGTTTTCAGGAAAAGGTCTCTTTCTTTTTGATCGGCCAATTCAACACACATTAACCAGTAATTTGATCTTGTTCCGGGCAACTCTTTACGAAATTGTATTCCCTGTTCTTTAAAGAAAACTTCATAATCCGCAGCCAGTGATCTCTTATTTTCCAGGAATCCATTAAGCTGTTCTAATTGGGCACAGGCCAAAGCTGCATTTAAGTTTGGCATTCTGAAATTATAGCCTAACTGGTCATGAGCATATTCATAAGGATGAGGGACCTTAGCTGTTGTGGTAAGATGTTTTGCCATTATTCCAAGTGCTTCATCATTTGTAACAATCGCACCTCCTCCTCCACTGGTAACAATCTTATTCCCATTAAAAGAAAATGCTCCGATCAAACCAAAACTACCTGTAGGTTTTCCTTTATATTCACTTCCTATGGATTCTGCAGCATCTTCAACTAAAGGAATGCTCCATTTTTTACAAACCCGTAACAATTCATCCAGGTGCACAGGAAAGCCAAATGTGTGCATTGGTAAACAAGCGGAAATTCTATTACCGGTTTTTTTATTGAAGCACCCCTCTTCTCTTAACTCACCATACTCTTCAAGAAATGACTCTATTGAAACAGGCGACAAACCCATGGTATCAAGGTCTACATCCAGAAATATAGGGGCAGCTCCATTATATAGTATTGCATTCGCGGTTGCTATGAAAGTAAGTGCCTGCGTAAGTACTTCATCACCCGCTTTTACCCCTGCCATCCTCAAAGCAACTTGAATGGCGGCAGTACCATTTACTACTGCCACAGCTTTTTTTGTTTTCGAAATATTTGCTATCGTATCTTCAAATTTATCAACGTAAATACCCACAGAAGACACAAATGTTGAATCAATAGTTTCTGTAAGATATTTTTTTTCATTCCCATTGAAGGTTGGCTCATGAAGCGCAACAAATTCTTTCTCAGGGTAATTCCCTTTTATAAAATATATAACCTTAAATAAATCCATTATTCAATTTCAGATTTATACTTTTCTCAACCAACAAAAAATTATTTTTTAGTATAATAATCACAAAGGACTTTTTCAAGCCATTTTATATTTTTGTCATCGACTTCTATACTATATTCTCTCAACCAACTAATTTGTTCACCAAATAAAACTCCAGCCGGTGGCGTATTTCTATATCTGAATCGGCGGTATGCCCGTATAACTGATCTTGGCAAGAAATTTTGTAAAAGTCTTCTCCATAAAGGTATCGTCGTTCTCCCTGATATCTCTTCACCAAATTCCTGTTTGCTCAAATTCGAATTATGGTCAAATACTTTTAACAAGTCTTTCTTTACAGTTTCCGGAGCACAGTTTGTTTCTGCAACTATAACCGATACCATACGCTCCAATGTTTCCTCTACTTCTGCTCTATATACATCTGTTTCATACCATTGATGGAAATAAAAACTTCTTTTAATCCCATCTCTTTCTGAAGAAGGAACATCTTCATAACTTCTAAGCCACATCAATTCCCTAAGTGTTTTCCATTTTCCTAAATATGCCAGCCCACATTGAAATACCATACAAAAAACTGCCGGTGATGAAACTTTTTCCGGGAACATTTTAAAACATGTTCTTAAGGTATGAGTTCGCCAAACACCATACAAAAAAACTGAATCAAAAGATTCCCATAGCCTTTGGGATGCATTATCATCAGGTGGGGACAATTGTTTTACAACAGCTATTCCCTTTAAACTGTACATTTTTTTTTGAAAAAAAGTAAACCAACTATAAACGCCTTCACAAGCTAATAACTTAGAATCTCGATTTAACTCAACTATACATTTTTTAATCACTTCCTGAAACATAATATCATCATCAGGATGCATAATAACGTAATCAGTTTTAATAAGCTCTGTTGCAGTCCTAAGTCTTTTGAAGTAATCCACAGAAGCAAAATGAAAATATGATGTGGTTTTAGACAACTCTTGCTGGTATGTTTTAGGCATAGCATTATCTGAACCATCTACTATTATTATATAAACGCCTGTTTCCTTCCAAAGTTGGCAAGCTCTCAACACAAAATCATGTCTGCTGCCGTATGTGGCAATAATTAATGTGAGATTACTGAAATCGTTCATGTTAGATTTTACAAACTCTTTAAATCAACATTGAAAAACTGCTGGGCATAGCACTCTTTTGATTGTTTCATTGACACTATTCCTGTTTCAAAATTTGTAAACACTGTAAAGTCTTCTGGTATACTTTTTTGAAAAACCGTTGTACGAGTACTAATAGTAGCCCTATTCCCTAAAATACAGTCCCCAATAACTGAACTATTCGCAGTAAGTGCTGTTCCCTTTCCAAAAACCGGATATTTCCCTTTATGAGAGCCTACAGTACATCCCTGTAGTGTTACGAAATAGTCATTATAGTCTGCTTTACCTAGCATAGTACCTACACCATGAAATATGAGAAAAATATTCGGCAATTTTGTTTCATACATACAATCTAAGCCATGTAAACTTTTATTTAGATAATAAAGTTTTGCAGCTATAGAAATATCCGCCGACTCCTTCCAGATGGTATTTGCCAGGAACCATATATACATTAAATAATGGTCTGCATACAAATGATTAAACAAAGTTTCGCCATTTTTAAAATAACGGTTGAAAGCTACATGCTTAAAACAAAAATCCAATCTGTCAAAAGCTAAATCTGCTATGGTATTAATTTTGCATAAATCCACGACATTTTTATCAGGATAGAAATGATTTAATTGAAAAGAAGTATAGTCTAATAATTCGTTTTTGGGTAAAGAAAGAATCATAAAAAATATTTTAATAGACTAAATTCTTTGACAATTTCTGGCAAAGCACTAAGAATAGTTTTTTGCGGTAGGAAATTTATAGAGTTGGAGAGTTTTGAATTATCAATTTCTTTAAAGCAAATTCGTTTTGCACCCGTTTTATAATGTATTTGTGCACCAGTAAGTCGTTGAATTTCATTCAGAATTACTTCATTGGTTGTATTTGCTCCGAAAGCCAAATTATAAATACCTGATTCTTTCAAATTTGAAAGGAGTAACAATGAATTGCATACATCATCAATTGCGATATAGTCTTTTTCAGAATCAGGCGTTGTAAATAATTCCACCTTACCATCACGTAACGCTTCTTTAATAACGCTAGTAACAAAATTGTCAGAATTGAAATCATTCCCAAATACATTGGAAAGTCTTACAATTTTAATATTGGGGCGTCCGGAGTTAAATGCAAGAAGCTCACCAGTAATTTTGCTTGCTCCGAACAAATCAAAAGGGTCATTTGAATTTAAACATACCTCATCTTCCTCTTTAAGCTTCTTAGCTTTGCTTTTGCTTTTCAAATACAGCCTAGTAGAAGACAAATATGTCAAAGAGTCAAATTGACACTTTTCAAGTACATATTTCAACTTACAAACATGTGCCTCAACAGTTTCATATGGCTTTGTTCTAAAATCCGAGGTCATTCCAATACAATAAATAATATTACCTAATGGCTTATTATCTATTTTTCCCTCTCTTTGGGGAGCAAAAAAAGGAATCTTTTCCCTTTTACAGAGCTCAGTCAAATGTGAACCAACAAAACCTGTAGCACCTAATATTGTAGTCATAAAATTTAAGAAAACCCTTCAGTATGATGATGCAATGAAGGATCTTTATGAAGGATATATTTCGGACTTACATTTTTAACCATTTTAAATAGATCATTCTCAAGAATAGTTGTATCCTTTACAGCAACCATATTGAAACCGTGCGGTGGACCATCCAAAACAGTGTCCTCTGGTCTAATCAATTCAAGCTTTAAGTCTTTCACGTCATAATTCCCCTGGAAATCTCTTAGGGAAAAAACCTTATACCCAAACGATGTTAAATATTTAACAATAGGCGTATTAATTAATCCATTAGACCAATCAACATAGCTACTGTGTATTTCAAAAACAATGTTTGGATAGTTGGTATCATGATTTAATAATTTTTCAGCTCCTTTCAAAACATTCAACTCTGAGCCCTCGATATCTAACATAATCAAATCAATACTATGAATTCCATTGTCCTTAACATATTCATCAATTGTCAATGTATTAGATTGATTAACATCTGTCGAGGGTGTGGCAAAAGCCAAATCATCTGTTTCTGACAAACTTAAATAAGTTTTAGAGTCATTCCACAAACCTTTCAATACTGTTTTTACATTTGAGATACTATTCAAATTCAGATTTTCATTAAGGATATTGATTTGCGCAGGATTCAAATCAAAAGCATGAACAACGCCATTATTTTTTTTAATCTCCAAAGCAATTGGTAATGCCTGGTCCCCAAAATAGGCACCACCTATAACAACATGTTTAGCATGTTTTGCTAAATAAAGTAACAACCTTGTAGTTTGTGGCTCCCAAGCATATTCTGGTGTTTCAGGAGTAGATAACAGAAATTCTCTACCTACTTTAGAACCCACACCTGCAAGAAATTTATATTTCAAACCTGATTGCACTGCTTTGATAATATAGTCATCTTTTGTAAATAGTGCATCCACTAAATACTTTGTAACATCATCTCTAACACCACCTTTATAGGCTAAATCCTTTTCCACTTCTTTGATGAATGATATAAATGAGTTTCTCAATTTTTCATTTTTCCCGATAAGTTGTAATGCATTTGTAATTTTATTCATATCATTTTTTTTAGAAAATTAAAATTTCCGGAACCGCAACAATAAATTTGCCATCCCAATTTCTTATATATCTGAGCTGATTTGAAATTTCCTCTTTCAAATTCCACGGAAGTATTACTACATAATCAGGTTTAAATTCTTTTAATTGGCTTTCATTCACTACAGGGATATGAACACCGGGAAGAAATTTGTTCTGTTTATAAGGAGACGCATCCACAACAAAACTGATCATGTCTTTTCTGATTCCGGCAAAATTCAGTAATGTATTTCCTTTGGCTGCTGCACCATAGGCTGCGATTTTTTTCCCATTTCTTTTTGCATTCAACAGGAATTCAATAAAATCATCTTTTACTTTTTCAGATTTGATCTGAAACTTATTATATTCATCGATATTTCTTAACCCAAATGCTTCTTCTTTATTCAAAAGATTATTAACAGCGTCTTCTATCTGTTTGCTATTGTCCTCGGTATGTTTTGCATAAATTCGCAAAGAACCACCATGTGTGGCTATTTCTTCCACATCAAATATCTGTAAACCATTTTTTTTAAATATTTGCTTTACAGTTCCGAGTGATAAATAAGAAAAATGTTCATGATAAATCGTATCAAGCTGATTTTTATCAATTAACTGAAGTAAGTGTGGAAATTCAAAAGTTATCACTCCATTTGAGTTTAACAGGATTCTTAACCCCCCAACAAAATCATTAATATCGGGCACATGAGCCAACACATTATTACCAAGTAAAAGATCAGCCCTGGTTCCCTCCGCAGCCAAACGTGTTGCCAAACTAACACCAAAAAAATCAACAATTGTCTCTATACCTTTTTGTTTTGCAATGGCAGCAGTATTAGCCGTTGGTTCAATGCCCAAAGCAGGAATCCCCCTTTCTTTAAAATATTGTAAAAGGTACCCATCATTACTGGCTATTTCAACAACCTGGGATTGACTATTGAAACCAAAACGTTCAATCATCAATTCGGTGTATTTTTTAACATGGGATAACCAACTGGTAGAAAATGAAGAGAAATAAGCATATTCGCCATTAAATATTTCATCATGTTTGGCAAATTCATCAATCTGTACCAAAAAACATTTTTCGCAAACCATAATCTTTAAAGGGAAGAATGTTTCAGGTTCATTAAGCTGACTTAAAGTCAAGAACGCATTTGATGGCGGGCTAAAACCTAAGTCGACAAATTGCTGTGTTAATTCATTACTGCAAAATCTGCACTTCATGGTACTTATCTTTTCTGTTTCAAGCGATTAAAGGATAGTTTTTGTCTTTTGTACTGATTTTGCTAACAGGTAAAGGCCAGCTAATATGTAAGGCCGGGTCATCATACCGTATTCCACAATCAGCACCGGGTGTATAAAAAGCGGTATGGTGATAAATCAAAGCCGTATTGTTCTCCAATGTTTGAAAACCATGTGCAAATCCTTCCGGAATCAGGATTGAATTTATATTAGCTTTGCTTAATTCAATTCCAAAATACTGAAGATAGGTCTGAGAATCTTTCCGGAGATCAACTGCTACATCATACACACTACCTTCTACACACCTGATCAATTTTGTTTCAGCGAAAGGTGCATTCTGGAAATGCATCCCTCTAACGGTTCCTTTTAAAAGATTATACGAGTGATTGAACTGAACAAACTCTTTAGTAAAGCCAATTGAAGAAAATTCATTTTTACAAAAGGTTCTGGTAAATAATCCTCTTTCATCCTCCAATATTTTATGATGGATCAGAAAAAGTCCTTCTATTGGAGTCTTAATAAATTCCATTCACACAAAATATTTGTTTATCTGTTCATTTGTTTGAACATAATTATTTGTGTAAAATGCTTTATACCATGAGATAGTCTCTTCAATTGCTTTTTGAGTGTTCCATTTAGGCTGCCATCCCAACAGAGAGATAGCTTTCGTATTATCCAACTTTAAAGTAGTGGCTTCATGATGATCCATTTCAGGTTTTTCAAACTCTATCTGGATATCTGCCCATACCGATTTCGAAATTACTGCTACTTCTTCAACAGTTTTTGACTCAAAAGAATAAGGTGCAAAATTCCAGGAACCCGAAAATTTCTCTTTTTCTTCCAGTAATTTTTTACCTAATAGCAAATAACCTTGTAAACAATCCAAAACATGTTGCCAGGGCCTGATTGCGTTAGGATTTCTGATCTTTGTGATTTTCTTTTCAACAGTAGCTCTTACTATATCAGGGAACAAACGATCAGTACTCCAATCCCCACCACCAATAACATTTCCAGCCCTTGCTGTGGCAAATAGTACGTTATGTTTCTTTTTATAATCCTTTAAATTGAAATATGATCTTTGAAAAGAGCTGGTTAATAATTCTGAACATGCTTTCGAAGAACTATACATATCATATCCGCCCAACTGATCATTTTCCCGATATGGGTAAATCCATTCCTTGTTTTCGTAAACTTTATCAGTTGTAATAATAACAACAGCTTTAATTGATTCACAGGATTTAATCGCTTCTAAAACATTCAATGTGCCAATCACATTGGTTTGATAGGTATTGACAGGATTTTTGTAAGACTCTCTTACAAGAGGTTGAGCCGCTAAATGGAATAGAATGTCAGGTTTAAATAATTTGATGCTTTGAGTTAGTAGGTTAGAGTCTGAAATATCACCGATTGTTGACTTACCCAATAAGTTACAAAGCCTAAAATGTGAAGGCACTGTATAAGGTTCAAGGGAGTATCCTGCTGTTTCAGCACCCAAAGTTTCAAGAATAGAACAAAGCCAAGATCCTTTAAACCCTGTATGCCCCGTTACAAATACTTTTTTATTTTTATATATACTCAGCATAAAGTTACCAAGTTTTCCATAAGGCATTACCCGAACTCCATAATTCTTCAAGCTCAATCCTATCTCGCAGGGCATCCATAGATTTCCAAAATCCAGTATGTCGAAATGCTGCAAGTTGCTCATCTTTCGCTATTTCTACCAACGGACCTTTTTCCCATTGAACATCATCTACATCTCCCTTTAAATAATCAAAAACATTTGGTTCCAGTACAAAAAAACCTCCATTGATCCACATTCCGTCACCATGCGGTTTTTCCTGAAAGCGGTCTACCTTTCCATTATCATCCATTTCAATATTTCCGAATCTGCCAGGAGATTGAATGGTTGTCAGCGTGGCAATCTTACCATGTGATTTATGAAATTGAATAAGCTCTTTAATATTTACATTCGATACACCATCTCCATAGGTTAGCATGAACGTTTCATCATTTATATGTTTACGAATCCGTTTAATTCTACCTGCAGTATTCGTTTGCAAACCCGTATCAACCAATGTAACTTTAAAGGATTCGGCATTAGTATAATGCACTTCCATCCGGTTATTCGCTAATTCGATAGTGATATCTGAGTTATGTAAATAATAATTAAAGAAATATTCTTTTATCAGACCCGCTTTATAACCCAGGCATAAAACAAAATCATTAAACCCATAATGTTCATATATTTTCATTATATGCCAAAGAATAGGTTTACCTCCAATTTCAACCATTGGCTTAGGCCTGGCTTCTGTTTCTTCCATAAGACGTGTTCCAAGGCCACCTGCAAGTATTACAACTTTCATGAATGATAGATTTTTTCTGCGCTGAACATATCATCAGGCAGGCCTGATGATATAATTACACCATGATCAAGTTTATATATCTTGTCGCAATTTTTCAAAGTTGTTAGCCTATGTGCAACGATCAGCAATGTCTTATCTCCATGCAGTGCATTCACAGCTTCCATTACGTAAGATTCTGTGGCTGAATCTAATGCACTAGTTGCTTCATCCAGCACTAATACAGGCGGATCATTGTATAATGCTCTTGCAATTCCTATACGTTGGCGTTGTCCTCCTGATAAACGAACGCCTCTTTCTCCAACAAATGTTTCTAGGCCTTCGGATAAATTTGCTACAAATTCATCCAGTTGTGCAGCACTAATCGCATGCTTTACAGCCTCATCATTAATTTGATCGAGAGGTATTCCAAAAGCTACATTTCGGCGCAAAGTATCATCTGTAAGATATATTGCCTGTGGTACATACCCAACCTGATCCTGCCAGTTCCGCATACCATTCTGGATATCTATTCCATCTATGTTGATCTGCCCTTTGTCGGGCGTAAGTAAACCTAATAATACATCAACCAATGTACTTTTCCCCGATCCGCTTGGTCCAATGAATCCTATCGATTCACCTTTCTTGATATGAATGGAAACGCCATCTAATGCAGGTGATGCAGCTGTTGGATAATTGTACCTGATATCATTTACCACAATACTTTCTGTGAAATCCAATCGAAGTGATTTTTTTTCGATAGCCTGATCTTCCTTCATCATCCTAATCTCTTCATACAAAACATTAATAACAGGTTGTGCATGCCGTATCTGCTGTACAGAACTCATAATCCTGTTCACAGAAGGAATCATACGGAAAGCTGCTGCTACAAAAACACCTAATGTTGGCAACAGAAGTTCCATCGGTTTGTGCTGCAGCGTCATTAAAATGATCAATCCCGCCAGTCCTACTACAGCCAATAGTTCTAAGTAATATCGGGGTATCAATCCAAGTGTATCTACTTTTATACGAATCCTGGCATATGCATTATTATGTCTTGTAAACTCTTCCAGAAACTGTTTTTCGCGACCCATTAATTTCACATCTTTTACACCAGCTAAACCTTGCAATAGGTGTTGATTAGTAAGCCCTGCATGGTATTGCCTCATTTGTCCCCAATACAATAATTTATTTTTGGTAAGCCTATGAAATCCGACTGCAGATAATGTCAAGAAAAATGTTACTACAAGTGCACCGACTGGCTCTATTATAATCAGCATGAATGCCACTCCTACCAATGCAGATAATTCAAGACTTAAGGTGATTGCTGCAAGGCATACTGTTGTAAATTGGCCTACCTCAGTTTGGATATTACGTAATAATTCTGCAGAATTTTTCTGCAAATGAAAGGTATATGGCAACTTTAAATAACCAAAAAAAAGATTTCGGCTTATATCTGCCCAAAGTTCAGCCGTGAACTTACTTTGTTTCCAACTAAGGAAAACAAGATAAATCGATTTGATAGAATATATAAAAATCAGAAATAACATTCCCCCGATAACTAACTGGGTCTGTGTTGGATTACCCAAATATTTCAAAATCGGTTGCAGTGACGGGTATTCCTGAGCTATATTAGGCTTGAGTAACACACCAAAGGCCGGAATCAAAATACCCAATCCTGCCATTTCAAAAAGCATCCCGATTACCAATAAACCTGCTAATCCTACTAATTGCTTTTTTTGAGCCGGAGATAAAAGAAAACGAAGCTTTTGTAGGATTGTCATATTAAAATTACTTGACAAAGGCTAAGATGCAATTGCCCATGATATAAAAAATCTATGATTTGCTATTCTTATAATATTGAAAGACCATCTCCAATCCTTCCTTAAATTTGACCTGAGGATTATAGCCAAGTTTTAGCTGAATTCGTTCAATTGAAGCTTTTGAGTGTTTGACATCTCCATCCCTTTCCGGACCATAATTGATCTTGATATTATTCCCACTTATTCCCTTTAAAAGGGCCAGCATATCATTCAGAGAAACCTGATCACCACATGCTACATTAAAAACTTCATGTTTAATCAATTTTTCACTAAATAGTGACTTAATATTTGCCTGAACTGCATTTTCAACAAATGTGAAATCACGGCTGTTTTCACCATCGCCATTTATGGTTGGCGTAGTATTATTAATAAAAGCTTTACAAAAGATAGGGATAACTGCTGCGTAGGGATTATCAGGATTTTGTTTAGGACCAAAAACATTAAAATATCTTAATCCTATCGTGTGCAAACCATATACCTTACTGAATACCTCTCCATACATTTCATTTACAGCCTTGGTAACAGCATAAGGAGATAATGGTTGACCTTCTTCTCCCTCAATTTTGGGTAGTTTAGAACTATTACCATATGTTGAAGAAGACGCCGCGTATATCATTCGCTTAACGTTAGCGGCATCTTTAACTACTGTCAGAACATTGAGAAACCCACTGATATTTACTTCATTTGTTGTTACAGGATCAGCAATCGATCTTGGAACAGAACCTAATGCAGCCTGATGAGTAACAAAATCAATATCACAAACAGCATTTTTACATACATCAATATCCCGAATATCACCTTGAACAAATTCAAAATTAGAAAGTGAAATAAAGTCTTTAATGTTATCGAAATATCCATTAGACAAGTTGTCCAACACACGTACATGACCTGCATTAAACTTGAGAAGGTATTCAACTATATTACTTCCTATAAATCCAGCTCCACCTGTAACTAAGAATCTGTATTTTGATAAATCAACAGTATGGTATGGAACCTGATACATTTCTTTATTAAACATTCTAACTTGTATAATTATAATCGCCCATCAATACACTCTTTTGGTAATATTCCTTTTACATCAAATACGACTAATTTATCAGATTTTTTAATATCAATCCCTTTAAAAGCATTGTGAGCAACTGCAAAAACAATTGCTGAGTATTGATTTAAAAGTGGCAATTGTTCTTTATTTAATATTGATATACCATATTCAAGTTTTACTTCAGCTGCATTCGCCCATGGATCGTAAATATCTACATTAATATCAAAGTTTTTAAGCTCCTTATAAATATCAATAACACGCGTGTTTCTTATATCCGGGCAATTCTCTTTAAAAGTAACCCCTAAGATTAAAATTTTAGAATTTAGAACATTAAGATTTTTACGCATCATCAGTTTTATAACTTCTGTCGATACATATTTACCCATACTATCATTCATTCTCCTTCCAGCTAAAATAATTTCAGGATGATACCCTACTTCCTGAGCTTTTTGAGCTAAATAATAGGGATCTACTCCTATACAATGCCCCCCAACTAAGCCAGGACGAAAATCTAAAAAGTTCCATTTGGTGGATGCTGCTTCCAGAACTTCATAAGTATCAATACCTAAAAGATTAAATATTTTTGCAAGTTCATTAACAAAAGCAATGTTGATATCACGCTGGGAGTTTTCGATTACTTTAGCAGCTTCGGCCACTTTTATACAAGATGCTTTGTATGTTCCAGCCTCAATAACAGATTTATATAAATCATCTACAATTTCTGCAGATGCAGGAGTTGATCCCGAAGTAACCTTTAAAATTTTGGTGACAGTATGGAATTTATCTCCGGGATTAATTCTTTCAGGGCTATACCCTACAAAAAAATCCACATTAAACTTTAACCCGCTTACTTTTTCTAAAATAGGTACACAGACCTCCTCAGTTACCCCCGGATATACTGTGCTTTCGTATATAGCAATGTTTCCTTTTTTCAATACAGATCCAACAGTCTCACTTGCCTTTTCCAAAGGAGTCAAAACAGGCCTGTTATTTTTATCCGTAGGAGTTGGAACTGTTACAATGAAAACATCACAATCTGAAATCTCTTTCTTTTGATCCGTCACAATGAATAAACCCATATTAAGCGTTTCTTCCAAATAGGCATTGTCTACTTCTAAAGTGTGATCAATTCCTTTTCTTAATTCCTGAATTCTATTAGCATTAATATCAAACCCAACTGTTTTGTATTTTCGACCAAATTCTACAGCTAAAGGCAATCCTACATACCCTAAGCCTATTACAGCTATTTTCTTATTATGTTTACTCATTTTATATGGCAATATTTTTTTTCCACCACGTACTGAAAATTAAATAGAATACAATTGAAAAACCGCCAATAAGACCTCCCATCTGTGCAGACTTAAGCCTACTTACTTTTTCTTTTTTTAAAGGCAAAATAGGTTTATCAATGATTTGAATTAGCGGCGTTTCTTTTCTAAGTGTAACCTTAGCCATCTCCAGATTCTTTACAAGTTCTGTAAGAATGGCAGTATTGGCCTGGACATCAACCTGTCTTCGTGTTGATTGAACACGTTTTATATTTAATGCGGGATTCAAATTATATGTATTATCTATTGCGGAAGCTACCCCTGAAATAGAAGAGTTTAGTTCATTACGAATAGAATCCGTCTGTCTTTCAAGAATTGCAAGATTCAACTTAGCTTTTTTACTTTTAGTTTCAACATAAAAATCTGATACTTCTTTTGCTAAATTTTCTACTAAATATTTTGAAAATAATTCGTCAAATGATTTGACTTCAATTGAAATAAAACTAACTTTTTTATCATTTTGATAAATATTTAAATTTCCCTTGGTTAATGTTTCATAAATAACTCCTAAAATACTATCCTGTTGCAGGTTATATTTACTTCTGTCTCCATTTGGATAAAATTGTATCCCAGTAAGAAGAGGTTTATTTTGCCAACTTTCTCTCCATTTATTAAAATTTATATAATACTCAGCAAGTGATACTTCTTTTCCATTAATCATTACCGGGTTTAACAATGATTTTTCAACTATCGACCTCGATTTCATCAATTCAATCAAATTGGCACCACTAAATGCACCTCCAGTACTTGAACCCATATCTAATCCAAACTGACTCGCTAGTCCGCTGAGTCCCCCCCCGCTGCTGCTTTTTTCATCTTCTAATGCAAAAACCATAGTAGCTATATAAGTTGACTTTTGTAAAGAAGCATACAGAAAACCAATACCTCCACCAAGGATCCCTAGTAAGACAATAATTAACCATTTGGATTTCAAATAAATCAACCAATCCCTTATTTTCAGGATAATTTCTTGAATATTAATTTCGTCTTGATTATCAGTTTGCATAGAATCTCATTTAGTAGACACTGTCATTAAGTGTTTTACCTATTTATTTTAATCATTAAGTAAGAAGTAGAGAAATCCACCTATCATTTGCTTAAATATAAATTTTATCATTCTCAATTAAGTGGGGTTATAATCGAAGTAAGGCGATTACAACTCCGGCCAAACTCGCCACCCCACTCGCAATACCAATTACTTCACCCACACTAGTCGCTTTTTTCTCTGCCCGCCGAGGCACCACTAACTCAGATCCAGGCAGAATTTTTGGGTAAAATTTAAAGAATAAGAAATGCTTGGTTGAAGCCGCTTTCCCATTGGCATATACCACATAGCCTCTTTTGCGTAAGGCATAAGCAGTAAATCCTCCCGCTTCACTAATATAATCTCTAAAGCTATTTTTAGTCTGATAAGGTACCTGTGTCACCAATAATACTTCTCCACTCACTTTTACCTGTGCATCAAATTTGGGTATTACTAATTCATCCCTCGCTTTAAGCACAAGGTCTTCCATTGAGCCGGGGCTATTCATTATAAAATTCAGGTCAAGCGGTACTTTATCATAATCACGCAAAATTTCTGCTGCTATCACATTCGTAGAATCTTTCACTGTTTTTTGCAATCTTTTTACAGCTTCTTCCGCTTTTTGTTTGTCTTCAGCGGTTTTGTATCTTTTTAAATAAGCCCCATCGGGATAAGCATCCGGCGTATAACCACCTGCCCGCTTTAACAGGTCACTTACTTTTTCATTGCGGTTACTTAATGCATAAGGGCCCGGATATTGCACCTGGCCACTTATAATAACTGATTCCGGAACGGTGTACCCGGCCTTGCGCCTTATGGTAATTACATCAAAAGGTTGTAAAGGTATATTGGCAGAAAAACTTGTCAGATCCCTTTCATTAATTTCTGTGTTGATAATAGCGCTGGCCCGGTTATCGGAAGCAGCAATGCTATCGCGTTTGAGCAAACGGGCTATTTCAATATTTTTATACGCAGCATCTGTAAAGCCACCTGCCTGCAGTATCAGATCTTTCAGCGTTAGCTTTTCTACATATTCATATTGGCCCGGGAAGCGAATCTCTCCCTGTATAGATACTTTAAAGGAGTCGCGAAGATCTAATACAGAACTGATCAATACTTCATCTTCTCTTTGTAAAGTGCTATTGTTTGCCAGGTCGCCAGCCAGGGCTTTCTTTACATCAAATGAAAGGATTGACCTTGTTAAATCTTCCTGCAAACGGATGATCTGGCCACGGCCGGTATAGGCATCTTCTTTTAATCCGTCTGCCTTTCTAATCAGGTCGGCCACAGTTAATCCCTGTCTTAATTCATATACATCCGGACGGAAAACCGCCCCGGTAATACTCACCCTGTTTTGAAAACGGTTTAATGTTTTAGAAATTACAAATAGATCTCCACTTTGGGGTTGGTATGTGTTGTAAGCCTGCAATTCAAGATCCTGCACTTTACGTTCCTTATCGCTGCGTTGAAATATTTTAACAGATGCACGGTAAGCAGTATCTGTAAAGCCTGAGGCAAAATCCAGGATATTGGCAAAGCTTTCGCCAGGCAATATTTCAAAAATACCCGGGCGCTTTACCTGCCCCTGTAGTTCTACCCTTTTTTTGTATGCCGGGATGCGGATTACATCATTGTCTTTTAAGCCTATATTGTCTGATTGATCTCCATGCAGTAAAAGCCTGTATAAATCTATCTTCCGCTCAACCTTATTATTCCGTACCAATTCAATCTCACGGAAGCTTCCAAAGGCAGAAGGGCCACCGGCAATGTATAAGGCATTAAAAACGGTTGACAAAGACGATACGCTAAAATTACCCGGCCGGTTACTACCTATGATAGTTACTTTAATACTGCGTATTTTACTAAGTGTGACGGAGATTTTAGAGCCTCCTGATCTTAAATAGGAATACACACTATTACCCATTACTGCTTTCAATTTCTGCGTGGCGGCTTCAATGGTTAGTCCGGCAATTTTTACCTGTCCCACATTGGGGATAGATACATTACCTTCTGCAGACACCAATAAATCTCCATTGTATTCCTGCACACCATAAACAGATACGAGTATCTGATCGTCGGGACCCAAAATATAATTTACCGGTGTGGCCAATTTTAAATTAGGTTCGAAACTGGGGGATACACTTGTATATAATTCAGAACCAAAAATCAGGGGATTGATTAATGATTTTGTTGATTTCTCTCCTGGCTTTTCTGCTGTATCTAAAGAATCTGAACTATTATTACCCCGGTCTGCAGATGTTTTATCTATGCCGGTTTTTAATTTTCCTGTGCCTGTAGTACCACCACCTGCACCCGCTACCCTTTGTTTTAACTTGGCAAATTCTGCCGGCGACATACCCTTTGCCAAAGCCTGTTGTTCGGCTTGCTCAATGGTTACACCGGCACTGGCTAATTGTGCTTTCAGTTTGGCAATATCCGCATCACTCAGTTGATCTACCCTTACCTGGCTTAGGTCTTTACCTTTTAAGAGGTCCTGAGCTTGCAGTGCCTGGCTGGCAAAGAATAAACAGAGGAGGAGGAAGAGGGATTTTAGGAAATGATGTTTATGCATATGGAAGAGGTCTTTAGTCTTTGGAAGGACAGGTCTTTGGTCTTTAGTCTTTGGAAGGACAGGTCTTTAGTTTTTGGTCTTTAGTCTTTGGAAGGACAGGTCTTTAGTTTTTCTTTAGCCTGCGGCTAAAGACCAACAGCCAAAGACCAAAGACCAACAGCCAAAGACCAACAGCTATTCTCTCACTTTCTCCTTCAACATATTGATTCGTTTCTGTAAAATATGTAATTGTTCAATTAAAGTGGAATGCTTTTCAGCATTAATGTAGGAAACTAGTAAACATACTTCAATCTGTGTTTCCAGTTCAAATGAAGAACCTATGGCTATTTCCAGGAACCGTGAAAAATCAGCCGATGTTTTTCTGCTACATCCTTCGGCTATATTTGAAGGAATAGAAGTAACGGAACGATTCATCTGCGATACAAGCCCATATTTTCATGTCCCGGAAACGAGGCAGTTATCTCATAAATTGTTTTTACATATCCCAATGACTGCTTCCATACTTCTAATTTTCGGAAATCACGCAATACACATTATTTAAATTTGAAATCGGATCTTTGGAAGGACAGGTCTTTGGCTTTTAGTCTTTGGTCTTTAGCTAAAGACTAAAGACCAAAGACCAACTACTAAAGACTAAAGACCAAAGACCAAAGACTAAAGACTAAAGACTAAAGACTAAAGACCAAAGACCAAAAACTAAAGACCAAAAACCAACACCCAAAGACCTTCTTTCCTGACAGTTAATCATATTCAATACTTCTTCTTTGGATGCATGGCAGTATGAAATACTGAAACAACATGAATGAGTTTCCTTTTTTTATTTATTCTGTAAATGATAAGGAAAGGAAAAACCGGAACAGGTGTTTCTTTATATGATTTAAAACGGGTTGGATATCTTTCCGGAGTTTGTTCAATTTTTCGGATCCGGGTTATTACTTCTTTTAAAAAGCGGTCGCCCAAACCTCTTTGCCGCTCTTCGTACCAAATCCATGCCTCACTAGTTTCTTTTTGGGCACGGCCGGATAAAACAGCGCTGTAAGCAGGTATATTACTCATACTTTTTTTTCCGGAGCCTGCTTATTGAATTTTCCAGTTCATCCAGGGTATACCCCTTATCTGTTCCATTTTCAAGGGACTGAAAACGATGGTTAAGTTCAGCAGTAAATGCTTTGTCATCCCACCATTGTTTTGTTTGGTCGATTTCATTTTCGAGCAATTGATAAATTGCGTTCAGCTTTTTATTATCGGCCACCCGGATGAAATCGTATAATTTATGACGTATGGTTAAAGCTGCATTATTCATAGATTAAATTTAATGTCTTTGGGTTTTGGTCTTTGGTCTTTAGTCTTTGGCGCACTGGCGTATTAGCGCATTAGGTGTTCATTCACAATTCACAATTGACCACTCACTACTCACCACTCACTGTCTTTAGTCTTTAGTCTTTGGTCTTTGGCGCATTGGCGTATTAGGTGTTCATTCACAATTCACCATTCACAATTGCCCACTCACTGTCTTTGGTCTTTTTTAGCCAACGGCTAAAAAATTTCTAAAAAAGCTAAAGACTAACTGCTAAAGACTAAAGACCAACAGCTACACTGCAGTTAAATATCTCAAATGCTTATACCAGTTGTTATTTGTAAGTTTTTTTAGTTCCTCTGTGGTAACCTGCATTAATTTCAGAATTGACATACAGGCATCCTTTAAGGGTAAGAGTTCATATTTTGCAATCTGAAAAACTACTTCGGGGTCAATGCCTCTGTAATCGTGTGCAATCCTGTTTCTCAATCCGCCAATCTGATCCCATGCAATAAAAGCGATTTCTTCTTTCAACTGGTTATCCAATTTAATAGTCTCTTCCCCTATCGCTAATAACAGATGACAAACTGCATTATACTGAACCTGGTCATCTGAGTTATAAAATGATTGTTTATCTGAAAAGTCGCTTGTATACAACATAATCTTCTCAATGCTTTCTAAAACAGTAAGAAGATGTAATATGTTTTTATTGGAATGCATTGGATCTTTGGTCTTTGGTCTTTGGTCTTTAGTCTTTGGTCTTTGGCGCATTGGCGTATTGGCGCATTAGGTGTTCGTTCACAATTCACAATTGACCACTCACTACTCACTGTCTTTAGTCTTTGGTCTTTGGCGTATTAGCGTATTGGCGCATTAGGTGTTCGTTCACAATTCACAATTGCCCACTCACTACTCACCGCTCACTGTCTTTGGTCTTTGGTCTTTGGTCTTTGGTCTTTGGTCTTTGGCGCATTGGCGTATTAGGTGTTCATTCACAATTCACCATTCACAATTGCCCACTCACTGTCTTTGATCTCTTTTAGACAACGGCTAAAAAAAGCTAAAGACCAAAGACTAACTGCTAAAGACCAAAAGCCAAAGACTAAAGACCAACAGCCAAAGACTAACTACTAAAGACTAAAGACCAACAGCCAAAGACTAACTGCTAAAGACTAAAGACCAACAGCCAAAGACTAACTGCTAAAGACTAAAGACCAACAGCCAAAGACTACCTGCCAAGGACCGTTTCAAAATACAACAATTCCTTCTTTTTGAATATGTGATGCTATAACAGGCTCTACATGATTTTTAGAGACTAATTCTATTTTCCGGTTATGTGCCAACTGGCTGATAAACTGTTCCAGATTTTGCAAACGCATTAGCGGCATTGTTTTCCCGGGGATTACTCCATATAATAAATCTACATCACTCTCTTCCTGCTGGCTATTCCGTGCATAACTGCCAAACAACACCAAACTCTCCACTCCAAACCGTTCCCGCAGGAAGGATTTGTTTTGTTGAAGAATTTGGATGAGGGAATTGGTGGGAAGCATGGGGAGGGTCTTTGGTCTTTAGTCTTTGGCGTATTGGCGCATTGGCTGTGTCGTCACTGCGAGGAACGACCGCGTGTCGCTATCAGCTTTAGCGGCGGCGCAAGCAGTCTATGGTCTGCGCTGTAGGCAGGACAGCGAGATGGTATCTTTTTTTACAAAAACCGGCTGTTGGTCTTTAGTATTTGTGTCTTGGTCTTTGTTTCTTGATCCTTGTTCCTTGTCCCTTGTTTCTTACAAATAAATTTCAATAATGTCCTTTGCAGGAATGAACTATTATTTTATCCGGCAGCACTTCGTAAACTAACCGATGCTCCTGGTTGATACGTCTTGACCAACAGCCGGTTAAATCAAACTTTAATTGTTCAGGTTTGCAATACCTTGAAAGGGTGTTTCAGATGCATTTTCTAAAAGTACCCTTATCTTTTTAAGAATAGTTTTGTTACCTGTTTGTTTCCAATAATCCAGGTCTTCTTTAGCTTTATAAGTAAAAGCTATTTCCATATTTCATCAAGGGTTACTTTAACAGTTTTCCCTTCATTTGCCTGTTGTTTGCTTTCTTTCACTTTTGCTACAAAGCTGGCTTCATAAGGATTTTTTTCTTCTCCTTTTTCAAAGGGTACTTTTAAGGCCCGGGCAAGGTCTTCAAAAAGTGTCGCTTCCTGCTTTGACTTTGGATGTAAAATAATAGTATTCATGCATTAAAAGTTGATCTTTAGTTTTTGGCGCATTAGCGCATTGGGTGTTCATTCACAATTGACCACTCACCACTCACTGTCTTTGGTCTTTGGTCTTTGGTCTTTGGTCTTTGGTCTTTGGCGTATTAGCGCATTAGGTGTTCATTCACAATTGCCCACTCACTACTCACTGTCTTTGGTTTTTGGTCTTTGGCGCATTAGCTGTTAGCGCATTGGCTGTTTCTTGATCCTTGTTTCTTGATCCTTTCTTCCTTGATCCTTGTTCCTTGATCCTTGTTCCTTGTTTCTTGATCCCTGTTTCTTGTTCCTTGATCCTTGTTCCTTGTTTCCTGGCTTTTAATCTTTCTTCCCTGAATTTTACCTGTCAGGGAAGGTCAATATTTATTTTTTTTAATACCAACGTCTTTACCGTTAAGGCAATTTGGTAATATTCTTTTGCTTCAGATAATTCGGGAGCAATATGATCATGAGGGTATCTTGCTCTAACAGCATACACATTCATATTCTTCATATCCAGATCTTTGAAATCATTGTCGAATACGGCACATTCGTTTGTAAGATAATCCAGGTTATGGGTATACTCAAACTCGTGATTATAATAAATCAGAAATGTTTTTAAGTATTTCTCAATAGATTGGTGGCAATGAAAACAAGCTATATCAAGAATAACAGGACTTGCTTCTATAAGAATTTCAGCCGCAATCAAATCATGCGATGCTTTTTGCAACCATTGTTCCAAAATATCCTTTTCCTCTTTTGTCATAGTTCAACTGCATCCTTTAATGCATAATAAATAATATGACCTTTGGAATTTTTTCTCAGATTAATTTCTTCCTTGCTTTGAAGAATCACATCAAACGGGGCGCGAAGTAAATTTACAAGCGTTTTGCTTATTTTACTTTCCCAGTTTATCTTTTCTACCGGGGCATAGGCTTGTTGTGTAATAACCAATACATCATAATCGCTATACTTAGTTTCATTTCCCCTTGCCCGGGAACCAAAAAGCAGTACTTGCGCACCCGGCAAAAAGGTATGCACAATAGTTTTGATAGTATGAAGTGTTTCCTGGCGATTCATGATTTAAAGATTCTCTGGTCTTTGGCGCACTGGCGTATTAGCGCATTAGGTGTTCATTCACAATTGCCCACTCACTGTCTTTGGTCTTTGGTCTTTGGTCTTTGGTCTTTGGTCTTTGGTCTTTGGTCTTT
>DAIOVU010000006.1:96402-106531 GCA_036758845.1 Sediminibacterium sp.
GTCTTTGGTCTTTGGTCTTTGGTCTTTGGTCTTTGGTCTTTGGTCTTTGGTCTTTGGTCTTTGGTCTTTGGTCTTTGGTCTTTGGTCTTTGGTCTTTTTTAGCCGTTGGCTAAAAAATTTCTAAAAAAGCTAAAGACTAAAGACCAACAGCCAAAGACCCAAAACTCCAAACTCTCCCTCCTATCCTTCAATCAAACTAACAACCACGCCCAGATCTTTCAAATGTTCTTCACTAAATTCATTTGCGCTAAATAAACCGACCCGTATTTTTTTGCCGATCAGGGGTTCTACTTTTTCGATGAGTTTGTAGAGGTAGGGTTTGTCTATATCACCTACGATTACAAGGTCTACAAAACTGGAGTTTTGACCTTTGGCAAGATCGCCGGTGAGGTATACTTTATCGAGGTTGCCGAGTTTATGGATGATCTGTTCTACAATCTGGTCGATGCCCACATATTGAAGAATGATACGCCGTAATTGGTTAAACAGCGGGTGATGGGTGTTTACTGAATATTGTTTCAGTTTAGTCTTTGCATCAGTATCCTGCACTTCTTCAATCAGGTGCATATCGGAAAGCTTGTTCAGTTCTAATCTCACCGTATTGCTGCTTACTCCCAGATCGCGCTCTAATCCACGTAAATAGACTTTGCTGGCAGGATTGAGCAATAGCTTGGTTAATAACCTGACACGAATTTTACCTGAAAAAAGTTTGTCTAAAACCAATGATTAGGCTTGAAAAGAGGGTAGGTATCCGGAATAATCGGTACCGGTATGAAGAATCTCATCCATAAAAGGATCTGATTCTTCTTTCTCATCCAATGAAAAAGTATGTAATTCTATTAAAGGATATTTACTGATAATATGGGCAATTTTTTCAATGTCCAATGCCCTGGCTCCGGTAAACCCCTTAGCCCAAATGGCCACATCAATATCACTTTGATTGGTAGCTGTTCCAGTTGCATAGGAACCAAACAGCATGATTTTGCCGGGCTGGTATCCCGCCAGGTACAGGTCTTTAGCCAACCCGCGGATGCGGCTTTCTATAATTTTTGTTCTAACCATTGTAATAAGACAGCTACTTTTTGCTGCTGAATCTTCACATAGGAAAAACAAAAAAGAAACATAGCGTTTGAACTATACGCCCTGTTTCCTAACCTATGTAACTATGTGTTTAATAGCACAACACCTTTCGGGTTTGTAATTGAAAGAAGAGACGTCTGACGTTTAGCGTAGTTCCTTGATTCTTGCTCCTTGATTCTTTGATTCTTGTTCCCTGATATTTTATATGCTGTGTTATTAAAATAAGCCAAATACAATACCACCCCTCTTTAAACGGCTTCGCCACCCTGACTCACACAATTGAGCAGCAGAATGACCTATTATTGAGTAGCTAAGATAGGGATTTTTGATTCGTCCAGTAACTTTTAATATGATGTTTAAGTCAATTTCTGACAGTTTGGGTTCCAACCTGTTAGCTATTGAAAACCAAATTCTTATTATTTCTACACCAAAATCTGCCATTCCCCTACGGCTTCGCCGACCTCAGTCACAGAATTGCCGGACTCAAGACCTAAAACTGCAAAAAAATGCTCCTAAATATACACAAAAAATAAGCTATAATATTGAATATGAGGTAAAATGGGATGATGCTTTGGCGGGTTAGCACATTGGCGGGTTGGCGCATTGGGTCTTTAGTCTTTGGTCTTTGGTCTTTAGTAGCTGGCAGTTGGTGTTTGGCGGGTTGGCGCATTGGGTCTTTAGTCTTTGGCTCGTAGCTCCTCTGCCAGGTATCCTACAGTAACCACCCCCGATTATTTCTGCGAAATAATCGTTCCCTCCTTGAAAATGAGGGGATATTTCAATCCATTACTTTCTATAAAAGCGCTGCCGGATATTATTTGCCTCAATAACTGTAAATGCTCCTGGTAACACAATATCTCTATTTGCAAGTACTGAGATCAATGATAAGGCTGCAAATTCCGGGTGATTCCCTTTTTCTCTAAAATATACTACGCCGGGAGGGTTATCTTTTGCGTATTTGAAAATTAGTTCGCCATAATCGCTATCAAAAGTGAGTATGATTAGATTTAGTTCTATTGCGATTTGCATTACTTCCGGATCACTAATACCTGGGGAATCCTCCTGAATACTTTTGATAATAAACCCATTTTTTCGCAAAATCTTTGTGCTCGGACATGGAAAATTTTCGTTTGCCAAAAACATAATTAAGCTGAAATTGGAAAATATAATTCTTGTTGAATACAAGCTTTTAAATAAACGAAAACAGCTCTCAAGGAATCAGCGGATACTGTAGGATATGATTCAAGTATTTGTTTTTCAGTCCAGCCATCCGAAAATAATTCCAAAATCAGTTCAACAGAAATTCTTGTTCCCTTAATGGTGGGTTTGCCCAGTAAAACCTGATTATCTGAAACGATATAATCTTGCCAATTCATAATACAATATACAAACTTTTTTAAACTTGAAAGTCTTTGGTGTTTGGCGGGTTGGGCTTTGGCGCATTAGCGCTTTGGCGGGTTGGCGCATTGGGTCTTTGGTCTTTGGTCTTTAGTCTTTAGTAGTTGGCAGTTGGTCTTTGGCAATCGTCTCTGCGAGGAGTTGCGAGATACGAAGCAAAGCAGTCTGTGGCCTGCAGGCAAGCGACACGTGGTCGCGCCTCGCAGAGACGACTACCAAAGACAGTGAGTGGTGAGTAGTGAATGGTGAATTGTGAATGGGCAATTGTGAATGGTGAATTGTGAATGGGCAATTGTGAATGGTGAATTGTGAATGAACCCCAATGCGCTAATACGCCAAAGACCAAAGACTAAAGACCAAAGACCGTGAGTGGACAATTGTGAATGGTGAATTGTCAATGAACAGCCAATGCGCTAATGCGCCAAAAGCCAATGATCACCCCCACCCCTCCCGCTAAGGTGGGACAAGCTCTAAAGGGGGAGAGGAATAATCTCTGTTCCGTGAACCAAAGACCAAAGACTAAAGACAGTGAGTGGTGAGTGGTGAGTGGGCAATTGTGAATGGTCAATGGTCAATGGTCAATTGCCAACTCACTACTTTCCCGGATTGGCGATGGCAGGTTATTTTAAATCCGGAACCCATAACCAAACCAAAATTGAATAAATTATACCCGAAGATTACAACGTCCAGCCCTGCTATTGCCAAGCAATGTTGTAGGTTCGTGATTTTGTCAGGCGAGTTGCTTGCTCTTACGAATTGTCTTAGTTTTTGTCTTTCCCTTACGCATTGCTTGTAATCTCCGTTTTTCTTTGTCTGCTCTTATGAATTCACTGATGGCAAGTTCTTCTTTCTTAGTCAATGGTCTTGGATCAACAACAAAGTCAACGTCAAGCGGCTCTTTTATCAGTCCCATAGTTAATCGTTTTAAAAATATTTGTTGATTAATTTTAATGCTGCGTCTGTAGTTATTACCATTAAGTGCCCGGCAAAATGGACAGCGCCCAAACTTTCAATATAATGGTCTATAAGTTTTGTTTTTGCAATGAAAGAAACGTATCCTTCCCCACCACGTTGAAACGAGAGTTTGCAAGCATACGCAACCAAATTCCCCGGAACTCCAAAATAAGTTTTATGTCGCCCTATGTTGAATGAAGCACTTTCAATAAGGTGCATATAAACATGGTCGTTCTTAACCTCTAAGCTGATGATGCCTTGTATAATGTTAGGATTATTAGAGATTGTCAATTTGTAAACGTCTCTTGCAGGATGCTTAAATTCAATTGACCAATTAAACCTCCAACCATTTTTCTTTGTTATCCCTTTTAATTCGATAGCTGTCAGCAAAGAAATTTCCGTCGCAAAACTGTCCCCCGATTGTACATTTTCAATAGAGTTTGTCAGCTTGTCGATGATAAAATCAAGTCCTTTATTTTGTTGTTTTTTCACAAAACGAATCTACGAAATAATAAGGTCCTTGTCTAATGTTGATTAAAGGCAGGAGGGTGTACGTAGCATGACCGCCAACTCACGGTCTTTAGTCTTTGGCGCATTGGCTATTTATTGATCATTCACTATTGACCACTCACCACTCACGGTCTTTGGTCTTTGGTCTTTGGTCTTTGGCGCATTAGCGCATTGGCTGTTCATTGACAATTCACGATTGCCACTCACTTTCTTTGGTCTTCTTTAGCCTGCGGCTAAAGACTAACTAACTGCTAATGGCCAACTACTAAAGACCAAAGACTAAAGACCAAAGACCAAATACCAAAAACCCAAAGCCAATACGCTCCCGGCTAAGCCAGAACCAACTACCAAAGACCAAAGACCAAAGACTAAAGACCAACCACCAACTCCTTATTCCCAAATACTATCCTTCACCTCTTCATACACCCTGCTAATTCCTTCCTCCAAGCCAATAGAGGCTTTCCAGCCAAAGGAATTCAATTTTGATACATCCATTAATTTCTGTGGCGTGCCATCTGGCTTGCTCCTGTCTAATGCAATTGCTCCCTGGTAACCTGTTATTTTTTTAATCAGATCAACAAGTTCTAATATGGTTATGTCCATGCCTACTCCAACATTTACCAAGCCTTTCTCATTATAATTTTTCATCAGGAACAGACAGGCATCTGCCAGGTCATCAACGTGTAAAAATTCTCTTCGTGGAGTTCCGCTGCCCCATATCTCAACCGAAGGATTGTTATTCTTTTTTGCGGTAATCAATTTTCGTAATAATGCCGGCAACACATGAGATGTTTCTAAGTTGTAATTATCGTTTGGCCCATAGAGATTAGTGGGCATTACTGAAATAAAATTACAGCCATATTGGGCACGGTACGCATCACAAAGTTCAATACCTGCAATTTTAGCAATGGCATAAGGCCTGTTAGAATCTTCCAGGTAACCGGATAATAAATATTCTTCTTTTAAAGGCTGCGGCGCCAGTTTGGGATAGATACAGGATGAACCCAGGAAGAGCAGTTTTTTAACTTTATTTACATAGGAGGCATGAATGATATTACTCTCTATCATCAAATTCTCATAAATAAATTCAGCCCGATACGTATTATTGGCAACAATACCACCCACTTTAGCAGCAGCCAGAAATACATATTCAGGTTGTTCTATTGCAAAGAATTCATTCACCGCCTGTTGATTACGGAGGTCCAGTTCTTTTGAGGTGCGGGTAATGATATTGGTGTAGCCTTCTTTCTCTAACCGCCTGTAGATAGCGCTTCCAACCATTCCACGGTGGCCGGCGATGTATATTTTTGAATGTTTTTCCATTTGGTCTTTGGTCTTTAGTCTTTGGTCTTTAGGGGGGGGTGTTTTGGTCTTTGGTTTTTAGTCTTTGGGGGTTAGGGGGTGATACTGGTTTTTAGGGCATTGATTCTTTTTTGTATGATGTGTAATTCTTGTAGTAAGCTTGCATATTGATCTGTGTTGATATAGCTAACCAGGTAGCTAATTTCTATTTGTGTCTCTAATTCAAATGATGATCCAAGGGCTATTTCAAGGAACCTGGAAAACTCTGTAGCTGTTTTGCGACTACAGCCTTCGGCAATATTGGATGGTATGGAAACAGCAGACCGATTCATTTGTGAAACCAGTCCATATTGTTCTTGCCGGGGGAAAGTATGTGTAATACCATACATCCGTTTTACAAATAACAGTGTCTGCACCCACAGATTTAGTTTTCTAAAATCGCGCATACTGCTAAAAAATTTGATGGCCCTGAATATACCAGAACAATTCAAATCCTCACATACGGCTTATACGCGAAAAAAACGTTGTCTTCACCCCCAAAAAAAGTCAAAGATTAAAGACTACCCTCTCTTTTCCCTATCCTACCTACATCGCAGGCCACAGACGGCTTGCACCACAGCTAAAGCTGCAAGCGACACGCGGTCATTCCTTGCAAAGACTACCATGCCGACAAAAACCAACAGACAAGATCCAAAGCTCAGGAACCAAGATTAAAAATTAAACGCCCCTCCAAAGACCAAAGACCAAAGACTAAAGACTAAAGACCAACAACCTATTCAAATTCATTCTTCACATCAAACCCACTCTTCTTCAAAAACTGATCCCGCTCAAATATTTTCAGATCGGCGGCCACCATTTCTGTTACCATTTCTGCCAAAGTATATTTCGGCACCCATCCTAATTTTTCTTTGGCTTTGGTGGCATCGCCAATTAAAAGATCCACTTCTGTTGGACGATAATAACGGGGATCTACTTTAATAACCACTTGCCCAATAGGTACTTTATAGTTACCTGTGCATGCTGCCACTTTTGCTATCTCCTTTTCTTCCTTTCCTTCAAAAACAAGTTCTACGCCTATTTCTTTAAAAGCCATCCGCACAAAATCCCTGATCTGGGTAGTAATGCCTGTAGCCAATACAAAATCTTCCGGCGTATTGTGCTGAAGTATGCGCCACATGCCTTCTACATAATCTTTGGCATGACCCCAATCGCGTTTGGCATCAAGGTTACCGAGATATATAGTATCCTGTAAACCCAATGCAATCTTGGCTACTGCACGGGTTATCTTCCTTGTAACAAAAGTTTCGCCACGCAAAGGAGATTCATGATTAAACAAAATACCATTGCATGCAAACATGCCGTATGCTTCCCTGTAATTAACGGTAATCCAGTAGGCATACATTTTAGCCACCGCATAAGGTGAACGGGGATAGAATGGGGTGGTCTCGCTTTGTGGAACAGCCTGTACCAATCCGTATAATTCTGATGTAGACGCCTGGTATACTTTGGTTTTCTTTGTTAAGCCAAGTAATCTTACTGCTTCCAATATCCGAAGTGTTCCAATACCGTCTGCATTGGCCGTATATTCAGGTGTTTCAAAACTCACATGCACATGACTCATGGCAGCGAGGTTATAGATCTCATCGGGTTGTACTTCCTGGATAATGCGGATAAGGTTAGTAGAGTCTGTTAAATCACCATAATGCAGAAATAAATGGCGATGCGGGATATGTGGGTCCTCGTAAAACTGATCGATCCTGCCGGTATTAAATAAAGAACTCCTTCTCTTTATACCGTGTACTTCATATCCTTTTTTCAACAATAACTCCGCCAGGTAGGCGCCGTCCTGGCCGGTAATACCTGTAACTATCGCTTTTTTCATCTAAATCATTTAATTAGAGATGCGAAAATAAGCGATTTGGGTAATATGTTGTATGGAGGGCTTTGAGGGGTTTGGAGTTTGGGATTTGGCGCATTGGCACATTAGCGTATTGGCGCATTGGCGCTTTAGCGTATTGGCGCATTGGCGCATTAGCTCTTGATTCTTGGTTCTTGGTTCTTGTGCCTTGCCAATTCACCATTCACAATTGCCCACTCACCACTCACCACTCACGTCTTTGGTCTTTAGTCTTTGGTCTTTGGCGCATTGGCTGTTCATTGACAATTGACCATTCATAATTCACCATTGCCCACTCACGGTCTTTGGTCTTTGGTTGAAGGAACAGACAAAGGCAGTGACATTATTCCTCTCCCCCTTTAGGGGGTTGGGGGGTATTCTTTGGTCTTTGGCGCATTGGCGCATTAGCGCATTGGCTCTTGATTCTTGATTCTTGTTCCTTGCCAATTGACAATTCACCATTCACCATTCACCATTGCCCACTCACCACTCACTACTCACCACTCACCGGTTGTTTCAGCGTTCAGGCCGCTTTAGCGTCCCGACCGCAATGAGTCATTCACAATTCACAATTGCCCACTCACCACTCACTACTCACCACTCACCGGTTGTTTCAGCGTTCAGGCCGCTTTAGCGTGCCGACCGCAAGGCTCATTCACGTTGCTTTTATTTGTATAATTGAAATAATTGTAATTACTTTGTAGTTACAATACATTCATCTATGGACCTATCAATTATTCCAATCGGCAATTCGAAAGGAATCCGGTTAAGTAAAACATTAATTGAAAAATATAATATCACCGATACAGTTGAGCTTATTCTTGAAAAAGAATACATCATTCTAAAACCCAAAACTGCTGCCAGAACTGGCTGGGAAAAATTGTTTAAGAAAATGCATGAGAACGGAGACGACAAACTTCTTATGCCAGATGTATTTGAAGACGAAAATTTTGAAGAATGGAGTTAAAACAGTACCAAATTGTTCTGGTAAACCTTGATCCTACGGTTGGAAATGAAATGAAAAAAACAAGACCTTGTATTATCATTTCGCCGGATGAAATGAATAAATACCTTCAAACAATTGTTATTGCTCCAATGACAAGCAGATCAAAATCTTACCCAACCCGAATAGAAGTTAAGCATAACAAAACAAAAGGTTGGATTGTGCTGGATCAAATCCGGACAATTGATAGACTTAGAATAAGTAAAATTTTGGGAATACTGACCAACAAAGAGATGCATCATGTAAAAACAATTCTCAAAGAAACATATGTAGACTAAATTGGGGGTTGGCGAATTAGCGAATTAGCGCATTGGCTGTTTATTGACAATTCACCATTCACAATTGCCCACTCACGGTCTTTGGTCTTTAGTCTTTAGTCTTTGGCGTATTGGCGCATTGGCTCTTGATTCTTGGTTCTTGGTTCTTGTGCCTTGCCAATTGCCAATTGACAATTCACCATTCACAATTGCCCACTCACTACTCACCACTCACTACTCACCACTCACCACTCACTACTCACCGGTTGTTTCAGCGTTCAGGCCGCTTTAGCGTGCCGACCGTAATGCCATCTTCTCATTCTCCATAGAAAACTTACTTATTTCTTTTTTCAATCTTACCGGAGCGGTATAAACATCTACCAGGTCTACAGGCTGTAGAAAATTAGCTTTTTCAATTGCTTCCTCAATCTCCATCAGCAATATAGAATCCAGTCGCTGAGGTCCGGTTATAGCAATATCCCAATCGCTCTTACTATGCTCCCTGCCGGAGGCCCTGCTTCCAAACAAAAAAGCGGTATACGGTGTGCCGGTCAGCATTTGTTGAACCAACAGCAAAGGGCTTAATAAATGGGGTTTCATTGTAATACCTGCTTTAGTTCCAGAAAACTGGCCAGATGGGTTTCAAATTGCCGGCTTACCTGCTCAAAGCTATCTTCTTTATAGATATGGCTTAACAGGTTTCTATCATCAATAGCAGACAAAAGGTTAGCCAGCAACCCTGCCGATATAAGATTAGCTGTAAATAAATGCCGGTAAACCTGTTTTGGGCTTCCTACTATTTCGCCCAATTGCAGCTCAATAAATGCTTTCGAAGTTTTCCAGGCCAGTTCTACACATATTTCAAATTTCTGCACCTTACCATTGCGGATAAGGTCCTGGATAACCGGTGTGTAGGATGAAATATCTTCTCCCAATGCATTCTCAAAGCTTTGCAAAGCGGCTGCATAATCTGCGGCTAATAGTTGGTATCGTTCTTTAAGTTGCACTGGCTGTGTTTATCATGCTAAAAATACAACAATTCAGATTATCTGTCCGGGTGGGCGGCCATTCATAATTGCCCACTTACGGTTTTTGGTCTTTGGTCTTTGGTCTTTGGTCTTTAGTCTTTAGTCTTTGGCTTGTGGTCGTCTCTGCGAGAGGTTGCGAGGTACGAAGCAAAGCAGTCTTTGGCTTGTGATATTTGGGTGATAGGGAAAAGAGAGTGTTTTGCAAAGCCGGTCTTTGGTCGTTGGTATTTGGCATTTGGTCTTTGGCGTATTGGCGTATTGGCGCATTAGCGAATTGGCTGTTTATTGATAATTCACAATTGCCCACTCACGGTCTTTGGTCTTTGGCGTTTTGGCGCATTAGCGAATTAGCGCATTGGCGAATTAGCGCATTGGCTGTTTATTGATAATTCACAATTGCCCACTCACGGTCTTTGGTCTTTAGTCTTTGGTATTTGGCGCATTGGCGTTTTGGCGCATTGGCGTCTCTGCGAGGCACGACCGCGTGTCGCTTGCAGCTTTAGCGGTGGCGCAAGCAGTCTGTGGCCTGCGATGTGGGCGGGATAGAGAGAGATAGTGTTTTACAAAATCCGGTCTTTGGCGCATTAGCGTATTAGCGCATTGGCTGTTTATTGACAATTCACCATTCACAATTGCCCACTCACGGTCTTTGGTCTTTGGTTGAAGGAACAGACAAAGGCAGTGACATTATTCCTCTCCC
>DAIOVU010000007.1:0-45779 GCA_036758845.1 Sediminibacterium sp.
CCAACAAACATGGAGCTTGTATCCGATATCTTTAAGCGATTGGACAGCATTGAGGTTGTATCAGAATATTTTACTGATTGCCCACTTCTTGCATAGCCACTAAACATCGTAGTTGTATCAGAAATCTTCAAACGGTTTGATAACATTGAGGCAGTATCTGAATATCGAACAGAATGACCTGATTTAGCGTAACCTGTCAACATGGAACTTGTATCAGCATACCTTACTGATTGCCCACTCTTCGCATAGCCACTAAACATGGAGGTTGTATCTGATATCTTTAAGCGATTAGACAACATGGAGCTTGTATCCGATATCTTTAAGCGATTGAACAGCATTGAGGCGGTGTCTGCATATCGAACAGAATGGCCGGATTTAGCGTAACCTGTTAACATCGAACTTGTATCAGCATATCTCACCGACTGCCCGCTCTTCGCATAACCAGTAAACATGGAAGTTGTATCTGATATCTTTAAGCGATTAGACAACATCGAACTTGTATCTGCATATCTCACTGATTGCCCACTCTTCGCATAACCAACAAACATGGAGCTTGTATCCGATATCTTTAAACGATTTGACAGCATTGAGGCGGTATCTGCATATTGCACTGAATGGCCGGTTCTCGCGTAACCAGTAAACATCGAACTTGTATCTGCATATCTCACCGATTGCCCACTCTTCGCATAGCCACTAAACATGGAGGTTGTATCTGATATCTTTAAGCGATTTGACAGCATTGAGGCGGTGTCTGCATATTGCACAGAACGGCCGGTTCTCGCATAACCAGTAAACATCGAAGCCGTATCAGAATATTTTACTGATTGCCCGCTTCTTGCATAACCATTAAACATGGTTGTTGTATCTGATATCTTTAAGCGATTAGACAACATCGAACTTGTATCTGCATATCTCACTGATTGCCCACTCTTCGCATAGCCAACAAACATGGAGCTTGTATCCGATATCTTTAAGCGATTGAACAGCATTGAGGTGGTGTCTGCATATCGAACAGAATGACCGGATTTAGCGTAACCTGTCAACATCGAACTTGTATCTGCATATCTCACTGATTGACCACTCTTCGCATAACCCACAAACATGGAGGTTGTATCTGATATCTTTAAACGATTTGACAGCATTGACGCAGTATCAGCATATTGCACTGAATGACCGGTTCTCGAATATCCACTTAGCATCGATGTGGTATCAGCATATTTTACCGACTGTCCACTTCTTGCATAACCATTAAGCATCGAGCTTGTATCAGATATTTTTAAACGATTTAACAACATTGAAGCCGTATCAGCATATTTTACTGATTGGCCGCTTCTTGCATAACCATTAAACATGGTTGTTGTATCAGAAATTTTCAAACGGTTTGACAGCATTGAGGCAGTATCTGAATATTGTACTGAACGCCCGGTTTTCGCATAACCCGTAAACATGGAAGCCGTATCAGAAATTTTCAAACGATTTGACAGCATTGAGGCAGTATCAGCATACTGCACTGAACGCCCGGTTTTCGCATAACCCGTAAACATGGAAGCCGTATCAGAAATTTTCAAGCGATTTGACAGCATTGAGGTGGTATCTACATATTGTACTGAAAAAATGGCTTTTGAATAACTACTCAACATTGATGTAGTATCAGCATATTTTACCGATTGTCCACTTCTTGCATAACCATTAAACATCGAGCTTGTATCGGAAATCTTCAAACGGTTCGACAGCATTGATGCTGTGTCAGCATATTGTACTGAAAAAATGGCTTTTGAATAACTGCTCAACATTGATGTAGTATCAGCATACCTTACTGATTGCCCACTCTTCGCATAGCCACTAAACATCGTAGTTGTATCAGATATCTTCAAACGGTTTGATAACATTGAGGCTGTATCTGCATATCGAACAGAATGACCCGATTTAGCGTAACCTGTCAACATCGAACTTGTATCAGCATATCTCACCGATTGGCCGCTCTTCGCATAGCCAACAAACATGGAGCTTGTATCTGATATCTTTAAGCGATTAGAGAGCATTGATGCAGTATCAGCATACTGCACAGAATGACCGGCTCTCGAATAACCATTTAGCATCGATGTGGTATCAGCATACCTTACTGATTGCCCACTCTTCGCATAGCCACTAAACATAGTAGTTGTATCAGATACCTTCAAACGGTTTGATAACATTGAGGCTGTATCTGCATATCGAACAGAATGACCCGATTTAGCGTAACCTGTCAACATCGAACTTGTATCAGCATATCTCACCGATTGGCCGCTCTTCGCATAGCCAACAAACATGGAGCTTGTATCTGATATCTTTAAGCGATTAGAGAGCATTGATGCAGTATCCGAAATATTCAGTTTTGCATTGATCCTGTTGTTCCATAAAACAGTATCAATAAACGGCAGCCAGGTACCATTATCACTTAAATAGCGTCCCACAGTTCTGCCCGGTGCCGGCACCAGGCCATTGATGCCTGAAGTAAAAACAACATTTTTATTATCTGCATAAGGCTTTAACATGGCAGCAGTATCTGCTATATTCAGCTTCTTCTCCAATCCTGCTACTTTCGCAGCATATAAGGCATAGGGAACTGACCAGAATGGTGAAGTACCCAGATCTACATAATTCTGCGAAGGTACCCACCCGATCACATTGGAAGAAGGAGCCACCGCGGCTTTTACACTAAAAAAATAAGGGCCCGCAGACCAATCAATATCGCCAATTGACAGTGCCCCCGAAACACGGGTTCCCTGGCCAATCACAATGGTAACAAACCCCTGGTCTGATGCAGTAATCTGGAAAGTTTCGCTGTAAACCACCGGGCCATTGGACGTTCTTTGTATGATGGCATCCTGTATATACACCGTTCTGTTGGAAGCCGAATTCCCTTTATTATCCGTGATGGATGCCTGAAACAAAATTCCTTTGGGTGTTTGCACGATCTGTGCGTAAGAACTTTTTCCAGTAAAAATTAAAACAAAAAATAATGCAGTAATCCTGAGTAAATTTTTAACCATCTTATGCTGCTTTTAAAATCTTAAATGATTGGATCCTTTCCTTATCTGCATATAACGTGACGATAAAATATCCCAGGGGCAGATCATGTACCTGTATCCTGACCCCTGCATTAATGCCTGGCAGATCTGTTTTTATTTCCCTGATGGGATGACCCATGTGATCTGTAAGCATTATACTATACCTGGCGTTTCCCTTTTCCGGATAACTGACAAGAGAACGGATCGTTAATTCATTGATAACCGGGTTGGGAAATGCATTTACAACCAATTGGATCTTTGGCGCGGCCTCATTACAAACAATGGAGAATACCCCGGATTTCGGCTGGTTGAACCTGATCAACCCATTGGTGATTTCGAAACACTTGTTGTACTGAATAATTACCGGTGCGCTGAGTTTGACAGAAGTATCACCTGTTGCGCCAATAAAACCAAAATGATAATTGGCTTTTAGCTGGGCAACGATTGGAGAATGTAACATCAAACAGGCAACAAGTACAACAAGTATCAGTTTACTTGTTTGCGTCATATACCAGTCTGATTTTTTTGTCAGCGTCTTTATAGGTCAGTTGCAACTGACCCTTGTCTAAATAGTCAATATGAAAATGATTGGTAAAATACGGGGCATCCGGATTCACACTGGAGCGGGTGCTTTCTATTAATGAATCCCTGGAATACAATGTCCAGTAGCCGGTAAACCCAAGATTATCGATGAACGTACCATCAGGGCGATATACTTTGAGCGTACCCTTTGCAGAAGTATCCACTGTATTGCGCACCTGGATAACATCAAGTACCCAGTGCACTGAATCAGGCTGCCCGGTAAGCAGCGCAATTCTGTCGCTCAATAAATTTCCTGGATCATAACTTTTGGTACAACTGGTGTACAGTGCGAGGATAACAAGTAACGGCACTATCGCCTTACTAAAACCCGGGGAGATTTTTTTTAGCATGGTTTTCAGGATATGTTTGTAAATACTGGATTTAATATCTACAAACTTTTTGCGCTAAAAAACTGCGGGTTGTTTGTGATATTGGATTTCTGATACAAGTATACCCCAAGAATGATATAAAAAAATTCGCCCGGAAAAACTTCAGTTTAAATTAACACGGCCCAATTTTCTAAAAACCAAATGTGTATTTTTTTACACACTACAATCGTAGTTTTTTTTCAATACATTTTTATAAACGCACCAATTTATTACTAAAATAGTAGACTATACCTCCTTCAAAATATTTACGAAAAACAGGCTGGTCATGCTTCACAAAAAAAATAAATGAAGAGTCCCCAATCTGTCCGGCGGCCAATTATTTTCACCTAACCACGTCCGATTCGTTCATGAAAACCAAGGTCGTATTTTAATAAATCATCATTCATTACTACAGCTAATCGTGAAATAAACGGTCTGTTTCGTTTTTTTCCTCAGTCAAAAAACCGTGAATAAAACGCAATAAAAAATCGGCCTGTCTATAATAAAAGTGCTGAAAAGGAGTTACGGTCTGCAAAATAATTCTGAAAATTTATCAAAAAATAGTTTTTACTTTATTTTAAGGAAGACTAACTACTCTCAAAGCACGCAACATTTTTCCTCAAGTGACAAAAGCCTTTTTAGTAGTGGCTCATTTAAGCGATAATATTTGGAGCGTATAGGGTAACAGGTAATTAATAACTGAGAAATATAATATATCCATTTTTTTGCATATTACAACTCTGTTCGGTACTATTGCATTGCAGATGGACATTCCTTACTTGATTCTAATTATACCCGTTAATACATTCTAAAGTGAAAAAAAATCTTTGTTTACTCGTTTTGGGTCTGTTTTTTTCGACTTCAGCTAACAGTCAGTTGATGATCTCAAAACGTATTGGAAAAAATTCAGAAAATTCAAAACTGGGATATGGTACATTCTTTTATTTCGACTTTCCTTTTCGGAATGCTGAAAATAAAAGTATCAGGCTGGAGATACTGGATGCAGCAGTATTTCCCCGAAAAACTTCTACTATTGATAACCAAATAGGATATGTTTCAATAAAACTGGGTTATAAACATGTATTTAGTGATACTAAAACCGGATTTTATATAGAACCGCAAGTAGGCCACTGCCAGACAATAGTTTCTTACACAAATATTGACCGCCCGGCTTATGGCAACGCTATAGCATTAGCCCTTGAAACAGGTTATAGCATTGAGGTTGGGCAAAAAGGAAGTACAATTGACTTAGGCCTCAAATATGAAAACGACATAGCTTCTTCATCTGATTACTCAGTGAGTTCAATAGGATTCAGGGTATCGTACAGCTTTCGCTTATTCAATTGGAATAGCGGGTATTAATTTAATGGCCTTAATTATTGGTCAGACAACAACTACTATTAGAAAGAAATAAATCGCCACAAAATTCACAGATTTTCACGAACAGTTTCTATGTTATTCTGTGGCTTCTGTGGTAAAAAAATGTGACATTCACTATATATTTACATCTTTCAAATAAGTGCGATCAGGCAACAAACAACAGCAAGGAGTGTTTAATTATGCGATTCTTCACTATTCCAAATCATTTTAAAACCACATAGACACATAGGAAACACAAAAGAAACATAGCATTTGAACTATATGCTCTGTTTCCTGATCTATATAACTATGCGTTTAATAGCACAACATATTAATAGATAAATATCCCATCTCGTTTATTATTTTTCACTTTTGTAAAGTAAACTTAAACCGGGCCAGCGTTTTTGCACCCCATAGAATACAAACAATCAGCGCAATGATGGCAATAATTGAATAATGAATAGCCGGATAATCAACCAAAGGGTTATACACTGCATCCCTGGGAAATAAAGGTCTGCCAAGATTATACAGGCAATGGAAAAGTATACAGGCAAATAAGCTTTTCGAGGTATTGTTATAAATCCAGACTATCAGCATGCGCATAGCAACCGTACCGAGCGTGCCCCATGCAATCCATATAGCACCGTGCCCCTGCTGAATGATAGATGGATAGTGCCATATTGCCCACGGCAACCCAATAATGATGCTGGCTGATAATGCACTAAATCTTTTTTGAAGGGGATCAACGGCATACCCCATATACCCCAGTTCTTCTCCCAAAGCGCCAAAGAAAAAAAACACGAATAGAAATGGGATAGATAAAACTGATATATGCCATTCGCCCGGTAGCGGCAATCCCTTAAAACGTATTACCATATATATCAACAAAAATATCAGCAATGGCAGGAAAATAACAGGTATATACCATGCTTTTTGCTGAATTCGCGAGACATCAAAAATTCTTTTCAGCAGTTTTTTGATACCCTCTCTCCCTTCTTCCCTGTAAACAAGAATGCATGCCGCAAAAAGTGGTGTAAATGCCGCTACAATATCAGTGATCGGTATTTCTAAAGGCAGCCCTTTTATGTCAATAAATAATTCAATAATCCATAACGGGATAGAAAGTCCGTACACAAGGAGAAAATATTTTAACGGAGACCTGCCTGCCAGTTTATTGTCCATATCATTTCCTTTATCATTCAAAATATTTAGCTGTAAAAGTTCTTGCAAATTTCATGATTAACTATTTAAGTATACAATAATCTTGCCGTTATTGGTTGGGTCCATTGGTGTTCTGAAAAAACAATTTCGCCGCAGCCCTCCCACCGCAGGGGCAAAATGTCTGATTTCTTTAGGCCTCCCTATGTGACTGACAGGGTTCAATAAGAGAACCTTCCTGACGGCAGAAAGGAAACGAAGAAAAATGAGAGATGAGCATGTACGTCCGTTCTTCTTTGCTTCTTTGCTTCTTTTTTTTATTGAAATAATACCTCATCCCATTCTGTTGCCGGCCTTCAAACACTTGCGGTTCCCTATCCAACAACGGCTGAAAATTTGTTGAAATAAAAAATATTTTTGTTTTATTTTAAAAGTCTATATATTTGGTAGACTATTAGCAATACAATTCTTTCTATGTTAATACACATACCCACCTGCCGCAGAACTACTGCCAATTACAACTGTAAGGTGGTATTCTATTTCTACAGACGATGTTGTTGATATACTGATCATGATGCTGATTGCATCAAAGAATTTCCTGATTTTCTTTTTTATTAGAACCGGCACTATCCATCAGCAACTGCTGTTATGCATTGTTTTTACCCTAACAATTAAATCATACAATTATGGCATCACCAAAAACACCCCGGATCATTGCTACTGCAGCAAGAATTTTATTAGGCCTTGGCTTTGTGGTTTTTGGCCTTAACTATTTCTTTCATTTTCTTCCTGCACCTCCTCCCGACCCTGCAAGTAAAGCTGGTGCCTTTTTAGGCGGCTTATTTGCAAGCGGCTATTTCTTCGTTTTTCTTAAAGCGCTGGAAATTGTGTATGGGCTGCTGTTACTGGCAGGACTTTTTACACCGCTTGTGCTGGTATTGTTATTCCCAATAACGCTCAACATACTGCTGTTTCATGCCTTTCTTGCCCCGGCCCCGGAAGGCCTTATCATAGCAGTGCTTTTTCTGGTATTGAATATTTACCTGGCATGGGTTAACCGAACAGTATATACGCCTTTATTTAAAATCAGGAACAAAACCAGCCAGGTTGTTGAATCGCCTGCTGTTTCAGCCTGTTGATCGCAAATGAGTTGAGTAGATAAGCATACATAAGCAAGGGGGCGGTATCTTTCCAGGTATCGCCTTTATTAATGTTACAAATGATTATTGGGTTTTAATTCGTATTTTTTATGCAGGAAATTAATGATTGATCAGGCGACTCTAAATGTTAGAAAGATGGAAATGACTTAATGAGAGTCATTTTTTTTGCCACAGAAGGCACAGAATAACACAGAAACTGTCTGTGAAAATCTGTGTATTCTGTGGCAATTTATTTCTTTCTAACAGTTATGACCAGGCAACCAATAATAACTAAAATCATCAAAAAAATATAGCGCAACCCAATACTAACCCCATGCTTCAGCATGGGGGATTATCACAGCAAAAGGGTTTCCGGCTTTAGCCATGACGGCTTCAGGTATGAAATAAAACTATCCGTATCAACATCCTTTTTTTTGAGTTTCTTAAAAGTTAAAACGCCGTTACGGCTGAAGCCGCGATGGGCTGGTGATGTTTCATCCCCAGCCTGAAGGCTGGGGTTATTAATATTCCTGTCTTGCCCGGAAAGATTTAATCACTATATTTTTAATTGTTAGATTGCCATGAAGTGAGGAAGATTTTCGCAAGTTGAGGCTTTGAGAATTTTCTTATTTTTATGTGTTAGTGGCAATGCTATTAAACTAAAAGCACATGCCACTAACATCGGCTCGCCAGCAATTGGGGGACGACCCAATACGTCTTTCATCGGCAACAAAAATCCAAACATCAATTCCAGCTTGAGGGAATTATAATCCACAGTAGAATATATCATCTTCTTTTGTAACTTTATTAAGCGACAGAATAGCTTTAAACAAGTACAACGCGATGAGTTATCAAAACTTTTGTGAGAAATACCCTGTATATGCAGGGTTAAAGGAGCTGGATACTATCAGGGCAACCGAATACCCGCTTCTTAACAAAGAAAACCATGTTTACCTTGATTATACCGGCGCCAACCTGTTTTCAAAAACACAGGTAGAAGCGCATGCAAGGTTTTTGCTAAGCCATGTGTTTGGCAACCCGCATTCAACCAATCCAACATCGGCAGTGTCTACAGGGTTTGTAGAAGATACCAGGAAAGCCGTGCTCAGCTATTTTCATGCAGGTGATGATTATTATTGTGTGTTTACCGCAAACGCTACTCAATCTTTAAAGATCATCGGTGAATCTTACCCGTTCGATCCCCACTCCCATTTTCTGTTATTATTCGATAACCATAATTCCGTTAACGGCATCCGCGAATATGCCCGGCATAAAGGCGCTTCGTTCGACTATTGCCCGGTTTATCTTGAAGACCTGCGCATTGATGAACACCAACTGGAAAGCAAGCTAACATCACAGCATCATAAACACCATAAACTCTTTGCCTACCCTGCCCAATCAAATGTATCGGGTGTAAAGCATGATCTGAAATGGATCGAAGTTGCACATCAAAACGGCTGGGATGTTTTACTGGATGCAGCCGCCTATGTTCCCACCAACGATTTGAATTTACAGGAAGTAAAACCGGATTATGTAAGCGTTTCTTTTTACAAGATCTTCGGCTATCCAACAGGCATCGGCGCACTGCTTATCCGCAAAACCGCTTTTGAAAAATTAGATAAGCCCTGGTTTGCCGGTGGCACCGTGTCGTATGTTTCTGTAACCGTACCCGAATTTTTCCTCGCAGAAAATCAGGAGCGTTTTGAAGAAGGTACGGTTAATTTCTTATCAATCCCCGCAATTAAGATCGGTTTAGACTGGATACAGAAACTGGGCATGCCCAATATCCGGCAAAGAGTATCCTGCCTTACTGCCTACCTGATTGAGGAACTTGCACAACTGAAACATAGTAATGGCAAGGCGCTTATTCATTTGTTTGGCCCTGCCAACAATGAACAAAGAGGCGCTACGCTGATCATTAATTTTTTTGACTCGAAGGAGAATAAGATTGATGTGGGATTGATTGAAACAAAAGCAAACGAAAAAAATATATCCATCCGCATAGGCTGCTTTTGCAACCCGGGAATTGATGAGATCAATAACTGTATTACTTCTGAAGAGTTATCGCTGTTCTATTCTTCCCGCCAGGACGAACATTATGATAAAGTTCATTTTCTTGGCAAGATGCGCGGCGCCATCAGGATCTCGCTGGGGCTAATGAGCAATTATTCAGATTGTGAGAGGTTCCTTGATCTGTGCAAAGAGTTTCTTGAGTAATCTTTTTTTTTGCCACAGACAACACAGATTTGCACAGATTTTTCTGTGGTTTCTCTGTGCAATCTGTGGCAAAACATCTCCTCCTTACAGCCCCTGTATTTTCTTCACGCTCTCATACAACACAGCCATTGCAGGCGGCTTGCGAAAAATGTCTGTCACTTTTCTGTCTTTATTAAACAATGCAGTAAAAGGAAAAGTTTCTATTTTAAAATAAGCGGGCACCACAAAAGCGTTTCCTTCCGTACCCAGTTTTACATTTTTAAACTGATCAAGTTTAAACTCTTTATAAAACTGCTGCAATTTAGGCAGCGGAAAATAAGAGACCATAATGATCTGCGTATTTTTAAAATTGTTCATTACAGCAGTCAACTGATGCGTATACTCTTTGCAATGATCGCATTCCGGGGCAAAATAAATAAGCATGGCAGGCTTATTAGGCTGCAGGTCTTTATAGCTGAAAATTTTTCCATCTGTTAACAATAGTCTGAAAGCCGGCATGCCGCTTTGTGCTTGTGATTGCTGGCCAAAGCCATGCCCGGTAGTGAGCACAGACAGAAACCAATAAAATAGTATATATAAGATCCTTTTATGATTAAGTGCTTTCATTAGTTGTTTTTGTTCCGGTATCTCAGCTAATATTGCCGGTTTTTGCGATCATAAAGAACGTTTTACAAACCGTTCCGGCAAAATAATTCTTTTTATTACCTGCCCAAATGGGCTCTGATCAGAATCACTACCCCTGTTGACTCCCATCATTCGCCGCGGAGAATTGATGAGATACTTTTGCTGAAACAGATTGCCATGAATAAGATTACCGCTTTAATAACAGGTATAGCTTGCCTTGTGCTTGGAGCAGGAATGGTTCCGGCAAAAGCACAAAACGTAATTCAGGGTGCATGGACCACGCAGGCCAATGCCTATAGTGGCAATATCGGTCAGCGTTATACTTTTTATTTCCCCCCCGGTGGCACTATTTCCAGCCGTATCTGGGGTACCGATGTTTACACTTATGATTGTTCCATTGCTACTGCGGCCGTTCATGCGGGATTGATCAACGCGCAAAATGGCGGTACCGTAACTATTGAGATACGACCTGGGCAATCATCTTACCGTGGCAGTGCGCGTAATGGTGTTACTAGCTATAGCTGGGGAGCTTTTGGCGGAAGTTTTGTTTTTGTTGGCGCCAACGTTGTAAAACCAGTTACACCGGTTACTCCTGTTATTCCGGTTACACCTGTTAAACCGGTTACTCCTGTTGTACCTGTTACACCTACTTCATCTGTAATACAAGGCACATGGACCACGCAGGCCAATGCGTATAGTGGCAACATCGGTCAACGATATACTTTTTATTTCCCTTCGGGCGGCACTATTTCCAGCCGTGTTTGGGGTACTGATATTTATACTTACGACTGTTCCATTGCCTCTGCTGCAGTTCATGCGGGATTGATCACTGCACAGAACGGAGGTACCGTAACAATTGAGATACGGTCCGGGCAACCATCTTACCGTGGCAGTGTACGTAACGGTGTTACAAGCAATAACTGGGGAGCGTATGGCGGAAGTTTTGTTTTTGTTGGCGCTAACATTACACAACCTGTTATACCACTATCTCCAAAACCAGTTACACCTTCTTCTTCGGTAATCCAGGGCACATGGACCACACAGGCCAATGCTTATAGTGGCAACATTGGTCAGCGATATACATTTTATTTTCCTCCGGGAGGTACCATTTCTAATCGTATCTGGGGTACAGATATATATACCTATGATTGTTCCATTGCCTCTGCGGCTGTTCATGCGGGATTAATTACCTCTCAGAATGGCGGCACAGTAACCATTGAAATCCGTTCCGGGCAATCATCCTATCAGGGCAGTGTACGATATGGTGTTACCAGTTATAACTGGGGTGCTTTTGGAGGAAGTTTTGTTTTTGTGAGATAGTAAACAGGAATTATTAGTTTCTGATATCCTTTGAATAATACAAAACCATTCCCGGGGTCAGCCTGGAATGGTTTCAAGATTTTAAATCAGTAGTACGCTTGGCTTTATTATCAATACTGCACGGCCTTACATTTTATAAAACGGCAGAATGATTACTAAAAAGTAAACGTCTGCTAAAGCACAAAATACCCGGTTAAAAGAATACGGGTAATATCATCCGAGATTGAAGTTAAGTCTCTCTGCAACCAGGCTAAGTATTTTACAGCACACACCTTGCAAAGCCATTTGTTCCCCTGTTGGTTCATCACCAGACTGATCGCAATTTCATGCCGGTATTACACGGGCTGTATGAGCATGGCAGTAACAGTATGTATGAAATCAGCATACCGAATATGAATCAATTCATTTAAAACAATTAACCAATAAAAAACAACAACCATGAAACGCTTAATCAGATTATTAATTTTTGCAGTGTTTGTCGTAATGGCAAACCTGTCCTATGCCCAGGTTGATCTTGGTGCCATGGGCGGACTCCATTGGGCCAAAAACAAAGTCACGCCCGCAGAGGGTTTTAGTTTGAAATACCGTCTTGAGTTTGGCGTTGGCGCCTTTTTAAACTTCCCTGTTTCAAATAAGTTCAGTATTCAAGCCCAGCCAATGTATCTGAGAAGAGGTGGTGATATCGCCATTCACGGATTTACAGAAATCATTTCCGTGTATTGCGATTATATTGAAATACCTGTTTTTGCCAGGTATACTTTCGGATCCTCATCAGTGAAACCTTATTTATTTGCAGGGCCCAGTCTTGGTTTTTTGCTTAATGCAAAACAGGTAGCATCCTTTATTCCGGAATCGCAGGAAAATGTTAAGCAGGATACCAAATCAACCGACTTCTCGCTTGTTGGCGGTGGTGGACTTAAATTTGATATCGGAAAACCATCCTTGTATGTACAGGCCATGTATTTGCACGGAATAGCCAATGTAGATAACGACACAACCACCGGCGACTATACTGAAACCATCAGAAGCCGTGGAATAGCTGTGATGTTCGGCATTTCCTGGCCTTTAGGTGGTAAGGCCAATCATTAATGAATGAACACTTTAACTGCGTCTTCTCGCCCGCTAAGCTTAGGCGAGCGGGGCGCCTTTGCGTGAAACAAAATGCACGCAAGGGCGCAAAGGCGCGGTTTGTAGTTATTTATACTGAAGCTACCTGTTTGCTGGTGCTTCTATAAATGTAAGAGTGGTAAATATGTCTTCTCGCAAAACGTGCAGGCGTTTCTGCGTTGATCAGTTTAACATAGATGGCTTTGGGTACACCATAATATTCGTATTCGCTGCCGTCAGAAAATTGTATTCTGAGTATTTCAGACTTGTATTCAAAATCAACAATACCGGAAGTGGTGGTTGTTTCAGTATATTCCGGCAGTGTTTGTGTGCGGGTTTCAGGGGCAACGCTCACCAGAAAATGATAGGCTTCAATAATTTTCTTGCTTTTCTCTTCCGCTTCCAGCTTTTCATCATGATTATCCTGAAATTTATCGGGGTGCCAGTCTTTCATCAGATTCCTGTACACCGATTTTAATTCCCGTAACTCAGCCGCTTCACTCACTCCCAGCACTTTCCTGTAATTAACAATTCTTCGCATAAAATAGTCTCACATTTAATTATTTGTACAGGCACTGATGGCTAAGATCTTACGCAGCTTATCTAATGACAATACCCCTTTTGAGGCCGGCAAAGTTACCGATTTAAAAATAAAGTGATTCCTTAATTACAGAAATAGCATCTCAGTACATAAAAGCAGTCTTTAATTCTTTACCAGTACGGGTTTAATTCGTTTGTACCAAAGCCTGTATCCATAAGCATTCATGTGCAACATATCTGTACCAAATAATTCAGGCCTGGTATGGCCGTTTTTATCCAGCATGGGTGAATAGATATCTACATAAACAGTTTGTGGCGCTGATTTGAGGAAATCATTGATCAGGGTATTGGCTCTGGCGGCTATCGGCAAAAACCTTTCGCGGGAAGGACTTGGTTTGATGGATACATAAACAACAGGCACCTCAGGCAATACTGTTCTGATATGTTGATACAATTTCTGAAAGCCAACAAATATACTATCTCCATTGGGGGCACTCACAATATCGTTTTCGCCAATATACAATACGATCTGTTTGGGATGATAAGGAACAATAATATCTTCCACATAACGGTCAATATCACTAAGTACAGCCCCGCCTATTCCCCTGTTCAGCACTTTATACCCTCTGAACATTTCTGCCATGCTATGCCATAAACGGAACGAAGAACTGCCTGTAAACAGGATCGGATCTTTGGGTGGGGTGTATATTTTATCATATTGTTTGATCGCCTGGATATCATCCCAATAATCTGGTTTCTTTTGAGAGATACCATCTTTCAGTCCCAGTAAAACAAAAAGGCAAACAAGGAAAATGTTTCTTACCGGCTTCATATATTTCATTTAAAAAATCAAGTTACCTAAAATAATATAAACAGCCCCATGAACAACCGGCCATTGTACCAAACCGTGCCTTTGTGTCTTAGTGTGAATTTTTCTCACACTAAGACACAAAGCTCGCCTAAGCTTAGCGGGCGAGAAGGCACGGTTTGTTTTTTTATTCATAAGTTTTGTATTAGCTTACTAATAACTTAACGATGCCCATTACTTCTGTTGCCATATTAGATAATCCCGCTGCAGGCAAAGGCCAATCGGGCCGTATGGCTAACTGGCTCAAAAAAGAGTTAAGCAACAGGCAGATTCCCTGTACTGTTTTTACAGAACAATGGCCACCCTCCTTCTCCGGCTTCTCTGATATCTGGATCATTGGTGGCGATGGCACCATCAACTATTTCATTAATCATTATCCCGATTGCGATAAACCCTTAGCACTGTTTAAAGGCGGCACGGGAAATGATTTTGCATGGAAATTATATGGAGACATTTCAGATGCAGAACAACTGGAACTGGTTCTAAATGCAGAACCCAGGCCAATAGATGCAGGAAAGTTTAATGATACTTTATTCATTAACTGTTTAGGCGTAGGCTTTGATGGTGAGATCATCCGTTCAATGAATGCGATCCGTTTTGTGGGCGGTCATATTGGATACCTCCTGGCGGTGATCATAAAAATATTCAGCTTTCGCGAATACCGGTTTCAAATCACCAGTTCTGATGAGCAATGGAACGATAAATTCCTTTTGGTAATGATCGTGAATTCTTCAAGGGCAGGCGGCGGATTTATGGTGGCGCCCGATGCGTCCTTAACCGATGGCAAACTGAATATGATGCTCTGCAAAAAATTATCTATCCTGAAAAGGTTACAATATTTACCGGTAATTGAAAAAGGAAAACACCTGCATTTGCCTTATGTTATTTACCGCCTTGGTCAAAAATTCGAAATAGCATGCGCAAAAGAAATGGCCATACAGGTAGATGGGGAATTATTCGCTGCCAAAGACCTTAAGATTGAAGTCTTAACCGGCAGGTTCCTGTTCCGGTACTGAGCAACTTCGCGTAACCTGGTGCCCGCGCCTTCGCGGTTAAGCTTTCACCGCATAGATGCCAAGGCACAAAGGATCGCGAGGTATTTATCCAAAAAAGAGGTAACTTTAAACAACAATCAACCCATCATGAACAAGAACGGCTCGGGTCTGGTATATTTCCTACTGGGTATTTATGCTCTAATGATCAGTTGGCATTACAACCATTCAGTGATCCTGCTGATCATACATTATATCTTCTGGCCCATTTATCTTGTATACGAGCTGTTAACAGGCAATCTCTCCCATGATCTATGGAGAACAATTCCTGAATCTTATTTTAAATAAAGTTTCTGTTTACTTACGCGTGCAGAGCTCCCCAATCACATACCCAACTGCGACAGGGCATCTAATGTAACATCATATAACTGTTTATTGTCGGCCTGTATCTTTAGCCTGCCCTCAGGGCCACGATCTCCATGTATAAAGTATTTCCGCATAGAAAGAACCATACCTGAATACATTTTAGTACCCTCAAGGGTTTCATAACTTCGTAAGAGAATGGAAAGTAATGAGGGATTTTGTATCTCGCGGAATAAATGCAGCGAGCGCTGGATACCATTGGGCAAATGAATTACCTCATGATAATGATACACGCATTCTAACTCATGATGGAGCCGGTGATTGAGTTTTTCTATATAAACCGAACCGGAATCTACTACCACAATATGTATTTCTCCCATCAGTTAATGAATTAGTGCTACAATAATAATCAATGATAGGAAAAGGACAAAGAAAGAGTATAGCTGTTGCCGTTGTTGATCGGATGGTTATACATGTTCCGAAGATCGTAGAATTTTTATGGGTACTTTTTTTCGCCACAGATTCACAGATTTTCACTGAAAAAACACAGAAAAATCTGTGAATCTGTGGCGAACCCATTCCTTCCAGATAACGGTGTTCAGCCAGCCAAAAATTCAACAGCATCATTGCAACCATAGCGGCCTCTGCCCTTGTTGGTCAGCGACCAACAAGGGCGCTAATATTAATTTACGTTCAATTGAATTACCGTATCAATATCATCAAGCTGAACGCCATCCAGGTAAATAAACACGCCCTCCGGTTGCTGTTTAAATTTGAGTGTTGATCTGTCTTTCAGTAAAGACACACCAGCTATTTTCTCATTCACAGCAGGAATAAAAATGTATGCCTGATCCGGCTGATGCAGTACATGTACAAAAAAACTTTTACCCTTACCGGTAACAACACCCCATGGCTGCTCGGGAATGATATTGCCTCTGGTGCCGTAAATACTGCTTCCGTATAGCTCCATCCATTTACCCATTTTGGCCAGCGTATCTGCGAACTCGCGCTGGATCTGCCCATTAGGCATTGGCCCTACATTCAATAAAAAATTGGCATTACGGCCCGCAGCATTCACCATATAATGAATTAATGCAGGGAAAGATTTGAACCTGCGGTCGGTCATATTATAACCCCATGCATCATTCATCGTTTCACAGGTTTCCAATGGCAATTGCGAAACACCGGCACCGCCAAAACCCGTGGTATTATTGCCCGGCAGGTCTTTTTCAAAAGCCTGAAAATCTTCACCGGGTATGGGTGTTAAATGGTGGTTATTGCTGATAAGGCACTGCGGTTGCAGTTGGTGGATGAGCGTATAGATCTCATCATAATGCCAGTTTACTTTAGACTGCAGGGTTTTATCCTGATCGTTATCCAACTGATCCCAATGCCCGTCAAACCAGATACCCGAGATCTCACCATAATTGGTCAATAGTTCTGTTAACTGCGCTTTCATAAAACTGATATAACTGTTCCAGTTGCTTTTTTGCGTGCGGCCAGTTCCCTTGCCGGTCTTGCCGGTTTCGTATTGGTAATCGGAACGGTACCAGTCGAGCAATGAATAATAGCAGAATAATTTAAGGCCCTGTTTATGGCATTCATCGGCTAATTGTTTTAATGCATCTTTTCTATAAGGGGTATTGGTAATTTTCCAGTCGGACTGTTTGGTATCCCAGTTGCTGAAACCATCGTGGTGGCGGGTAATAAAAGTAATGTATTGCATACCCGCATTCTTTGCCGTAGCCACCCATTTCTTTGCATCAAAATCAATGGGATTAAAAACGCGCAGCAGGTTAGTATACTCTTCCGCTCTGATATTGCGGTTATTCATCACCCATTCACCACTGCCCAATACACTGGACGCACCCCAGTGAATGAACATGCCAAATTTCATATCCTGGAACTGATGACGGGCAGCAAGGTTTTCAGGGGTGGGTGTATAGGTTTGCGACTGAAGAACAGTACCTAATAAAATACCGGCAGAAAGAAGAATGGTCTTTATCATATGCAATCGTTAAGGAGAAGAAGATGGGAGTAATGACATACAATTTAAAACTAAATGCGGATGGATGTATGGCAGGTTGGCATTATTATTTCTTTAAAGGAAAACAATGTCCACAGAATACACAGATTTTCACAGACAGACAGTTTCTCTGCCCTTGTTGGTCGCTGACCAACAAGGGCAGATAGGGCGGCTATTTATCTTCCCTCCTCGTTCCCGCATACAATTCATATTCCAACAACCTGCAATCAATTGTGGCATTAAAAAACTCAATACGCCTGCTGGGCTTGAGGCGGATCTTTTTGGCGAGGTCGAGGTTGCCGGTAAACACATAACCGGTATAACCCTTACATTTATTTTTCAGAAAATCGCCCATGCGGGCATAGGTGGCATTCAATTCAATTTCATCACCCAATCGTTCACCATATTCAGGATTGAACATAATTACCCCGTTAGCGCCTTCCGGCACATTTGTTTTTTCAAAATCGCAAACTGCAAATTCTATCAATTGCTCCACACCTGCCGCTGCAGCGTTTAATCTGGATGTTGAAATAGCAGGGGCGCTGATATCTGTGGCAATTATTTTCAATCCTTCCTGCTGCGAAACCTGTTCATCTAATTTTTGCCTTTCTGTTTGATACACCGCAGCATCATATCCTTTCAAATGCATGAAGGCATAATTGCTGCGCAACAATCCCGGCCTGCGGTTAGTAGCTATTAATGCGGCTTCAATGGCCAATGTTCCCGATCCACACATAGGGTTAATAAATGGTGCTTGCCTGTTCCATTTAGTGGAAAGAATGGTGGCCGCAGCCAATGCCTCCAGCATAGGCGCTTTACCAGGCAGTTTTCTGTAGCCGTGTTTGGCTAATGTTTCACCGGAAGTATCTAAAAATATCTCTGCTTCTTCGTGTTTCCAGAACAGGTAAACCACCGCGCCCGATAATTCAGAACCGGTAGAGGGCCTTTTACCTGTTTGATTACGCATGCGGTCTACAATGGCGTCTTTCACACGCAGATTAGCAAACAGATTGGTTTGTATGGTGGGATGAAACACATTACTGGTAACAGAAAAATAACCATCCGGCGCAATCAGTGTTTCCCATGCTATGGTAACAAGATTATTGTATAATTCATCAGGATCATTACAGGCAAAGGCTTTCAGCGAGTACATTACCTGGCTGGCACAACGCAGGTTCAGGTTCAGACGGATGCAGTCGCCTACTGTTCCTTCCAACTCCACCCCTGTCTGAAAAGCCCGCACTATAGGGAAGCCTAATTCGGTCACCTCTTTCTGCAAAGCGGGTGACAGCCATTTATGACAGGTAATGATAATGCGACTGGGGGTGGTAAATACTTGCATGAGCGCAAACTTAAGATTAAAAAATTGCACGCAAATACGCGAAGGCACCGGCAAGCCAATTGCGCCACTGTATGCCAACAGGCAGTTTTATGTCTTTGCGCGAATTGTTATTTGCCATTTTTTTGTCAAAATACATATAGTAAATCCCTCCGGTGCCCTCTGTGCGGCATATTTTGTATGTTTACGCGTTATTATACGCCAATGAGCCAAACCTTACTGAACCCTGATAAATGGGTTGATAATTTTGCCGACGCTTTGTATAGCTATACCCTGCCACGCGTGAACGATGCGGCTTTGGCAGAAGACCTGGTACAGGAAACCTTTCTCAGCGCCTGGAAAGCCAAAGAAGGTTTTAAAGGGGAAGCATCCGAGAAAAGCTGGCTTTTCACTATCTGCAAAAACAAGATCATAGATCATTACCGGAAGAAAGCAAAGGATATTGTGCAGCCAATAGGCGCCAATGAACGGCAGGACGGGTATTTTGATGAAGCGGAACACTGGACAAATGAAACCAAACCTGCGGAATGGGGAATAGATTACCAGCAGGCAATGGACAATAAGGATTTTTATAAAATACTGGATGCCTGCAAGCGAAAACTGCAGCAGATACAGCAATCTGTATTTGTAATGAAATACATGGAAGATATGGATTCGGCTGATATCTGTAAGGCTTTGGGTATTACATCGTCTAATTACTGGGTATTGATCCATAGGGCTAAGCTGCAATTACGTACCTGTTTGGAAAAAAACTGGATCAATCTAAAATAAAGGTTATGATGAAGTGGCTGATGATCACTTGTAAGGAAGCTACTTACCTGATCTCAAAAAAAGAAGAAAACAAACTCACCTGGGTCTCGAAAATAAAACTTCGCGGACACCTCGCTATTTGCAGTATGTGTCGCAGGTTTGAACAGCAAAGCGGTTTTATCGGACGTATGGCAGGTAAAATGCATATTCATGCTACTCTATCCCCCGAATCAAAAGAAAAAATGCAGAAAACATTGCAGGATCAGTGATCTATTTAAACCCGTGCCTTTGTGTGGGAATTAGATTGCACACAAAGGCACTCCGCGCTCGCCTAAGCTTAGCGGGCGAGAAGGCACGGTTATTTTGAGGCTTAGAATTGCAAAGTGAATACAGACCCTTTGGTTTCTACAGACTGTACCGTAATATTCCCTTTGTGCAGCATCATGATCTGTTTGCAGAGGCTGAGGCCAATACCGCTGCCATTTTTTTTGGTACTGAAGAAAGGAATAAAAATATTGTTCATCACCTCTTCATTCATCCCATAGCCGTTATCACTCACTTTCATCGCCACTTTGCTGTTAACAGATGTAACTGCAGAGAGAATGATCCTTGGCTGTTCACTATCCTTCACTGCTTCAATCGCATTTACAATCAGGTTGATGAGTACCTGTTCTACCAGGTTGGTATCCACATCCAGCACCAGTTCAGGGTCTTTCAGCACGATGTCCATATCAATCCCTTTCTGCTCCAGGGTTGGCTCCATCAGGTTATGCATATTCTCAAACAGGTCGCGCACCAATACCTGTTTTAAATTGGGGGTGGTTATCTTGTTCAGGTTACGGTATACTTCAGCAAATTTCAATAAGCCCTCGCTCCTTTTTTTAATGGTATTGATGCCAACTTCCAGGTCTTCTATCACACCGTTACTGTTATCCAGGTGCTGAACAGATTGCTGTAACCGGTTCTTTAATGTATCGGCCAGTGAAGAGATGGGCGCTACCGAGTTCATGATCTCATGCGTCATCACACTCAATAATTTCTGCCATGCTTTTGATTCTGTTTCATCCAGCGCCTTATTGATATTCTGAAAAGCCACTAATTGAAACTTTTTGCCATCAGTCTGGAAAGCAGTAGCCGACAGTAATATTTTAAAACTGTCTTTTTCAAGATGCACGGTGGCAATATGGCTGTTACCCGGCTTTAAACTGGTTACCTGGCTGTACAATTCTTCATCACGTTTACGGAGTGAGTGAATGGTTTTTAAATAAGGCACCAATAACATTTTCTTCAGTGATTCATTCATCCATACTACTTCACCGCTTTCTGTTTCGTATGATAAGATGCCGGTATCAACCAGTTCCAGCACTTTCTGTAAATAATGGTACTGTGTTTCTTTTTCCCTGGAGATTACTTTGAATGCCGAGTTGATCTCGTTAAATCCTTTACGCAACGGTTTCAGATCAAGCGGCGCCTGCGATACATTGAAGTTGCGGGAGAAATCCCTGTAATGAATTGATTCTACAAACTGCTCCACTTCCATCTGCGCCAGTTTATGAAACTTGTAAAAATCAATCACCTGGTAAACGATTACAGGTAATAACAGCACCGCATAAATATATAAGGCAGTTACCAGCAGCCAGGCTGCACCCGTTAGCGTTAAAAATAGCAGGACAACGCGGATCAGGATATCCCACTGAAATTTCTTAAATGTCATATTTGCTTAGCCTCCTGTATAATGCGGTTCTTGTTAATCCCAGTTCTTTAGATGCTTTACTGATGTTCCCATTGTGTTTATCAATCACTTTCAGGATGGCATTTTTTTCAAGTGTACTTAGTTTCAGCACTTCATCTTCCTGTATGTCGGGCGTGGTTGATTCGATTGGCGAAAATAGAAGATCTATGGCCTGTATCATTTCCGAATCAGACATGATGATGGCCCGTTCAATGGTGTACTGCAATTCGCGCACATTCCCGGGGAAGGCATATTGCTGTAATTTATCAAGCGCTGAAGAATGAAACTGGATATTGGGCTTGAGATATTTATTGGCGTACACTTTCGCAAAATGTTTGGCCAGTAACAGAATATCATCTTTCCGTTTGCGCAATGGTGGAATAGTAATTTCAACGGTATTGATACGATAGATCAGGTCTTTCCTGAAACGGTTCTCATTGGCCAGCTCACTTAACGGGATATTGGTAGCGCAGATCAACCGTATATCAATAGGTATGGATTGATTGCTACCCAAACGGGTTACCTGCCTGTTCTGCAATACAGTTAATAATTTAGCCTGTTGCTGCAACGAAATATTTCCGATCTCATCCAGAAAAACGGTGCCGCCATTGGCAGATTCAAAACGTCCTACCCTGTCTTCCCGGGCATCGGTAAAAGCGCCTTTTTTATGACCGAATAATTCACTTTCAAATAAACTCTCGGTCAACGCCCCCACATCCACTTTAATAAACGATTGATCCGCCCTAAGCGATTGTTGGTGAATAGCAGTTGCGATCAGGTCTTTGCCCGTACCATTTTCACCCAATATCAGAATATTGGCATCTGTTGGAGCGATCTTATCAATTTTATAAAAAATATCCTGCATTACTTCGCTCTCGCCAATCATGCCGGTTTCATTATTTGCAGCTAGCGGTCTCACCCCACCATTGGCGGTTTTATTTTGTCCGATGCTCTTTAAAACATCGTTTAATGTAGTTAACAGCTTCTCATTATGCCATGGCTTAACCACAAAATCGGAAGCCCCTTCTTTTAGTGACCTGACAGCAAGATCAATATCACCATAAGCTGTAATCATGATCACCGCAATATCAGGCTTCAATGTTTTTATCCGCTTCAGCCAATAAATTCCTTCATTGCCGGTATTGATGGAAGCATTAAAATTCATATCCAGCAGTACCAGATCAAAATTGTCTTTCGATAATAAAAAAGGAATCTGTTCCGGGTTCTTCTCTGTTACCACTTCTGCTACTTCGGTGCGTAACAATAACCGAACAGCGGTAAGAACATCGGTATCATCATCTATTACCAGTATGCTTGATTTTTTTAAACTCATGGAACAACAATTATCATTTTTAATTCGCGAATGATGGATTGGCGGATTACGGATTAACGGATTGGCGGATTATTTGGTGCGTGAATCAACACTTTCTAAAAATTACCAATAACCCAATCCACCAGTCGGCAACCTGCCTCTTGTCAGACAAATTCACTAATACGCCAATCCGTAATTCGCCAATTCGCAATCCGTAATCCGCAATCCGCTAATTCTTAAACCATAAATATACCAGTTACCTAATAATTTGAAGAAGAACGTTTTAGAAAAACCCGTCCGGGAAAACTGTATCAAAACCGGACACTATTTGTACCATATGCGAACAGTTTCGTTACGTCTTTAGCATCAAATCGTTGATTATCAATATGATTAATTTCTGGCATAAAGGTTTCATATAGTAATCAGAAATTTTCCCGCATGAAACTTACATCACTTAAAAAAGAACAATCAATCGGCCTTCTTCTCCTTGCGGGAACGATTGGTCTTTTATTGTTGATGCATGTAACATCAGCCCCGCAACAACGTTGTGAGAAGGAAATTTTCGAAATTGGCCTGCTTAAACTTATATGAGTCAACCCAAAAACTAACGAAGTGGACAGAAAAATCGAAAAAAAGAAATGGAACACCAAACGCATTCTTACCATCGTCATTGTGGCAGGTATTGTAGTACTGCTTGTGGCAAGTTATTATTTCACTTCCGGTAAATCTAAACTGAATGTAGACCTGGAACGTATTACCATCAGTGAAGTAAAGAAAGGTCCCTATAAAGATGCGATCCCGGTAAATGGTATTGTTCTGCCGGTTACCTCTATTTATCTTGATGCAACAGAAGGTGGCCGTGTAGAAGAAAAATATGTGGAAGATGGCGCCATCATGAAAAAAGGCCAGCCCATTTTAAAATTATCCAATACCAATCTGCAACTAAGCCTTGTAAACCAGGAAACATCTGTATACAATCTGTTAACCCAGATGCAGATCTCAAGAAATGCCGCACAACAGAATACGGTGAATAAACTGAACCAGATGACAGATGTAGAGAGCCAGTTAACAGAAGCGGAACGCATTTACAAACTGGATAAACACCTCTACGAGCAAAAAGCGATCGGCTTGCAGGAATTTAAAACTGCTGAGAACAATTATAAATATCTGTTGCACAAAAAACAACTCACCAACCAGATCCTGCAACAGGATTCAGTTTCAAACAAACAGCAGCTTGACCAGGCAAAACAATCGTATGCCGGCTCGCAGAATGCGCTCAATGTGATGCGTAAAAAAGTGGGCGACCTCATTGTTCGTGCCCCTATTGATGGGCAACTGACCTCACTTGATGCAGAAATAGGGCAAAACAAAAAAGAAGGCGAAAGATTAGGACAAATTGATGTACTGAGTGGTTTTAAAGTTCGGGTAGATGTGGATGAACATTATATCTCACGCATATTCACTGGTCTCACCGGCGATTTCACTTTTGCCAACAAAACCTATAAACTTAAAATAACCAAAGTATTTACGCAGGTAACCAATGGCCGTTTTCAGGTAGATATGCAGTTTGTGGATGAAATACCCAAAGGCATCCGCCGCGGGCAAACTTTACAAATACTGCTGGCCCTGAGCGATGAAACAACAGCTATCCTTGTTCCGAAAGGAGGGTTTTACCAGCAAACCGGCGGTAACTGGATCTTTAAGGTAAACGAAAGCGGAACCGTAGCATACAAAGTAGATATCCAGCTTGGCCGACAGAACCCGGAGTATTATGAAGTATTGCTGGGATTGAAACCGGGCGACAAAGTAGTTACTTCCAGCTATGAAAATTATGGCACCATGCAGGAACTGGTACTAAAAAAACAATAACAATTCGTGGATTTGCGAATTAACGAATTATCGGATTAAAGTCGCACAAAACAATCCGTCAATCCGCTAATCCGCAATCCGCTAATCAAAAAATAAATCATCTAACACAAAAAACAAACCAATGATAAAAATTACTGCCCTGGAAAAGATCTACCGTACCGATGAGGTAGAAACAATTGCACTCAACAAATTGTCTATGGACATTAAAAAAGGAGAATTTGTAGCCGTGATGGGCCCCTCCGGTTGTGGAAAATCTACTTTATTAAATATACTCGGGCTTTTAGATGATCCTGATGCGGGCAGTTTTGTTTTTAATGATACAGAGATCGCTCATTTTAATGAACGCCAGCGCGCCGATCTGCGCAAACATAATATTGGCTTTGTATTCCAGAGTTTTAACCTGATTGATGAGTTAACCGTTTTTGAAAACGTAGAACTGCCGTTGATCTATACCGGCGTAAAACCATCTGAAAGAAAAAAGAAAGTGGAAGAAGTGCTGGAGAAAGTACAGATCATGCACCGCCGCAATCACTACCCGCAACAATTATCGGGCGGGCAGCAACAGCGTGTAGCCGTGGCCCGTGCCGTAGTAAATAATCCCAAACTGATCCTTGCGGATGAGCCTACCGGTAACCTGGACTCATCAAACGGTAATGAAGTAATGGAACTGTTAACCAATATGAATGAACAAGGCACTACCATCATCATGGTTACGCACTCAGAGCATGATGCGCGGTACAGTCACCGTATCATCCGCATGTTAGACGGACAAACCGTAACTGAAAATATATTAGTGTGAGTAAATTTTGGTGTTCAACAATTCTCGTAACAATATTCAATAAATTTCAACAGCTATGCTGAAAAATTTTGTAAAAATAGCCATCAGGAACCTGCTAAGAAGCAAGGGTTTTTCAGTGATCAATATATTGGGCCTGGCTGTGGGAATGGCAAGCGCCATTCTGATTCTGTTATGGATTCAAAACGAAATGAGCTACGACCAGTTTCATGAAAAGAAAGACCGCATTGTTGAAGTATGGAACAAAGCAACTTTTGATGGCAACCTGAATTGCTGGAATACGACTCCAAAAGTTCTTGCACGCACGCTGGAGCGCGACTTCCCGGAAGTGGAACAATCCGTAAGGGTAGACTGGAACAATGATCATCTTTTTAGTGTAGGTGAAAAAAGGATCACCCTAAAAGGCAGCCCGGTTGATTCCAATTTCTTCCAGGTTTTTAGTTTCCGGTTACTGAAAGGCCAAACAAGTACCGTATTGAACGACCAGCATAATATTGTACTCACAGAAAGTACAGCCAGAAAATTATTCGGTAATGAAGAGCCAATGGGCAAAATTATCAAGCTCGACAATGCTGATAATTTTACCGTAACGGGCATAGTAAAAGATCTGCCTAATAACACAAGGTTCAATTTTGAATACCTGCTGCCATGGAGTTATGTAAGATTTAAAGGGAACGATGATAATTATTGGGGCAATAACAGTACCAGAACCTATGCTTTGCTGAAACCCGGAATCAACCTGGAGGGTCTGCAGAAAAAACTAAAAACTTTAAAACAAAAATACCAGCCCGAGGAAACCAAATGGGAAATGTTTGTGTACCCCATTACAAAATGGCGTTTATATTCCAGCTTTAAAAATGGTGTGGAAGATGGTGGACGTATTGTTTTTGTTCGCCTTTTTGGAATTATTGCCTGCTTTATACTGCTGATTGCCTGTATCAATTTCATGAACCTCAGTACCGCCAGGAGCGAAAAAAGAGCCAAGGAAGTAGGTATCCGGAAAGTAGTTGGCGCACACAAAAATTCATTGATCCTGCAATTCATCGGAGAGTCTATACTCCTTGCTTTTATTGCCGGTATCATTGCCTTATTAATTGTACAGTTAGCGCTTCCCGGCTTCAATACACTTACAAGCAAACAGCTATACATTCAATACGGCAATATTCTATTTTGGGCAACAGGGCTCGGTTTTATTGCATTAACCGGCATCGTCGCGGGCAGCTATCCTGCATTTTATCTTTCCTCTTTTCAACCGGTGAGCGTATTGAAAGGCACGTTTAAAAAAGCACACGCATTGGTTACACCGCGAAAAATATTGGTGGTATTGCAATTTACATTTGCCATTATTCTCATTATTTGCACCATCATTGTTAGGCAACAGATCAACTACGCGCAAAACAGGGAATCGGGATACAACAAAGACAACCTGGTATTTCATTTTCTTACCGGCGACCTGGACAAAAATTATAATCTTGTTAAAAATGACCTGCTCGCTTCAAATGCAGTAGTATCTGTTACCAAGACCAGTGCCCCACTTACCCAAAGCTGGAGTGATGGCTGGGGGCAGGAATGGGAAGGCAAAGATCCGAATGATAAGACCGATTTCCGCAGGTATAATGCAGATGAAGATCTTGTTAAAACAATTGGCTTAACACTTGTAAAAGGCAGAGATTTTAATTTGAAAGAATATCCCACCGATTCAACGGCCATGATGATCAATGAGTCGGCTTTAAAAGTATTCAAGTTTAAAGAGCCGCTTGGGCAAATAATAAAAGACAATGGCAGGCAATGGCATATTGTGGGTGTTTTCAAAGATTTTATTCTGGAATCGCCATACCAACCCACCCGGCCAATGCTGGTATATGGATTAAAAAGCAATTGGTTTGGTGTAGTACAAATAAAGCTGAACGGGAAAAACAAAACAGAAGCCAATTTAAAAACAGCCGAAGCCACTTTTAAAAAGTATAACCCGGAATATCCTTTTGAATACAAGTTTGTAGATGAAGATTATGCCAAAAAATTTGAGAGCGAACAAACAACGGGGAAACTCTCGGGCATATTCAGTGTACTCACCATTTTCATCTCCTGCCTGGGCTTATTCGGACTGGCAACATATATGGCTGAAAACAGGATCAAAGAAATAGGCATTCGCAAAGTATTGGGTGCATCGGTTACACATATAACTGCATTATTATCGAGGGATTTCTTTATACTCATTCTGATTTCTTTTGCTATAGCATCACCCATTTCCTGGTGGCTCATGCACAACTGGCTGATGGGGTATCCATACCGTACTGATATTGAGCTATGGGTATTTCTACTGGCAGCAGGCCTGTCTTTTTTCATCGCATTTATCAGTGTAAGCTATCAATCCATTAAAGCAGCCATGGCTAACCCGGTAAAAAGCCTGAGAACGGAATAATTTTCGTGAGACGTGAGTAAGACTACTTCCATTGACAATTCACAATTGCCCAATCACAACTCACGATTCGCGGTTGACAATTAAAAAAAAAGATCTATGATCAAAAACTATATCAAAATAGCCTGGCGTAACCTTAGGAGGAACAAGTCCTATGCGTTCATTAATATCTTCGGCTTGTCACTGGGTATTGCCTGCAGCATAGTTATCTTTACCCTGGTAAGCTATCACCTGAGTTTTGATACTTTTCATAAGAACAAAGACCGGGTATACCGGATCGTAACAGAATGGCATGATGAAGAAGTGGGGCATTCAAGGGCTATTCCAACACCTGTAGGCAAAGCCTTCCGTACTGAATACACTTTTGCTGAAAAAGCAGCAAGAGCAGTAGATTATGGCGATGCACTGATTGCCGTGCCCGGCGGTGCGGAAACAAAAAAGTTCAAGGAAGAAAGCGGCATCCTGTATGCAGAGCCTGAATTCTTTGACATTTTTGATTTCCCGCTTGCAAAAGGCAATAAGCAAAATTTTTTATCCGATCCAAACTCCGCAGCAATCACAGAGAAACTGGCTAAGAAATATTTTGGCAATGAAGATGCTATTGGTAAAACCATCCGCGTAAATAATAAAACCAATTTCCTCATTAAAGGCATTTTAAAAGACCTGCCACCTAACACTGACCGCAGGCAGGAAATATTTTTATCGTACAGTAATTTAAGAGACCAGAATAAATGGCTGGCTAACGATAGTGGCTGGGGCGGCGTATACAGCGGTGCCCAGTGCTTTGTGCTGTTGAAGAAAAATGCGGCTATGGCTCAGGTTGACAATGCGTTTAAACAGATCGTTAAAAAAAATTATACCGGCAGGGATGTAAACGTGTGGCAGTTTAAATTACAACCTCTCGCCGACATCCATTTCAATCCTGATTTTGACGGGTATGCAGATAAGAAATATTTATGGGCTATCTTTTTTATCGGGGTGTTCCTTATCATTACTGCCTGTGTTAATTTTATCAACCTGGCCACTGCACAGGCATTGAACCGCTCAAAAGAAGTGGGCATACGCAAAGTACTGGGCAGCCTGCCTTCGCAACTGTTCTGGCAGTTTATCGCAGAAACTGCATTAATAACTTTTTTTGCCCTGTTACTTGCATGCGGGTTTGCGGCACTTACATTGCCATTTGTTAATAGCCTCTTCAAAACAGAAATGTCGCTGCACTTGTTTAGCAACCCGGCATTACTCCTGTTCTTATGTGCAACAGGCATTATCGTAACTTTTTTATCAGGCTCGTACCCAGGTTTGGTATTGGCAAGGTTTCAGCCAGTGTTGGCACTTAAAAGCAAATTATCGCAAAAACATATCGGTGGCTTTTCATTGCGGCGCATATTGGTGGTTGCCCAGTTTGCTATTTCGCAAATGCTGATCATTGGTACCATCGTAATAGCCAGCCAGATGCATTATTCAAAAAGCAGTGATCTTGGTTTTAATAAAGAAGCGATCATCATGCTTCCATTACCTACAGGAGACCTTGTAAAATCAAACACATTTAAAACGCGCTTGTCGGGTGTTGCCGGGGCGGAAAAATCGTCGCTTTGTTTTGCAGCACCTGCATCAGGATCCAATAACACTACCGGCTTAAGGTTCGACAACAGAACAGAAGATGAGCACTGGAGTATCAACCTCAAAGCTGCAGATGAACAATACCTGAATACTTTTGGTATTAAGCTGGTGGCAGGACGGAATTTTTATAAATCAGATACCACCAGGGAATTTGTAGTGAATGAAACCTTTGTAAAAAAACTCAACCTGAAAACGCCTGACGAAGTAATTGGAAAAAGATTATCCATCAATGGCGGATCCACTACTGCGCCGATTGTAGGTGTAGTAAAAGATTTTTATAACTACTCATTTCACAGTGAGGTATCCGCTATCTGTATTATGCCTGACCACCGGAATTACGACTACTGTGCGGTTAAGATCAATTTAAAAAATCTAAAACCAGCCCTGGCATCTTTTGAAAAGATATGGAACGAAACCTATCCCGATTATTTATATAACTACCAGTTTCTGGATGAAAGGATCGCAGAATTTTATGAGATGGATTCCATTATGCTGAAACTGATAGAAGCTTTTGCAGGTATTGCCATACTGATCGGTTCGCTTGGATTGTATGGACTCGTTTCATTTATGGCTGTAAGAAAAACAAAAGAGATCGGTGTAAGAAAGGTATTAGGGGCAAACATTCAAAATATTTTATGGCTGTTTGGCAAAGAATTTTCACGCCTCTTACTGATCGCATTTGTAATAGCAGCACCTGTAGCATGGTGGGCCATGAATGCTTACCTGCAGGATTATAAAAACAGGATCAGTTTACACCCGGGCATATTTGTGTTGGCGATTTTGATAACATTTATTATAGCGGCTATTTCAGTTGGTTATCGTTCTATCAAAGCAGCAGTAGCCAATCCGGTGAAGAGCCTGAGAACAGAATGAGAAGCGGGAGTGGTGAGTGGTGAGTGGTGAGTGGTGAGTGGTGAGTGGTGAGTGGTGAGTGGGCAATGTAAATAGAAATATTCACAATTGACAATTCACAATTGCCACTTGCAAAAACATAAATAAACTAATAACATGATACGGAACTATTTCAAAATGGCCTGGAGAAATCTCATGCGTAATAAAGCATTCTCCTTTATCAATATCCTTGGTCTGTCTATTGGCATCAGTGCAGCATTGGTGATTTTCCTGATCGTTCAGTATGATTTCAGTTTTGACAAGTTCCATAAGAATGGCGATCGAACTTATCGGGTCGTATCTGTTTTTGGATTTTCGGGAGAGACTTATAAAAATTCCGGTGTTCCCTACCCGATTGGCAATTCTCTGCGAAATGAAGTTACAGGCATTGAGGTTGTTGCGCCTTTTACAATCTGGAACGCAAGCCAGTATCTCAGTATTGCTTCTGAGGCGAATGGTGCGCCGAAGGTGTTTAAGAAGCAGGATAAGACAATATTCGCAGATGAGTCCTATTTTAAAATGATCCCCTACAAATGGATAGCAGGCAATCCATCCAGCTCATTGCAAGAACCTTACCAGGTAGTTCTAACTGAAAAAACAGCGTCATTGTATTTTCCAAAATCGTCTCCTGCTGAGATCGTTGGCAAAGAGATCATTTTTGATGATTCGGTACGAACAAAAATAACCGGCATTGTAAAGAACCTCGAAGGAAATACAGACTTCAACTTTACAGGGTTTGTATCCCGTGCAACACAGGAAAGAACAACATTAAAACCGCGTTTCTGGGATCATTGGAATAACACAAACAGTTCGTCCCAGATAATGATCCGGCTGTCACAGGGCACTACTGTAGCCAATATTGAAAAGCAATTGAACGGCTTGTATAACAAATACAATAAAAAAGAGAAAGGAGATAACAGCACACACGCATTTTTGCTGCAGCCACTCAGCGATATACATTTCAACCCTGATTATGGCAATTTCGATCAGCGTATTGCACACAAACCCACACTTTACGGTTTATTGGTTGTAGCAGTTTTTCTGCTGTTGCTGGGCTGCATCAATTTCATCAACCTTACAACGGCACAGGGCACACAACGTGCCAAAGAGATTGGTATCCGAAAAACAATGGGCAGTTCCAGAAAACAATTGGTTTTTCAGTTCCTCAGTGAAACTTTTTTTATCACTATCATCGCCACAGTTGTTTCGACTGTTTTAACGCCTGTTTTACTCAAAGTATTCAGTGATTTTATTCCGCCTGAGTTGCATTTCCATCCCTTACAACAACCCATTATTCTGTTTTTCATCGCTTCACTGGTAATATTGGTGAGCATACTTTCGGGCTTCTATCCTGCATGGATACTCTCTTCGTATAAGCCTGTTAATGTATTAAAGAACCAAAGCAGTTTTACACCCGGCAGATCCAGAAAAGCATGGGTGAGAAAAAGCCTGACCGTTACACAATTCATCATCGCACAGGGATTTATCCTTGCAACATTAGTAGTAAGCCAACAAATACATTATACACTCAGTAAAGACCTTGGGTTTAAAAAAGATGCTATTCTTTCTTTTAGCATCAATTACCGTGACACGGTAAGCTCCAATAAAACCTTATTGATCGAAAAGATAAAATCCATCCCTGAAGTAGCCATGTTGGGTATTGCTACAGGCACCCCTACTTCTACCAATAACTGGAGCAGCACCCTTAAATACACCAATGGCAAAAAAGAAACTACCACCGATGTAGAACTCAAATTTGCAGATACTAATTACCTGAAGCAGTTTCAACTAAAGCTGGTAGCGGGTAATAACCTGAGCCATAGTGATACTGTAACGCAATTCCTGATCAATCAAACCTATGCTAATCTCCTTGGTTTTAAGAACCCACAGGATGCAATAGGAAAATACATTGAGTGGGATAATAAACATGTCCCTGTTACCGGAGTGCTTGCTGATTTCCATCAAAATTCACTGCACTCAGCCATCAAACCACTGGCTATCGGCAATTGGAACAAAGAAGCCCGTGTACTTTCCATAAGTCTGCAACCTAAAAACGGGGATGGCAGTAACTGGAAAACAGCCATAGCTAAAATAGAAAATGCCTGGAAAGGTATCTATCCCAAAGAAGATTTTGAATATACTTTTTTTGATGAAAGTATTGCCAGGTATTACGAGGCCGAACAAAATATTTCCCGCTTATTAAAGTGGGCTACCGGGTTGGTTATATTGATCAGTTGCATGGGCTTACTCGGATTGGTAATGTACACAACAAATCTCCGTACCAAAGAAATTGGTGTGCGGAAAGTATTGGGGGCATCGGTATCGCAGATCGTTTCTATTCTCACAAAAGATTTTCTTGTATTAATCATCGTGGCCTTCTTTGTGGCAGCACCAGTTGCATGGTGGGCTATGCACAAATGGCTGGAGAATTTTGCATACAGAACGTCGATCAATGCCTGGTTATTTATCGGTGCCGGATTACTAACAGTAAGTATTGCATTGATAACAATCAGTTTTCAAACGATTAAAGCAGCAATGACCAATCCGGTGAAGAGTTTGAGAACGGAATGAGAGGCGTGAGGTGTGAATCGTGAGTGGTGAGTGGGCAATGGGCAATGTAAATAGACATATTCACAATTCACAACTCACAATTACCACAGGCAAAAACATAAATAAACTATCAACATGATACAGAACTATTTCAAAATGGCATGGCGGAACCTGATGAAACATAAGTTCATCTCGTTTATTAATTTATTTGGCCTCACTGTTGGGCTTACCTGTTGTTTGCTCATTACTGTATATATATTACACGAAACCAGTTACGATAAATACAATACCAATGCCAATCGCATTTATCGCGTAACCAGAAGCTTTAACAACAGGGATGGTGCAGTAACACTCAGGCTGGGAACCATTGCTCCACCGTTCGGACCTTTGTTACAGAATTATTTTCCCGACATACAAAAGATCACCCGCTTTCTGCCCAACGGCAAAACACCGGTGAAGTATGAAGAGAAATTATTTAATGAAGACAAGCTTTTTTTTGTAGATGAACATGTGTTTGATGTATTTAATGTGGGTGTAACAAAAGGCAATCCGCAAAAAGCCCTTAACGATCCATTTACGGTAATGCTGACAGAAGATATTGCAAAAAAATATTTCGGCAATGAAGACCCCATGAATAAAATGATCAGGATTAACAACCGGTTTAGCCTGAAAGTAACGGGCGTATTCAAATCGTTTCCTTCCAATTCGCATATCCACCCGGAGATAATGGTATCGTTCAATACCTTAAAAGATTCTGCGGTTTATGGTGCAAGAAACCTGGAAACCAATTATGGCAATAATTCTTTTTTCACTTATTTATTGCTGCCCGAAAACTATCCCGCAAAAAATATTGAAGCGCAGTTTCCTTCCTTCCTGGATAATGCTGTTCATTTTCCGGGTGCTCCTGCCAATTTTAAACCATCAACAGTTACCAAATTAGGTTTACAGAAATTAACAGATATCCATCTCCGCTCCCATCTTGATTTTGAAGCTGAAGAGAATGGAGATATTTCAAGAGTATATGTATTCTCGGCCATCGCTTTGATCATTTTACTGATAGCCTGCATCAATTATATGAACCTCTCTACGGCAAGATCAACCCTGCGGGCCAAAGAAATTGGTATCCGAAAAGTAGCGGGTGCCAGCAAATCAGAACTCATTGCACAGTTCCTGAGCGAATCTGTTATGATCGCATGGATCTCTATGCTGCTGGCAATATTGGCAACATGGCTGATCATTCCATCCATCAACAAATTAGCAGGGTTGCAATTATCGCCCTATTTGTTATTGGAATGGAAATGGATATTGACTGTTTTATTGGTGCCTTTTTTTGTGGGTATTATATCAGGTGTATATCCTGCCCTGTTTATGTCGTCTTTCCAACCGGTAAAAACATTGAAAGGCCTGTTTCGTGTGGGTGGCAGGAGTATATCCTTCCGCAAAGCATTAGTGGTAACTCAATTTGGCATTTCCATTGTACTCATCGTTACAACGGCTATTGTATTTCAGCAATTGCGCTATATGCAACAGGCAAAACTGGGTTACGATAAAGAGCATGTGGTGGTATTGCCGTATTATTTTACAGCTAACAGTGAGTATGAAGCTTTCAGAAATGAACTGCTTACCAATTCGGCCATCCGCAACCTTGGCCGTTCTTCACGCATACCAACAGGCAGATTGCTCGACTCGCAGAATGCGGCAACAGAATCGGGCGATTCTTTACAACCCGTAACAACCGAATTGAAATTCCTCGCTATTGATCAGGATTTTATTCCATCCTATGATATAAAAATGGCAGCCGGCAGAAACTTTTCAAAAGCTTTTACCACAGACACTGCCGGTTTTGTAATGAACGAGGCAACAGTAAAAGTATTGGGCTGGAAATCGAATGAAACAGCCATTGGTAAAAACTTCATGTACGGTAATGTGAGAGGGAAGGTAATTGGCGTTGTAAAAGATTTTCATTTTGAATCGATGCACCAACGTATTGTACCCATTGTATTTGCCTTACCTAAACCAGATCAGGCTAATTTCTACAATGCACTCACCATCAAGATCAGTGGCAACAACCTGCACGCAGCACTGGCCGATATTGAAAAAAAATGGAGAACTTATTTACCTGAAATGCCTTACGAATTTAATTTCCTGGATGATAAATTTAACGAGCTCTATCAATCCGAACAAAGACAGGGCAGCCTCTTTACCATTTTTGCCTGTATTGCCATTTTCATTGCCTGCCTGGGATTATTGGGTTTATCCTCCTTCGCCATTACCCAACGCATCAAAGAAATCGGCATCCGCAAAGTATTGGGAGCGAGTGCAGGAACCATTGTATTGCTGTTATCAAAAGATTTTCTGAAACTGGTGGTTGTAGCTGCTGTAATAGCCTTCCCCATTGCCTGGTATGCAATGCATCAATGGCTGGCCGATTTTGCTTATCGCATTTCTATCAGCTGGTGGATATTTATTGTAGCAGGTATGATAGCAGCAACCATTGCACTTTTAACCGTAAGTATCCTTGCCATTAAAGCGGCATTGAGTAACCCGGTGAAAAGCCTGAGAACGGAATGAGAGACGTGAATCGTGAGTGGTGAGTGGTGAATGGGCAATTGTGAATTGGCAATGTAAACAGTCCTCCTCACGATTCACTCCTCACGACTGACGATTCACGATTGACGATTGACGATTGGCCATCAATATTAAACTAACATCATGATACAAAACTATTTCAAAATCGCCTGGCGAAACCTGATGAAGAACAAAACCTTTTCTTTCATCAATATTTTTGGGTTGTCTATCGGACTAACCTGTTGCCTGCTGATTGCGCTCTATTTAAACTATGAGCTCAGTTACGACAAGCATAATCACGATGCTGACAGGATATACCAGTTGGGTACCATCTTTGTAAAACAACAGGAAGAGATTCCCAAACCAAATACACCAGCACCTATGGCCGGGATGATGCGGCAGGAATTTCCGGAGATCGAAGAAACCGTTCGGTTATTAGGTCTTTTTGCAGAAGATAAAACACTGATTCGCTACAATGAGCATAATAATGCGGCAACATCGTTTTATGAGAATAAAGGCTATCTCACAGATCCGGCCTTCTTCCGCTTCTTTCAATATAATTTTACAGAAGGAGACCCATTGCATGCATTAGATAACCCTAATACTGTTGTGTTGAATGAAGACATTGCGAAAAAACTTTTCGGCAAACAATCTGCATTAAACAAAGTGATCCACATCAGCAGCGGTACCAATGGAGAATCTGATGTAATAGTGACAGGCGTTTTCAAGGCATCTAAAGCACCATCTCATATTAACGCAAGATTTTTTATGGCATTTAAGGGCGGTTCAATGGAACAATACAGCATGCGTTCCAATAACCTTGCCTATAACAATATGTTCTTTACTTACCTGAAACTGAAAAAAGGAGCTGATGCGGCAAAGCTTGAAGCTAAGTTCCCTGCATTTATTAATAAATACGCCGGCAACGATCTCAAGGCTGCAGGTTTTTATAAAAAACAATACCTAACGGCATTAAAGGATATTCACCTGCGTGCTAAAGCAAAAGACAATGTTACACCGGGGGGCAGTATGACCTATCTCTATATCCTAGGTTCTATTGCTATATTTTCATTGCTGATTGCCTGTATTAATTTCATGAACCTGTCAACCGCCCGTTCCTCTAAGCGTTCAACAGAAGTGGGTATACGAAAAGTATTGGGTGCAAACAAAGGTTCACTCATCGGCCAGTTCCTCGGCGAATCATTGCTGATGAGCATGATCGCGTTTGTGCTGGCCATCCTGCTTGCCCTCTTATGCCTGCCCGCATTTTCAGCGGCATCAGGTAAAACGTTATATCTTTCGCTGAGCGAACACAGTCTGATCATTGCCGGATTTTTTGTTTTATCAGTGATCACAGGTTTACTGGCCGGCCTCTACCCTGCTTTCTATTTATCATCTTTCAAACCTGTTCGCATACTAAAAAGCAAGTTCTCCAATTCACTGGCAGCAGTATCGGTAAGAAAAGGATTGGTGGTATTCCAGTTTATCATCTCTGCTATACTCATTATTTCATCTGTTGTTATTGCTAACCAGATGAGTTATATGCGCACGAAAGATCTTGGTTTTAGTAAAGACCAGGAGATAATTATTCCTTTTAGAAGTAGTACAGCTAAAGCCTCTTATCAATCTTTAAAAGCTGAATTATCAAAATTAGCAGACGTACAATCAGCAGGTGCATCAACTTACTATCCCGGCATTTTTAATCCCAGTGATATAGGACTTTATAAAGAAGGGAATACCATCGACAATATTCAGTTGGCAAGGCTAAATAATGTGGATGAAACATTTATTCAAACACTCGGAATACAATTGGTAGCAGGCCGTTTATTTTCCAAAGAATTTCCCGGAGATACGGCAAGAGGGATCATTGTTAATGAAGAAACCGTTACTAAATTAGGCTTCGCCAGCCCACAGGAAGCAGTTGGCAAATCAGTACATACCAATCGCGGAGCTACCAGTACAGTGGAGATCGTTGGCGTAATAAAGAATTTTCATTATGAAGACCTTCACCTGCCCATTACTCCTTTTGCTTTTGGATTGAATAACAGGTCTGATTATAATTATCTGATGGTTCATGCAAAAACAACAGACATGGCTTCGCTGATAGGAAGGATCACACAAACCTGGCATAAACTTAATCCGGCAGAGCCTTTGGAATACAATTTCCTGGATGAAGAATTTCAGAAAAATTACCAGGCGCAGGACAGGCTGGCGGCAATTGTAAAATATTTCACCATCATTGCCATTCTTATTTCCTGCCTCGGACTATTTGGTCTGGCCACATTCAGTGCAGAACAAAGAACCAAGGAACTGGGCATCCGCAAAGTGCTGGGTGCCAGTGTTTCAAACCTGGTAGTATTGATCTCAAAAGATTTTATCAAGCTGGTCTTAATAGCCATTGTGCTTGCCTCACCCATTGCCTGGTGGATCATGAATAAATGGTTGCAGGATTTTGCATACCGTACCGGCATCAGTTGGACAGTTTTTGCATTATCTGCAATCATTGCCTGCCTGATCGCATTTATAACAGTGAGTACGCAGGCGATCAGAGCGGCTATTGCTAACCCGGTTAAAAGTTTAAGAACAGAATAATCATTGTGAATGGTGAATGGTGAATGGTGAATAAAAATTGCCATTCACCATTCACAAAAAAAATCAACACCCTGCAAAATGCTACAACACTATTTCAAAATCGCCATCCGCAACCTCTGGAAAAACAAGGTTTTTTCAGTCATTAATATTCTTGGCCTCACCGTCGGCCTTACCTGCTGCCTGCTGATGGCATTTTATATCCGGTATGAAACCAGTTACGACCGGTTTCAGGAGAAAGGCGACCGGATAGCCCGGGTGATCATGGAATATAGTTTCAGCGGATCGGTAAACAAAGGGGAATATACCAGCACCAAGGTGGCACCATCTTTTAAAAAGCATTTTGCCGAAGTAGAAGATGCAGTAAGAATGAGTGCAGGAAGGAATACTATTGTTAAATACGATGAGAAACTGTTTGCTGAAAAAAGATTTCTGTTTGCTGATTCAACTTTTTTTAACCTGTTCTCCTTTAAATTATCCAGTGGCAACCCGAAGGATGCTTTATCCGGCCCCAACAAAGTGATCCTGAGCAGCACCACCGCAAAAAAATATTTCGGCGATACGGATCCCATCGGTAAAACGATCAATGTAGGCAGTAATGCAACGCCTTATCAGGTAACCGGCATTGCGGAAGATTGCCTAACCAATTCGCAGATCAAATTTGATTTACTGGCATCTTTTTCATCGCTTGGCGCAAACCAGGAAGAGACTTATTTTAACGCTAATTATACCACATACCTCCTATTAAAAAATAAAGCTGCCATTGCCGGTCTCCAGGCAAAAATACCTGGCTTCATGAAAAAAGAAATGGCTGCAGTTGCCACCGGGTCCGACTATATTACATTTGAACTGGAGCCTTATCAAAAAGTACACCTATATTCTCCTTATGATGGTTTTGAGCCCAACAACAGCATCACTTATATTTATATTATTGGTGCCGTTGCCTTTTTAATCCTGTTAATTGCAGGGTTCACCTATATCAATCTCAGCACTGCCCGGTCTATGGAAAGGGCAAAAGAAGTAGGTATCAGAAAAGTGACCGGCGCGCATAATAAACAGATCTTTTTTCAATTCATTGGCGAATCTGTTATACTATCCCTTATTTCACTGCTGTTAAGTTTTATACTGGTTCTTTTGTTGCTTCCATCCTTTAATAACCTTGCAGATAAGCAGATCAGTATTTCTGTTCTATGGTCTCCTTTCACATTGCTGTTCTCCCTATCAGTTATTTTATGCATCAGCCTGTTTGCAGGAAGTTATCCCGCACTTGTGCTGGCGGCATTAAAACCGGTTAAAGTACTAAAGGGTGTTTTCAAAAATACAGGCTCTGCTTTATGGCTCCGGAAATCATTGATCGTTTTCCAGTTTGTCATTTCATCGTTTCTTCTCATTTCAACTTTTATCATTCAAAAACAACTTTATTATATTCAACACAAAAAATTAGGTTATAACAGGGAGCATGTAATTGTTTTGCCGATGGATCAAAAAATATTGTCCAATCTTGAGTCAATTAAAACAAGACTAAAAACAATACCCGGTGTACAAAATGTTTCCCGTGCAGTAAATGCTCCAACCAATATAGTAGGTGGCTACAGTATGCGCAGTGATGCAATGCCCGCTGCAACCAACATAATGGTTAACGCTAATCCTGTTGATGAAGACTTTGTAAAAACAACCGGGCTGCAGATACTTACAGGTGCTGATTTTATTCCGCAGGATATAAAAGACGTTGCAGAAGACAAAGAATTTAAAGATGCCATACACCATTTTATTTTAAACGAATCTGCGGCAAAAGCATTAGGATGGAGTCCGGAAGAAGCAATTGGTAAAAAAATGTTTTTGGGCGATAACAGGCCAGGCTTTGTAAAAGCAGTGATCAGTGATTTTCATTTTACCTCTCTCCATAAAGCCATCAAACCATTGGTGCTCTTTACTGAGTCAAGGGGCAGTGTACTGCTTGTAAAAGTATCAGGAAACCATCTTTCGCAAACCATAGCATCATTAAAAACAAGCTGGCAAACTGCGGTACCCCACAGGCCGTTTGATTATCATTTTCTGGATGAGGACTACAACAAATTATACCAGTCGGAACTGCGAACAGGCAAAGTGCTGAACATTTTTGTAATGATTGCCGTTTTACTTGCCGCAGCGGGTTTGTTCGGATTGTCGGCCTATGCCGCACAACAACGAACCAAAGAATTTGGCATCAGAAAAGTACTTGGGGCTGGTGTTTTCAGCCTTGTTACTTTACTTACGAAAGATTTTGCAAAAATGGTAACACTTGCCTGTTTATTAGCATTCCCGATAGCGTGGTACGCCATGCACAAATGGCTGGAAGATTTTACGTACAGGATTGATATAACATGGTGGGTGTTTGCACTATCCGGTGCAGTGATGCTATTTATTGCAGTCATAACGGTAAGTTTACAGGCTATTAAGGCTGCTTTGATAAACCCGGTGGTGAGTTTGAAAACAGAATGATCCCGTGAGACGTGAATCGTGAATCGTGAGGCGTGAGTAGTGAGTAGGTCTATTTACATTGACCATTCACAATTCACAATTGCCCATTCACAACTCACGACTGACGATTCACGCCTCACGCAGAAACTGTCCGTTTTCGTACAGTTTCTGTTCACAAATGAACACTTAAAACAAGAAAGCAGCCTAAAACCCTTACCAGTAAAGGGAAGCAGTAAATGGCACACGATTTGAATTACGAATAACCAGTAATAAAACTATGATACAGTTACAGAAAATATACAAATGGCATAACACTGGCAATAACCGTGTTTTTATCTTAAAGGATATTAACCTGAACATCGAACAGGGCGATTTTATTTCTATTATGGGGCCTTCCGGTTCGGGTAAATCTACTTTACTAAATATTATTGGTATGCTGGATGAACCATCTGAAGGTAAATATGATTTTGCCGGCCAGGATGTGTTTACCATTAAAGAGAGACAGCGATCAGAACTCTATAAACAGAATATCGGTTTCGTTTTCCAGGCTTACCACCTGATTGATGAACTGACTGTTTATGAAAATATTGAAACGCCCCTGCTCTATCAAAGCATTAAAACCTCCGAACGCCAGGCAATTGTAGCCGACATTTTAGACAGGTTTAATATTGTGGGCAAGAAAGACCTGTTCCCGCCACAACTATCCGGCGGGCAGCAACAATTAGTGGGCATTGCAAGGGCTTTAGTAGCAAAACCAAAACTGTTGCTGGCCGATGAACCTACAGGCAACCTCAACTCCAAACAGGGAGAAGAAATTATGGAACTCTTTAAAAAAATAAATGAAGAAGAAGGCGTGACCATCATCCAGGTAACCCATTCAGAAAAAAATGCAGCCTACGGCAAACAGATCATTCATTTGCTGGATGGCATGATTGAAAGAAAATAAAATGACCGTTTCAAATAAGTATATGAAAAAAAGGATTTTTACAATAGCATTTACCGCCGCCCTCGTTTTATCAGGTAGATTGTCTTTTGCACAAACGAATACTCCATTAACCTTGCAACAATGCGTAGAAACCGCTATCGCCAATAACCTGCAGGTTCGTCAATCCGAATACCAGGCACAGTCTGATAAAGTAACCTACCAGCAGGCCAAAGGAAGCCAGTTGCCTTTTATATCGGGCAATATCAATCATGGTATTAACCAGGGACGAAGCATTGACCCCTTTACCAACACATACGCAAATCAGCAAATCAATTTTGCCAATTATAACATCAATACCAGCATTACCATCTGGAATGGCTCATCCATTCGCAATAATATCAAACAAAGCGAGCTGGCCGCAAAAGCGAGTGAGATGGACTGGCAGCAGGCAAAAGACAATATCACCATCAATGTAATATTAGCGTACCTGCAGGTATTAAACGGCCAGGAACAGCTCACTGTTGCTAAAAACCAGGTAGCAGTTACAAAAAATCAGGTTGACAGACTGGAGATACTAAACAACAACGGTGCCATTGCTCCTTCTGTTTATTATGACTTGAAAGGGCAATTAGCAGGTGATGAACTGACAGTGATCAATAGTAAGAACACGCTCGAATCATCAAAGCTTGCCCTTGCACAGTTAATGAATGTACCATACAATGCAACGCTGCAGTTAGAAAGCCTCAGCAATCAACTAACGCCCACCTTGTATGATGGCACATCAGAAAATATTTATCAGGCAGCATCTCAGCAACTTGCTTTTATTAAAGCCGCTGAATTGCGTAAACAGAGTGCTGCCAAAAGATTGCTTACTGCCAAAGCGCAGCTTTTGCCAACGCTTAGTTTCAACGGAGGGTTTGGCACAAACTATTCAAGCGTAGCCAACCGGCAGGAACTGCTTGGCACCACTGATGTTGCCACCAACAGTTATGTAAACGTAAGTGGAAGCAAACTCTCTGTGTTTGCTCCGCAAAGCAATTACCAAACACATAAAATAACGTATGGAGATCAGTGGAGCAATAACCTGAACTCATCACTCAGTATCGGTTTACAGTTCCCGATATTAAATGGTTTACAGGCAAAGAGCCGTGTTAACCAGGCTAAGATCGCAGAAAAGCGAACCGGCTTTGAAGCTGAAACAACAAAAACACAATTAAAACAAGCCATCGACCAGGCCTATATTAACATGAATAGCGCGTTTGAACGCTACCAGGCACTGGCACGGCAGTTGGATGAGTTTACCAAATCGTTCAAAGCGGCTGAAACACGTTTTAATGCCGGGGTAAATACCTCAGTAGAATACCTGATCGCCAAAAATAATGTAGACCGTACCAACGCCAACTTTGTTGCCGCCAAATACGATTACCTGCTGCGCTCTAAAGTGCTTGATTTTTACCAAGGGAAAAAACTGTGGTAAATATTGAACAGGGAATATTGAATATTGAATGATTCCTCGCGGACCTTCGCGTTCTTGCGCCTTAGCGGTAAATCATAGTATAACCGCGAAGACGCAAGGGCGCAAAGTTTCGCAGGGGGTAACCGATAAGATTTACTTCATCATTCAATATTCGATATTCTCACCCTTTCTTCAACAACACTATCTGCCCCATATGATACGCATCGTGCTGCAAACAGCCCAGCAATAACTGATAATAAGTTTGCCCCGGCATGGGTGATGCGGTATCCAATTTTTTTTCGTCGAGTGAGTTGATGGCAATTCGCAGATCTTTATATACTTTTTCAAACTCCTGTCTGGTTGCATGCCAGGAAAGTTCATCCCTGTCATCAGGTAAATAAAAATCAGGCACAGGCGGATGCGCATTAACGCCCCGTAAACGGATCATCACTGTTTTGCGCCAGTAGATCAGGTGGTTAACCAATTGCCATATATTGTTTCCATTCTCATTTCGCTTATAAGCAGCGGTAGCTGCATCTATGCCGGATAAGGCCTGCTGCATATTAAGACCAACCCAACATTCGCCCTGCTGCAGGTCATCAAATAATTGAACGATCTTTTGCATTTCACGCATAAATTTGAATTGTGCAGTAAACTTATAAAGGAAAACAAACCCCATAAAAATATTTGCATGAACGGTTACAGTAAAAAAATAGAGATCAGGTGGAGCGATATCGATCCGAATTTTCATCTACGCCATTCTGTCTATTATGATTTTGGCGCTTTTGTGAGAGTGGCTTATATGACCGATAACGGCCTCACCCCTTTCATCATGCAGCAGCAACAGATTGGCCCAATCCTGTTCAGGGAAGAATGTGTGTTTAAAAAGGAGATACATTTTAATGATGTGGTGGAAGTGAACGTACAACTCGTAAAAAGCTCACCGGATATGAGCCGCTGGACCATGACACATGAAATATGGAAGAACGGTAATACCCTCAGTGCCATCATTACCATTGATGGGGCATGGATCAACACGGCATTAAGGAAATTAGCTGTTCCCCCGGAATCTTTTAAACAGGTATTTGAACAAATGCCGCGAACTGAAAATTTTGAATATATCGTCAAATCATAAACCGCGCCCTTGCGCCTTGGCGTGAAAATAATGCTCGCCAAGGCGCCCCGCGCTCGCCTAAGCTTAGCGGGCGAGAAGGCGCGGTTATAACTTTAAAGATGCCAATTGAAATAAAAGAGATCAACAGTACACACGCCGAAGCATTATCGCAACTGTCGAAAGCCATTTATGCAGAACATTACCTGCATCTCTGGTATCCCGGTGGCGCTGATTGGTATATGCATGAACAGGCTTATCATCCCGCCAAACTGTTATCCGAATTATCAGATACCAACAACCGCCATTTCATCGTATATGAAGATGAACAACCTATCGGCTACCTGAAAATAAAGATCAGTGCCACATGGGAGGGTTTTGAGCTGTTTGATTGCCTGGAAATTGAACGGATCTATCTGCACAAACGGGCATCAGGCAAAGGCATTGGCAAACAATTGATGCAATTAAGCGAACAGATCGCCAGGGAAACCCATAAAGACAAAATATTTCTAAAAGCTATGGACAGTAGTCATAACGCTGTTGCCTTTTATCAAAAACTGGGATACACCATTTGCGGCACATGGGTATTGCCTTTTGAACAGATGAAAGAGGAATACAGGGGCATGATTATCTTGTCTAAAACACTATAAGGGGTATGAGCATAAGTCAATTTTTGTTAGAATGTTGACGCTTGAAATATATCTTAACAAAAAGCGTAGCAGACATCCTGGGCAAATCCACAGCAGTGAAAACAAATAGAAGCTCTACGGTAAAAACAGTTAAGGTTCACTGCAGAACCACAGAAAACACCGGGGTTCCGAAAGATGTAAGCAATTTGTACTAATTAACTCAAGAAGCTTTAAAATAAAATAAAATGATTATTAAACCGGGTTTTCCAACTACGCTACACGAAGACGCTGCCAATTTAGTAAGAGATTACTTTTTGACAATTCCCGGTATAGACACTATTTTGGTAGTGAATTCCTGTGCAAGAGGGCAAGCGGTACCAGAGAGCGACCTCGACTTTGCAATATTGGTAGACCATGGCACGACACCGGCCGAAATAAAAAACATTGAAGTTGATTGGCAAACTTACGCTGAGCGCCAGCCAACACTTTTAAAATATCAACAGTCAAATCAATTTGCTCATTTGCATTTGGACATTATCGATGGTAATTACACCCCAACTATTTTGGAAATTGGCGTTGCAACTGACTTCTTTGAAATTGAAATCGGAAACCAGATTTGTTATTCAGCACCAATGGGCAATGCGGGTCCTTATTTTAAGGAGTTACAAAACAAATGGCTGCCCTATTACAGCGAAGAGCTTAGGATACAACGCTTTGCCATGACGCGTAATGCTTCCGAATACGATTTAAACCATATCCCGCATTTCGTTAACCGTGGCCTGTATTTTCAGGCGTTTGATATTTTATGCAAAGCATTTCAGGAATACTTGCAGACGCTTTTTATCGCAAATAAAACTTATCCAATTGCGTACAACAAATGGATTAAAGAACAGATTATAAAATGGTTGAACAAACCAGATCTGTATCCAAAACTTCCCCCAATTTTATCGGTAAGTAATATAGAAAGTAATGAGATAAATGAGAATGCAAAAATGCTACGTGATCTTTTAGACGATTTACAAGTTTAGTGCAGCACAGGCTGCTTATTTT
>DAIOVU010000007.1:45879-105749 GCA_036758845.1 Sediminibacterium sp.
TTCATGATTGATGGGGTATTCGCGTGCACCCTGTTTAACGTAGCACAGGCTGCTTATTTTTTCATGATTGATGGGGTATTCGCGTGCACCCTGTTTAACGTAGCACAGGCTGCTTCGTTCCTCGCAGCGACGAAAACAGAAGCCCCTTTGCAGGGGCTTCATTGCTATACATGGGGGTATGCCAACGCCTTACAGGAAGGCATTATTGCACCCTGAATATAGAATCAATATTTTTCATCTATCTCCTGTTTTCGGGGTTTGCCGATGATTTATCGGTGAATCGCCTTCTTTGAGATGAATTGACACAAAAAATCCCCTGCACATAGCAGAGGATCAGCCAATAGTTTATCAGGAAATAAATTAAATAGCAGAACGTCTTGGCATGGTTGCCATTCTTATTCCACGGTGGATATTCCACAAATCAACTATACCAAAACCTTTGGTTGTTTTTTTGATATGTTTTACCTGGATAAGATCAGTTGCTACTGTTTCTCTTACTTCACTTACTAATTGCTTCAGTTCATTTGCTTCTATCTGTACAATAGAAGGCATTACATTACTCTTCATAATATTCATCTTTTTATTAATCAAAAAAAACTGAGCGGAAACAGGGAGTAAAAAACCAATTCAATCGTTAGAAGAAAGCTTACAGATTACATCACCCATGAGACTGTTATATACTTCGTCGCTCAGTTTGAGGGTGCAAAAGTACTACAAAGCAGGTTGCTAAGCAAATAAAACTGCAAAGAATGTGTTAATGTATTTTAATTTTCTTACTATTTAGCAGTAACCAGATCAATATCCGGATTCGATTCATCTGCCAGTAAAACCTTGCCCCTGTTGGTTCTTACGATGCGTGAGTAAAGAGATATTTCTTTATCAACCAGAAAACGAAAAAAAAGTTTTGTCCATGAGGTATGATACGTGAGTGTATCATAAAAATCAGGCGCATCTTTTCTGATTTGCGGAAGTTTATTCCATGGAACGGAAGGAAAATCATGATGCTCGTTATGATAGCCAACATTAAATGCCACTGTATTTAATACACCATAATAACTATAGGTTTCCTGTTGCCCATCGGTTAAATAATGCTCCTGTATCCATCTTGCACCCAAAGGATGTAACCCTACCGAAAAGAAAAAACTCAGTACCAAAAAAGCACAGCCTTTCACTCCAAATAAAAAACAGATTCCTGTTATCACCACAAGCTGTACTACCCAGTTAAGTGCCACCCACTTATTAAAGGGCTGGATCTCTTTCATCCTCGGGAAACGGAACAACTGGAAAAAAGGATAGAATAATAACCAGATCACTTTACCAATAAAATAATTGTTGATCAGTTTTGCTTCCCAATAATTGGGCAAATCTCCATCCAGTGCATGTACGCCCTGGAATGAATGGTGTTTGATATGATATTTTTCAAAAGAAACTGAACTCGGGAAAATCAAGGGCATGTTGGCTAATATACCTGCCAAACGGTTTGCGGCCTGACTCCTAAAAATTAAACGGTGTGCACATTCATGTATCATCACAAACAATGCATGATCTGCAAATGCGCCTAATAGATAAGCAGCACCCACTACTATCCACCACGACTGATCAGCAACCAGCCAGCAAAATACTAATTGAAAAGCAACCAGGCCAATGATAGCAAGAAAAGTAAAGGGATTCTTTCCAATCAGCTTACGCATGCCTGGAAATTGCTTCAGTATTTCTTTTGTTCTTATTCGATGGGGCTCACTGGTGGTAACGTATAGAAAATCTTTTTTCTCCTGCATTTACAACAAGATAACGCAATAAGCTTAATATCAGCGATTTAAATACAAAAAGCAGCAATTAAGCTGCTTTTTGTATTTAGTGTATCATTTTGGTTTAGGCAGTTTTCTTGCCCATACCATTCATAATACCTACCACACCACCTGTGATGGCTCCCATTACGGCGCCACAAATAATATCAACCAGTGTGCCGGTAAGATTAGACAAGTTGGAATTGCCATACATGATCAGATCAAATCCCGCTGTCATCAAAAAGCCAATAATCAATCCTGCCGAAATACCGCCACCAAGCGAAGTAATGTTGGCCCATTTGTTGAAGATGTAAGAATAGGTTAGTCCAAGAAAAATAGATCCAAGACCAAGTGCCCACCAAACCATTTCGGTTGGGCCACGCATAACACCGGTGGCAGTGCCTGCATTTTTTGTGAAGAAATCCATCAGTAACAATCCATAAATAAGATACCCGGCGAAAAAAGAAACAATACCTCCGACAATACCGGAGACGAGAAATTTTTGCGTGTTCATAAGCAATCGTTTTTAGGGGTTAAAATTGGGGCTTCAACAAAATAGAAACCTATACCCATATTTGCAATAGGCAGTTTGGCACTGGTAACGGATTGTGCAAAACTCATTTTACATAGAGCCACCCACTCTACAAATACCACATTATTATAAAGCATCTCCACTATTTGCATCTATTTTTCTAATTTTACCCTTCCACCAATCCGTAATCCGTAATCCGCTAATTACTATGCCTCCAATCAAAACAGCGCTCCTCTCCTTCGGCATGTCGGGAAGAGTATTTCATGCGCCATTTATTCACCTGCACCCGGGTTTTGAATTGTATGGGGTATGGGAAAGGAGTAAATCAGATTCACTGGCTTTTTATCCTGCTATCAAAATATTCCGTTCGCTGGAAGAAGTGCTGGCAGATGACACCATTGAATTAGTGATCGTAAATACACCCACGGCCACTCATTTCGATTACGCGAAAAAAGTATTGGAAGCCGGTAAACATGCTGTTGTTGAAAAAGCATTTACAACAACTGTGGCTGAAGCAATTGAATTAAAAGAATTATCGGAGAAAAAAAACAGGCTGATCTCCGTTTACCAAAACCGCCGCTGGGACAGTGATTTTAAAACGGTAAAAAAAATCATTCAGGAAGGATGGCTTGGAGAGATCATGGAAGCGGAATTTCATTTCGACAGGTTTAAAGATTCGCTCAGTCCGAAAGCACACAAAGAAACGCCATTACCCGGAGCAGGTATTTTAAATGACCTTGGTCCGCATTTAATAGACCAGGCGCTACATCTCTTTGGCATGCCACAAGCCGTATTTGCAGATCAGCGATTTACCAGACCGGGTTCACAGGTGGATGATTATTTTGAAGTGCTGTTATATTATCCAATGCTTAGGGTAAGACTGAAAGCCGGATACCAGGTGCGTGAACCGTTCCCTTCTTTTGTGGTACATGGCAGAAAAGGATCATTCCTGAAAACCCGCGCCGATGTGCAGGAATCGCTGCTGGTAGCCAACCAAAAGCCAAACCTGACCGATTGGGGAACAGAACCCGTATCGGAACAAGGATTGTTGCATACGGAGAAAGAGGGTAAACTGATCCGCGAAAAAGTACCCACTTTACAGGGCAGCTATTATGATTATTATGAAGGGATTTACCAATCAATCCGCAATAATCAACCCATACAGGTTACTGCACAGGATGGTGTACATGTTATGCAGATCATAGACGCTTGTGTTAAAAGTAATACGGTACAGAAAGTAATTCATTTATAGACCACATGCATCCATTTATTCAACCACTCGATCAACAATTCAAACAACAGGCCAATCCGGTTAAGGCTGAAGGAATGAAAGCCTATATGTTGCACCAGTTTGCATTTTATGGATTGCAAACACCTGCGAGAAGAAAACTAAGCAAAGAACACTTCAAACAATATCCCGTTAATAACCTGAAAGAACTGGAAACAATTGTAAAAGAGTGTTTCAGTTTACCACAAAGAGAGTTCCAGTATTTTGGAACAGAACTGATGGGTTATCATAAAAAACTTTGGAGGCCTTCATCCATCAGGTGTATGGAATACTGCTTAATACATAAAAGCTGGTGGGATAGTGTAGACCATGTTGCTGCCCACTGCCTGGGGTCTTATTTTAAATTATTTCCGGAGCAGATAAATCCCGTTACATCCAGATGGAACAGGTCTGCTAATATCTGGCTGCAACGAAGCAGTATCATGTTTCAAAAAATGTATAAGAAAGAAACAGATACGGCGCTGCTTGCAAAGTATATTCTGCATTGCAAAGACTCAAAAGAATTTTTCATACAAAAAGCCATTGGCTGGGCCTTACGCGAGTATTCAAAAACAGACCCTAAATGGGTGAAGGCTTTTGTAAAGCAAACTAAACTGGCGCAATTGAGCACACGAGAGGCACTCAAACGAACAGATCGCTGATTTCGCGGATTTTTTATGATTTTTATGAAGATGCTATTCAGGTAGTTCTGAAATTTCAGCCGCAGATTACACAGATTTTCACAGAAACAGCAATCAAATCTGTGAAAATCTGTGTAATCTGTGGCAAAAAAAATGCCTCACACAAGTGAGGCATCTCTCATATAAAAATCCGTGTAATCAGCGATTACATTTTTTTAGCGTCTTCCAAAAACTTCGCCAACCCGATATCTGTTAACGGATGTTTTAATAATCCTAAAATAGAATCCAATGGGCAGGTACATACATCAGCACCTAATTCTGCAGCCTTCACAATGTGTAAAGCGTTACGGATAGAAGCAGCAAGTATTTCTGTTTTGTATCCCTGAATATCAAAAATATGCCTGATCTGGCCAATCAGTTCCATACCATCCCAGCCACTGTCGTCGATACGGCCAATGAATGGAGATACATAACTGGCGCCTGCTTTTGCCGCCAGGATAGCCTGACCTGCAGAAAAGATCAAAGTACAATTGGTACGGATCCCGTTATCAGAAAACCATTTGATGGCTTTGATACCATCTTTGATCATAGGCACTTTTACAACGATATTAGGGTGTATCGCGGCTAATTTTTTACCTTCTTCCACCATGCTCGCAAAATCGGTAGACAATACTTCAGCGCTGATATCACCATCTACCAGTTCGCAAATGGTTTTATAATGCTGGGCAATGGCTTCCTCGCCTTTAATGCCTTCTTTGGCCATTAAACTTGGGTTGGTGGTAACACCATCCAGAATTCCTAAGTCGTTGCCTTCTTTGATCTGGGCCAGGTTACCCGTGTCGATAAAAAATTTCATATTTAATTGTCGGATTACGAATTAACGTATTAATTAATTCGCGAATCCGTTAATCCGTAATCCGCGAATTGAAGAAATAAAAAATGGCAGGCTACTTACATCGCACCGCTACAACCGCCTATCCTTGCTGCATTCCTGCCCTGGGGAGGTTCAGCAGGAGCTGGTCGTGTAAGACCTGCCGCCGCAAAAGTAAGGGTTGAACCTGTATTTTCCTGATTTTTTTAGCGTTGTTATCAACAAATAAAAAGCTGTTTTAAAAACCACCATTCACATTCCGGGAGGAAATAGTAGATACAGCCACTAATTCATCATACCTGCTGCTGAAAGAACGATAATAAAACAGGATGGTGTATTGATTTTCCGTTTCCCAATAATTTCCATCTGTTAAAGTAGGCTCCGCTTTTGCAGATGGATTTTTATTGTCTTTTGTAACATAGGTATAGCTGTAATAGCCCTGTTTTAATAAAAGAGTCCTTGTATATACCCCTTTTTCTGCATCATACACCATCCGGGAAGTATCGCCTATCTGGTTTCCTGTCATCTCGCCCAGCAGGTAAACAGATTTGCCGGCAAAAGGCTGGTTGCGCGCCGGTGCAAAGGTAAAATGCACATTGGCATAATCGGTTTGCCACCAGGGGTTCACAGATTCGGTGGTAGATATCTCATCCCAGCCATTATAGTCCCTGAAAAAAATGTAGCGCAGGTTATTGCGCTCAATATCTGTTTTAATAAAGATATCGTTAGGCTCTTTTGATTTATCTACACTTTCTACCCTATCGCTCTGAAAACGGAAACTCCGCAAATCGGCCCATCGGTATTCTTTTCCCGCAGGGAATACACAATCCATCTCTCCATTATATTCCAACACATTATTGCGGATGAAAGATGGCTGGATATCTTTTACCGCATCATCCCATCGGTTATTCTGCAATACCACCACATGTGTTTGCTGCGGACTTAATACATTCAACTGCTGTGTGTTTACAGAGAACTGGATTTTCTGGTGTGTACGCAACAACTCATTATCGAAAGGTTGCTGTACCATGGCGCCGATGCTTGCTTTATTTTCAACCACCATCATCCGTTTAGTAAAAGCCAGTTTAGAGGTGTCGGAATCTAAAAAAACCTTCAGCAGGTAATTACCCGATTTCATGGGCACACAATTTCTTTCAGGCAATAATGCCTGGTAATGCACATACCTGGTGGTGGCAAATGTAGACATGCGGTACTGGCTCAAACGGTTTTGCGTAAACCCGTTGATATAATCAAACACATTCACATCAGCAGGCGTCCAGTCGGCATTGCATAATTCGTAAGTATAATAATAATTGCGGGCATAGCCACTCATATCATCAAAATGCAATTCAAGCTGATCACCGGAGTTTAGTGTGATCATTGGCATGCTTTGCTGATCATTCTGCTGAAACAGTTTTACCGTTCTGATATTGGGCATGTACACATGATCGGGCAGCCTTTGCGCCTGCAACAACACAAAAAAGTGCAAAAACATCAGCAAAAAGATGGTACTGCGCATAGGGGTCATTTCTTATTTAAACATACAACTTTCTGCCTGTCTGCAAATGCTTTTGCTGCATTCGCAAGTGCAATGTAGTTTTGAACGTACTAAAATCATGCCGATTGAGCCTGGCTTTTAATATTGCCAAACGCATTGCCTTTAACAGGCAAAAATCCTTTTCGCGGTTCATCATCCGTTTATCGGTGGTGGCAACAGCGTTAAGTGTAATGGCCATGATTGTTACACTGGCATTTGTAAACGGGTTTCAGCATACCGTGTCGGAAAAAGTGTTTAGTTTCTGGGGACATGTGCGCGTACAAAAATATGAGCCCAATAAATCGTTGGTAGCGGAAGAAAATCCGATTGAAAAAGACACGGCTATTGAAACGCTTATCCGCAAAGAACCCGGTGTGCAGCAGGTGCAGGGGTTTGCCACCAAATCGGCCGTGCTGGAGAAAAATAAAGAGATAGAAGGTGTATTATTAAAAGGCATCGAAAACGCGTACGACAGCAGTAAACTAAAAACTTATCTCAGGGAAGGGCGCTGGATCAATTTTAATGATTCCAATTACAGCAAAGAGATCATGCTCTCTGTTTCTCTTGCTTCACAATTAAAGATCAGCCTGAATGATACGGTAACCCTTTATTTTATTTCTATCACCGATGGCTCAAGAACTTATCGGAAACTGAAAGTGGCAGGGATCTATAAAACAGGCATTGAAGAGTACGATAAATTATTTATTCTCGGCGATATCCGGCTGATACGACGTGTGAACAACTGGGCACCCAACCAAACAGGTGGTTACGAGATCTTCGTAGACAACTATAAAAATATTGACCGGATCAGCTATAATTTATCCGATAAACTACCGGCTGAATGGATGAGCCGGAGTATCAGGGAAGTATACCCGAATATTTTTGACTGGCTTAATATCCAGGATGTGAACCGAAATGTAATTTTTATTGTGATGGCAGTAGTGGCTATCATCAATCTCATCACCTGCCTTTTGATACTGATACTGGAAAGAACCCGGATGATCGGCATCCTGAAAGCGCTGGGTGCACAAGACGGATTGATCAGAAAAATATTCCTCTATCACGCAACCGTGATCAGCCTAACAGGTATCGGGGCCGGTTTTGTTCTGGGCATCGGCATCTGTTTACTGGAACAATACACGGGCTTTATCAAATTAGACGAAGCTTCTTATTATGTAGCCTCCGCTCCTGTTCATATTATCTGGTGGCAGGTGGCCGCAGTATGTATTACCACAGCAATGGTTTGCTATTTTTTACTCATTATCCCTACCCTGCTTATTAAAAAGATCAAACCAGTGAAGGCGATTCAGTTCAGGTAGGGCAATGCTTTTCGTGAGACGTGAGTTGGCAATGGTGAATTGTGAATTGTGAATGAAGGAGCTTAAAGTTAATTTGTATCCCAAAAAAGGACCAAGGATCAAGAATCAAGGGCCAAGAAGCAAGAATCAAGGAACAAGGATCAAGGACCATGATTCACCATTCACAATTGCCAATTCACCATTCACCATTCACCATTCACCATTCACCATTCACCATTCACAACTCACCATTCACGATCTCATCCTCGCCAAAATAATCCCTGTTGCCACTGCTGCATTCAATGATTCGGCGCCACCAATTCGGGGAATTGTTACCGGATGAGTGATATAGGGAAGTAATTCCGGGCTGATCCCTTTTGATTCGTTGCCAATAACCAGTAAGCCATCGGTAATTGCTGTAATATGGTTGATATTCTCTCCTTCCAGTAAAGCGCCATATACCGGCAGTTTGCAGGATTGCAGCACCTCTTTTAATGGTTGATACCAAACCTGTACTCGGATAAAACTTCCCATCGTGCTCTGAATTACTTTGGGATTATAAAGCTCTGCAGTATGTTCTCCGGCTATAATCTGGCTAACACCAAACCAGTCGGCTATCCGGATGATCGTTCCCAGATTACCGGGGTCCTGGATGCCCTCCAGCAACAGAGTCAGCCCATGTTCCGGTTTTGGAGCAGTATTAAGTTGTTTCTGTTCGGCAACAATCAGCACCTTATTCGGGGTTTGTAAACTGCTGATCCTTTCTAATTCATCTTCCGAAACAATTGTTATTTCTGCTTTTGCTGATACGGGAGCTTCCCAATCAGCCAATGCATATATCTTCCTGATGCAGTAATCGCTTTTTAATAATTCTTCTGCAAGCTTTGTACCTTCGGCAATGAAAAGCCCTTCTGCCTGCCTTTGTTTTTTCTGGCACAAAGATTGAATATATTTGAACTCATTCTTGCTTAACATCCTGTATGCATTTGAACCGTTATAAAGTAAATTTACTCCCGCTTGGCCTTCTATCACTGGTGTTAGTAATGATCAGTTCCTGCTCGGTATTAAAAAAAACAACTGTTAGAAACTACCCGCACAATAAACCTTTTGTTTACGATACCAAAATAAACCTCAAAGGAGATATTGCCAAAGATGAGAAAAAACGCTTAACCACGGAGCTCGAAAATTATTGGGATGACAGTTTAAAGTTGAAAAAGGTACAGCAATTCTGGATTATTTATAAAATAAAGAACCCGCCTGCATTCGATTCCAATAATATTGCCCGGTCGGTGAATTCTATGAATGCCTACCTGAATTCGCAGGGATATTATTATGCAGGTTTTGACAATTCAGTAAGGATTGATACGGTAAGCGACCAGATAAGGGCATCAGTGGCTATGGATATCAATATTGGAAAAAACATCCGCATCGATTCTGTTTCGTATGATCTCGGCGATACCTCTTTACAAAAACTGGCCAAAAAAGAAGAGGCAAAAACCTTGCTCAAAAAAGGTGCCCCCTATACCAAACAACTGATCAGTTCTGAATTAGACAGGCTGGTAAGTTTATACCGGCAAAATGGTTATTACCGATTCACGCGCGAAGATGTTTATGCGTTGGTAGATACCACCAATACCAAATTACTACAGCTTACCCTTGATCCATTTAAGCAGGCCGAGATCATTGCTGAAGCGGCAAGGGCACGCAGAGAAAATCCAACCTGGGATATTTCGATATTGAAAAGGCCCACTTTCGATTCATCAAGATTAGCTCAATACCATATCGGCAGGGTGTATTATTATCCTGAGTCAAAGCTGACCGATATTACCGACAGTATCATGTACCAAAAAGGATTCCAGGAAATTACCCGCAGAAACCTGACCATGCGTTATAGAAAAGGATTGTTTACTTATAAGCCATTACGGGAGCATACTTACCTGCACAATGGCGAGCTATACAATGAAAACAATTATTTTAAGTCGATCAACACCCTTGGTCAGTTAGGCGCCTGGCAACAGGTAGATGCAAGGCCCGTTGTTAGGGATAAGGATAGCCTCGACCTGTATTTCTACCTCATACCGGCAGTAAAACAAAGCTTCACGATAGACCTGGAAACCAGCCGTAATACAGCCGCCGCCGATATCGGTTCAGGAAACCTATGGGGCATTTCAACCAACCTTGCGTATAACAATAAAAACGTATGGAAAAGCGCTATACAATCGCTTGCTACTTTTCGTACCGGTGTTGAACTGAGCCTGCTTAGCAATAACCAAACACAGTTAATCCAGACATTCCTTATTAACATTGGTCATACCTATGCTTTTCCAAAGCTGATACTGCCCTTTAAGATTGCCGATTGGAGAGCGTTAAATAAACTGGATAACAAGAAAACCCTGTTCTCTGTTAACGGTTCTTATGTTGACAGGAGAGATTATTACCAACTCCGTTCCTTAGTAACCAGTTGGGGTTATGAATGGAAAAAAGGCGATAATGTATGGTTATATAAACCACTTAATGTAGAATTATATTCACTCGATACATTGTATAAATTGAGGAACCTGTTTATCACCAGCCCCTTCCTGAGAACTTCATTTAATTCCGGAAAAGTGATCAGCCAGCGCCTGTCGCTGATCAAAAATTTCACCAACCCCAACAATCCTGATAAAAGCCATTTTATTAGAATAGGCCTGGAGGAAGCGGGTGGCCTGCTGGGATTGATCGGTAAATGGAACGAGCAGATCTACCGCTATCTGAAAGTGGAAGCGGAATATCGTAAGTCTGTCAAAATCAGAAAAACAGAACTGGCCTATCGTGCTTATGCCGGTGTGGGTTATAACTATGGTACCGATACGGCGCGCGATAAAACACTTCCTTTCTTTAAACAATTTTTTGCAGGCGGCCCCTACAGTATGCGTGCATGGGGACTAAGGCAACTGGGCCTTGGCAGTTCCGTGCAAAGCGAAGCAGATACCAGTAATAACAGTTACCGCGACCGTTTTGGAGATATGCAACTGGAGGCCAATATTGAATACAGGTTTCCATTAACAACAATTGCAGGCGTTAAAGTTGCCAGCGCGGTGTATGCTGATATTGGTAATGTGTGGAACATCAGAAAGAATGCTGCCGATCCAGAAGCAAGGTTCGCATTTAATAATCTGGGCAGAGATATTGCCATTGGTGTAGGAACCGGTGTAAGGGTAGATTTCTCTTATTTTCTGATCAGGCTCGATTTTGCATACAAGGTAAAAGACCCTGCCAGAAAATATAATAATGGCTGGATGGATAAATTCCAGTGGTTCGAGAACAGGGAGAATGGACTCAGGGTAAATAATTATGCCGTACAGTTAGGCATTGGTCTCCCCTTCTGATGATGCGGTTAACTGTTTAATCTCCGTTTCAAAATCAACCATAGACACTGCATCTTCCACCCTGAAAACCCCGATGCGTGTTCTGCGCAGACTGCTCATATAACCACCCACACCAAGCGCTGCACCAAAATCGTTGGCTAAGCTGCGGATGTAGGTGCCGGTAGAACATACCACCCTGAAATAAACAACAGGCAATTCAATCTTTTCAATTTCGAATGAATAAATGGTAACGGGCCTTGGTTCTAATTTTACATCAATCCCTTTTCTTGCCGCCAGATACACCGGCTTACCATCCTGTTTGATAGCAGAGTGTATGGGAGGTGTTTGCATAATGGGACCGATGAACTGCGCTGTGGCAGCTTTAATTATTTCCGGGGTAAGATGATCAAAAGGCTGATGGTTCTGTGGCTCAGATTCCAGGTCGTAGGTAGGTGTAACAGCACCCAATGTAAAAGTGCCGGCATATTCTTTCTCCATGCCCATGTACTCATTGATCTTCTTGGTAAATTTTCCGGTGCAAACAATCAACAATCCTGTAGCCAGCGGATCCAATGTACCGGCATGACCCACTTTAGAAATTTTGGTCAGGTAACGCAGTTTCCGCACCACATCAAAAGAGGTCCATTGCAAAGGTTTATCAAATAATAAAACCTTCCCTTCCAGGTAAGGGATCATCGAACTATGTACCTGCTTTTGTTTCATGAAGATGATTGAGATAAAAATATCTCTGTGAAACTCTTTGTCTTTGTGTATCTCTGTGTTAAAAATTTTTTTCAACACGGAGAGCACGGAGATACCGGGTTACACAAAGCGTTTTTAATAGGCTCTTGCAAACAATACCCTTTGTGCAGATGGATTGCCGGTAAGTATACATTTGCCATCTTCCTGCGGGTTATCTAAAGGAATACAACGGATAGTAGCTTTACAGAGTTCTTTGATCTTGTCTTCTGTTTCAGCAGTGCCGTCCCAATGCGCAGAAACAAATCCACCCCTGGTATCCAGCAGGTTCACAAACTCATCCCAGTTATCTGTCTTTGTGATATGCCCGTCACGGAACTGCTTTGCTTTATTAAACATGGATAACTGGATATCAGCCAATAAGTTTTTGATATACTCCTCAATACCATCCATGCTCACACTCGTTTTTTCTTTGGTATCCCTTCTGGCTATTTCCACCACATTATTCTGTAGGTCTCTTGCACCAATGGCCATTCTTACCGGTACGCCTTTCAATTCGTATTCGGCAAATTTCCATCCTGGTCTGGCGTTATCAGAATCATCATACTTTACTGATATGCCCAGTGCTTTCAGGTTGCCAACAATGGCCAGCACTTTTTCATCTATCAATGCTTTCTGTTCTTCTCCTTTATAAATAGGCACGATCACCACCTGGATAGGCGCAATTCTTGGAGGAAAGATCAATCCATCATCATCACTATGCGCCATTACCAATGCACCAATCAGTCTTGTACTCACACCCCAACTGGTGGCCCATACATAATCGAGCTTATTGTCTTTATCGGTAAACTTCACATCAAATGCTTTCGCAAAATTCTGCCCGAGAAAATGCGATGTGCCGGCCTGTAATGCCTTACCATCCTGCATCAAAGCTTCAATGCAATAAGTATCTTCCGCACCTGCAAAACGTTCATTAGGACTTTTTACACCTTTAATCACAGGCAAGGCCATCCAGTTCTCTGCAAAATCTGCATACACATCCAGCATTTTCTTTGTTTCAACTATTGCTTCTGCTGCAGTAGCGTGTGCGGTATGTCCTTCCTGCCATAAAAACTCTGCTGTGCGCAGGAACAGGCGGGTACGCATCTCCCATCTTACCACATTGGCCCACTGGTTAACAAGTATGGGCAGATCGCGGTAAGACTGGATCCAGCCTTTATAGGTATTCCAGATGATCGCTTCACTGGTTGGGCGCACCACTAACTCTTCTTCTAACTTCGCTTCAGGATCAACAATCAGTTTTCCTTTGTTATTTGGGTCTGATTTTAAACGGTAATGCGTTACCACGGCACATTCCTTCGCAAAGCCTTCTGCATTCTTTTCTTCTGCCTCAAACAGGCTTTTAGGTACAAACAATGGGAAGTAGGCGTTCTGGTGACCGGTGTCTTTAAACATCTTATCCAATACATCACGCATATTCTCCCATAAGGCAAAGCCGTAGGGTTTGATCACCATACAGCCCCTCACGGCACTGTAATCGGCAAGGTTACCTTTAATAACCAGGTCGTTATACCACTGCGAATAATCCTCTGCTCTTGTTGCAATATCCTTACCCATATTTTATTGTGATTTCTTTAACGTATTATAATACTTACACCTGTTAGCTGGCAAAGCGTTTGTGGTGTTAATGACAAACGGTTTTACCGGCACGCAAATGTATGTAACTTCACATTATCTAACCTTTCAAACCTGATGTCATGAAACATGTTTTACTCCTTTCGGTTATAGGAATAGGACTCCTCTCGTCCTGTTCAACGGCGTTTAAAGCCGGCCAGACCCCGGACGATGTATATTATTCTCCCGGAAGAGAGATGGCATCTGTTGCAAAGGAAGAGGAAATACAGAAGCAGCAAACTGAAGAATACCAGGCGTATGTAAGCAGCCTCGACGACAGGTACCTTCGCATGAAAATAGCCAACAGGTATCGCTGGAGCGCGATTGATGATTATAGTTACTGGTACGACAGCCGTTATGATTTTAGTGTTTATAATCCTTACCATTACTACACCAATCTGAATCCATACGCTTACTGGAATCCTTATTTGAGTCCGGGTTATGGAAACTGGGGATGGAGCAGCCCAATCTATACTGTTATTCATTATTCCTTACCTAAAACATACGGCGGCGGCTCTACTTCGGGCAGTAATATCTATGCATTCAGAAACAAAAACTACAGCAACACCAACCTTGGCTATAAGGATCCCAAAACAGGCAATTTTATCCCGAATGGCAGCAATAACAGCTTTGGTAATTTGCTCAAAAGAGTTTTTACGGGCTCATCTGAAAACAGCTCCGGTTACGACAGGCCTGTAAGAACATTTAATTCCAGCCCTTCTAATTCTTCATCGCAACCGGCGCCAAGCAGTAATGCTGGTGGTAACAGCGGTGGCTTTAAAAGCACAGGCAGCAGCACCGGTACCGGCCGGGGTGGCAGAGGTTAATCATTTAAACTATTGACGATGGCTGAAGCAGGTATTTCCTGCTTTATCACTACACCCATACCCAAACTGATTTATATGAAATATTCTATACTCATTTTATTCTCACTCATTTATATATCCGCCTCTGCACAAACACCGGAAGATGCTTTACGTACTGCATGGTTTACACAAAACGGTACTGCCAGGAATATGGCCACGGGTGGTGTGATGGGTTCATTAGGAGGCGATATCACAGCTAACCATGTTAACCCTGCAGGTATCGGATTATTTAAAACCAATGAATTTGTTTTAACACCGGGATTCGGTCTTAACCGCAATAAATTCAAATACCGCGGTACCGATACAGTAAGCAACAAAGACAATTTCAACTATGGCGCTTCCGGAATTATATTAAGTTCGGCCACACGTAAAGACCGGAAATGGACAAGCAGTGCATTTGCTCTTTCTGTTAACCAGGTGGCTAATTATAATAATCATACCCAGTTCAAAGGCTTTAATAATTTCAGCTCATTTAGTGAACAATACCTGGAAGAACTGGTGAAAGACAGGGCCGATACCAATGCAGCATTAAGCAATTATATTTTTGGTTCCTCATTAGCTTTCAGAACTTTTTTAATAGATACTACCAGCGGCCCGGGCGGTGCAGTTACAGGCTATCAGAGCATGGTGCCTATTTCATCAGGGGTGAACCAATCTTACGATGCTGTTACCCGTGGCGGTTATCATGAAATTGCTTTAGGACTGGCGGGCAACCTGGAAGATAAAATGTATGTGGGCGGAAGTTTTACCATCCCGGTGATCAGTTACCAGCGTGATCTTGTGTATAGTGAAACTGATGCAACCAATAACACCAATAACCAATTCAAATCTTTTGAATACAAAGAAACCTTCAGTTCACGTGCTATTGGTATTGGCGCCAAGCTGGGAATTATTTATAAGCCTCAGGAATTCTGGCGCATTGGTTTTGCATTTCATACGCCTCAGTTTATTGGTTATACCGATAAGATCAGTTCATCTATCACCAGTAATACTGAAACCTATGCCGGTATTAAAACTGCCAGCAGTAACGAATTGAACAGCGGCAGAGCAGGTGAAAGAAAATACGACCTGGTTACACCATGGAGAGCCATCCTGAGTGCCAGTTATGTATTCAGGGAGATCAGCGATACCCGCAGGCAAAGAGCATTTGTAAGCGCCGATATTGAATATGTGAATTATCGCGGCGCCCGCTTTTCTGCTGCCGACAAGAATGACCAGGCTTTAAAAGATTACTACCAGATAGTAAATACTACGATCAAGGATGTTTACAAAGGCAATATCAACATCAGGGTTGGTGGCGAATTGAAATTACATACCATCATGTTCCGTTTGGGTGGCGCCTATTATGGCAGCCCTTATAATGATGCCAATTTGCATGCCAACAGAATATTGGCTACAGGCGGGTTGGGATACAGAGATCATGGCATTTTTATTGACCTGAGTTATGCGCACACATTTAACAAAGATGTACAATTTGCCTATCGCCTGAACGATAAGCCCAACACCTTTGCAGAACAAGGGGGAAGCAGGGGTAATATTGTATTGAGTTTTGGATTTAAGTTTTAAAAACATATTTACAGGAACCACTTAACAAGTTCCATATTCTGTTAAGTTCTTCCTATTAAAACCAATAATGAAAAGGCACCCAACAGGTGCCTTTTTTTTATTGTGATAAATTTTCTTATTTCAAATCTTTTTTAAAACACATAGGCACATAGGAAAAACAAAAAAGAAACATAGCTTTTGAATTATATGCCCTATTTCCTGATCTATGTAACTATGTGTTTAATAAAAAAACATTTTAGCAATTAGTTTTCTTATTTCAAATCATCCAGCTTCAGACCCTGGTTAATTTTTATATCAGTAATCTCAATATTGATTTTGAACTGGCCCGCATCAACCAACTGTTTAACCGGCAGTTTTACCGCGTTTACTGTTTTATATTCAGTTATTGACACCTGCACAAGGCTCTTGCCGGCAGGACCATCCTGTGTGCGTACTTCTTTCACACGCAAACTGCTGGCAACATCATAGTAATAGTTAAACACCCTGCCTTTAGGTGATTTAACCTCGATGTTATAAGCGTCTTTCCCCTCTAACTGTTCTATTCCTTTAACAGTAAACGAGTAGCCTGTTTTAGTAAGTAAAAATGGTTCAGGAAAAAGTGCCGCATCCTGGTCAAGTTCTTCTTTGTCTTCCTCTTTTAATGGCGCGTCCTGTCCCTGCTGCACAATTGAATAGGTTCCGTCTTTTGCCAACTGTTTAGACAATGACATCCCTCCCATACTCAGGTTCTGCAGGTAACCGGAAGGCAACACATACTTCACAGAAAAATCAAGGTTCTGGCCCATTACGCTTGCTGTTCCGTTCATAGCAACATCTTTGATTGCGTTCATAGCCGCTTCTCCCCCTTCTGCTTCGATCGCTTTCTTCAATATTGATTCAGCGGTAACTGCTGCATCAATTTTTTTCTCGGAGGGAGCAGCTTTCTCATTTCCATATACATCAAAATATTTTACTTCACCGTATTTCTCCAACCCTTTGGCGATCTGTTTAACGTTACCAACGATCACAATATGCACATTACCAGGTTGCACAAATTTGTTGGCCATTGCTTTTACCACAACATTATCTACGGCTGCAAGATTTTTCAGATAGTTCTGGTAATAATCTTTTGGCAGGTTATAACGGGCCACATTTAAAGCAAAATTGGCAATGGTAGAAGGGCTTTCCAACGAACGGGCAAAACTTCCGCTCATTTCATTTTTGGTACGGCTTACATCATCACTGCTCACGGGTTCTGTACGTATACGCTCAAACTCAACAAGAAACTGCCCGATAGCACTATCCGTTTTTTCGTTACGGACAGAGGCGCTGGCTGTAAAATTTCCGATCAGCCTGTCTGAACGCAGTTGTGAATAAGCTCCATACGTAAAGGCATGCTTCTCACGCAGGTTTTTAAACAATCTTCCGGATGAGCCATTTCCCAGCAGGTTATTCATTACAGAAGCAGGAATGACATCGGCAGTGCCGGGTTTTAATTGTACTGGTGTTACCAGATTGATCACACTCTGCACAGAACTTGGCCTGTCTACTAAAGCTATATAGGTTTTTGCCGGAGCCTGGGGTGCCTGAAAATTTTGTGCAGGCACGGTTCCTTTTTGCCAGTTGGCAAAATAGGTTTCGGTTAATTTTTTAGCTTCTTCTACTGTAATATCGCCTACAAATATGAGATACGCGATATTGGGTTTCCAGTAACTGTTGTAATAGTTTTTGATATCATCAACCGTTACTTTCTTTACCGTCTCTTCTGTTTCTACTTCTCCATAAGGATGGTCTTTACCATAAACCAATCTGCTAACCACATTGGAGGCAATGGCATTGGCATCTTCCTTATTCTGCGCAAGGCTCGATAATTCCTGTTTGCGGATCTTTTCCAGTTCATCTGCGGGGAAAGACGGATGCAGCGCCACATCAGCCAGTAACCCAAATACTTTAGGAAAATTATTTTTGAGTGAGAAGGCGTCTACACTTTTGGCACTGGCATTAATGGTAGCACCTAAATAATCAATTTCTTCATCAAGGGTGGCTTTATTCATTTTTTCAGTTCCCCTGCGAAAAAGTTCTCCTGCCATACTAACCATACCGGCTTTATCGCCTTCCAGTACCGCATCACGGTCTATGGTTAATGTTGCTGATACGCGTGGCAGCTTGGTATTTTGTACAACGAATACTTTTAGTCCGTTAGGCAATGTGAAAGATGCCGGCTCTCCCACTTTAATAATAGGTGCAGGGCCCGGTTTGGGAGCATGTGTCCTGTCTGCTTTTACCTGCGCCAGCAAAGCAACAGGTAGTGCTATAATGATGGAAAGAATTATTTTTTTCATGGTCATACTGTTTAAAATAAATTAGATCAGGTGTTATTTTTTCGTGCCTTTGGGTACATAATACAGAACTACGCGGTTGTTGGCGGTCAGGTATTTTTTTGCCACATTTACCAGGTCTTCCCTGGTTACTTTGTTATACCTGTTGATCTCTGTATTAATAAGATTGGCATCGCCAAAATACACCTGGTAGTTGGCCAGTGTTTCTGCAATACCCGCCATGGTTGAATTCTTTGTTACAAATTCTGTGGTGATCTGGTTTTTAACTTTTACAAATTCCCTGTCATCAACTAATTTATCTTTTACGCCATCCACTACCACCTGTATTTCTTTTTCCAGGTCTTCCGGTTTTACATTCATATTAGCAATACCAAAAGTGATAAACAGTCCTGCATCTTCCAGCGCATAATTAAATGCACCTGCCTGAACAGCCAGTTGTTTTTCATCAACAATGGCTTTATTTAAACGGGAAGAATTACCACCTGATAACAGTGTAGACAATACATTGAAAGCATAATATTCATCGCTGCCCTGTTTAGGCGAGCGATAGGCCTGCACAACCGCAGGTAGCTGGATATTATCCTCAATCACATCCCTCACCTCTCCTGCCAAAGCCGGTTCTGTTACTGACGGACGAGGAATAGGTTTTACTCCTTTGGGAATAGAGCCAAAATAAGCGTCTATCTGTTGTTTTACCTGCGGGATATCAATATCGCCTGCAAGACTCAGCACACAATTATTGGGAACATAAAAAGTATGATAGAAATCAATGAAGTCCTGCAGTTTGGCACTACTCAGGTGTTCAAGGCTTCCAATGGGCTGCCATCGGTAAGGATGCACTTTAAATGCACGTTTGAAGATCTCACCAATAATGGTTCCGTAAGGCTGGTTATCTATCCGCTGCCGCTTTTCTTCTTTTACCACTTCTTTTTGCGTGTTCACCCCTATGTCTTCAATTTTGGCGTGTAACATCCTTTCACTTTCCAGCCAAAGGCCGAGGGCAAACTGGTTGCTGGGGAACAGTTCAAAATAATAGGTTCTGTCCTGCGTGGTGTTGGCGTTATTATATCCGCCTGCATTGGAAGTGTATTTATCAAAATCGCCGCGCTTTACGTTCTCACTCCCTTCAAACATCAGGTGCTCAAAAAAGTGAGCGAAGCCGGTACGCGCAGTGTCTTCATTCTTTGACCCTACATGATACAATGCCGAGACAGCTACAACGGGTGCAGATTTGTCCTGGTGCAGAATAACTGTTAAGCCGTTGGGCAGTGTATATTTTTCATATACAATTTTTGGGGCCTGCGCCTGAAGGCCTGCACAAAACAGCAGTGCAGCCGGCGCGGCCATTAACCATTTTTTCATAACTATGTTTTTTTAGTAGGTTTCTGAAACACAATATCGGAAAACTAATACAAATAATGATTATTTGTAAAGTATCATTCCATTAAATATTTCATTTAGGGTATAAATTACCCGTATTTATACCTGGTCTGTAATGACAGGGAGAGATTTGGGGGATGGACTCAGCCATTGCATTTCGGGATCTTTTTTAAACCAGGTCATCTGCCGCTTGGCATAATGGCGTGTATTTGTTTTGATCTGATTAACAGCTTCTTCAAGTGTTGATTTACCATCTAAGTGATCAAACAATTCGCGGTAGCCAACCGTTTGCAGGGCATTGTGGTTTCTGAAAGGCACCAACGATTTAACCTCATCCAGTAAACCATCCTGCATCATTTGGTCTACCCGTTGGAAAATATTATGATTCAATTGTTCTTTGGGCAGCTCCAATCCTATCTTAACTATTTTAAAAGGACGTTCCACTTTTTTCTTTGTGCGGTATTCCATGATGGATTTACCTGTTGCATACAGCACTTCCAATGCACGCATTAACCGTTGCGGATTCTGTTGCTCGGCTACGACCCAGAATGCAGGGTCTTTCTGTTCCAGTTCTTTTTGCAGCCAGATCAATCCTTTCTGTTGATAGCCGCTTATTACTTTCTGCCTGATCTCTTCGGGCACATCAGGCATCGGATCAATGCCTTCACAAAATGCTTTGATGTACAGCCCCGTTCCGCCAACCATGATGGCCACTTTGTTTTTTTTGAAAATTTCATCCACCGCAGTCAATGCATATCTTTCAAAACTACCTGCATTCAGGTCATCCGTTACAGCATGTGATGCAATGAAATAATGTTTAACCGCTTTCAGTTCCGCTTCAGACGGGCGGGCCACGCCAATGTTCATTTCTTTATAACATTGACGGGAGTCTGCAGAAATAATATCGGTTTGATAGTGTTGCGCCAGAGCAATGGCGAAAGATGTTTTGCCAACGGCAGTTGGGCCGGCAATGATGATGACTGTGTTTTGTGCGGAATTGTTCATAATACTGAGCCTTATCACTTATTGCTTACAACTGTTATGCTAATTGTGAGTGGTGAGTATGTTAATTGGTTGCAGTATTTACTCATTATTGACTACTCACTACTCACCACTGACAACTCACTACTCACCACTCACCACTTAAAACTCCTCCAGCCCTTCCTGTTCCTCAGAGCCCGCCTCATCAGTATCGGTATCCGCTTCACCATCCTCTCCTTCGGTACCAAAACCTTCAGCGGCTTCGGCGAGGTCGTATTTTTCTTCGATGTCGGCAAATTTATTGCCCAATAAACTTTTGGTGCCGTATTGCTGCGGACCAATGCCTTCTGTTCTGGATGTAGCAGGATAAGTGATCTTACTGCTTTCTTCCTTACTCACATTGATCAGCTCTACCAGAAAAACCCAGTGCTTTTCAAAATCGTATTCATAGATAAACTTCTGGTTGGTATCCCGTATTTCTGAACCAATGGTTACTTCGGCCATGATCAGCGGATCTACCACATAGGGTTTATCATATTTCTCAAAACTGATCTCCCTGCCCCGCTGCCAGTTATCATTGCTGCGGTAGAAAGTAGCTTTGTGTTTGGAATCAAATTCGTACGACTTTAAAATAGCGAAATGCAGGTCCTGGAAATTTTGCGTGTGCTTAATCACAATATCCCTGTATACCGCATCATCTTCTTCGAGATATATCCTGAATTTTAATATGGCCATTCTTATTGGTTTGGGGTTTGGAGTTTGGAGTTTGGAGTTTGGGGTTTGGGGTTTGGGGTTTGGAGTTGATTTTTTGTGCGCGCTTTTAAATGTTGTTTTTACTTTTGATTTTTGCTTTTGATTTTACATCCTAAAGTTTGCTAAAATACAACTTATTCTACCGCCTGCAGGTTCAGTTCGGCGGCTTTTTGAAGCATAAATTCATAAGCGGCTTCATAATTATTGGAAATTTCACCATCTAATATGGCTTCGCGGATAGCATCTTTAATAATTCCTACCGGTTTACCGGGTGTTAACCCAAATTTTGCCATGATCAGTTCCCCCGAGATGGGCGGCTGCCAGTTGCGGATGCGGTCGTTATCTTCTACTTCCTGCAAACGCTTTCTTACCAACTCAAAATTTTGCAGGTAGCGTTTTACTTTCTTTGCATTTTTACTGGTAATATCCGCTTCGCAAAGTATCATCAGGTTGTCAATATCCTCGCCTGCGTCAAATAATAAACGGCGGATGGCACTGTCTGTGATATCTTCTTTTGTAAGACTGATAGGCCTTAAATGCAACAACACCAGTTTCTGCACAAAACGCATCTTCTCGTTCATGGGCAGTTTGAGTTTGGCAAATATTCTCGGTACCATTCTCGCGCCTACTACTTCATGCCCGTGAAAGGTCCAGCCATGGCCTTCTTCAAATCTTTTAGTTGCGGGCTTGCCAATATCATGTAATAAAGCTGCCCAGCGCAACCAGAGATCCTGCGAGTTTGCCGACAGGTTATCCAATACCTGCAGGGTATGATAGAAATTATCTTTATGTCCCTTACCATCCACATATTCCGCACCATACAGATCAACCATTTGCGGAAAGATGACATGCAGTAAACCGGCCCTGAACAACAGATCCCAGCCAACTGATGGTTTTGCGCATAACATAATTTTGTTAAGCTCATCTGTAATCCGCTCCTGCGAAACAATTTTTACGCGGTGTGCATTATCAGCAATCGCCTTAAATGTTTCATCCGCAATCACAAACTGTAATTGCGATGCAAAGCGGATGGCACGCAGCATGCGTAACGGATCGTCACTAAAAGTCTGCAGCGGCGCCAGTGGCGTTTGAATAATTTTTAATTCAATATCCCTGATCCCATTGAACGGGTCGATGAGCTGCCCGAAGTTTTCTTTGTTCAAACTGATGGCCAAAGCATTAATGGTAAAATCTCTCCGGTTCTGGTCATCCTCAATTGTTCCGGGTGCTACCTCCGGTTTGCGGCTGTGGTGGCGGTAACTTTCTTTACGGGCGCCCACAAATTCTATCTCAAAATCTTCCAGTTTGATCTGCGCTGTTCCAAAATTTTTAAAATATGCAACCACCGGTCTGGGCCTGAACAGGTCGGCCACTTTATGCGCCAACGCGATTCCATCTCCCAAACAAACAATATCTGCATCCTTTGTAGGCCGGCCAATGATCTTATCGCGCACAAAACCACCGATCAGGTAACAGGGCACCTGTAATTCATCGGCGGCAGCGCCTATTTGTTCAAAAATGAATAATTCTCTATCAGTACAACGTATTTCCATCTGCTGCAAATGTAAGGCTGTTTGTATTTGTTTACCGGGGCAATACAGCCAATAATTGCTGTGTGGTGATCCATCCGGCACAATGGAAATGCTGTTGCGGGCAGGCTTTCTTCCCATGCAATCCGCACGGGCGGCAACTGAGGGGTTGAAGTATTTCTATAACATGGCTGTTATCCGACAATGGACCAAAACCGAAAGCAGGTATTGTTGAGCAATACACAGTGGCAACAGGCGCATTTACCGATGATGCAAAATGCATGGGTGCAGAATCATTTACATAATTCATTACCGCTTTTTTCATTAAGGCTGCTGATTGTAAAAAATTAAGCTGACCGGACAGGTTGGTAATAGATGGATGCTGTGAACCTGATTTTATTTTTTCGCACAATGCTTTATCAGTCACTGCACCCAAAAGATATACTGCTGTATCATGCGGTACACCATCAATCATTGCCGTCCATTGATCTGCCGGGAACTGTTTGGTAAACCATACTGATGCAGGTGCTACGCAGATGTATTTTTTATTGGTTAACCCGGCTACTGTTTTCTCATCCTGATCAGAAGGATACAGTTTTGGCCTGGCTGCTTTATCATCAGTTAATGATCGTATCAACTGGTGATTACGCTCTATTTCATGCAAGGTATGATCACCTTCACTCACAACATGCCTGATCACATCTGAAAATAAAAAACTGAAAGGGTTCTTATCAAACCCAATGGTCATGCGGGCTTTAGAAAAGGCAGTCAGAAATCCGGTAGCAGCAAAGCGTTGCACATTGATCAGCACATCATACCTATGCTGCCTTATTTTTTTTAATAAACTGAAAAGATGGCTGTACTTGGACGTTTTTTTGTTCCATACCAACACTTCGTGCAAAAAAGGATGCTGCGTGAATAACGGCTCATTACCTTTTCTCACCAGGATATCAATAGCCGCATTGGGATATTGGACGTGAAGTTTTTCGAGCATACCGGTAGCCAGCACCACATCCCCGATAAAAGCTGTTTGAATGACCAGTATTTTTTGCATACGCGCAAAAATAGTTAAGAACGGCGGAGTTGCAAGAACTTGCCGTAAACTAACCGTATCCATAAAATTCATCCTTCATCATTCGTATTCCAATTCATTGCTGTAAAACTCCCAATCAAATAAAATAAAACTGGCCGAAATTCTTTTCAGATGATTGAGGGAAGGTTTGGGATTGAAACGCCTTTTTTCGTCGTACTTGTACGTTCTGATACTGCCGCCAATACCCAGTGGCGAAATGGCGCTGATAAAAGACTGCATCTTGTCGGAAGGAATATCTAATACAACCCTTGGCATATACCGTTTTTACTCCCTTTAAGTTCTGCATTATTATTCAGAAAAGCAAAATAAATTCAGGATAATATTATCCACATTGGTTTTCCGAAAAACCGCTTCTTACCCACCTGATTACAGATTATGAAAGAAAATATGGCGCAGAAAAGCGCATTCCGGCATTACTCAGGGCCTTATGATGCTGAGTGATCCGTCTTTTTCCCATTTAATAACAGAAGAAGGTTTACGGGCCTCCGTATCGTCCTGTCGGTAGTTAACAACAAAATCCACTCCCTCTATGATAACCGGCTCAATATCCTTAAAACACTGTGGCGACGGGTATCCGCTGATATTTGCCGAAGTACTAACAATAGGTTTACGAAACCGTTTGATCAGGTTTTTACAAAATGGCTCTTCGCAAATGCGGATAGCCACTGAGCCATCTTCTGCCAATAAATTTTCAGCCAGTTCAACAGCACCTTCATAAATAACGGTAGTGGGCTTATTTACCCCTTTGATGTAGTCAAATATCTGCAATTCAGGCTGGCTAACATATTGCAGGATATCTTTTTCATCTGCCACCAGCACGATCATGGCTTTTGTATCGGCTCTTTTCTTTAACCTGTATATCTTTTCTACTGCCTCAGCATTCGTAGCATCGCAGCCTATACCCCATACAGTATCTGTAGGATACAATATCAACCCACCCTGATGCAGTTTTTCCAGGCATGATTCGATATCGTTATTAAATGGCAGCATACACTTGAAAGAAAATGTTCAATTAAAGGCAAATTACAGATTGTGACAGAACAATGGCATTACAAAGTTCTGATAAACTTCTGATACTGTATGTTTGCAAAAAAATTACGCATGTCATTACAAGCTCAGATCCGGGAAGCCTGGCAAAACAGGGAATTATTGAAAGATAGCCGTTATACCGATGCCGTAAAAGCAGTAATTGAAGAGGTTGATAAGGGGCGCATCAGGGTAGCATCTCCCACCGATAATGGCTGGGTGGTAAACGAGTGGGTTAAACAGGCCATTCTTCTCTATTTTGGCGTACAGCAAATGCAAACCTGGACCATCCCCCCGTTTGAATTTTATGATAAAATGTTGCTCAAAAGCAATTATAAAGAATTAGGCGTAAGAGCTGTGCCGCACGCTGTTGCCCGTTATGGCGCTTATCTTGCTAAAAATGTGGTACTGATGCCTAGCTATGTAAATATTGGTGCTTATGTAGATGAAGGAACCATGGTTGATACCTGGGCCACTGTGGGCAGTTGCGCACAGATAGGTAAAGGCGTACACCTGAGCGGTGGCGTTGGTATTGGCGGTGTACTGGAACCCCTGCAGGCTAGCCCCGTAATTATTGAAGACGGCTGTTTTGTAGGTAGCCGTTGTATTGTGGTTGAAGGTGTGGTGGTAGAAAAAGAAGCCGTATTGGGCGCCAATGTGGTGCTTACACAATCTACCAAGATCATTGATGTGAGTGGAACTGAACCTGTTGAATACAAAGGACGTGTTCCGGCCAGAAGCGTGGTTATCCCGGGCAGTTACACCAAAAAATTCAATGCAGGCGATTACCAGGTAAGCTGCGCCCTGATCATAGGTCAGCGCAAACCAAGCACCGACCTGAAAACCAGTCTGAACGACGCTTTGAGAGAATTTAATGTGAGCGCATAAGATAGTCAGCGGACCATGGCGCTTCGTTCATGATCCGTACTTTTATTTACCATGACTATCTCTAATGAACAAAAAAATTACCCTTACCGGCTTCCTCATTACCCTCGCAGGCGCTATCCTGTTTTCTACCAAAGCCATTTTTGTAAAACTGGCTTTCAGGGAAACACAGGTAGATGCTGTTACCCTTTTAGCACTCCGGATGTTGTTCTCCCTGCCCTTTTACCTGGTTGCAGCATGGCTGGTGGCTAAAAAGGAAAATAAGACCATATTATCTGCCCGCGACTGGCTATTTGTTTTTATTCTGGGAATCCTTGGTTATTACCTGAGCAGTTTATTCGATTTTATAGGACTGCAATATGTTTCAGCCGGATTGGAGAGGTTGATATTATTTCTATATCCCACATTTGCGGTGCTGATCAACACCTTCTTCTTTCGCACCAAACTAAGCCGCATACAGGTAATTGCTTTGGCATTAACTTATCTTGGTATTGGTATTGCGTATGTTGGCGAATTGCACCTGGATACATCCAATCCTAAATTCTTTTATGGCTCATTCATGATCTTTTTATGCGCCATTACTTATTCCTGTTACCTGGTAGGCACAGGCCGGTTAGTGCATAAAGTAGGTGTTACAAGGTATACAGCTTATGCCATGCTGGCATCAACCTTAGGCATTTTTATCAATTTTATGGTAACCCATAATATACAAACCATTCCTTTTACAGCTACACTTACCTGGTATTCGATAGCCCTTGCTATTGTAGCCACAGTACTGCCTTCTTTTATGATGAGCAGTGGCATGAAAAGCATTGGCAGTAATAATGCATCCATCATCACCAGTATCGGGCCCATCTCTACCATTATCCAGGCGCACTTCTTTTTGGGTGAAAAGATCATTGCTGAACAGGTATGGGGAACCGTACTGGTTATTGCCGGCGTAATTTTGATCGGCTGGCAATCCAAATACGGCGGCGAAAAGTAACCCCGTTTATCCCTCATTTTTCTTACCGCCATTTCCCTGTCGTTTACCGAATGTTTCCCGATAATTGCCTAAACGCTGTTGCCTTTGCTCAAAGACCACTGTAAGTTTGCCTTACAAAATCAAAGTCATGGATAAGCCCAACGATTTTCAGAGACACCAGCATAACCGCATATTTGCGGGCATTATACTTGTGTTGGCAGGTGGCGCTTTATTACTCCGCAATCTTAATTTCCCATTACCTGATTGGTTATTTAGCTGGCCTATGATTTTAATTATAGTGGGGCTATACAGCGGCATTAAACATAGTTTCAGGAATGCTACCTGGATTTTCCTGATAGGTATTGGTGGTTTTTTTCTGATAGACGATTTTATCCCGGAGCTCAGCATCAAAACACTATTCTGGCCGGTTATTATCATAGGTCTTGGTATTCTTTTTATCATCAGGCCACGCAGAAAAAACTGGCAGCATATGTATCCGGACGAAAAAGATACCAGCTACCGGTCAACAAACACCAGTGAAAATAGTTTCACCGATACCAAAACCGATGGCAGTGATTATTTCGACATTCATTCTGTTTTCAGCGGTGTTAAACGAACGATCTTATCTAAAAATTTTCAGGGTGGCTCTATTTCCTGTGTATTTGGCGGCGTAGAATTAGACCTTACACAGGCTGATATGCCGGGCAAAGCGATCATCCGTTTGGAAGAAGTTTTTGGCGGAACCAAACTCGTCATCCCTTCCGATTGGGTTGTGCAGAATGAGATAGAAGGCATTTTTCATGGCGTAGAAGATAAAAGAAAATACCATAGTGCTGCAACCGCCAATCCGAACAAGGTATTGATACTGCGTGGCACCTCCGTTTTTGCCGGAATTGAGATCAAAAGCTATTGATATGTTTAACAGTTCAAATCATCTTAGTATGAATTGGTATTTAGCCAAACTGGTATACTGTATCAGTTACAGCGATCCGTTGCATCCTGCTGAATTTGATGAACAACTCAGGTTAATATTTGCAGAGGATCAACTGCATGCATTTCAGAAGGCAAGATTGATTGGTGAGAAAGAAGAGTATGCCCAACCTTGCGATGACCGCACTTTGATCCAATGGAAATTCATTGATATATCAGAATTGCATGAAATGGACACGCAGATTGATGGTGCAGAAATGTATTCCCGGATCATCGTTCATGAAAATGCAGATACGTACATTCGTAATACCCGGAAAAGGGCCCTGCACCTGTATGATACTGCAGTGGAAGATTTTACAGGATCATAACGCACTATTATGCCAGGACCAGTAAAAAAGATTTCAACAAAACGCATCATCGGCATCGCTTTTGGCTTATGGTGGCCATGCTGGATGGCGCTGCAGTTTAATGTACTCTTCCATTTCGGATTCGGTTTTACCATATCTTTTACCGACAGTGTGATCAGCAACCTGCTGCTGGCAGGCGTTTGCCTGTTAATCATCAACAATATGCGCTATTACCTGCCGGGAAAAGAAAAGTACTGGTATGTATTGGTAATCAGTCTGGCATTGAGTGTGGTTTGGCTATTAAGTGTGCGGTTGATCCTGTGGCTGCTCTTTAAAAATGATGCGGCTTACACAGGATCATTACACCTGTCATCCAATATCCGTTTTGCATTTGGGTTTCTGATGATTGCCTGTATTACCATACTCAGTTTATTAGTGTACACACAAAAAGAACAAAAACTTACAGATGATTTAAAACAGGAAGCCGAAAAACTGGCAAAAGATGCAGAACTTTTTAAATTAAGACAGCAACTACAACCGCATTTTCTGTTCAACAGTTTAAACTCGATCAGTGCGCTGGCCGGCACACAGCCTGAGAAAGCAAGACACATGATAGAGCAGCTTTCTGATTTTCTGCGGGGCACATTAAAGAAAGACGAAAAGCAACTGGTGGTTCTGCAGGAAGAGATCAAATACCTGGAACTCTATCTGGAGATTGAAAAAGTACGTTTCGGCCACCGTTTACAAACAAGGATTGAGGTAACTGAAGGCGCTTCCATGATTCTGATACCCGCTTTAATTCTGCAACCCATCGTGGAGAATGCCATCAAATTTGGTTTGTATGATACAACGGAGGAAGTGCAGATCAATATCAAAGCATTTGTAACTGCTAAAGGACTGGAGATCACTGTCAGCAATCCTTTTGACCCTGCCACTGCCAATGCCATTGCAGGAACTGGATTTGGATTGACATCCATTAAAAGAAGGCTGTTCCTGCTATACGGACGGCATGATCTTTTGCATTGTGAAAAAGAATCGTCAACATTTATTACAACCCTGATCATACCTGCCACTACATGACAAAAGCAATTATCATAGATGATGAACCGCTGGCCAGAACGATGGTGCGGGAATACCTGCAGGGCTTTCCCGACATAGAAGTTCTATTGGAATGCGCAGATGGTTTTGAAGGCGTTAAAGCCATCCAGCAATACCAGCCTGATCTGATCTTTCTGGATATTCAAATGCCCAAGATCAACGGGTTTGAGATGCTGGAACTGGTAGACCAGCCGCCTGCAGTTATTTTCACCACTGCGTTCGAAGAATATGCCATCAAGGCATTTGAATTGTATGCCATTGATTATTTACTGAAGCCTTTTAGTAAAGACCGGTTTGAAAAAGCAATCCGAAAATGGGAGCAACAGAATAAACAGGAAAGCATCTCTGCTACTCATAACCTGCTTAACTCCGCTGCCCTCGACCCTTCGCAACAAAACCGTGTGGTGGTAAAAGACAACGGGAAGATCAGGATCATTCCTACAGCCAACATACAGTATTTGGAAGCCGCAGATGATTATGTAAAAATTCATACCGCAGAAGGTGTGTTTCTGAAGAATAAAACAATGGGGTATTTTGAAGAGATGCTGGGCTCGCAGAATTTTATCCGCATACACCGGTCGTACATCATCAATGTGCAGTTGATCACAAGGATAGATCCTTATGAAAAAGAAAATCACCTGGCGATACTAAGTACCGGCGCCCGTTTGCCGGTAAGTAAAACAGGGTATGCGAAATTAAAACAGGTGTTGGGAATATGAAAAAGGATACACCTTCTTCACTTAAATATGCGCCAATTTGCTTGCCTGTAATTTTTCAACAATCGTAGGAATCATGAGAAAGTCGCGGGATTTATCTAAAAAATAATCTGCACCAAGCCGCATACATTCATCGCGATAGCCGGCAAAAGTATTATTGGTAAGCATGATCACCACAGGCTTGATCACGTTCTTCAAATTCAGTTTCCGCAACATTTCAATGCCACTCATACCGGGCATATTAATATCCAGTACCATGATATCCGGCTGATATCCTTCCAACAATACCAACGCCTCTTCTGCACTCGTTACTGCTTCAGTTCTGTCTACCTGCTTCAACTCCGATAATAAAGATTTTAAACGCTGCAGTATTAAAACAGTATCATCAATCAGAAGCACTTCCAATCCTTTAGGTCTCATGTAAGTATAATAATTAACCGAAAGTACCGGCATAAAAATCACCACTTTGTAGCCTATATTACAAAGCTGATGTAGTTTTAGGACTACATCATATTAAAAAATCCTACATAAAACTATTTATAACAGCGACTTATTGCTGTAGAATAATCAAATATGAATAGGCTGATTAAACTAAAAAAGCCTCATAGCAGAGGCTATAAAGCTTTTTTTATTCTTCCTAATTGGTTTTTCCAGGAAAATTATTTTTGAGCATGCCATACATCATGCATCTATTGAAAACACTGGAAATTTCGAAGGATACTGGGTTAAAAGGATATCGTCTGAAAGACTTGTGCGAATGAAGAAGATCAGGGATTGATTCGCTATCTGATTATCACAATGCAAAGAAATAGAGAGTTACCATGATCTCGCATAGTGATGACCTATTAATTATGTAGTTGTTATACTACTTCAAGGGATACCGGCCTATCAAATAATATTATTCATGATGGCATATTTTACCAGGTCGGCATTATTCTGGAGGTGCATTTTCTCCATAATACGCGAACGGTAAGTGCTGATGGTGTTCACATTCAATGATAAGATCTCGCCTATGGCAGAAATGCTCTTACCACTAACAATCATTTTGAATACCTCAAATTCCCTGTCGGAGAGTTGTTCGTGCGGCGCCTGTGTGTTATTCTGTTCAATAGAACCTGCCAATACTTCTGCTACTTCGCTGGTGATATATTTTCTGCCGCTTAAGATTTGCTGAACTGCTTTCACCAGTTCGTAAGGAGCACTTTCTTTAGTGAGGTATCCGGAGGCGCCTGCTTTTAATGAGCGAACAGCATATTGTTCCGGAGCATGCATACTTAACATGAGTACCGGTGTTTGCGGCGCATTTTCTTTGATCTGCTTTAAAATTTCAATACCTGAGTAACCGGGCATGCTGATATCAGAGATGATAATATCCCATTTCTCATTAATTGCTTTCTTCAACAGATCTGCCGAATCAGCAACATCATGGATATCAGCAAAAGGGAAAGATTCAACCAGAATCTTCCGTAACCCTTCTCTAATCAGTGTGTGATCGTCCGCAATCAGAATTCTCATTACTCTTTCTTTTAAAACAACGGCTTTAATATATTAAATAAAGCAAATACAGATTGCAAAGTTAATACATATTATACCCAAATTTACTAATCTCCGCCATTTTATGTCACCAAAGAGTCAAATACGATCTTCTCCCCCATCTACTTAAAAAAAGACAAAGGAGCGATGACTCACTCCTTTGTCTTTTTCGAAAAAAGGTGGTTTCTACACAGGAATTTGGATGATAACAACTGTATTGGTCAGTTACTGGATTTTCCATTATCAATCTGAGGGCAAGTTAGTATTTAGCATTGAGTAGTAGGCAGTTGTAAACACCGATTTAAAAACGTAAAAACACCGAATTTCGATTAGTTTTTTTTCTACTAAACAGTGTTTAAACACCAGATTTGCCATTGTTCAGGAAATATTTTTCACTAACCGGTTTAAGGATTAATTTACTTCTTTCATAATAGCCGGATCAATCCGGCATTTTTAAGAGACATTGAATACATGCGGTTAGCAACCAATAGAGACACTTTACTCATACTATCTCCGGGTTTTGCAGCTTCTGAAACAGACATTAACTGCCTACCGGCACAACAGTCTCTTATACATGCCCTTAACAAAGCATACCCGCATATACAGATCATTCTGCTGGCTTTTGAATATCCGCACACGAGAGAAAAATACACCTGGTTTGGGAATACAGTGATCCCTTTTGGGGGAAGAAACAAGGGCGGTATTGCCAGGATGCTGCGCTGGATCCGGGTTTGGGGCAGTTTGTCCCGTTTAAAGAGAGAGCACCATGTTTACGGCATACTGAGTTTCTGGTTGGGGCAGTGCTCTTTACTTGGCTATTATTTTGGCAGGCTTCATCATATAAAAAATGTTAGCTGGCTCCTCGGGCAGGATGCGCGCAAAGAGAACAGGTACGCAAAACTGATGCCCTTACAAGCAGCATCATTGGTTGCCATATCGGATGAGCTGTCAAAGCTTTTTGAAAAAAATTATGCTGTAAAACCTGCCCATGTAATTCCAACCGGCATTGACCCGGATGTATATTCTTCTTTACCACAAAACAGGAACATTGATATTATTGGAGTTGGTTCTCTCATACCTTTAAAGCAATATGATCTTTTTATTGAGGTGATTCGGTCATTACACGCAGTGTTGCCCGGATTACATGTACTGATCAGTGGTGAGGGGCCGGAGAAAGAGAGGCTGGATGAGTTAATACAAACATACGGTTTACAGGATACGATCAAACTAACAGGGGAGCTACCTCATAACGAAGTATTGCAACTGATGCAGAAAAGCAGGATCCTGTTACACACTTCATCGTATGAAGGTTTTAGCGGAGCCTGCCTGGAGGCTTTGTATGCCGGGGCGCATGTTATCAGCTTTCAGCAACCCATGGATGCATGGATCAGGCATTGGCATATTGCGGAAAACAAGGAAGATATGGTGAAGAGGATAAAGGATATTTTGCAATCCGGTTCAGTTTCTTACACGCCATCACTACCCTATCGCATGACTGATACGGCAGAAAAGTTTATGCAATTATTTATTGATTAGCTTTCCCTTTGCAATTCTTCGTGACTTTGCGGATTCTAACCGCGAGGGCGCGGGGGCGCGAAATTACGCGGGGGGATGTGAGCCGGATATGTTGGTTAATAGCCTACCGGTTATGGATTATTTTTTTGATGAGACTGCTAATATCCTGTCCTATCTTTTGAAAAGAAAGTTCTTTTTGAAAATGAGTCAATACTTCTCCGGAAAATGCGGCACGATTGATTGTGCCTGTTTCGGCTAATGCTTTTACCAGCGAATCGGCATCGCCGGGTGTAAATAAAAATCCATACCGACCATCACCTGTTATTTTTCTGAAGGAAGGAATATCAGTAACCACGGGAATACATCCGCAGGCCATTGCCTCAATCAATGCATAACCACTGCCTTCTGAATGACTGCCTGAGATAAAGAAGTCTGCAGCACTATACCAGTCTGTTAATGCAGTATGCGGAATTTGTCCAACAAGATGAACCGCCTTTTTTAATGCAGCATTTTTATCCAGCAACGCTTTAACATCGGGCAACAGTTCTTCTGTTTGATAAATCATATATAACGACGCCGCGGGGTGATCAGTAAGAAAACCGGCGAAACCATTGAGTACAGTAAGGGGGTCTTTGTTATTGTTGAAACGGCCAACCCATAAAAAAACATCAACCGAATCTATCCCAAGCTTTTTTCTGCTTTCTGTTTTTGATAATGCCGACATATATGCAGATGCTTCCAACACTTCGTAACATTGCTTTGTGTTGCGTATCATTTCATGCCCGATCCATGGCATGGCATTTCCTGCGGACGTAAACATCCAGGCATCAGTTAATTTACCAGCCCATTGCTGAAATATTTTTTTTGGATTTGGCCACAGCTGATCTCCGTGATGCTGAACGATGATCTTTATTTGTTTGCCCAATACCAAACGCAACCATATTAACTGCCATGGATTACCCAGTCCCTGCACAATCACTGCATCCGGCTTGTGTTTCCACAAAAAGAAATACGTGTTGAAAGGGATATTGAAAAAATGATTACCTGATGGGAAAAAGCAGTACAAAACATTTTTTTGAACAAATGATATTTTTTTCAACCAATGCTTGATCACAGTGGCAAAAATATCTTTATCGAGATATTGAATATATGCAAGAGATGTTTGTTGCGCATGCAATACATCATGCGGATCAGCAAATTCTGTATTTGCCACAAAAGTGAGATCAACCAGTTTTATCGTTTTGTTTTCATCCATCAACTTTAACCGGGAGTGTTAGATGTTTATGATAGATTTGTGTATCGTCAATCAATGCAGGCAAATTCCCAATCACATATTTCACTGAACCATTTGATGAGATCCTGCTGAAAGCATTCAGGTCAATACCCATGGCCTGTAATTGTCCGCTTAGCTTTTCATCAAAAAGCTGAACCGCACCCGATTTCAGGATCAACAGTATATCACCGGCATTCAGTTCATAAAAAGCATTCATAGCGTTTAAGCCTTCTTTGTGTTTTGCAATTACAATGTCGGCATCATAACCGGGCAGCAATGATCCTTGCGTTTTAAGTCCCCAAATGCCTGCAGGATTTACCGTAAGTGAATCATACAATTCCTTATCCGTTAACATCCCCGTTTTTCTTGCTTTGCGGATCTGGCCCCATGCATCCCAGGAAGAAGTTAATGTGGAGTCGGTACCAAAAAGAATCTTTGTAGGCTCTTTCAATTCATTGATACGGGCAGTTGTATCGAGTAAAAAATAATTTGAATCAGGACACCAAACCAACGCTTTAAAATTAGCAGCCTGTAATTTATTCATTGCCACACCATGTATTCCCACAACCGGCTTGCCAAACAGGTTCCAGCGGATGAAGGAATTGATCTCGCGATGAGAAACAGCATCAACACCCTCGCCTGTATGCACCACAAAAGGCTGTTTGTTAGCCCTCGGCTTATTCAATTTCCACCGCCAGTTTTTTTCAAAGCCTACAGAATGTACTGAGGTGCAGGATTGGTATACATGAATATATGGCTGATCAATCGCTAACCTATCTCCATGATTAACCACAGTTGTAAACCCGTTCAGCAGGTTTTTATACATGCCCCATTGTATTCTCACATGCTGCGGTATGGCAAGTACTGCATTGATCTCTTGTTTACGGGTAGCATGAATATCATTGCCCCATTCACGGTAATTGCGGTAGATCCTGTTGCGGAGGGAAGGGAACAGATTAAAATCAAGATGGTCGTGTGAATTGATCAGTCCGGGAAATGCGATTGCCTTTTCGAAAGAAAGAATTTTAGATTCATGGCTTGAGTCTGCCAAGCTGCCGGAACTTAATACAGTGCGGATGCTGCTGTTTTCAACAAGGATCTCTTTCAATTCCCGGTCTTCATCACCCACAATAGAAACATTATGTAGCAGCATCATTGCTTTTTAAGTGAATACCGTATATGATGGGTGTTCCTTTGAATTTTTCGTATACAGGCAGGGCCTGTTGTTTTTCATAAAATGATTTCACCTGCTCATCTATTCTTCGCTCAGAAATACGCAAAACCTGCAAACCCAGTTGCCTTGCTATTTGCGCAACATGTTCAATGGTATGCACATAATTTTTTACAGCCACCAGTTTATGTTCATGCCTGAAAGTACGGTTACCGCCTCTTGCCAGCGCTTCGGGGTGATAGTCTGTGATGAGGATATCTCCTCCGGGCTTTAGTACCCGCACCCATTCTGCCAATGCCAGTGCCGGATCGGGAATATGTGCAATGGCCAATGTTGAAATAAGCAGATCGCATGAGTGGCTGGGCAGATCAATGCGATGATCCTGCATGCGAAAAACCGATTGTTCCGGGAATTTCTGTTTTAATACCGCCAGCATTTCTGTTGACACATCAAAACCAAAAAGCTTTGCGGGATGATTGTTTAACAGTTTCTGCCAGTGTCTGCCTGTTCCGCAGCCGATATCCGCAACCAGTTTGTCTGTTATGGTTACGCCGGAAAGCAGATCAGCAAATAATTTTTCATCTAATGCCAGCATCAGGTTATCTGGCTGGGCATCGTAAGCAGCGGCCCAAAGATCATAAGCCTTCTCCGGATCCGTTTCAGGTAATCCGGGTGTTATTAATCTGCGGGCATAATTTCTGATCGTGGATAAAACAGACATAAAATTGAAGATAGCGTGTTTTTATATTCATACCAATCAATCAGAATTAATCAGTTATGCAGGCAACCCACGCAATACGGGGCACGTTTAGTTACTAAGCCTAACTGAATTTATGAACAAGGTACTTTTATTTAATCCCCGGAGTGCTGTTGCTAAACCGCGGGTGCCAAATTCCATCATGAATATTGCCGCTTCGGTTGAAGGCATGGTTGATTGGGTAATGGTAGATGGTAACAGGGAGGCCGATCCTTTTAAAACCATTGCCGCTTATCTCTCTACCGGCGAATTCAGGTATGTGGGCTTTTCTGTGATGCCCGGCCCGCAATTACACCAGGCTGTTCCATTGGCCAGGCAGATAAAAGAACAGTTTCCATCTGTTACCATGATATGGGGCGGTTATTTTGCCACCAATCAGTACAAAGTGGTGATGGAATCGGGCTATGTGGATTATGTGATCAATGGCCCGGGGGATCATGCATTCCCCAATCTGATCAAAGCATTGGAAAATAATACCCCACATGAACTGATCAAAAACCTGATCTACAAATCGGGCAACAACATCATTAAAACTACGAAGGAGGACCTGATAGAGCAGGATACACTGCCATCCTTGCCATACGATAAGCTGGATACCATGTATCCGATGAAAAAATATCTCGGAAAAACTTATCTCGGCAATAAAACACTGGCCTATCATTCGAGCATTGGCTGCCCATTTACCTGTTCATTCTGTGCGGTGGTGCCCATTTATGAGGCAAGATGGAAAGCAAAATCGGCAAAGACCATTTACAAAGACATCAAATACATCAAAGACAAATGGGGTGCAGATGCGATTGAGTTTCATGATAACAATTTTTTTGTATCTGAAAAAAGAGCGGTTGAATTTTCCCATCTCATCAAGCCGGAAAAAATGAACTGGTGGGGTATGGCAAGGATTGATACGATGACAAAGTTCAGCGATGAATCTTTGGCACTGATCAGGGAAGCAGGATGTAAAATGATCTTTTTTGGAGCGGAAAGCGGCAACGATAAAATTCTGAAACAATTAGACAAAGGCGGCACCCAAAGCGGCGAACAGATCGCGGCATTTGCAGCAAGACTAAAAAAGTTTGACATCATCCCTGAATATTCCTTTGTGTTGGGTACACCGGCGCCAACGCCTGAGGAGGTAATGGAGCAGATTGATTTTGATATTCAGTTTATCAGAAGAATCAAAGAGATCAATCCCAAAACAGAGATCGTAATGTACACGTACAGTCCGGTGCCATCAGAGGGGTCTGAATTATACAGCCAGGTACTGGAAGCAGGTTTCTCCTTCCCGCAAAAATTAGAAGACTGGATAAAACCGGAGTGGGAGAAATTTGATTTACGGAAAAATCCGTTAACACCCTGGCTTACCGCAGAGATGATTGACAAGATCAGAAATTTTGAAACGGTATTGAATGGCTACTACCCTACTGCATCTGATATCAGGCTCAATTCTTTAAAGCGGAGAATGGTGCAGTTGGTGGCAGGATTGCGGTATAAAACAAATCTGTATCAATATCCATACGAGATCAAATTATTACAAAGACTCTGGAAATACCGGCAACCGGAGATCCAGGGGCTATAAGAATTTTGTTATGCATCTTCCCGATTCAGCCATATTAAACAACCTGTTTGTACCCGGTATTACACGGCCCGATAATCTTTTCGAAAAAAAATATATCGCCTGCCGCAGTAAAGAGAACAGGATGTATAGCGATGAAGAAGTGAGCCTGCTGCCGGCCTGCGCCGCTACACATCTGCATGCTAAAGAATGGGAGATCAGGAAAGCCTCTTCCCAAAAATTAGTTACTTACCTGGCCAATAAGAAAAGACCATTACAGATATTGGAAATTGGATGCGGCAACGGATGGTTATCGCACCAGCTATCTGCTATCTCAAGAAGCAGGGTGATTGGTCTGGATATTAATTTTACTGAACTGCAACAGGCTGCAAGGGTTTTTAATGATTGCCATAAGATCAAATTCATGTACGGCGATATACGGGCCGGTATTTTAGACGATAAGCAATTTGATGTAATTGTGTTTGCGGCTTCTCTTCAATACTTCCCATCGCCCGATATCATTTTGGATCTCTGCCTGCACCATCTTCGCCCTGATGGTGAGGTACATGTAATTGACACCTTGTTTTACAAACAAAAAGAACTTCCTGCAGCCAAAGAAAGAACCTTGCAATATTATTCATCAATGGGATACCCTGAACTGGCAGAGCACTATTTTCATCACAGCCTGGATAGTTTGGCACAATTCAACCATTCGGTATTGTATAACCCTCATGCTTTTTTAAACAGGTATCTCAGAAATTCAGTTCCTTTTCATTGGATAAAAATACAAAAGGATCAACCCCGTTAACATGTTTGCACAATCGGTATACCATACTTATCAACGTTACCGTACGTTACAAACGAACAGGATATCGGCGCTGCCCGTTGTGATACTGATGCCGCATAGTGCCTGTAACTGCCAGTGCGTAATGTGTGATATCTGGAAAGGCAATCAAAATCTGAAACAATTAACCGAAGCAGATATAGAAGGACTGCTTGCTGCATTTAAAAAATTTGGAACAAAGCAGGTGGTCATGTCGGGCGGTGAAGCCTTATTGAATAAAAATTTCTTCCGGTTATGTGAGATATTGAAAAAGAACCGGCTCAGCATTACTGTACTATCTACCGGACTTTTATTAAACCGCCATGCAGATTCTTTATTGGCATGGGTAGATGATATCATCGTATCAATTGACGGCGACGAACCATTGCATGATGCGATCCGGGGCATTCCCGGTGCATTTCAAAAATTAAGAGAAGGCGTTCAATATATTAAAAGTCTTCGTCCTGATTTCCCCATTACCGGCCGATCAGTGATCCATAAACTTAATTACAGAAAATGGCCCGCTATCATTGATGGTGGTAAAGAAATGGGGCTTGACCAGGTCAGTTTTTTGCCGGCAGATATCAGCAGCAACGCCTTTAACCGAGAAACACCCTGGAGTGTGGAACGGCAACAGGATGTATTGCCCACAAAGGAGGAACTTGGTGAAATGCAGGTAATACTGGAATACATGACAGGTCGATATCAAAGTTTATTTGAGGATAGGTTTATCGCTGAATCACCTGAGAAATTGCAAAAGATACCCGGGCATTATGGGGCTTTGCATGGACTCAATCCTTTCCCCTACAAAAAATGTAATGCACCATGGGTGTCTGCGGTAATTGAGGCGGATGGATCCGTAAGGCCTTGTTTTTTTCATGAAGCAATGGGCAATATCAGGGATGCATCGCTGGAGCAGATATTGAACAGCGACAAAGCCTATCGTTTCAGAAAGGAACTGGATATGCAGCAGAACAGTACCTGTTTAAAATGTGTGTGTTATCTTAATCTTTCACCGGGAGGATGAGGAAATGAGGGAATATTGAATAGTGAATATTGAATATTGATTTCATCATTCAATATTCCGTGTTCAATATTCGATATTCAACTACCGGTAACGCTACATAATATAACGTGGGTTTATAATGAAATAATATGAATCGGATCTTATTTTCTCATTCTTATTTTTTGCACTTCGATCCCAAGCAATGGGAAACGGGGCAGCCTTATGCGCCTTTGGGTACTTTGTATGCAGCGGCGTGGATGCGGGCACATCAATACGAAGTGGATCTATTTGACCCGATGTTTATTACCAATCCCGGACTGGTTGCCGAAAGCATAGATAAACACCGTCCCGATTTTTTTGTATTGTACGATGATGGATTTAACTACCTCACTAAAATGTGCCTTACCAATATGCGTGAGGCTGCTTTTACCATGTGCCGTATTGCCAAAGAAAAAGGCTGTGTGGTGATGGTATCCAGTTCCGACTCAACCGACCATTATGAACAATACCTGGCAGCAGGTGCAGACTTTGTTTTACTGGGAGAAGCGGAACAAACCCTGCTGGAATTAACAACGGCCATCAACTCGCAGCATGCTGTCTATAGCCTGATACAGGGCATTGCTTATAAAGATGGCGAAGTGGTAATAAAGACTGCCAGAAGAAATGTGATGAAAGACCTGGATAGTTTGCCTATGCCTGCATGGGATCTGGTAGACATTAAACCATATCGCTCGATGTGGCTGAAAAGCAGTGGCTATTTTTCATTGAATGTTGGCACTACCAGGGGTTGCCCTTTTAAATGCAACTGGTGCGCCAAACCTATTTATGGCAACCGTTACAATTCAAGATCGCCGGAGAATGTGGTAAATGAATTGCATTATTTGAAACAACATTTCCGGTTCGACCATATCTGGTTTTGTGATGATATTTTCGGGCTGAAACCCGGATGGGTACAGGAATTTGCGCGATTAGTGCAGGAAAAACAATTGCGGTTCCGGTTTAAGATACAATCGCGGGCCGATCTTTTATTGCAGGAAAATTATACCCATGCATTGGCATTGGCAGGCTGCGAAAATGCATGGATGGGTGCAGAAAGCGGCTCACAAAAAATACTGGATGCCATGGATAAAGGAATTACTGTTGATCAGATAAAAGAAGCTACAGGTTTATTAAAAAAGAATGGCATCCATCCTTCTTTCTTTATCCAGTTTGGTTACCTGGGCGAAACAAGGAAGGATATTGAATTAACCATCAACATGATCAATCAACTGCTTCCGCACAGCATTGGCATTTCTGTATCCTATCCATTACCCGGAACCGTTTTCTTTGATAAAGTAAAACAGGATCTGAAAGAAAAATCAAACTGGACAGATTCTGATGAATTAAAGTTGCTGTTCCGCAATACTTTTCAGCCGGAATTTTATAAACAATTGCACAGGTATGTTCACAAAGGTTACCGGAAACACTTAGCATTAGATACCATCAGGTTTTTACTGAAACATCCGGCCAAGCTGAAAGCAGGTACTGTTAAAAAAGCAGCTTCCTTTTTTTATTACCTGCCCGCAAGCCTGTTGGCAAAAGTAAAATTACAGAAACTTGAAAAAGCCTGCCTGGCATGAGTCAATCATCATCTATTATTAACGAAGTACACGCAGAAAAAGCATTCAGCAAACAATCTGTTGTGTTTGATGAGATCTATAGTACCGATAAGATCATTCAATATAAAAGAGAAAGAGTAAGGGCACATGTGTTAAAACATATCCCCAAAAATGCCAGCATACTTGAACTGAATGCCGGCACAGGAGAAGATGCCCTTTATTTTGCCGAACAGGGATTTATCGTACACGCCACAGATATTTCAACAGGCATGTTAACTATTCTTGAAAGAAAAGTAGCCGATAAACAATTGGGGAACAGGATCACAGAAGAACAATGTTCCTTTACTGCCCTGGAAAGCCTGCTTAATAAAGGCCCCTACGACCAGGTATTTTCAAATTTTGCGGGATTAAATTGTACCAACAGATTAGATAAAGTATTACAATCTCTTTCCCCATTATTAAAACCGGGCGGTGTAGTAACATTAGTCATCCTGCCAAAATTTTGTTTGTGGGAATTGCTGTTGTTATTTAAAGGCAAATGGAAAACCGCATTCAGAAGGTTTGCCGGAGCGAAAGGCGCTAAATCGCATATTGAGGGAGAATATTTTACCTGCTGGTATTATAACCCATCTTATGTGATACAAAACATAGGAAAAGAATTTGAACTGTTAGCTATCGAAGGTTTGTGTACGCTGGTGCCTCCCTCCTATATCAGTGGTTTTGCAGGAAAGCACCCGGCTATTTTCCGGTTTTTATGCAGGCTGGAAGACCGATGGAAAGCGTACTGGCCATGGCGGCTGATCGGCGATTATTATATTATTTCTCTGCGCAAAAAATGATCGTCTCTTTCAATAATGATCCCATGTGTTATTTCAATATCCCTTAACCTGCCGGCAAATAAATTCAATAATTTTCTTTGCAGGTATTCCGGATTAGGCCGGGCAACATGTTTGCCAATTCTTAAGCCAATGGGTTCGCCTTTCATATTCAGTTTATGGTGTTCTTCTTTTCTTTGCCAGCGGCGGGCTGTAACACGCATCAGGTAATCATCCAATACCCTTCCCACAGCATTATTCAACATTTTTTCACCCGCAGTTTTGTACCACCAATTGGCTCCTGAATTACGCACACAATTATTTACAGAAGGATGATTAGGAAAATACCTGCCAGCCCAATGATTGGCTGTAAAAAAACCGGAGAAATCATCGTTGCTGCAAACAGGTTTTAAGGTTACTACTTCTGTTGCCGTAAATATGTTTTCTTCTGCTATGGCAAGAGCTTCTTCGTCAATAAAATAATTCATACAAAACCAATCCTGTTTACCTACCAGAAAAGATAGTTTTTTAACAGTATGCATGAGCGACCTGGCTATCCATAGCCTGTTGCTGCTGGTAATGATAAAGAAATCAATATCCGTTCCGGCATCGGCATAGTTTTTTGAGAGAGAGCCTGAAATACCTACCCCCCGCACAAAAGGGAACTTATGAAGGAACGAAGCTATCCTGTACGCAGTCTGCAACATCTTATCGGCAAGCTCATTGCCTTTCAGTCTTCTCTCAACCAATAAAGGATTATTCTGCAATAAATAAAATGCATCCAGTTTAAAAATCATTTCTTTCAGCACCATCTTATCCAGCACCGGTAACAGGTCATCTGACTGAACGGGCTGGTCGCAAAAAAGTCTTATCTCTTCTGCCTTTAAAGGGTGCAAAAAGATGTCGAAATAGGCCAGTGTTTTTAATATACTTTTTTCCAGGTTCAACTTTGCGATGGCTTAAAAAAATGATACGGGGAAGATGATCACGACACTATCATGGGACATCTGTTACCAAAAATGAAGCTTTTTTACTGGTAATAAAAAATAGTTTTTTGAGGCAACCATGCCCATTGTTTTTACGAATCAGGTTGATAAGCCCGTTACCATTTCTAACACCTGAGGATACCCGAATGATCGACAATGTAAACATTGCCCCAGCCCTGATTTCCAGGCCCGGCTTAACCGTTGTTGGAAAAACTGTCAGCTTAAGGGAGCCTCTCGACCGTAAGCGAAACTATTTCATCATAAAACGGGTGTTTGATATCTTTTTCTCTCTTTTCTTTATCAGCCTGGTGCTTAGCTGGTTACTGCCCCTGGTGGCATTACTGATCAAAATAAGTTCAAGAGGCCCTGTATTCTTTTTTCAGAAAAGAATTGGTCATGGAGGCAAATCATTTACCTGCTTTAAACTGAGAACAATGGTGATTAACAGCGAAGCCGATACAAGGCAGGCTTCGGATGATGACCACAGGATCACAGGCATTGGTTGGTTTCTGCGGAAAACGAATATTGATGAGTTTCCGCAATTCTTTAATGTTTTACTGGGCCATATGAGCATTGTTGGGCCAAGGCCACATATGCACGCTGATTGTGCAAAATTTGCCTCTGTTTTACCAGGATATAAATTCAGGAATATGGTAAAACCGGGTTTAACAGGGCTTGCGCAGATCAAGGGCTATCATGGCCCTACCACCACATTGAACTGTGTGCTGATGCGTTACCACTGGGACAATTATTATATCAGAAATATTAGCTGGGGAATAGACTGTAAGATCATTTTTCAAACCATCATTCAACGCAGCATTGCCATTGGCAAATTTGCATTGGGTAATTTGCAGGCAAAGAAAAATTGCCTCAACGATAGCCTGGCGTAATTTATCATCCTATGCAAAAAAACACTACCAGTACGATAACGGGATATAGCCTGCAGGGACAAGGCTCATCCCCGTTATCGCTGGTTGCAAAAAAATCTCTCGAAAAGATCAAGCTTCAACTAAGGGCAAATAAATACCAATACAAAGAAGACCGGGGTGGTGTGGCATACCTTCTCCATAATGTAAAAGAAGGAGATACTGTTTTAGACATCGGGGCGCACAAGGGCGGTTACCTGTACCTGTTACTGCAACAGGTGGGCAAGACCGGAATAATCTGTGCATTTGAACCCCAAACCGTACTTAACAACTACCTCACAAAACTAAAACAGATCCTGCATTGGGATAATGTACGGATAGAACCTTCCGCCGTTTCAGACAGTTCGGGCAGGGCGTTGTTGTGTGTGCCTTTTAATCATGGCCGCAACTCTTCTCCCTGTGCCACTATTATAGAAAGCCATATGGCGTTTGATTTCAGCAGCAAAGAAGAAGTAGCTACCGTTACTATAGATGACTATTGCAACAAGCACCAATTAGTACCCGATTTTCTGAAAGTAGATGTGGAAGGAAATGAGCTGGCTGTATTCAGAGGCGCAAAAGAAATACTGGCAAAACACCATCCCAAACTGCTTTTCGAAAGTGAAGTACGATTTGTGGGTGAGCAAAGAGTTAGCGAAACATTTGCATTTTTACAAAACCTTGGATACAATGGCTATTTCATTATAGATGCTGTTACCCGGCCCATTGGTGAATTTAGTTTTGCCAAACATCAAAACCCGTCTTCCGGCACCTATTGTAACAATTTTATTTTTGAGCAGTAAAAGATTTCCCGTTTGCACCAAACAAATAGAACAGGGAAAAGAAAAACGAAAAATAGAAAATGCCCTTATTGGCATCAAGCATATTTTCGGAGAAAGATACTGTGGCAATAATGATCAGGAAACATCCAAACAGCAAATCCCTGTTTTTGACAGCCGTTCTAAACCCTGCATAAAAAACGTACAAAAGAACCAGCAATCCCAATATTCCCGTTTTCAACCACATACTCAGGTACTGGTTATGTACATTTAATTCGTGCAGGTAAGAATTGTATAGTTTTCTTTGATAATATGCTTCTTTCAGCAAAGCCACTTCACTGCCACTGCCGTGGCCATATACGGGCGATTGCTTAATCAGCTCCCATGCAGCTTCCCATCTTACTATTCTTGGTTCTATCTGTTTATTGTTAATGCCGGTTTGTGTGAGGTCTTCCTGCAAACCAATAATAAACCTTGCTTTCAAATCACCCACCCTGGTTAAGCCCAGAAAGATCAACACGGAAAACAGGCAGGTTGCAACCATGCATACAACCCGTTTTTTTCCTGAAAGAAAGAATAATGGCAGAATAATATTTCCGATAAAAGCAAAAGCGATCAATACTGCTTTTGAAGAAAGCTGCAACAAACCGGCCAGCAGTACCATGCACAGCAACACATACATAAAACGATCCCTTTTATTGACGGCATGAAACAAACAGTAAACCCCCGCTACCATTGCCAATGCGATGTACATAGAAAAATAAGTAGCGTGCATTTGAATGGGTGCAGCAAAATTATGATTGATGAACGCATTATTAAAAAAGGAAAGAACTGAAAGATGGTTCTCCCTGATCAGCATAAAAGCATGAGCATACAGGCATACAATTGTAACGAAACAGCTAAAAGCGAGTCCCATCAACACCTGCAGCCGGTATTTTTTAAAATCAAAATCATTAAAAAAGAATATTAAAGGCAGGAGCAGCATGGCCAGTTGCCTTTCCCACTCATAAAAAGCTTCCTCTTTATAATTTGTGTATAGGGTGCCTATGATAGTAAGCAGGTAAACAGAAACCGGTAGCAACAATTTAGAAAAATGAAATGGACTTCCGGCGGTTTTACGAAAATGAATCAATGTATGAATACACAGGCTGATCAAAGTCAGTTCACTGTACAGCCTGTCAAAAGGCAGGCTCATTACAAATACCAACAGGTGGTAATAGGTGATTTTATGCGCCATGGTATCGTCTATCAGTACTAATTTCTTCATTGTTTGGATTGATAACATTGAATAAAATAGTTTTCATACTCATCTGCAATGTTTTTCCAGGAATGTTCGTCCTTTATTTTTTTGAGATTGGCCCTGATCATTTCAGCAGTTGTTGCATTTATCCGGATACTGTCCGCTATCGCTTCCACATCCTTCGCATCTGAAAAATAAAAGGCGTTGCTTCCTAAAACAGCCCTGTTAAATGGATTGTTATGGGCACAGATCAAAGCCCCGCTGCTCATAGCTTCCAGCAAAGAGGGATTGGTGCCGCCAACGCTGTGACCATGAAAATACAGCAGGCAATATTTTTTAAGTGTATGCAATACCTGTTCATCATAAATAGTTCCAGCAAACAGTATGTTGGGATTTGATGCAAATTTTTTAACTAATCTCCGGCCATAGGCATTTGCTGTATTTCCGATCACCATTATTTTTTTTTGATCGTTAACCGCCGCTACCCCATCAAGAATGGTTTCGATATTATTCTCCGGCTCCATACGGGCCATCACAAGAAAATACCGGTACTGGCCAAGTCCATATCTTAACAAAATATCCGTACATTCTTCTGTCATAATTTCTGCACCATACGAGATGTATTTTGGTTCAACTCCGTATTTGTTCTGAAGATATTTTTGAATAGCAAGCGAATCTGCAATACAATGATCGGTAAACCTTACAGCCAGTTTTTCTGCATACAATAAAAACCGTTGCACCCATTTTGAATATTTTGTCCGCTTCCATTCAAGTCCATCCATATTGGTAATGATAACGCTGTTGCCGGGGAACAGCTTTCCCCATACAGAGCTGCTGGTATACCCGAGTACCAGCAGGATATCAAATTTCCTGCGCCGCGCATCCATTATGCAGTTCAGGTCGTACAGAAACTGACCTGCCGTACCCAGCAAATATTCCGGGTTGTAACAATGAACGATGCGCACATTATTCCAGCAATCCTGTTGATAGGGATGTTTATGAGAATTGTACACAGTTACTTCATGCCCTCTTTCTGCCAATTCTTTTGAGAGGCAGGCAGCAAACTGCTCAAACCCGCCGTAATGATTGGGAATGCCCCTTGTGCCTAATATGCCAATCTGTAATCTCATTGTTCAGTAATCATTCTTTTATAGCCTTTGAGTGTTTCTTCTGCTGCTTTCTGCCAGGTGTACTGTTCTAACACTTTTTGTCGCAAAGCAGGATCAACGGGCATTTCAGCCGCTTTTTCGATAGCAGTATAAATAGAAACGGGTAAAGACGGGTCGCAATAAAAAGCATACTTCCCAAAATATTCTTTGGCATCGCCTTTATCTGTAATTACAATATTACAGCCCATGGCTGCTGCTTCGAGCGAACTTAACCCGGTTGTTTCAAACCAACTGGGCAACACATGCACAGTAGCTTTTTGATAGTATTGCAACAATGCTTCCTGCGGCAGGTGTTCAATAAAATGAATATTGGCAGCAGCCATGTTTTTGCAGGCCTGGTAATATGAAAGCTGGTTAGGCGCCGGCGAACCGATGATATATAACTCAAACCTTGTTTTATTCAATGCTTTAATAAGGTTAAGCTGGTTTTTAACGCCCTCTACCCTTGCCGCACAAATGATCATCCTGCGGTCTTTTTCAACAAGTGGGTTAAATTGAAATATTGTTGGATCTATGCCGTTGGGCACCACCCAGCAAGGCGTATCAGTAAGGTATTGTTTTAACAATCGTTCATATTCGTGGTTTGAATTGGGCAGCAACACACCGGCTTTTTGCAACAGTTCTTTTATGCTTCGCTGTTGTCCCTTCCATAAATAAGATTTACTCATCAACCTGTCGCGGCCCAATAGCCAACGGGTAACGGTTTTAATGTATTCAATGGCACTGGACGAGAAAGATCTGAATAACATACCTGCAAAACCATCCCTATGCCATTTATCGTATTCACCATAATCAATGAAGATGGTTGATACTGCATAAGGTTTGCGAGATCTTTTGATATGGCACAGAATATCTGCCGGACGGATGATGTTAAAAAAATGCAGCAGATCGTATTTACTATAATCAATCAACGCATCGGTAAGTTTAATGTCTGCCTGAACACCCATTTTAGCCAGGTGCCGCGCAGTTTCTGTTACCTGTACCGTATCGCCCCCCGGTATAGTGTATAAAGTTGATCTTGTTATCATAGCCACACGTATCTGCATACTATTTAGTGTTATGTTAATTGTGAGTAGTGAGTGAGTAAGTTAATTGGTCACCACTGACTACTCACCAATTAGCAGCAACCTAAGCTTAACGTTAGTTTGCTTGCTATAGTCTATTCGGACTTTTCTGATGCAGCCACTGCACAAAAACTTCCGGATATAAGCTCAGCAGCCACAGTGCATAATTATCTACGCGCCACGGATGAACATGAATGGCTTTGGCAGCATAATTTCTTGCATTAGCGGGCTGATAATTATCGGTCAAAAATTTTTTGGCGCATAAAGCATAATAGGCCCCTTCCTTAATTTTTTTTATATCCTGTTTTTTCAGGATGGCCAGCAATTCATCTCCCTGTTGTTGCGTGATGGTTCCTGAATTGATCACTTCTCTTTTTATTTTCCGGAAACGGGCGCCCCTCCATCGTTCATCAATGGTAACAGAGGCGGGGTTAAACCTGATGCGCATGAGTGTTTCAGGCAAATTGCACAGTTTGCCCTGTTTAGCCAGTTGCGTCCATAAAAAATAATCTTCAAAATTGTGTGCCAGCAAAGAGTAGCCGCCTGCTTTCAGCACAGCCTCTTTACAATACATCACAGATGAATGAATAAACGGGCAATAGAAATACATTTTTTGTTCAATCTCCTCATGCGTATGTGCGATGCAGGAAAAATTAAAAAGATGTTCCCCATGCTCCAGCATATAATCGGCATCGCTGCCAACCGCTACGTAATCAGGGTTGGTACTCAGAAAATTAAACTGTTGTTCCAAACGGTCTGCATAGCAAATATCATCTGCATCAAACCTTGCAATATACCTGCCCCGGGCAACAGCCAGTCCTGCATTTAATGCTTTTGATACACCGCCATGCGGCTGATCTAATAATACAATCCGTGGATCTGCAAATGATAAAACAACATCCCTTGTGCCATCAGCAGATCCATCATTCACAACCAGCAATTCAAAATCGTTGAATGATTGATACAGCACAGATTCAATGGCCTCACCAATATACTTTTGTGCGTTATAGGCGGGCATTAATATGGTTAGTTTGATTTCACGCATACCTGTCCTGATTTATAACTGCTGTTTCGCGCTTATTCAGTAATAGCAATAATTCAAACATGATCACCACCGACAACTGCTCAAACCAATACTCAGTAACAAAAGCAGCGATCATAATAAACAGCACAGGTAATCCATAAGTCATTTTTTTTAGTCCTTTAGCAAAATACCATAGATAAAAAAATAAAAAACAGGCAACCCCGGCTATGCCATATTCTCCCAGTAACTGGGCGTAAAATGAATTAGGTGTATTGGATATGGAGTGAAGACCTGAATCTTCCACAAAATAACTGAGGTACAAAGACAGATGATTCTCCTTAAAATCTTTACCAACATATCTATACTTCGCCGGGTACCCTCCTGCTACCCGCAATCCTGTGGCTCGAAAAGCGAGTTTTGACGAAAACCTGCCCATCCCGTTTCCTGCAATCAATCTTGCAGGATGTTCATGCATAAAACGGAAGGTTTGCTTCCACGCTATAAATTTTCCCGGCAGTTGTTGCCTGCCCGGTAGCGAATCTATTTTGAAAGATACCGGCCCAGACTGAAGTTTTATTTGATGTAAAAAAACAATTGCCTGTAATCTTGCTTCTGAAGAATCGGGCCGGTGCTGGTATTCCGGTGCATGAATATTGATGGCAGGTATTTTCGAAATATCAAATGCCGGAGTTCGTTTAACAGGTTCACCATGCCGGGTTGCAATAGATTCAGCTAACAAACGCACCCGTGCCATGCTATCAAGATAAAGCTGTGCTGTTTTGCGTTTCCGTTCTTCCGGGTTAAGCAAATTGTCGGCAATGGCAGTAACAGGAATTGTGTTAACCGCTTTCCTTCCCTGCGGCTCCTTTCTGCCAATCGCTTTCTCTACAATATAAGTGGCATATTTATTATTTTGTGGCGACACGTTGGTCATAAAGATGACCACCAATGCCAGTTGTACGATTATAATACTTTTCTGTTCCCTATCACTCCTGAAAATAAACAGCACCACCAAACAAACGAGTACCAGCAGGTTAGTAAAATTGCTGCAGGTAAGTAATAGCATTACCAAGCAAAGCAAGGACATACACATTTGCTTTCGCGAAAGAAAATACACCAGGCCAAATGCATTTAGTATGGCATTGGTAGTAGACGTGTCGAAAGTAAGGCCCCTGATATAGTCTCCGGTACTGATAAAATACTGCTGATATAATCCCTGGTACCGGTATGGATTGATTTCACCTGTTTTTACAATGATCGCAAAAAGAATAGCAGCCGATACAATAGAATTAACCACAAAAAAGAGCAGGATGGTATTGTGTATTTTTTTCGGTGGTTCGTGGTTTACAGACAAAGCAACCTGGTGCAGGGCAAGCATACACATTAGCCAGAATGCAATACCTGTTAGAAGCATCACTGTATAATTGGGTTCGCTGTTGAGCGAAAGAATAATAAAATTCATGAACGCAATACCAATCATTGCCGGGTAAAAAAGCGGCAACCCGGGCTGCCTTGCAGAGAAGCGGAATGCAAAGTTGAACCGCCTGAAATAAATAAAACATAATGCCAGCACCTTAAGCAACAGCTTCACATTCAGGAAGAGCACAAGAAAAATGAAAAGGTTCCAATCTACCTTTTTTAATTGTTGTTTAATTGATGGTATGGCTGTCCTCATTTCTTCCTGCCTCCCGTTTTGTATTGATCAATGACCGTTTGATAAAATTCCAGGTGATCGAAGGCAGAATCGGACAGATTGAATTTTCGCTTAATTGTTTCAATCCCATTTTCAGAAAACTTTTCCCTCAACCGGTTATCGGCTATTAAAGAACAAATAGCAGTAACAATAGCATCCTGATCATCCGGATCAACCAGCAAACCGTTCACGCCATTGTTAATTAATTCCGGACCAGAAGCCCGGGTTGTAAAAATAACGGGGCATCCATTGCTCATTGCCTCCAATGGCACAACAGAAAAGCATTCGGTATACCCGGGAAATATTGCTGCAGAAGCAGTAGAAAAAGCCTGAATAATTGAATGGCAATCTTTATACCCCAAAAAACTAATGGAGCTTTTGGCTTTATTGTTCAGAAAATGAATAAAATTTTCCGGTTTACCCTTGCCATATATATTTAAAACAGCATCAGGATATTTTTCATGCACATTATTCCATGCCTTCAATAAAGAACCGAGGCCTTTCAACAAACTCAGGGAACCTGCAAACACAATAGTTGGCCTGCTGTTATCCTGTTGAAAGCAAACGGGCCTTGTTTTAACCGAATTGTATAATACTTTAATCTCCTGGTTGATTTGATAAAAGCCAGCATACTGCATAGCCGTATGCCGGCTTACCGCAACAATTGCATTGGCAGATTGAATATGTTTTTGTTCTGCTGAATAGATACGCCCATCTACCGGCTGACCGGTTTGGTGTTTGATATACGAAGAGGAGCCGTGAAGCTTAACAATAACGGGCACAGGCAGCCATTCTGCTAATGGCATTGCAGGCACCAATTGAAAACATTCATTAAAATCGGGCCATTCCACAATATCAATTTGATATTGTTTGATCAGCTCCTGTAAAAAAGAAAGGAACTTTTTAATACCTGCACGATAGCTTCCCTTCAGAACACCCGTTACCCGAAGTAAATGCAGTATAACAGTATCTCTTTTAGAAAAATCATTCCGGATCAGTCCAACATCAATGTTCAACCGTTTCCGCCAAATCTTCACTCCCTCTTTTTCTTCGTAATTTTTTTGGCCATATCCCGGTGCATAAAGGCCTGCCACAAAGACCTTGTGGCCATTATTTACCATCTCATCCGCCAGGTTCCTGGTAGCAGAACCAATGCCCCCGCTATTGCCGGGCGGATATTCGTTACAGATGTATAATATATTCATACATCTGCAATTTTTCTGAACAATAGCCAATCCCTGATACTAAGTTCGCGGGTGAGCAACAGCAGGAAAAAATAAATTGCTACAGCTATGATGGCCTGCGGCACAATACCTGAAAAAGAATAGGTAGCTATCAGGCCGGCGGCTAATCCATTGCCATAAATCAGTGCCCCGTGAAAATAAAATGCCTTATCAACAAACTTTGTTTTCCCGGAATAATAAATTGTTTGAACAATTGTTGAAATCAAAAAACCCATGGCCGCCCCCATAGCAGAAAAAACAGGAATCAATAAAACATCGGCTGCAACCACTGTTAGAAAAGTAATGAGAATGCACACAAAAATAATTTTCATCCTTCCTTTTGAAAAATTAATGCCCCAGAATAAATTATTCAGGTACACCAATGGCATAGCAAACGACATCACTAACATGAGATCCTTTGTTGAAGCCCCGTATTTATTATCTGTAAGCGGATCAATAACATCTTTCCAGCATATATTAACGATCAATGCCACCAGTACCGCCACAATCAGTTCTATCCTGGCAAATGTTTTCAGGTAATCCATTTTCCATGAATCAACGGGGTCATCTCCGGCCCTGAATAATTTAGCAATTTTTGGAAAGACCACTGGCGCTACTATCCACAATGGCAGAATGGACATCTCAAAAAGCCTGTTTGAAAAACTATACTCGGCTACCATAACCGATGTTGAGATCAAGCCCAGCAATACCTTATCCATTCTTAAAACCGACGCGTTAATAATGGTAATACCCAACTGCGGAAAAGCTTCTTTTATAAAAGCCAGATAATATGTCCATTCAAACCCCGGCAAAACCGAAAGGCCCAGTTTTACGCGGTAAACAATGACCGACAAAACCAGTTCGCCCAAAGAAGCCAGCAGGTATATATAAATTACAGCGGTTAGAGATACCCGGTTTAGCAGTGCCAGTAACAGCAGGCAAACCACTTTTATAATATTGGAACAGGATGTCATAATAAACAGCGCCCTGAATTTTTCCAGTCCGCTGGCAACCTGCTTAAACGGAGTAGCAAAAAAAGAAAGACATTGGCTGACAGATAATAACAAAAAGAAATGACCATTTTGCTGCAGCACCGGGGCCCAGATCCGGATAATTAATAAGATCCCGATAAAGCTGAACCCTGTAACCCCAACATGAACAAGATAGGATTGCATCAGCAGCGCCGGATTGGTGCCCGTGGCCACCCGTTTTAAAGCAACCTGCTCAAGACCAAAGCCTAAAACGGGGAATACCAGCATAAGCACCGCAAATGCCCAATTTATTTGCCCGAGACTGCTTTTATCCAGGTTCTTTGAAATGATAAAAAATACCACAATGCCCGACAACTGGTTCAGAATAGTCTGTACTGTACTGATAGATATATCTGAAAGGAGTTTGCTTTTAAGCATCAGCGTTGGGGCATTATTTAAGAAAAAGGCATGGATGGCCTTATACGCTAATACGGTAGTGAGTACTTATCAGGTTGCCTGATAATCAAAAAGATATGGGGGGAGGTTAGTGGTTTTTTTGGGGGGGGGTGGAGGGTTAAAAGGGTTAAAATAGTTAAAGTGGTTAAAGGGGTTAAAGGGGGTTAAAATAGTTAAAGAGGTTGAAGTGGGTTAAAGGGGGTAAAGAGGTTGAAGTGGGTTAAAGGGGGTAAAGAGGTTAAAGGAGTTAAAATAGTGAAAGTAGTTTTCTGCTAACATTTCAATACAGGAAGGAATAAACATTACCGTTCAAATAAATACAGGAAATTATATTAAAGCTTCTTATATGTTTGCCGCCCATTAGAAAATCCCTGCTATGCGTAGATACAGAATCTTTTATGTAATTGTAATTATTTTATTTATTAAACTAACTTCATTTGCGCAGATAAGCTTTACCCCCCTACCCATCCAGCCACCGGCCAATATGTACAGTATTGTTACCGATCCCGCAAATGGCGACTTATATGCCTGTTCCGCAGGGCTGGTTATCTATTCTAACAACCAGGGGCTTACCTGGACAAAACTGGCAAAAACAGGATTGGGCATATTGAATGTCCTGTATTTTTCGCCCGGCGGGGTTTTATATGCGGGTGGAAACAATTCAAATGCCGTTACCAGTTGTTGCGGTATTGCCAAATATGACAAAACAGCCCAAACATGGAGTATCCTTACCGGTGCGCCTTTAAATATCACTTCTATTGTAGCGGATGGCTCCGGAAATATATATGCAGGTACCGGAACAACGGGCAATATTTCGCCCAGCCCAATTAATTATGGTACGGGGATTTCGAAGTTTGACGGAACCAACTGGACGTTGCAGAATACAGGAATGGCGAACCTGACCGGATTTGCAGTCTTGCCTGCCATAAAAGATTTAAAAATATTGGGCAATGGTGATTTAGTAGCCGCAACGTATGGAAACGGTGTAATAAAATATCACGCAAATACATGGAGTCAATATGGAACGGGTATCAGTAATCAGAATGTAAATTGTTTGTATGTGAATGCCGCCGGATTGTTATTTGCAGGAACGGATGCCAACGTAAGCATTCTGAATAACAACACATGGTCTGTTTCAAATACCGGCTTACCCGCCAATAAACCTGTTAGAGCGATAGTGGCCGATGCGGCAGCCAACCTGTTTGTAGGGTTGGGGTATTATGTATACCAAAAAGGAAGCATAGCAGGAGAAATTTTCTATAGTAAAGATAATGGCGGTTCATGGCAAAATGCCGGTCAGGGTTTTAATAGTACAAGTATCGTGAGCATGGCGATAAACAGTAATAATATGGTATTTGCAGCAGCCTGTGGCATTTGGAAAGCGGCCACTCCTAACAACTGGGGGTATTCATTAAGTAATCTTTCAATTGCAAACAATACTTCTCAACTGGTTGAAAACAAACAGGGGGATTGGTTTATGATTTGCCGGAATACATCCGGCGCAGTACCGGGTTGTGCGGGGGTATTTCGTTCTACTGATAAAGGCGCTTCCTGGGTATCTATTAATAACGGGATAAACTCTCAGAAAACAGATTTTATTTTTGTTGACAGCTATGGCTGGCTTTGGCTTTCCACCAAACAATTTATTGGTGCAAACTTAAATCCGGCTTTTGGTAACCCTGAATTATATAAAAGCGCAGATAACGGTGCCAACTGGATAAAAGAAACAACAATTGTTACGCCCAACGATGGCTATCCGTATATAGCGGAAGACGGCACAGGTAAACTTTTTGTAGCCAACTCCTTTGGGCAATATCAAACAAATATTTCATCCAGTGTAAACCACGGCGCTTTTACCAATAACTTAAACCCTCCGCCAAATGGCGACAAAGCTTACGGACTCGCCATCAACTCACATAACCATGTATTTCTTGGAACTGAAACGGGAGGATTGTACCGGTCAACACAGGGTGGCACAGCAGGCACCTTCAGCTCACTAACAGCAGGTTCTGCGTTAAGCGCACAAGGAAATGAAAGTGTGATAATAGATCCATATACAGACTACATTTTCTCCGGAGGAACTCACGGACAGAGTAACGGATCGCAAATTGCCAAGAACTTTTTTGGTTCATCCAGTACAAATAATGGCACCCAAATGTTTGCGTTTAATAATCTGCCCGATTATACAAGCTTTAATTCCATGGCATTTGACAACAGGGGCAACCTCTATGGTAACATTACATCTGGAAGTTTTACCACCACACAAGGCTTATGGATAGGTTCTTTCGGTGCTACAGGATGGAACAGCAATACCGTATTTACAAGAGTGGTTACCGTTAACAGTTTGTCTTATTTTTTTAATAGCATGTTTATTGATGACTGTGGTTACTTGTATGGCCTTAATGCAAATGGCGGGGGAATAATAAAGTCTACCCTGCCTGTAAACACGCCTTTGCAAAGCAGTTTACTAACACCCGCAAATGGCGCTACTAATATATCGCAGAATACAACGCTAACCTGGACACATAAATGTATGCCGGATAGTTTCAGGATACAGGTATCCGCCGACACCCTTTTTACCAATATTGTAACCGATCAGTCGGTTACCGGTGCAACCAGTTATCAAACAATATCAGGCACCCTGCAATCGGGAACAAAATATTATTGGAGAGTAAACGGGGTAAATGTTGCGGGAAAAGGCAAATGGTCGCAGATATTTTCGTTTACAACCGGAGTAATAACCGCTACCATTGATGTGGCACTTCAAAATTCTATATCTCTTTATCCGAACCCTTGCCAGAGTACCCTCTCTTTTACAAAAACACTCAATGGGATCAAAGTATACAATAGCGCAGGTAAATTGTGCATTGATAAAGCAGGCATGCTAAATCATATCTCTACTGCATCACTGCCTGATGGCATGTATTTTTTATCTACGAAAAGTGTCATCAAAAAATTTATTGTGCGGCACTAAAAAAAGTAACAGTTCACAATTTAAAACAACAGGATGATCCATTTAAGCTGCATTGGCTTTATATATTCCCCGGGCAAGGGTAACATCTATTTAATTTAATGTGTTGTGCTAATAAACACATAGTTACATAGGTCAGGAAAGAGGGCATATAGTTTGAATGCTATATTTTCTTTTTGTTTTCCACTATGTATCTATGTGTTTTAAAAAGATTTGAAAAAAAATACAGCAGTATATAAATTTAAATCGCATAACACGTTAATTTTAAGTTTCAACAGTAATCCCCTGAGATACTATCGTCTTAAATACTGTTGTTATGCAAACCATTGTACTAAAACCTTTTTTCCACCGGGGAGAAGAATGTATTGGTATTTTCTTTACCGCGGGTAACGCCATTAATAACATCATCAAACAGGTGCCACAGGTAAAGTGGAGCCAAACACACAGGTGCTGGTATATACCGTGTAAAAAAGAATCTTATACTGCATTGGCAGCGTTTCTGAAAAATAAAGCAGTGATTGATACGGCTTTAGTAAGAAATTATTTACAGCAGCGCAAGGCCCTTGTGCCGCAGCCTGTACGGGCTATTTCGGCCGCTACTGCTCAAATTATCAGGCAGTTTCCATTAACTGAAGATAACCTGCTGGCATTAACCGCCTTACGCAATATGCTGGTGCTGAAAGGCTATAGTACCAATACCATCCGTAATTACTGCAACGAGTTTCACCAGCTTTTACGGTTATTGGGAAGAAAGTGGGTGAATGAGCTTGCCAAAGAACAGGTTATGAGTTACCTGTTATGGCTCTTAGAAAAGCAGGGGTGCAGTGAAACCAAAGTACATACCTCTGTAAATGCCCTTAAGTTTTATTTTGAAAAAGTGGCTGGCAGGGAGAAAGCGTTTTACGACCTGCCAAGGCCCAAAAAACCTTTTAAACTGCCGGATGTGCTGGCAGAAGAGGAAGTGCTGAATTTGATCAGAAGGGTTGCCAATATTAAACACAAAACTATTCTGATGGCAGGCTATGCAGCAGGTTTGCGGGTGAGTGAAATCATTCATCTGAAATTAACAGATATAGACAGCAAGCGGATGATGATACACATACATGGAGCAAAAGGCAAGAAAGACAGGATGGTTCCGCTCTCGAAGAAATTATTAGAAACGCTGCGGATCTATTACCAGGCATATAAACCGCGCAATTATCTTTTTGAAAGCCCTTCGGGTGAGAGGTATAGTGTGCGGAGTGCGCAAAAAATATTACACGATGCCAAGAAAAATGCGGGTATAACAAAAAAGGGAAGCATTCATATGCTGCGGCATAGTTATGCCACGCACCTGATGGAGAGTGGAACGGATATCCGCATTATACAGGAATTACTGGGGCATAACAGCATAAAAACCACTATGCGTTATACCCATGTAAGCAAAAAAGATATTGGGCGAATTGAGAGTCCGTTGGACAGGCTTAACTGGTAAGTCCTTTGCGCATTCTGGGTAGATGCTTTGCGTTTTTTGGGTAGATGGCAACACCATTCTAAAAAAGCATCTACCCCAAAAACGTAAAATAGTATAATTGAAAACCAATTCATTGCGATTTTTGTCGGATTTGCCTGATGCACAAAATTTACCTACTTTTAAGTGTTAGCGGTTATACAACATCAACCACCTAATATTAAATAAATCGGAGACATAACTTTGAGAAAATATAATAATAGCAGGTATTTATTAAAAATGTTTTGCCTTTGGGTAATTATTTTTATTTCCTCATGCAAAACCAAAGACAAAGCGAATAACAAGAGCATTACACCCGAAAATAAGTATCGGTCAGAAAAAGCCAAAAAATTAGTACATCATTATCTGAAAGACACATTGCTTAATAACGCGGATTATCACATTATAAATTTTAGTGACTTGGACAGTTCGTTCAGTAACTGTCTATCTAATAAAGATTATGTAAAATTACTCTCAACCTATTATGATCTAATAGACAGTTTTGATTTGCATTATGAAAATGTTTCAAAAGAAAATATTATATACCAGACAGACACTACTTTTTATACCGACACATTACTTCTTGTAAAATATTTGAAGAATATTGACAGTTTAGGCAAAGAAATGAAGTCACTTTCTGAAACATTAAAACGTGAATTTAATGGTTGGACAATATCCAATCAAGTAGAAGTTAAAAATGCGTTGAATAAAAATAAAATTATCAATGTCTCATTTTACTTTGACACATCAGTATCAAAGATTCTAAAATATTTTGATGACTACCAAGTAAGTCAAAAGTATAAAGGTTTTAAGCATAGTAACGTTTCACTTGAAATATTTAAAAGACATATTCAATACAGATCACTTAAACTATGACACTTATTTTGAACTCAACTGTACAACCGCTAACAGGCGGTTTGGCAATATGGCGGGGTGACGAATATATTCTCAGCTTTTTGTTCGCTAATCGGCTATAGTTCCAGACGACGAATAACTTCAAGCTATAGAATAAACAATGAACTTTTATTTATAAATTTAGCAGCGGTTCCGGGCTGACGATTTTCAAATACCGCCACATCGCCAAGCCGTACCGTTGTGCGCAACCTTATTAATCTCTGACAAATATGAACAACATCTTACAGATAATTTTTTCGGGGTTGGTTACATTATCGACCATCGTTTATTCCATACTGACATGGAAGCTGGTTTCTGAAACAAGGAAAATCAGAAAATTTCAAAATACTCCTGATATAAATATCTTTTTCGAAAGAGCAGAAGCTGACGCAAGTTTTGTTTACATTGTTTTCAAAAACTCCGGATTAGGACATGCGAAAAATGTCAAGTTCGAAATTCTGAAAGATTTTGAATTTTACGATAATCAACATTTTGAAATCAAGAAAAAAGGCATTATAAAAGATGGCTTAGAAAATTTTTATTCGAATCAGTTTTACAAATTTTTCATTACAGATTTATCGCAAAAAAATGCAGAAAAGCGCGATGATAATATAATAATTCAAGTTACCTATTATGACATTGACGATAGTAAAGTTATAAAGAAATTTAATCTATCCTTTTCGGGAGTATCAGGAACAAGCGTTCTTTCACCTCCAGACAATTATGTTGGCCGAATTGCGCATGAATTAAAAGAAATTAAACAGCAACTAAAAAAGATTACTGATAAAAGCGAATAAAGGTATGCGCACAGTCGAGTAAGCAAGGGGAATTTCACCCCCTGCTCCTCACAGAACCGTA
>DAIOVU010000008.1:0-105021 GCA_036758845.1 Sediminibacterium sp.
ACGGTAACCAATAATTCAGGTGGCGGACAACCCGTGAGCATGCAGAACATCAGGGAGGTGAAAACTATTTGTGAGGCCAATAAAATCCCATTGTTTATTGATGCCTGCCGCTTTGCAGAAAACGCATATTTTATCAAACTGCGTGAAGATGGGTATGCTGCAAAACCAATACCTGAAATAGTGAAAGAACTTTTTTCGTATGCCGACGGCTGTACCATGAGTGCCAAGAAAGATGCTTTTGCCAATATTGGCGGCTTTCTTGCCATGCATGATGAAGCGCTTGCACAGCAATGCCGGAATATGCTGATCATGACCGAAGGCTTCCCTACTTATGGTGGTTTGGCTGGCAGAGACCTTGAAGCCATTGCCATCGGTTTAACAGAAGTGATGGATGAACACTATCTGCAATACCGCATCCGCAGCATTGAATACCTCACCAATAAATTGATTGCTGCCGGGGTGCCGGTGATGCAACCTGCCGGCGGACATGCCATCTACATTGATGCAAAAGAATTTCTCCAGCATATCCCGGTTGAGCAATATCCGGGTCAGGCATTGGTGGGCGCATTGTATGTGCATGGTGGTATACGCAGTGTAGAGATCGGTTCGCTGATGTTTGGAAAATATGATCAACAGCACAAACTGATCCCTGCGCAACTTGAACTGGTACGCCTGGCCATACCGAGAAGGGTGTACACGCAAAGTCATATAGATTATGTGGCCGAAGTGATCATCGAAGTATTTCAAAAAAAGAACGAAATAAAAGGCCTCACCATTATAGAAGAAGCGCCGATGCTGCGGCATTTTACTGTAAAACTGAAACCCGTCTTATAAAAAATTAATGCTTGTATATGAAAACGATCAAACATAGCTGGGCAGAGCCCTACAAAATAAAAATGGTTGAGTTGTTAAAAATGACAACCGATGCACAGCGTAAAAAAGCGATGAAAGAAGCCGGTTACAACACTTTTCTTCTAAAATCAGAAGATGTATATATTGACCTGCTCACCGATAGCGGTACATCGGCCATGAGCGACCGGCAATGGGCCGGAATGATGCTGGGTGATGAAGCTTATGCAGGCAGCCGAAACTTTTATCACCTGGAAGAAGTGGTGAGAGAAGTGTATGGATACAAATACCTCATTCCCACACACCAGGGACGTGGTGCAGAAAATATCTTATCAAAAGTGCTGATCAAAAAAGGTGATATCATACCTGGCAATATGTATTTCACTACCACACGCCTGCACCAGGAACTGGCTGGCGGGAAATTTGAAGATATTATTATTGATGAAGCGCATGATCCGGAAAATGAACATCTGTTTAAAGGGAATGTTGATTTAAATAAATTGGAAAGACTGATCAAAAAACATGGTGCCAAAAAAATCCCTTATGTAAGTATGGCCACCAGTGTAAACATGGCTGGCGGACAACCCATCAGCATGAAGAACCTGAAAGAACTTCGTGCCCTCACAAAAAAACATGGCATACGTGTGATACATGATATGACAAGGGTTGCAGAGAACGCCTACTTCATACAGCAAAGGGAAAAAGGGTATGAACATAAAACAATTAAAGCCATTGTAAAAGAAATATGCTCTTACACCGATGGTGCCACCATGAGCGCTAAAAAAGATGCGCTGGTAAACATTGGTGGTTTTCTTGCAGTGAATGATTGGGATGTGTTTGAAGAAGCAAGGAATATGGTAGTGGTTTACGAAGGGCTGCATACTTATGGCGGACTGGCAGGAAGGGATATGGAAGCGATGGCCATAGGTATTGGTGAAAGTGTTAGCGATGACCATATCCGTGCAAGAATAGGACAGGTTATTTATCTGGGCGAAAAAATGATGGAGTATGAAGTGCCGATTGTAAAACCGATTGGCGGGCACGGCATTTTTGTGGATGCTAAAAAGTTTTTGCCACATATACCGCAGGATAGTTTTCCTGCGCAAACACTTGCCGCAGAAATGTATCTCGATTCGGGTGTAAGAACAATGGAAAGGGGTGTTGTATCTGCAGGCAGAAAAGCCAATGGAGAAAACTATTATCCTAAGCTGGAGCTGGTACGTTTTACAATTCCGCGCCGCGTATACACACAGGCGCACATGGATGTAATTGCTGAATCTGCAGCCCGTGTATACCAGCGCCGCAAAACCATTAAAGGATTGAAAATGGTGTATGAACCTAAATATCTTCGCTTTTTCCAGGCAAGGTTTGAGAAGTTATAGCGGGATAAAGTGAAAATAAAGGTGTTAGAAAGATAGAAATATCCTGATGAATGCCATTTTTTTGCCACAGAAGGCACAGAATACCACAGATTTTTTCTCTGTGAAAATTTGTGTATTCTGTGGCAATTTGTTTCTTTTGAAATGTTGTGGTCAGGCAACCACATTGACATCAGAGGCAGCAAGCCTGCGGCCATAAAAAATGATAAGACACTTTATTGCCTACCTGTTTATGGGTGTACCCAGATTCTGTATTTTAACCTGCATTTCCGGAGTTAGTTTTTTAATCAGTTCCACATTTGCAACACCGCTTGGCATAGGGTTCTGTTCAATTTTAAATAGCTGGTTGGCGGCAATAGCGAACGACCGGGCTTTTGCAACCAAAGACCCTTCATTGGCAATGGGATCTACATCTGCCGCAAAAATTGAAATGGTATTATCGCTGTTACGAATGATCTGGAACGTACGAAACTGCTGTGGAAACTCACGCAGAGAGGCTGTCTCAACCTCCCAAAAACCAAGTTCCGGACGTGTAGCATCAGGTGATTTTTGAGGGGTAACCACATTTAGATGCCTATGCCCTGAAGCCCACAAAACCAGGTTAGGGTAGGTATGTAATTTGGTTAGCATTTCGTCCTCGTTTTTATATGAGTCGCGGCTCCATGTCATAGCTTGTCCAATCAATGTATTTTGAACCACAACTTTAATCGGGATGTGTGCAGCAATGATCATCAGTTTGCCTTCTGCCTGGCCTTTATCCAGTTCGGCTATCAGCCAGTCATATCGTTCTTTATCAAGAAAGCCCTTGCCATAAGCATCAGTTCCTCTTTTATCACCGGGGTTGGTATTATCAAGTACAATTACTTTAACGGGTAAATCAGACCTTGGCTCAAAGGTATAGTTGGCAAATCCGGAAGCAACCATTGCTGGTGTAAATCCATGTCCTGCGGGTAAGCTTGTACTGGTCAGAAATTCTGCCATCCACTCTTTTCGAGTTAGCGGATACCGTTTTAAATCAGCGGGAACAGTTGGTGGCTCAGTATAACTGCTTACCGGTCCGGCACCTACAATCTCTCCATTAATTGTTTTTCCATCTATCGCACCCATATAAAATCCGCGTGTAGCTAAGCCGGCAGTATCGGTAAATATATTGCCAAGATTAAGGATAGTGCTACCCGTCATCTTCTCCCGAACATAATCATCGGGAGGATACATGCCCATCCAGAAATGATCGTGATTGCCAATGGCCTGGTACCAGTTAATAGAATTATCAAAACCAACCGCTTTGTATTCATCCTGGTAATCATTATTTGGGCCGGGATTGGGATCATCCTTAACACCGGAATCAGGATTTATTATTTTACCATCTAATACATCAATATACCATCTGAGTTCATTATACTGAGAGCTGTTAACAGCATCTCCCAGGGATAAACCAAAATCAAAAGGTTTTGCTTTATGAAACCTGTTGATGGTGTTAACTGTCGCATCCAGCATATGAGTTGTATATAGCATGGCCGGGGAATAACCTGAAATGATATTCCACTTATATCCATAATAAATTGCCTGGGCGGGCGCTTCTTTGTCAGTGATATGAATATCCGAGAAAGAAAAGAAATTCAGGAACAGTGCTGCGTTGCTAACATTGTCTCCAGTATACCCGGATGGCATAAGGTCTACTCTTTTTTGATACGGCACTCCCGGGCCATATTGCCAAAAACCAAATCCATATTGCGTGAATTTAGAAACCTCATTTGGATTTAACAATGGCGGGAAGGTGGGAATTTGTGTTGGTATAATGGTTCTGTCTACAGTTGTATACAGTTTTGCAAGTAACGGATCACTTATGCTTGTTGATTTTTTGCATGCAGGATTGGATACCAATAAAAATCCAAGCATAAGCAGTGGAAGAGTCTGCATTTTAAATTTCGTTCTCATATAATATGATTTAAGTAGCCGGTAAAATCATTGAATACCAACAAAGCCGGGGAACCATTGGCAGGCCGGTATTGGGGAGTGGTAGATTTTCAACGTGTAAAATTAGATCGATTTATGTGGCTAAAGGCTGATGCCAGTCATACCTCAGACTGTTTGTGCGCATATTTAAATGCCGCCCGGTTCGGTAGTTTTACAGGCAAACATCAAATCTATGAGAACCCTTACCGGTGCCTTCATCGTTTTTGCTTTGTGTTTTATCTCCTGTAAAAAAGATACCGGAACAGAAAACATCAACATAACAGTTGGTGGTCTTTTATCCCTATCGGGTAACTGGTCTTCACTGGGTTTAACATCGAAGGAGGCTATGAATCTTGCCGTTAACGATATTAATGGTTATATGGAGCAGACTGCTTCCAGGTATCGCTTTTCAACTGTTATGTATGATACAAAACTTGATACCTCTTTAACTCAGAAAGCGATACGTGATGGATTGAATGCGAATATCCGGTATTACATCGGGCCACAGTCAAGTGCTGAACTGGGAGCCATACGATCTTTTGCTGATAGCAATAATCTGCTCGTGGTTAGCCAGAGCAGTACAGCCGGCAGCCTGGCAATTGCCAATGACGCTGTTTTTCGATTTTGTCCCGGAGATGCAGTAGAGGGCGGCGCTGTGGCTAAAACAATATTTGCTTCCGGCAGAACAGTTGTTGTAACACTTGCAAGAGATGATGCTGGTAATAGAGGCCTGCAACAATCTGTAGGAACTGTATTTTCATCACTGGGTGGCAGTGTTGATGCCATTGCACCATACGCTATCAACACCACTGATTACGCTGCTGTTCTTTCCGCACTCAAAACAAAACTACTGCAACATATAGGCAGTGAGGGAGAAAATAAAGTAGCAGTATACCTGGCATCTTTTGATGAGTGTATTGATTTGTTCAGGCAGGCAAAATCAGATCCACTGTTTTCTTCTGTGCACTGGTATGGCGGTGATGGAGTGGCGCTCAGTAATGTGTTGATTTCAGATAACCAGGCTGCATCTTTCGCAGCAAGCACACAGTTCTTTGCGCCAGGTTTTGGATTGCCACTGCAACCGCATCCAGACCTCGCTTCAATTTTATCAACTATAAAAAGTAAAACAGGTATTGAACCCGACGCGTATGCTTTGGCAGCCTACGATGCCATGTGGGTAATTGCCCGGACTGTTATTGCTTTGCCTCCCGGCGCAAATACTTTTACCAAAGTAAAAACGATGTTCCGGTCTGAGGCAAATCGGTATTTTGGGATCACCGGACCGGTTTTACTGAACGCCGATGGAGACCGGAGTACAGGATCATTTGATTACTGGGGCATAGAACAAGCGGGGGGAACATATAAATGGAAATTAGTTGGTAAATCAATGTGATCCTCTGTATTTGTTAAGCGTATGATTACAATTGTTAGAAAGAAAAAAAGATGACATCCATCAAAATATTTCCATCTTTCTAAAACCGATGATTGCATAGCTAACACTGGCATCATCAAAACTTGCGTTACAGTCTGGTTTTATTGTTTCACTAAAAATTTCTTCTTCAACCATGCCCTTACCGGTTCATCATACAATTTCAGCGATGCATAAGCCAGAACAATAAAGAGTACAAACAAACCGAAGGCAACCGGTACAATTTGAGCAGGCGCCGGTTTTTTGGTGACAATCCACATGGTATAGATGTAAATGAATGGGTAGTGTGTGATATAGATCGGGTACGAGATATCGCCGAAAAACTTGCACAACTTAGCCCAGCAGCCGCTTATTTGTCCGCCTGCACCTATCGCCACCACCAAAGGGAAAGCAAGGATGATACATGCAGCTTCATACAATCCATTATAACGGAATGTTGGCAAAAAGAAAAGCACGATCAGTATCAGCGAACAAACAGTGAATGCCATGGGTATTCGGATCATTTTTCCTGAACGGAATAGTAACAGTCCTGCAAAGAATGGAAACATCATCCGCACAAAAGCGATCCAGAAAGTTTCAAAACTCCAGCCAGTTCCCACATCTCCGCGCCATGAGGCTACATAGGTAAGTACACCACCGCAGATTATTACCAGGACCCATAAAGAGATCTTTCCCATTTTACGAACAAACAACGCGTATAAAATATTGGCAAGATATTCCTGCAGTAAAGACCAGCAGGGTCCATTAAGCGGGTGTGTCTCTGACCAATTACGTATATCCGGCGCCGGTAATAAAGCAAAACTTATCAGCGTAACACCAATCAATTTAAAAATGCTGGTATGCGCCTGTCCGTTTGTAAATGGATCAAACCAAAAACCAATGGCCCCGATCAATACACCCAGCAACACCATCGGGTGCAGGCGCACCAATCTTATTTTAAAGAAATCCCACGCACGCATATTTCCCCAACGGTCATCATATGCATAACCTATTACAAAGCCAGACAATAAAAAGAAAAAGTCTACTGCCAGGTATCCATGATGTTCGGGGTGATTGGCGGGTACCGGATAATACGCTTCAAATAAATGAAAGATGACAACTAAAATAGCGGCCACACCACGAAGGCCATCAAGAATAGGGTAATGTGGTTTGGTGGTTAAAGTCTTTGATTGCATTGGGGGATGGGTTAGTAAAACACTGATATAACTTAAATGATGAAGTTAATGGAACGATCTGAAAAATAAAAAACCACCTGCATTTTATTGTAAGTGGTTTTTTGTTAAAGAGAAATTGAAATAATATTAATGAAGGTCTCTTGCTATTTCACCATGATATACGTAGTCTAATCCCTGCTCCTCTTCTTCTGCTGTAACTTTTACCCTGGTTATTTTATTTATCAGCATCAACATTAAATAAGTAAACAGATAGGCATACACAGAAGTAACAGCAACAGCGATCAGCTCTTTCATGAAGAAGGTGCCTCCTCCAAACAGTAATCCATCGGCACCTCCCGGGTTAATTGATTTTGTTGCAAATACTCCCAATAAAATAGTTCCTGCAACACCGCCTACACCATGTACACCCCAAACATCAAGTGCATCATCCCATCCCATTTTGTTTTTCAGTTTTACTGCGAAGTAACAAACCACCGCACCAATAAAACCGATTAAGAAAGCCATCGGGTAGGTTACATAACCGGCTGCCGGGGTAATGGTGGCCAGGCCAGCTACAGATCCTGTTAGCAAACCAACAAAAGTAGGTCGCTTGGGTTCAACAAACCATTCAATGCCAAGCCAGGTTACTGCAGCCACTGAAGCGGCGAGGTCTGTATTAACAAACGAAAGTGCGGTAATACTATTAACCTGCAGTTCGCTGCCGGCGTTAAATCCGTACCAGCCAAACCAAAGCAATGCCGTACCGATGGCAACCAAAGGCAAATTGTTGGGCCGCTCATGTTTTACACGTCGCACGCCAACATATATTACAGAAGCCAAAGCGGCAAAACCCGCAGTGGCGTGTACCACAATACCCCCGGCAAAGTCTAATACGCCCCATTTAGCCAGTAATCCATTACCCCAGATCATATGGGCAAAAGGATAGTAAACAAATATTTGCCAAAAGGTTAAGAAGATAAAGAATGCTTTAAAAGTAACCCTGTTAGCAAAAGCCCCTGTAATAAGTGCAGGTGTAATGATGGCAAACATCATTTGATAAGCTATAAAAACGATCTCCGGGAATCTTTTGTCGGGCGAAAACAAGGTACTTGGATTAACACCGTGATAAAATGCTTTGTCCAGGTTTCCGATAATTTGTCCTTCTCCACCGCTGAAGCAGAGTGAATAACCAAAAATAAACCACAAGACAGATGTCCAGCCCATCGATACAAAACTTTGAATCATAACATTCAAAATATTTTTCTTACAGGCTAATCCACCATAAAAAAAGGCCAATCCGGGAGTCATGAGCATAACAAGACTGGTGGCAACAATCATAAACGCGGTTAAACCGGTATCAAACATGGCATATAATTTTATTCAATATAAGAGTCGCAATATTAAACAGTATTTCGTTTATTTCTATTTTTACTGATGAAAATATTTGAAATATGACTGTTTATTGAATAAAATTCATTTCATAGTAGATATATGGCTAATAAGTTCCTGTGTTTTTCAGTAAATCAATAAATATGAGCGCTTTAGTGGCGGATGGAACATATTATAAAAAATTGACCAATGATTTTTGGAAGGAACAGTATAAATGAATGACACTGTTGTTGTTTGTTGGCCGACAACAACTCTTAGAAAGAAACAAATTGCCACAGAAGGCACAGAATAACACAGAAACTGTCTGTGAAAATCTGTGCCTTCTGTGGCAAAAAAAGGTGTTCATCAAGGTACTTCCATCTTCCGAACACCTATGGTCAGCCCACCAAAATTGGCATCAGGGAACATTTATAGTTATGCATCCAACTGAATCGGCCATAAATCATTTTTTGATTTCCAGCACATGCTGATTTAAAAATTCTATAGCGGTCTCTGTTTGTTGCTCAGTTAAACCGATCACCTTAAATCTTCTTTCTCTTTCACGATACATCGCCACCGTTTTGCGAACCCGGTTAAAATCAGCAATGGGTATCGCATCAATATCGAGTGCTTCTTTTTGTTTCCATACTTCTACTTCAAACACATTATCTGCCTGCCTGCCATTAATGCCTGCTTTGTCGATCAGTTGTTTTCTATAACGCGTTTTGAAAAGCTGTAACATCTGTGGTTTGGCCAATGTGTCGTACTGGTGATTAACGGTTAAGGTGATAACCGCACAAGGTTCTTCGTTATTTCCTGCTTCGTATTTATCAACCAATACTTTTAGCTGATCGCCGGAAAGACGGAGGTTTTTGTATTTTTTAATCACCACTTCTTTCACTTCATTAGGTGTTGCAAAAGTGTCGTTGGTATTTGCTTTAATCTTTAATTTTTGCAGGGTGACCCAGTAATTGATATCGCCGATCTTATCTGCTGTTTCTTCAGCAAGGCTTAACTGTTTCATCAGCCTGGGTTTTTCGCAGTACCCAAACAGTTCCCTTTGTTCTTCAGGAGAACGTGAAACTGTTTTATCCTGTGCCATTAAGTTAGGTGGTGTATAGCAATTAATAAGAATAAATAATAGCGACAACAGGAGATGTGAATGGAAGGATTGCTTTTGCATATATTTTATTATGTATTAAAGTTATAATAAATCAGTCTTCTTAAAATTAGCATAAAATCTTTTTCAATTTTTCTGCCACAGAAGGCACAGATTTCCACAGACAGTTTCTGTGTGATTCTGTGTCTTCTTTGGCAATTATTTACCTTCTAATAATTCTTGGAGCACCTGGCCAACAACCGGGTTGCATTAATAAAGAAACTGTTAATGGCTTAGCTATTAGATCATTACAATTGCTTAGCATACTCTTCAATAGTAAGAGGCATAAACCGGTTTGAAAATGCGTAATTTTATAATGCAATTCAGTATTTCGGTTAGATCAATAAAACACACGAAATGCAGGATGGAACTTCAAAATATAAGTTTAAGTATAGTGTTCTGATTGTATTCTTTTTCCTGAATTTATTTTGCCAAAAGGAATATGTTAATGATGAATATTATAAACGGGAATTAGCCGGGTTCACAGATTATTTTATTCCCCAAGGGCAGAGTTATTCCACAGACTCAACCACTATTGTTCGTTTAGGCGGCATCACCGAAATGAATGTACAATTCAGGTTTGATAACAGCGCCATGTACAGTACGGTTGATCCGTTAAACCAGGCTGATATTAATAAGTTATACGGATTTGCCGACTGTGTTTCTTTTACAACCTTGTATACTATTGCACCCCATCATATTAATTCTGCACGCTTTGGCTGGTCGTGGTATAACAATGCTTTGCGCATCTATGCTTATTGGTACAATGATTCGCTGCGCCTGTATAAAGAGTTACAAACGGTTGATATTGGAAAGATTTATACTGCCGGCATAAAACTGGTTTCCAACGGGTATGAATTTAAAATAGACAACAAAAAAGATACAGTACCCCGAACCTGTAATTCTCCAACAATAAGCGGATACAAACTATTTCCCTTTTTTGGCGGAACAGAATTAGCACCTCACGATGTACATATCTGGATTAAAGAGCTTTAAGCAAACGGGCAGGGCTTCGCTCAGATTTGAAGAACATCTTTTTAAAGTACATTTGGAAAAACGATAAGATGACCCCTAAAGAAGTTGTTTTAAAATGGGTTGATGAATTTAATAAAGCGAACCTTGATGGTTTGGCCGATATGTATCATGATGATGCCATTAACCACCAGGTTTATACTGACCCATTGGTTGGTAAAACAGTTATAAAAGAATTTTTCAGGCAGGAATTTGCAGCGGCAACCATGGTTTGTGTAATTGAAAATATTTTTGAAGATGGCAACTGGGCCATCCTTGAATGGAGCGACCCATTAGGATTAAGGGGTTGTGGCTTTTTTCAAATTGAAGCAGATAAGATCAAATTTCAGCGGGGTTATTTTGACAGGCTTAGTTTTCTGCGGCAGCAAAAATTGCCGTTGCCGATTGAATAAGATATTGTGAAATTCGTCAATTCTCTGTGTCAACTCTTTTGCTCTACAGTTCCTGCGGTGAATCTTAACTGCTTTTCACCGCCCAGCCACAGGGGTGTAAGCAATTCGTACTAGTTAAGCCAAACAGTTTCTAAGTTACATTGGTTAAATATAACTCAATTATTGCGTTTTTTGGGTTATATTTAACCATAGTAACCCAATTATGCTGAATTTTTTGCAAATAAGTCAAGAACTAGAGACCAAGCAGGTACTTAAAAAGGTCGCCTTAGCACATAGGGCATTAGCGGAGTTGAAAGGAGTGATCAGCAGCATTCCAAATGAAAATATCCTGCTTGAAACACTAACACTTCGCGAAGCCCGTGAGAGCTCAGCTATTGAAAATATTATCAGCACATTTGATGAAATATATCAAAGTAACTTATTCAGTAATCAATTTGCAAGTCCCGCAGCAAAAGAGGTGCATCAATATGCGCGTGCACTTATAAAGGGATTCCAGTTAGTAAAGACAAATGGGTTATTAACTAACAATCATATACTTCAGATACAGGAAGTAGTAGAACAGAATAGCGCCGGATTCAGAAAATTACCTGGTACAAAGCTATTGAATAACAAAACCGGCGAGGTTGTTTATACCCCACCACAAGATGCGGAAACTATTATATCGTTAATGAACGATCTTGAAAAATTTATTAATGATGATTCAGAAATAGATGTAGATCCTTTAATAAAAATGGCCATTATACATCATCAATTTGAAAGTATTCACCCTTTTTATGACGGGAATGGACGTACTGGAAGAATTATCAATATCCTTTATCTAGTTCAAAAGGGATTACTGCATTTGCCGGTACTCTACCTTAGTCGTTATATTATTAAACACAAAAATGAATATTACCGCTTGTTACAGGTAGTGAGAACAAACGGAGACTGGGAAGAATGGTTGCTGTTTATGTTAGATGGGGTTGAAAAAACAGCTAACGAATCGGTGGTACTGATTAATGCAATAAAAAAACTAATGCAACAATACAAACAACGCATTAGAAACGATTTTCCAAAAATGTACAGCCAGGATCTGTTAAATAATCTATTTAAATACCCATATACCAAAATAGAGTTTATACAAAATGATTTACAGGTAAGCCGAAATACCGCTATTCGCTATCTCGAAGAATTGGTAAAAGGAAATGTCCTGGTAAAGCATAGGATTGGCAGAGAAAATTTTTATGAAAATGTATCATTGTTCAAATTGTTAAGTAGGGATTAAAAAGTAATGCCGTGACTATTTTCGGCTTTGCAATTTTATGAAAAATACAAAGGGCTGTTCTTTTTTGAAGAACAGCCCTTTGTCATAAAGATGCGCTTATTATTTTTTTGCTTTTGGCATTTCGCGCTTCAGTTCATTGATGGCGGTTTTTGGAACCACCACTTTATTCACTTTCTCTGCTATTACTTCTTTGGGCAGTTTGAACGAAGCGGAAGCAATTACCTGCTGCGCATTTCCCAAACTGATGCTGTACTCACCAGCCTCAGCAACCCAGGCACTTAATGCAGTATGGAAAGAGGCAAGGTCTGAAGGGGTGAGCGTAAAACTCAGGTCCTGAGATTCTCCGGGTTGCAGCAGTTTTGTTTTGGCAAAGGCCTTTAATTCTGATTTGGGTTTATCTAATTTTCCGGCAGGGGCGCTAACATATAATTGAGCCACTTCCTTCCCGGCCACAGATCCTGTATTGGTTATGGTAACACTTACCTGCAACTGGTCGGTCAACACCGGTGCGCTGATTTTGAGATTGCCTGTACTGAACTGCGTATAAGAAAGACCATAACCAAAAGGATAGGCTGTAGGTATATTGAAGCTGCTAAAATACCGGTAACCAACATACACGCCTTCTTCATATACTACTTCTGCATCCACCTGTTTCTGGCCGAACAATCCCGATTTTGCAGAGCCGGGTATCTCACGACCCGGAAAATTTTTAGTGGTTACATCATCTTCATAGTGTGCAGGAAAAGTGGTTGCCAGTTTTCCTGAAGGGTTTACTTTTCCGGAGATCACATCTGCCATTGCATTACCTCCTTCCAGGCCCGGCTGCCAGGCTAATAAAATGGCATCTGCCTCATCGCGCCATTGCATTACATCTACCACACCTCCGATATTTAGTGTTATCACCACTTTCTTGTTCTGCGAATGGAAAGCTGCGGATACTTCTTTGATGAGGTTTTTTTCTTTTTCGGTGAGATAGTAGTCTCCTGCTGCCTTCCTGTCGTTGCCTTCACCGGCATTGCGGCCGATGGCGATTACAGCGATGGAAGATTGTGATGCGGCTTTGCTGATCATCTCATTGGGTACCGTCATTTCTTCAATAGGCTTGAGTGGACTCATCAATTCTTCCATTAAACTTCGCTTAGGTTTTTTGGCATTCTCTGCAGTGATATACCGGGCGTAAGCGCGGTACAGATCTGTATTAAGAGAATAACCGGCGTGGTATAATCCATCAGCAAAAGGAACGGTATACATTTTATTTACATCACCGCTTCCAGTACCTCCGGCAACAAGATCCAATGAGTTGTTACCAAATAATGCGATTGATGTTCCTGGCTGGATTGGAAGCGTGTTGTTTTCATTCTTCAGTAATACCATCCCTTCAGCAGCGGCTGTCCGGGATAATTGCGCATTCTCTTTCAATGGAGGGCTATCACTGAATTTATATCCTTTGAAAGTAGGTGTTTGTAAAATGATAGTCAGGATCTCGGCCACATTCTGGTCCAGTATTTTTTCATCTAATTGTCCATTCTTCACTGCATCAAGGATCTCCTTTTTCTGATTAGGTAATCCAGGCATAATGAGGTTGTTACCGGCTTTCTGCTGTGCCACTGTGCTTTTACCGCCAAACCAGTCGGTCATTACAAAACCGTTATAACCCCATTCATTGCGAAGGATGGTGCGTAAGAGTTCAGGATTTTCAGAAGTATAAGGGCCGTTTACAAGGTTGTAAGAGCTCATGATGGTCCATGGATTGGCTTTCTTTACTGCAATCTGCCAGCCTTTCAGATAAATTTCACGCATAGCTCTTTCGCTGATAATGGTATTTACAGAATTTCTGTTGGTTTCCTGGTTATTGGCAAAAAAGTGTTTGGCTGATGTGCCTACGCCATTGCTCTGGATACCGTTGATCATAGCGGCAGCCATATTGCCGGTGATCACCGGATCTTCGGAGTAATATTCAAAATTGCGTGCACCCAATGCGTTTCGGTGAATATTCATACCGGGCCCCAGCAGGATATCAATACCATATTCCTTAGCCTCAGCACCAAGGGCAACACCCACTTTGTGCACCAATGCAGTATCCCAACTGGAAGCCAGCAGGGTTCCAATGGGCCAGGCGGTGGCAAAATACATCCGGCTCTTTCCGCCATTAAAGGCATGAATACCGGCGGGACCATCACATACCACCAATGCAGGGATACCCAATCGGGGGATGGAAAAACTAGTACCTGCCGCACCGGTTACTCTTTTCTGTGCATCTGTGGGTTGGCTGTTGGCACCGGGCATTGGCATACCAGGCAGGTACATACCCTGGCCAACTAAAAGATTTACTTTTTCTTCCAGGGTCATCGCTTTAACAACATCATTCACAGGGCTTTTGCCTAACTGCGGAAGACCCTGCTGGGCCATCAGGTTGCCTGCGGTAAAAAGTACCGCCAGCATCATCATCATTTTGTTTACATAAGTTTTCATAGCAAGAATCGGTTTGATAAATTTTTTAATTGCGTCAGTATGACACAATGATAATCATTTTTGCCAGTTTTACAAAAATTCCCTTGCAGGGAGAAATCGCGAAAGCAGCATAAAAACAAAGGGCCATACCGATAAAGTATGGCCCTTTGTTTTATGTTTCCCTGAGCGTTGAAAGTTGTAACCCGGATATCATTATCAGATTAACAACTCTAAGAAAACTGCTATGTTCGACTTCCTGTAAATCAGAGCCCTGTCATTTTCTCAATATGCGCAGGGTACCGTGCTCCATGCACAACTATCTTTGATGCGGTATCTTCTATCTCTGTTATTTCTTCAGGCCCAAGTTCAATAAATGTTGATCCTATATTTTCCTCTAAACGGTGAAGTTTTGTTGTGCCGGGGATAGGAACTATCCATGGCTTTTTAGCAAGAAGCCAGGCAAGTGCAATTTGAGCCACTGTCGCATTTTTCTTTTCTGCTACCCTGCCAAGCAGATCAATCAAAGACTGGTTTGCCTTGAGCGCTTCGGGTGTAAAACGGGGAAGTGTACTGCGGAAATCGGAACTATCAAGCTTTGTGTTTTCATTCATCTTACCTGCCAGGAAGCCCCTGCCCAGTGGGCTAAATGGAACAAAGCCTATACCAAGCTCTTCCAATGTTGGTATTATTTCAAGTTCAGGCTCTCTTGTCCATAAAGAGTACTCGTTTTGCAGTGCCGTAACAGGTTGTACTGCATGGGCGCGACGGATGGTTTTGGCGCCAGCTTCGGATAATCCAAAATGTTTAACCTTGCCTTGTTGGATCAGATCTTTCACAGCGCCTGCCACCTCTTCAATGGGAACATTCGGATCAACACGGTGTTGATAGAACAGATCAATCGCTTCCACTTTTAAACGCTTTAGTGAAGCTTCGGCAACTTTTTTAATGTTCTCCGGGGTGCTATCCACGCCAACCCATTTTGGCCCGCCATTGGGATCAAGTTTAAACCCAAACTTTGTAGCAATCACTACCTCACCCTTAAAAGGTGCCAAAGCCTCACCAACCAGTTCTTCATTTGTGAATGGACCGTATACTTCAGCCGTATCAAAAAAATTGATGCCGTGTTCAACAGATGAACGGATAAGTGATATCATTTCTTTTTTGTCGCCGGCAGCGCCATATGCAAAACTCATCCCCATACAGCCAAGCCCGATGGCCGATACCTCTAAATTGCTGTTGCCAAGTCTGCGTTTTTGTATTTGTGTGCTCATAATTATGTATTTGATTTATGGAACAAAACTAAACAGCGGTTATCCCTCTAAATAATAAAAAGCAAACAACAGTTTACGAAAATCAAACATTCCTGAATTTCAAAGGACTTAACTGTACATGCTTTTTGAAGAAATTGTTGAAATGGGTTACTTCGGTAAAACCCAGGGCGAATGCGATTTCGGATACATTCCATTTGCTGTGCTTCAATAAAATTTTTGCTTCCTGCAAAATGCGTTCGGCAATGATCTGAGAGGTTGTTTTCTGAATAGTTTCTTTAACCGCCCTGTTCAGATGATTCACATGCACATTTAACTGCGCTGCAAAATCGGATGCCGAACGGAGATGTATTCTTTGATGTGTATCATCAACCGGAAACTGGCGTTCTAACAATTCTAAAAACAGTGCGGAAATTCTTTGAGAAGCATTTACCTGTTTTTTGTCGATGGTTGCTGAAGGCTGCATTTTCATGGCATAATGCAGCAATTCAAAAACAAGATTCCGCAATACATCATATTTATGCACGTATTCTGAATCGATCTCTTCAAACATGCGCTTAAAAATGGCAGCAGCTTTTTCTACCTGATTATCCGATAATTCAAATATATGTGTACCGTTGGGATGAAAAACGGAATACTGGTTCAGGTTGCCAAACTGATGAAAAAAATGCTGGTCGAATATGCAGAAAGAACCGCTTCTGATCGTATCAAAATGTTCCCATTTATAAGGAATATGAGGATTGGAAAAAGACAAAGCCTGTTTTGTAACTTCAATAACCCTGTCGGCATAATGCACTTTACTGCTACCCTGCACCAACATTATTTTATAAAAATCACGGCGTTTATAAGGTATGGGCTGCGCCTTATTTCCAACAAAAGGCTCTAAATTAAAAACATTAAAATGCCCGATCTCCTTTTTGAGATTATCTGGCATCCAATCGAATTTCCTTTTATAAAATTCTTCTATGGTTTCGGCTTTACTCATCTCCCATAAATTTACAGATTTCATACCGGGCCTCACAGTTTTATATATTTTTTACGGGAGGAGCAGAGCTGGTCTGCATGTTATGTTTCTTAAGCGGTAAAAGAACTTTACTTATTTATGTTCACCTAACGAATTTCAAAGCAATGCTTATGTTTTTCAAACAATTGGCCGCGTGTGTAAAAAAGCGAATGAATAATTAAATAATGTATAGTGCGATTAGATAATTCAGAACAAGACTAATTTCAAAAAATAAAGCTGATTTTATAGGGTCTTGGATGAATAATCTCTAATCAGTCCCTGTGGACGGGCCTCTTTTGGTTCGGTGCCAAGCGAAGGCGAAGGCAGAGAAAAAGATGCGAAGCGCATTTTGTCAGAAGCTAAAGCAGCCCGGTAACAGGGACGGGGCCCAGCGGCCGTGAGCGGCACAATATCCCGAAAAGTCAGATGATTGATTTTTAATAACAGAACACGGTAATTAAATAATAATTTTAGCTTGCGACAGTAAGGTGTCGGTTAATTATAATCAATTGTTATGTCTGATCATCATTCAAGAAGAAGCTTTATGAAACAAACGGCAGCAACCATTGGCGCTATCGGTTTGCCTGCATTGTTGTTTGCACAAGGGGATTCAACGACCAGCCAAAAAAAAGTAGTTTGTTTGGGCGCACATCCGGATGACCCGGAATCGGGTTGTGGCGGAACACTGGCGGCATTGAGAAAAGCAGGACATGATGTTACCATCATTTATTTAACAACAGGAGAAGCGGGTATACCCGGAACGCCACACGACAAAGCTGCTGCCATCAGAAAAAGTGAGGCCATCCAGGCCTGTAAAATTCTGGATGCTAAATATATTTTTGCAGGCCAGATTGATGGAGATACTGTTATGAATAATGAGTGGTTGCAAAAAGTAAAACAGATTATTGCAGATGAAAAACCGGATATATTGTTTACACACTGGCCATTGGATTCGCATAAAGATCACCAGGTAGCGAGTTTGATTGCGATTCAATCCTGGTTGAGGCTGGGTAAAAAATTCGCTTTATACTTTTTTGAAGTATGCATTGGAGAACAAACCTTCATTTTTCATCCCACTGATTATGTAGATATCACAGCTACACAGGAACAGAAAAAGCAGGCAGTGTACTGCCATCTGAGCCAGGACCCTCCGGGCATTTATCAATGCGGTCATGCAGCAATGGAAGATTTCAGGGGAAGGGAAATGGGTGTTAAAGCGGCAGAAGCTTTTATCAGGATGAATGGGCAGTTGCAGGTTGATTAAATGGGGTCACCAAAAATAGAAAGCCCATACTATTAAAGTATAACCCTTTTAATTTTGTGATCCTCTTACTGCGGAAAGTTGCAGCTTCTTGGGATTTCCCTCCATTTGACCAGAGCAGTTTAGTTCTCTTTTATAACTTTTAAATCAGCAAAGAAACCCTCTGTGCCAATATCTACAAATAAGCCAATCGCTCCATTGCTATTTGAACCATGTTTCAAATCATTCACCATTAACGAAGGTTGCAGATTGTTGTTCAGAAAAAGTTTAGCCTGAGCATCTTTAACCACAATTTTTATTTTAATCCATTCGTTCAATCCCATATCCGCATAAGATTCATATTCACCAGGAGCTTCTTTTCTTAACCTTTCAAACCTGTAATCCGGATAAGAAAAATATTGAATGGAACGGTTTCTTCGTAATTGCTGAGTGGCGCGACCATTGGTAGGGCGAATGTAAATAGATTCAAACCTGGAATTGTCTTCATTTATTCTGAATGCTATACCAATAAAACCTCTTGCAAAATCCGGAGCATTGGCTAATAGCTTGCTCAACACGTTAATTTCAATTATCCCATTTGTAAAATCAATATTATCCAATCTAACAAAGGTGGGCTCGTCAAATTCCTTGATGGAAGAATCTTTGGTTACCCTGACCGCTTTTTTACCATCAATTTCTGTAATCGACATTGAAACATGAATTGGTTTCAAATCGGTTTTCTTAAAATGGATGTTTTGAGCCAATAAATGAGTAAACCCGAATATTGATACACTTAACAATAAGAATTTTTGAGCTTTCATTTAGTGAAAATATTCAATTATTAAGGATGGGAAATGAAAAAGGGTTATGCTATCTGTAAACCCGATTAATGATTCATCACTTCATGCATAAGATCAGCAAGTGAAATTGCCATTACCCCATTTCCTAAAGAGAATTGATCGGTTCCGGAATACACCACATAACGCCTCTCCGGATTAATATCATCACATGCTATATGAAATCCTTTGCTTACTGTGGGTGAAGAGCTTTTTTTAATTTCAATAGCCCATTTTGTTTTGGCAGAGAATTCCAATATGAGATCGATCTCAGCTCCCCCCGGCGTTCCATAATAAAAAGGCTGCACACCGGTAGGGGCCACAGAAAGAATATTTTCGATCACAAACCCTTCCCAGCTTCCGCCTACAACCGGATTACCAAGCAATTGATTATGATCAATTATATTCAGGAGAGCATGGGTGATCCCGCTATCCCTTATATAAACCTTTGGAGAACGGATCAGGCGCTTGCCTGCATTATAAATCCAGGGTTTTAACCGCCGCACCAGCAACAGGTCAACCATTAAATCCAGGTATCTCCCTATGGTAACTCCTGTTACATCAAGATTTCTGCCCAGGTTTGCTGCGTTAAATACTGATCCCTGGTGGTGGGCCAGCATTGTCCAAAATCGCTCTAACGTTTCAGATGGTATTCTCGGGCCAAGTTGGGGGATGTCGCGCTCAAGATATGTTTTGATAAAATCGCGCCGCCATTCCAAACTGTCTTTTTCTGAGGTAGCCAACAGACTTTCCGGGAAGCCACCCCGAAGCCAAAGTGTATTTATATCATTGGGATATTCCAGTTGATTAATGCCAAATAGTTCAAGATAGGCGATCCTTCCGGCAAGCGATTCGCTTGACTGCCTGAGTAAGTCAATAGATGCTGAGCCAAGAAACAGAAATTGCCCTGCCTTGTTTCTCTTGCGGCGTTCTTTATCAATGATCCCTCTTAAAGGAGAGAAGACCTCCGGTAAGCGTTGAATTTCATCCAGAATAATGAGTTTATCGCGATTAACATTGTGAAAGCTCACTATATCGCGCACCTTTTGCAAGTCGAGACTATTTTCCAAATCCAGGTATACGGATGGTGTTGTTTCTGATATATTTAGTGCAATAGTTGTTTTACCCACCTGGCGAGGACCCATTAAGGCAACAGAGGGGCTTCGGCTAAGTGCCTCATGTATTTTTGCTTCTAATCTGCGTTTTATCATCTATGCAAATGTAACATAAAATGTTAGATTTGCATGGTTGTTGGAGCAGATGTATTGATCTTAAAACACACTTAAGAGATGAGTTCTTCAAGAGGAACATCAATGGGGATACCTACCAAGAACTTGAACGGAGGTGGAGTCCAATATCTACCACCAGAATTAAACCTCCGAGATATGGTTGATGAACAGAACCCACACTCGAACACATTGTAGATTTCTACAAGAAGAGTACCGGCGTGATGAAGAGAAGGATTCTCGGCTGCATCTTCTCCGAAAAAATCCATTTCAACGAAGAAAAGGATGTAAAGTAACAGACCATTATTGCGTCAATATTGGTCTTTTTTCGTAAATTTGGGTATGAAAACGGCTTCAAATTTAGATCCCAGGAGAGTGGTTTTGATCCATTGGAAAAAGGATGCCTCGCGGCCGTTTGAAGTGTATTCAAACCTGAAAAATTTCAGCCTGGCAAACCCTCAGTATCCATATGATACTTTAAACAACTACCTGTCGAAAAAAAAGGTGCCTTTCGAAACGGATGATGTCCGGGTGGAACGAAAGCAAATTATTTCAAAACCCGGTCGGACCAATAAACCTGATTTACCTAAACGGTTGTTCTGGGAATTCAAGTATGACGAAATGGATTGGCAGAAAGATTCCGGGACGGTAATTGAAAGGGTTGTCGAAAGGGGATCGCCTGAAGAGTGGCAGGAGATGATACGATTTTACGGGGGAAAAAAAGTGGTGAATACGCTTACAAAAAAGACTACCTATTTAACGGATCGTGCGATAAAAAAAGTATGTGATTTTTTTAAACTTAAACCCGAAGATTTAAAGTGTTACATAAGGAAACAGTCGAGGCCTCAACTCTGGATCTGATCTATAGGCTGATGGCAGATGAAGACTTAAAAGAATTTAACCTCGTGGGTGGAACAGCCCTTGCCTTAATGCTTGGGCACAGGATATCCGTTGACATTGATCTTTTTACAAAGAATCCTTTCGATGCGGAAAGGCTCGGTGCGCTGCTATCAGCAAAATACAAGGTGGAAAATCTTGAAACGGATAATAATACCATCAATTGCTTTATTGAGGATATTAAAGTGGATTGTATTGCGCACTGTTATCCATGGATTCAACCAGCAGTTTTTATAGAAGATATACGAATGGCATCAATCGAAGATATTGCTGCGATGAAGTTTAACGCAATTGTACAGGATGGTTCACGGTTAAAAGATTTTATCGATATCTATATAATGCTTGAACATAAATCATTGGCACAATTGCTTTCGTGTTATGTACAAAAATATCCAAACGTAAGTGCGTTAACTGCCGGTAAAGCGCTTCTTTATCATACTGATGTAAAACAAACACAGAAGCTTGATCTTCTTAACCAGGATATTAACTGGCGAAACATTGTAAAGCGATTAAGGCAGGCATCCATTAATCCCCAGAAAGTATTTGAACCGGAAAGTAAATTATTGATTCGTCAAACTCCACGACAATCAAGAGGCAGAAGGATCCGTTGATAACCCAACGGCCTAATTATGCTACAAGAACTTAATCTAAAGGCAGGTAATGGGGTGTCTTTTATGATTGCAATATTAAACCGGTAGAAGTTTACTGTATTCAAAAAAAATTCCGACTTTTTTTAAATAATATTCTGTTTGCAAATGAAAAAAGCAGCTATGAGTTTTACGTCATAACTGCTTGATTGTTAAGCTCCCCCTTCTGGACTTGAACCAGAGACCCTCTGATTAACAGTCAGATGCTCTAACCAACTGAGCTAAGGAGGAGTATCACTTTTTTATTCCCCTTCGAACTTGAACCAGAGACCCTCCCGACTTACGGTCGGGATGCTCTAACCAACTGAGCTAAGGAGGAGTATCACTTTTTTATTCCCCTTCGAACTTGAACCAGAGACCCTCCCGACTTACGGTCGGGATGCTCTAACCAACTGAGCTAAGAAGGAATTTCCCGCTATGGGGTTGCAAAAATAGGGAAAAATGCATTCCGGCAAAATCTGATTCGAAAAATATTGCCCGCCAGGTTTGAAAGCATAAAAATTCGCAAACTAAACCGTGCCTTAGTGTGCTTATTTTCTCACACCAAGGCACACCCGCTCGCCTAAGCTTAGCGGGCGAGAAGGCACGGTTTTTAGGGCGTGTTTTTTTACAAAGAGCCCCAAAAACCTTTATTCTCTAAGCCCACATAAATGCCATCGGCGCGGGCTTCTACCAGGTAGGTCTTTAAAAAATAGCCTTCACCACTTGTGTTACGGCCATTTTGCATATCAAAACGGTAGCGATGTAGTGGGCAGGTTACCTGTCCTGCGGCATTTATATAGCCATCGGCCATTATCCCACTGGCATGCGGACATTTATGCGCAAAAGCAAAGAGTTTGCCATTGTGCCGGGCTAAGGTTAGCTTTTTATCGTTGACATATACGATACACATATCATTATCCTGCCATGCAATATCGGCGTCACTTTCACCTATTTTATACCAGTTCTTTGATGCATCAAACATAAAAAATATATTATATTGTCATAATATGTACCTTTGAAAGGTCCTATCAAACCAAAATAAATTTTATGCGAAAGCTAAGCGTTTTTATCCTGGTCGCCTGTTTCTGTTTATCGGGTAATATTCTTTCCGCACAAAATGTACGAATTGACCAGGTTTTTGGTCTGGGTGCTACTACTTCCAATATTTCCGGAACAGCAAGTTTAACCGCAGATGCATCACACATAAATGCAGATTACACAGTAAAGCTTCGCCAGTTTGGTATTGTATATGGTGCAAAGATGGATGTGTTTGCCTGGAAGTTTGGATCAATCAGTATAGGCTCTCCGGTTATGTTGGGTTTCAGCACATCATCCAACTATCGTTCTATAGATTTTAATGGCACTAAAAGAGATACGATTGAAGGGCTCTTGGGCACACGCCTGGCTTTTGAATTACCCCTGTACGCAGATATTAATATAGGCCTGCATTCAGCAGCCGATGAATCTGACAGAAATAATTTAGGTGTGTATGTTGGGGCAGGCTATATGTATAGCTATACCCGAATTCGCACTTCAGTAGGTAGTATAAGCCATGATGGATTTGACCCTTGCCTGCGCGCAGGCATCCGCATGGGGCGCACCTGGGAAAGCCGGTTTAGTATTGGCTTTACAGTAAGGGGCGATTTTAGAAATAACGGATTGCGTACTTATGGGATACAGGTTCTGAAAGAACTGTGAGTGGTGAGTGGTGAGTGGTCAGTGGTCAGTGGTGAGTAGGATAATTGCAGACCTCATTTACTCACCACTCACTACTGACCACTCACTATTCATTCTCCGCAGCGTAAAAGAGTTTACGCGGAGAATTGATAAAATGTAATAGTGCAACGTATTGGAAGAATAACTAAAAGTGTACCGTACGGTAAGGGTACCTGATCTGGTACATATCCCGCACTTTCTGCAATATCAGTTCGCGCAGCGCGTCAATATTATTGCGTTCCAGGGCCGACACAAATACGCAGTTATGATCAGTGGCATGATCCCATTTTTCTTTCAGTTCGCGTAAGATCTCCTGTTTTACGCTTTCATCCAGCCAATCATCAAAATTCTTTTCCTCATACATATCCATTTTATTGAATACGGTGAGGATAGGTTTATCAAAGGCTTTCAGCTCCTGCAGGGTTTTGTTTACCACACCAATCTGCTCTTCATATTGCGGATGCGATACATCAACCACGTGCAATAAAATATCGGCTTCCCTTACCTCATCCAGGGTACTTTTAAAACTTTCAACCAGGTGGTGCGGCAGTTTGCGGATGAAGCCAACCGTATCGCTTAATAAAAAAGGGGTGTTCTCAAATACCACTTTACGCGTAGTGGTATCAAGCGTGGCAAAGAGTTTGTTTTCGGCAAACACTTCGCTCTTGCTCAGCAAATTCATCAGGGTGCTTTTGCCCACGTTGGTATAACCCACCAGTGCCACACGTATCAGCTCGCCACGTTCTTTGCGTTGGGTAAATGCCTGTTTATCTATTTCGCCCAGTCTTTTGCGCAGCAGCGATATTTTATCTTTTACAATACGGCGGTCGGTTTCAATTTCTGTTTCACCCGGTCCGCGTGTACCAATACCGCCCCCCTGTCTTTCCAGGTGCTTCCACATACCCTTTAGTCTTGGTAAGAGGTATTGGTATTGTGCCAGTTCTACCTGCACTTTGGCCTGCGCAGTGCGGGCGCGACTGGCAAAAATATCCAGTATCAAATCGCTGCGGTCAATGGTTTTTACGTTCAGTTCTTTTTCAATATTGGCTATCTGCGAGCCGGTTAATTCATCATCAAAAATGATGAGGTGAATGTCTCTGCCGGTCACGTAATTTTTAATCTCTTCCAATTTCCCTTTCCCTACAAAACTGCGGCTATCAGGATGCGGAAGTTTTTGTGTAAAGCGTTTTATAGCGGTGGCACCGGCAGTTTCTGATAAAAAAGCCAGCTCATCAAGGTATTCTGTTACCTGCTCATCGGTCTGCTCTTTTTGGATCAATCCCACCAATACAGCCTTTTCTTCCCTTCGGATATTTTTCTTTTTCTCGATCAATGGTTCAATGTTTGGACAAAGGTAAACTTTAGTGTTGAGCGGTGAGAGGTTTGTGGTCTATAGTCTGTGGTTGTTAAAGGTTTTCAGTGAGTGGTTTCTTCAACAAATCACCACACATTAATAACAACCAAAGACTACAAACTACAGACCACAAACTTCTTCGTCTGTGGTCTGTATAAAAAAATGGTGAGTAAGGTAGGACTTTATCCTCTCTTACTCACCATTCTTTCATTCTCTCATTGCCCCTACAGCCCGCTGATGGTAACGCCAAGCGAGAATCTGTTCATGCCGGGGCCTGCACCATCTTTCAACACATTGTTGAACTGGTAGCCTGCGTCGAGTGAAAGTATACCGTATCCTATGCGGCCGGTAACTGCCAGCATGGTTCCGTTAAAAAATCTTTTGTTGCTTTCTTTAACAATATAACCGGGGCCATACACAGAGGCACCGCCTTTGGTAAGCAGGTTCTTGCCCTTAGTGTATGATTTTAATAAGCTGCCCACTTTTACACCCAGTGCCGCTTTCCACGATTTAGCCGGATTTTCGGGGTTAGAATAATACCTGAGTTCTACCGGTATTTCGGCGTAAATGGTAGTTACTTTATACTTATGAAAATGGTTGGCACTGTCTACATTGGTAAAAGGAAGTCTGGCAGTATTTGCTTTAATATCCACGTTTGTGTTATTAAAGAATATATTGCTGCTTCCAATACCAATACCATACGCCACACTGAATTTAGGACTGGTTTTAAAAGGCTTATCAAACATGAAGTAGATATTAAAATGCCTGCTGAACCCGCCGGTGCGTACGCTGTCGGGGCGGTTGGTCCAGCTATCAGCTCCATACTGTATCAATAAATGGTCGCTTGCACGGTTGGAAAGGTCAATTTTAGAGCTGTTATTCGTTTGGGCAAATGCAAAACAGGTAAAGGATATGCCTAAAAGAACGAGTAGTGTTTTTTTCATTTCAAGTAGTTAATTGCAATATTGGTTGCTAATAAAGGCGCAAATTAACAGAATTGACTGTATTAGGGTGGTTAAAAATTAGTCAAAACATGTTCATTTATGCCTTAATGTATTAAAATCAGTCCAAAACTGCCCGCCAACTCCTTAAAACAGGGTAAGCGGGAATGGACATAGCTGTATATCGGCCTATCTTTACAACTCACTTAAATAACCGTTATCTATTTTGAAGTTCACTGAATTTGGTTTTGACGAAAGAATATTGGAAGGCATTGATGCAATGGGTTACGATACAGCTACCCCCGTGCAGGAGCAGGTAATGATCCCTATTTTACAGGGAAAAGATATCATTGCCTCTGCGCAAACCGGAACGGGCAAAACAGCAGCCTTTCTGCTGCCCCTTATCAATAAGATCATTACAGAGCCGCATGATGAGCATCTGATCAATGCCATGATCATTGTGCCCACCCGTGAGCTGGCAGTACAGATCGCTCAATCCATGGAGGGGCTGTCGTATTTTACTTCTGTAAGTTCGATAGCTGTGTATGGCGGTGGTGATGGCGGCAGTTTTACTACAGAGAAAAAAGCATTGTCAACCGGTGTTGATGTGGTGATCTGCACCCCGGGCCGCATGATTGCCCACCTGAACATGGGGTATGTAAAAATGCAGGCGCTCAGGTATTTAATATTAGATGAAGCCGACCGCATGCTGGATATGGGTTTTCATGATGATATCATGAAGATCATCTCCTTTCTTCCTAAAAAAAGACAAAACCTCCTGTTCTCTGCAACCATGCCTATGAAGATGCGTGAACTGGCAAGGAAGATCCTGCACAATCCATTAGAGATCAATATCGCTGTTTCAAAACCACCGGAGCAAATTGTACAGGAAGCTTTTGTGGTGTATGAACCGCAAAAAATTCCATTGGTAAAAGATGTTTTGAGGAGAAAAGATTTTCAGAGTGTGATCGTATTCTGCTCTAAAAAACAGAACGTAAAACAATTGACCAACGACCTGAAACGGGCTAAATTTTCAGTTGAAGAGATCCACTCAGATCTTGACCAGGTAAAACGCGAGCAGGTATTGCTTGATTTCAGAAACAAGAAACTGAAAATACTGGTAGCAACAGATATCTTAAGCAGGGGTATTGATATTGAAGACATAGACCTTGTAATTAATTATGATGTACCCAACGACGGTGAAGATTATATACACCGTATTGGCCGTACCGCAAGGGCAGCAAGTGAAGGCACTGCTTATACGTTTGTAACAGAAAAGGAACAACAGAAATTTGCACAGATAGAAGCATTATTGGGCCATCCTGTTACCAAAGCACAGGTGCCTGAGCAATTTGGTCCAACGCCGGCTTATAATCCCAGAGCAGGCAGACCATCATCGGGTGGCAGAAGATATGGTGGCGGGAAAAGAAGATAGTTCTGCTTGTGTAAGCATTCTTTCATCGTGTTGTAGAAAATATGCTATCAGATTTGCGTAAGAAATTACTAACAGGTATAAAATATTTTCCATATAAATTTTAGTAAACAGGGTGCTCATTTGCAGGTGAGAAACAGGATAATCCAGATTTTAAAAATATTATAAACCTGATTCAGGAAAGTTGAATAATTTGCTTAAAAATCCGGGAAAATATCCACACCGATACTTTAGCGATGCACAATTAAAAATTCGGTAACTGCAAACAACCTGGTATACAGATCGAATACTTCGAAAGCTTATAGCCTTGCTCAGTTACTGAATTACTACGCGGCGAAAATTGATACGTTCAATTATTTAAGTGCATGATTAAAGCAAGCGTGTTAAACGTATTGAATATTTAGTGCCTTAAAGCAGTATATGCAGATCTGGAACTCTAAGAAACTTATTTACCCCGCTGTTATCATTTCGTTTTCAGCCCTCCTCTTGTTATATGTTGCCGAGTACAGGTACATGAGTAAAACATCTGACCTTACTGAAGATGAAAAAGCTGTTCTTATAATGATACAGCACCTGGATAAATTCCAACTTGCTTTAGGAGATATTCAATACAGCGAGAAACCTTTTTTAATTTTCAGGTTACAGGACAATCTTAATGAGTATACAACAGCCTGCAGCAGGGCAGCAAAGCAGTTAGACAGTTTAAAACAATTGTGTGGGAACGGGTATATTCCCTGCAGTCATATTTTTGAACTTGATTCATTATTTAAACAGAACCTGCTTCTTACTGATTCCGTATTTTATTTGAGCAAACGGGGGAAACTTGATCGTGCAGCACAACTGGTGCATGATCGGGCGCATGATTTTGTGAGAGGAGCACTGATCAGAAAATATAATGAAATATCCGGTTACGGACGGGAGACCTTGCAGTTGTTTCACACAAGCTATGATGAACAATCAAAGAGAAGATATACTTTATTAGGATTGGTGATTATAGAAACCATCCTTTTTATTGGGTTTGTATGGTGGCGTTTAAGTGTGCAAACATCTATCAAAGACAGGCGGCTGGCGCAATACATGAGCTTTGAAAAGCTGAATGACGGCTTCATAGTTACCGATCTTCATTTTATTATTACACATGCAAATAAGGCGGCGGGGGTATTAATAGACGTAGAAGACGTGAAACTTAACGGGATGAGTTTGTTTGACCTGTTGTCGGATAAGGAAGATGGCAATGACAAAAAAACCATGCTGGATAAATTTACCAGGAAAGAATTGAATTCATTCGATTTCCTTCACCAGCAAACAGGGAAATGGTTACGGGTAAACAGTTTTCCTTCACCGGAAGGATATTCCTTCCATGTAAAAGATGTGTCCGGCCTGCATCAGGCAAATGAAGAAACCAGGAAATCAAAACGCCTGTATGAATTCATTAGTAAAACTAACGATCTGATACTGCATGCAAAAGATGAAGATGCTATATACTCAGAGATCAGCAATATTGCAGTCAGGTCGGGCCATTTTCTTTTTGCATGGATTGGCAAGCCCGATGCAGCTACCAAAACCGTAAGGCCGGTTTATCAGACCGGTGCAGGTGATGGGTATTTAGATGCAATTACTATTTCAACAGAAGATACTCCGGCAGGCAATGGTCCAACCGGCAAAGCCTTCCGCAATGGTAAATATTATTATTGTAATGATATTGCCAATGACCCTGCCATGGTTTCCTGGAGAGATGAGGCACTTAAACGGGGTTTCCGTTCTTCTATTGCACTGCCTGTTAAGGTAGAAGAGAAAGCGGTAGCTATTATTACTGTGTATGCCCCACTACCTTTTTTCTTTACAAACGAAGAAGTACAACTGATGCTGGCAGTAGCTGAGAATATCAGTTATGCACTTGCCGCGCTCAACATTGACAAAAAACGAAAAGTGGCAGAAACACGGTTGCTCACAGTTACCCGTGCCATAGAGCAAAGTTCAGCCTCGGTGGTAATAACAGATTTAAACGGGAATATTGAATATGTAAACCCAGCCTTTACAAAACTTACCGGCTATACCCATTCAGAAGTTATCGGACAAAATCCACGTGTGCTGAAAACAGGCCACACACCTTTAATAGAGTATAAACATTTATGGGAGAATATTACCAGCCTTAAAGAATGGAGCGGAGAGTTTTTGAATAAGAAAAAAAACGGGGAAAAATACTGGGAGTATGCGGTTATTTCTCCTGTGGTTAACGACAGGGGAGAGATTATCAATTTTGTGGCAGTTAAAGAAAACATCACTGAAAAGAAAAAATTAGAAGAAGAGCAAAAAAGGTTGCTGGCTATTTTTGAGAACTCGTCTGCCTATGTTGTCATATTTGATTTAAACAGGAACTTTACTTATGCCAACAAAGCAGTAAGAGAGGCTTTGGAAATAGGTGATGATGACATCACAAAATATAATGTAACTGATTTTAGAGGGCAGATGGCCGTGGCGATCACTGGTGAAGTTGTAAAAAACCTGGCGGAGACCGGTAAATGGACGGGAGAAAGCACCTATAAAACAAAGAGTGGGAAAGAGATTCCTGTACTGCAGGTTTTTATTGCGCATAAAAACGAAAATGGCGAAACGGTTTATGTTTCTTCAACAGGCATAGATATTACACGGGCCAAAGAAGGAGAGAAAGAATTATTCCGGGTGAATAATGAGCTGAGAGAGTTTTCGAGGCACCTGCAATACGTACGTGAAACAGAAAAGAACAGGATTGCCAAAGAAGTGCATGATGAACTGGGGCAAGGTTTAACAGCTATTAAATTTGATGTTTCATGGATTAAAAAACACCTCAGCGATGACAAAGCAGTTGTAGAACAAAAGATTGATGAGCTGCTGCTTTCTATTTCAGAAAAGCTGACAGCTTTCAGGCGCATATATGTATCAGCCAATACTACAATGCTGGAAGAAATAGGGCTTAATGCTTCTATCGAATACCTGATCAACCATTTCTCTAAATCCAGTTATATACCCATCAGGTTTACGTCAAATGTAGAAAGCGGCCAGGTAAGTTCTTCTGTCAGTCTTGCTTTATACAGGATACTCGAAGAAGCCCTTGCCAATGTGATGCGTTATTCAGACGCCACCAATGTTGCTGTTGACCTGTTAAAAGAAAATGATATTCTTACCCTGCATATAGAAGATAATGGTCATGGATTTGATATCGCCCAGGTAGACACCAAACTGCATCATGGTATTCTGGAAATGCGCGAAAGGGCGTATGCGATGAACGGGAAATTTGAGATCAGTTCAGTAATTAAAAAGGGTACCTCCATCATTATACAGGTACCCTTGCAAAAGTTATAAATCCCGCACTGTTCTATTAAACACATAGATACATAGGGAAAACAAAAAACAAACATAGTGTTTAAACTATATGCCCTCCTTCCTAACCTATGTAACTATGTGTTTAATGGAACAACGTATTAGATATTATCAGTTGCCCTGCTTTCTTACATATTTGGTAAGGATCACGATCACCTGGCCCTCAATTTTTCCTTCAATCTGTTCGGTATTGTCTTCCACCAAGCGGATATTCTTTACAACTGTGCCCATTTTGGCGTTAAGGGTAGAGCCTTTTACATCGAGCGATTTGGTTAAAACAACCGTGTCGCCATGTTGTAAAATATTGCCGTTGGCATCTTTGTGCAGGTCTACGCTGCCATCATCTTCATGGTCGCCTGTGGCTTTGGCCCATGCCAGTTTCTCATCATCAAGGTACAGCATATCCAGCAGGTCGGCGGCCCAGCTTTCGGTACGCATCCTGTTAAGCATGCGCCAGGCAACTACCTGTACACCCGGAACCTCACTCCACATAGATTCGGTTAAACACTTCCAGTGTGCCTGGTTCAGCTCTGCTTTTTTGTCAATCTGGTTACGGCATACACTGCAGGCAACAATGCTGTTCTCTTCATTCGGGTTATCCTGTGGTTGAACTTCGTAAACCTTGATATCATCCGCAGATCCGCATATTTCGCATTTGTTTCCGCTTCTGTTAAGTAGTGTTGCTTCCAGTTTCATTTTTTTAAAATTGAGGCCGCAAGGTAAAAAAACTATTGACAGCTTCCGAATGGTATTTTCTTTGCCTGCATAGATTTCATGCATCCGGTATGCCATGGTATCAATAAAAAACCACTTGCCTGTTATGTAAATGGTTTTTAATATGACAGGTTGTAAATTAGTAACGCATTAAAATATATTAGAAGGTTAAGACTTTATCACTATCCGCTACCCAATTGGTAAGTTCAGCCAGCGTGCTTATTTCTGCTCCTTCAATCAACGGGATGCTTTTAAGCCCTCTCGCTTCGGCGCAGCTTCCGCAAATTTTTACCCTTGCTCCCTTGGTTAGCGAAAGCTTGAGCATTCTTTCAATATTATAATAACCGTTGGGGGTAGTTTGGTTGGCTATTGCACAATTTGCGCCATCGGCCATTAAAAAAATCCGCACTTCAACCGTTTCATGTTCTTTGTTAAGCTGGTTGGCAATCCGTAAAGCATTGTATGCTTTTTCAGAACCATAAGGTGCGTCGTTAATGATGAATAAGATCTTTTGCATGGAGTTGATTATTTAATCAAAGAGTTCATCAACTCCTTTAAAGATTGAAACATCGCTGTTGCCTCATCGTATAATTCTTTGTTGTCTTTAACAGCAGCTAACAGCAATTCCATATTCATGGTAGCAATAATGGTATTGCCTTCATTTTCATACACGGCAATCCGGCAGGGCATAAAAATGGAAAACTCCGGATTGGAAGTCAGCATTTTTGAAGCCATTTTAGCCTGGCAGATTTCAAACACATGCACCTTACGCTCTATTGGGAACCCTTTCGTTTTCAGGATCTCAAAATAATTGTAGGTATAAAGAACAGAGAATTTGAATTTGTTGGAGGCTTCTCCCATTCTGGAAACTATTTCATCCACGGGTCTATCACTGCTGATCTGGTGAGTAAATAGCTGGATGGCATTTTTTGTTGAAACGGATTGCTGTGTCATGTGATATGTTTTAAGCAAAGGTAAAAGAGAGGGTAGGTCTGGGTTGGTAACAAATGTTACTTTGCCAACTCTATGTATAATAACAGCTATGGGTATAGATTGGGTTACCCGTGTGTGTGGGGTGAAAAATAAATTCGCCACAGATTCACAGATTTTCACAGAGGGATCACAGAAAATCTGTGAATCTGCCTTTGCCGGCAAACAGGTCTGTGGCAATAAAACCATACCACTCATGAAGCAGCATAATCCTTCCAGTGCATAAAGAATCGTTTCAGAATTTCTAAAACAAGCGGTTCGTTGTCAACAAAAATTCACAACGGGTGCAATTCTGGTAACTAGTAATTAATGTGTTGTGCTATTAAACACATAGTTACATAGGTTTGGAAACAGGGCATATAGTTCAAACGCTATGTTTCTTTTTTGTTTTTCCTATGTATCTTATGTGTTTTAAAAAAGGTTTGAAATAAAGAGAAACTACCTTGTTAAATACCTTTAAAAGTAAAACGCATCAGAGTTTATAGATTTTAATAGCACAACACGTTATTGATTATTTATTTCATGCAAAAATTCAACCAATGATTCGCCTGGATTTAATTGCAGTTTTTTTCTGAGTCTGTAGCGGCTTATTTCAACCCCTCGTAGCGCAAGGTTCATCAACTGGGCAATTTCTTTGGTAGAAAGCTTTAATTGCAAATATGCACAGATCTTCAGATCGGTATTGGTTAAGTTCGGGAACCGAGTTTTTAGTTTTTTTAAGAAGTTGTTGTTGATCTCATTAAAATGCTGGGCAAACTTTTCCCAGTCTGTATTGGTTTCTTCTAAATTATTAACTAACTGGATCGCTTTTTTAATATCGTAATTGCCGCCGGTCTTTTTATATATCTGTTGCAGTTCGTTCTTTACTTTCAGCAAGGCATCACTTCTTTCAACTAAATGCATACTGGCCTCTGCAAGCTCCTTGTTTTTATATATTACATCATTAACTAATTGTGTATTCTGTAGCTCAATAATTTGTTTTTCATTATGCTCAACTTCAAGCTGGTGAATATAGATCAGCCTTTTCTGCTCATCTTCGTATTTCTTCTTCTGTACTGCCATTTTCTTTTTTTGCCATCTCGACATTAAATAAAACAGTACAACGGCAATAAGCGTATACAGGTTATAGGCCCAGATGGTATTATACCATGCCGGACTGATGATGAAGCTATAAGTAACCACTTCCGACTCATTCCCCAGGTTATCAAAGGCCTTAACTTTAAAAATATAACTGCCGTTTGGCAAATTGGTATAATCCTTTTCTGTTCTGGACGACTCTTCACTCCATTTGGTATCGTAACCCTCTAATTGATAACTGTAAGTAACATTTTTTTTCAGGCCAAATGCGGGGGAACTAAATTCGAAATGAAGCGAGTTATTTTTTACAGAAATTGTTGGGCCTGTTGCATTGCGCTGCTGCAGTGCTGCAGAATCGGGTTGGGTATGATAACCGCCAAAGATCACACTGTCTTTATTACCAAACGATTTTACCTGTGTAAGAACAACGTTTAATTTTTGGTTGTTTTCGATGTACTTTTTATAGTTAAGATGGATGATGCCATCATTGGCGGCAATTAAAATGTTTTCAGCGCTAACAGGATTAATGTTTTCAAAGCCCGATAATATTTTCCCGGTTAACTCGGTAAAATAGTTAACCCTGTATTTCTTTTTATCAGATTGATAGATAGCAACGCCTATTTTCTTATCGCTGCAAAACCAAAGATTACCGTCTGCATCTTCATTGATATACTGTATCACCATCTCTCCGAAAATATTGTACAGGAATGGTGATGGAATGAATTTGCCGGTAGCTGCGTTGTACTCATACAGGCCTCTTTCAGTGGCAAAAACAACCCTGTTCTTTATTCTGAACACATAGTTCCTGAATGTAGAAGGTAATCCATCGGCCGCAGTATATAATTTGGTGGTAAAAGAGCTGTCATCCGGGGCCATGTGAATTTTATAAATGCCCCTGTAGGGGTGAGAAGCCCAGATCTGGTTGTTGTTATCAATGGCTAAAAACCGAAGCGACTCATATAAACCTTTGAGTGCTTTGTTTTTTGCGAACGAATTATTGGCATATTCATATACGGTAAGGCCCGCATAGCTTCCTCCCAATATAATTTTTGCGGGGAATATAGACGATGTTGGAACAAAAAGCCAGATACCTGCATCGCTGGTTAATTGTTGCGCAACATTGTTTTGTATTAAATAACTTCCGTTATTATGTCCTAATAACAACTGGTGATTAACTTCATTAAGCTGCCAGGTTTGCCCACCACTGTTTTTTACAAATTCAAAATTAGATTTTGAAAAACTGATGTCTTCATTGATCCCGTTCGATAAGGTAGCCATATATACTCCATCAGAAGTGGCTATATATAATTTATTGTCAAACACCCTGGCGGCGTAGCCTGTAAGTTCATTGGGTTTGTCGGGTTTAATAAATTTGATGGCGGCGTTATAGCCAATAAAACTAATGCCATTATCCAGCCCCGCCCATATGTTGTGCTCCCTGTCTACAAATACAGACAAAACGTTTTTATTCTGAAGCCCCTCTTCCCTGCCTATCTGTTGAACGATCTCTCCCCGGTCATTCATTATCAAACAACCCGCCGATGAAGTGCCTGCTATAAACTCATGACTATTTATTTTCCCGAAAGAATAGATATGATCTTTAATAAACAGCTTGTCTGTACTGGTGTTTTTCTTTGTCAAAGTCCCGTTATAGAGCATGAACAACCCATCCCGGAGAGAACTTACTAATAGACTGTCGTTATTTAGGGGAACAATACCGGTGATCTCGAAACCGGGGTTAGGAACCACTGCGTGAAGCGGTTGCCACCCATCGTTCACGTATTTAAAAAGCCCCCCTTTTTTATCCTGAGCTATCAGTTGTTTGCCGGCCAGTTTCATATTCTGCCAACCCCATGCTGCAGGGAAGGCATGGATAGACTGGTTTTTGTATTCGTAAATAGCGTTCCATGATCTGAAGAAAACAGACTCCTGAAAAATCTCTATATCCCATACATCTGTAAAATTCTTAAAGGCGGGAGGCATTAAAGGTTTTAACGATGTGTATACCAGGCTGCCATCGACCCCCGGCGAATAATAACCTATTTCATCCTGACCTCCCGCAAAGATCTTTTCATCCCTGATGGCTATAGAACGTAAAATGGATTTATTGGGCTGAGGATAAAGCCGCCAGTAGTAACCATCATAAGTAAGAAGCCCCTCATTATTGGCAAAATACATTCTGCCGGATTTGTCCTGCTTAATATCCCAGGTTTGCCTTCCTGCATGGAACTCGGTATTACTGAAATTGTCTATTTGAGGTATGCCAATCGAGTTTTGACTGTATAAATAACAGCAGCAGACCAGGAGAAATGATGTGATGAAACACCTGTTCATAGATTAAAGGTAGGACAGGTGGTTGATGTACTGCTGATGTATTTTTCTTTTATTGATAATCAATAAATTAGATAAAAATGATGTATACGTGATGTAGTGATTTATGCGGTGGACTGTAGAGCTAAATTTAGATTTGAGGTTGGTTTCTTGTTATATAGTAAAACAAAATAAAAACTTGCGTATGAAAAAAATTGCTAAAGGAGTGTGCCTATCTCTCCTATTGTTAATTACCTCAGTAGCCTGGGCTCAAAACAAAACCGTTTCAGGTAAGGTAGTTGGGGAAAATGGGAATCCGGTTGCTCATGCATCTGTGATGGTTAAGGGAGGCAACGTTGGTACAAGCACCAACGAGAAAGGTGAATTTACCCTTTCGGTTGCAAATTCAGTTAAAACTTTATTGGTTAGTTCTATTGGTTATGAAAATAAAGAGGTTACCATTACCAATGGTTTCCTCACAGTTTCATTAGCCATATTTGAAGCCAAATTAGATGAAGTGGTAGTGGTAGGTTATGGTACACAAAAGAAAAGTGTTGTTACAGGCGCTATCTCCAGTGTAAAAGCAAGAGACATTGAAAAGATCCCTACCGGTCGTATTGAACAAGCCCTTCAGGGTCGTGTTTCAGGTGTTACGATCGCTTCCAATTCGGGTCAGCCAGGTTCAGCTTCAACTATCAGAGTAAGAGGTATCACAACTTTTGGTGGTGGTAATAACCCGCTTTGGGTAGTGGATGGAGTTGTGGTAGATGCCGGTGGAATCGGGTACTTAAATCAATCAGATATCGAGTCAATCGAGGTATTGAAAGACGCGTCTTCTGCAGCAATTTATGGTACGCGTGCGGCTTCCGGGGTTATACTGGTTACCACTAAAAAGGGTAAGGCCGGTAAAATGTTGGTTTCTTACAATGGTTTTTACGGTACTTCAGCTCCGGCAAAAGTGCTGGATTTATTAAATGCAACACAGTATGGCGCTTTATTAAATGAAAGATCAATAGCTGGTGGCGGTAATGTGGTTTTCCCTAACCTTGGTTTATTGGGTGTGGGTACAGACTGGCAGAAAGCTATTTTCAACTACAGTGCCCCACGTTCTGCGCATGAAGTAAGCATGAGCGGCGGTAACGATAAATCTACTTTCTATTTGTCATTCGGTATCCAGGACAAAAAAGGTATTGTAGCAACAGACATCTCCAGCTTTAAGCAGTACAGTGTGCGTTTAAATGCTACCCACAAAATATCCAAGGTGTTCACCTTTGGTCAAACGCTTGGCTATACACACCAGAAAGCGGTTGGTTTGGGTAACACCAATAGTGAGTTTGGTGGTCCATTAAGTTCAGCTATCAACCTCGATCCTACTACTCCGTTAGTAGTAACCGATCCTGCTGTTGCCGGTGCCGCTCCATATAGTGTGAACCCTGTTGTAAAAGATGGCAGTGGAAATCCTTACGGTATTTCTTCTATAGTTGGTCAGGAAATGACTAACCCTTTAGCTTATATTCAAACAAGGCTGGGTGGTTACGATTGGTCTGATAATATTGTTGGTAATGCTTTTTTGGAGGCTGAGATAACCAGTCATTTAAAATTCAAATCAACTTTCGGCGCTAAATTATCTTACTGGGGTGGCCAGAGCTTTACGCCCGTATACTTCCTGAGTGCTACTAACAGCGTTCTTCAGAACAATTTTAGTAAAAACGAGAATTACAGAAAAGCATGGAACCTCGAAAATACACTTACCTATTCCAGAAAAATACAGGATCATGACTTTACTGTATTGTTTGGTCAGGGTGCTTATGAAGAGAATATTGGTGGCGGATCTGCTGTTACTATCTATAATCTGCCCGTAAACAAGTATGAAGACGCTTCTTTCGGATTTGATATCCCTGCAACAAACAGGTTATCAAGTGTGTATTCTACAGACGGAAATCCTTATAACAACGTACACAGAAACTCATCATTATTTACCCGTGTAAATTATAATTATGCTGAGAAATACCTGTTTACCGGTATCTACAGAAGAGATGGTTCTTCAAGATTTGGTAAAAACTACCGTTATGGTTATTTTCCTTCCTTCTCATTGGGTTGGGTAGTGTCTAAAGAAGGTTTCTGGAAGCAGAGCGATGTGATCAGACAATTAAAAATAAGAGGTGGTTATGGTAAAGTAGGTAATGATGCAATTGGTGAATACGGTTACCTCTCTACTGTACTGGGTGGTTCTAATTACACTTTTGGCAATGGCAATGCGATCACTACCGGTTATGCGCAATCTTCTCTCGATAACCCTGATCTGCATTGGGAACAAACCACACAGGCGAATATTGGTTTTGAAGCCCAATTGTTCAGTTCATTAAACATGACAGTTGATTGGTTCAAGAAGAAAACAACCGGCATCTTACGTCCTATCACCATTCCCGGTTATGTAGGTGTTTCTTCATCACCTTTGGGTAATGTGGCTGATATGGAAAATACCGGTCTGGAAGTTGAATTAAGTTACCGCAAAAGATTTGGGCAGGTTAATTTCTCTGCCAACGGTAATGTGGCCTATTTGCAAAACAAGGTTACTTATGTAGCATCTGATGCTAATTATATTACAGGAGATGCATCGTTCCAGTCTATGGGTGCTGTAACCAGAACCCAGGTTGGACAATCATACAACTCATTTTATGGTTACCAGAAATCAGGCATATTCCAGAACCAGGCAGAGATCAATGCTTATAAAGGTTCTGCCGGCGGCTTAATTCAACCTTCTGCCAGACCTGGTGATTTTAAATGGGTAGATGTAAACGGAGATGGAACCATTAATGATAATGATAAAGTTTTCTTAGGAAACAACATCCCTAAATACACATTCGGATTAACATTGAATGCAGACTACAAAGGGGTTGATGTGATGATTTTTGCGCAGGGATCTGCCGGCAGCAAAATCTTCCAGGGCTTACGCCGTTTGGATATTGGTAATTCAAACTATCAAACCAGAGCAATGAGCCGCTGGACTGCTGAAGGAACATCAAATGATTATCCACGTCTTACAAGTAAAGATGACAACGGAAACTTCGGAAAAATGTCTGATTTCTATTTAGAGAGTGGAGACTATGTAAGATTGAAAGTTGTACAGATCGGTTATTCATTACCCAATAGTCTCTGCAGCAAAATTGGAGCGAGTAAAGTGCGTTTCTATGCAACTGCCGAAAACCTGTTAACATTAACCAAGTACACCGGTTACGATCCTGAAATTGGTGGTGGTGTTTTTGGAATTGATAAGGGTATATATCCTCAGGCACGTTCATTCAATTTTGGAGCTCAAATTCAATTTTAACTAATTAAAAATACAGGTCATGAAAAGAAATAAAATCAATTACCTATTTATTGTGATGACAATGGCCGTTGCATTGTTATCCTGTAAGAAAGAATGGGAGAATGTTGCCCCGAAAGGCGTATTCCTTTCTGAGAATTATTACGCTGATAAAGACCAGGCCTATGGTGCACTGGTTGGCGTATACGATGTGATGCGCAAAAACTCCGGTGGATTTGAAAATATGATCACCATGATGAATGCGGGATCAGACGATCATTATGCCGGTGGCGGTGGTGCAACAGATGGTGCCGGAATACAGGGTTTCTCTAATTATACTTTAAATGCAACCATCATACCCGGAAGTTTCTGGAATGATCATTACCAGGGTATTTTCAGGGCAAATACTTTGCTGGCAAAATTACCAACCACTGTAATGGATGCCGCTTCAAAAGCAAGGTTTGCCGCAGAAACAAAAGCTTTACGCGCTACATACTATTTTAACCTGGTAAGAATGTTCAGGAATATTCCTTTGGTATTGGATCCATTAACAGCTACCAATATGTATGAAGTTACACAGGCCACACCTGATGCAATTTATGCGCAGATAGAAAAAGATCTGTTAGAGGCCATTGCTGCACCTGAATTGCCAGGCTCAGTACCGGCTGCTACAGAAGCCGGACGCTTTACAAAAGGAGCTGCACAGGCAATGTTAGGTAAAGTATATCTCTACGATAACAAAGCTTCCTTAGCTGCAGCTCAACTGGCCGCGGTTAACGGAACACCGGGCGGAACAAGTTCATACGGTTATAAACTGTTAAGCAACTTCAGCGATTTATGGGTAGTTGCCAACAAATTTAATACTGAATCTATTTTGGAAGTGGGTCATAGCAGCGCCGGTAACTCAGACTGGGGCTGGTGGGGCAGCGGAAGAGATGAAGGAAATACGGTGAATGTGATGGTAGGGCCAAGAAGTTATTCAAGGCCTACAGGATCTACCGCACCTGATTTACCTTCTGGCTGGAGCTTTAATGTGTTTACACAGGACTTCTATGATGTAATTAAAACAGACCCAAGATTTGGTGCAACTGTATTTGACCTGAAAGCATTAAAAACTGCAGGACAGGCTGATTATATTGAAGGATACCAGAATACCGGCTATTTCCTCAATAAATTTTTACCAAGAAAAGCAGATGTGAGAACAGGTGGTGGTGCATTGGAACTGAACTATAAGCAAAACACTTATATGATCAGGCTGGCCGACACCTATTTGTTGGAAGCAGAAGCATTGGGCGGAACAGGTGCAAGAGCACAGGCATTATTAGATGCAGTAAGAGCAAGAGTTGGTTTGGCATCAGTACCGGTTTCATTAGATGCTATTAAAACTGAGCGCAGATTAGAATTAGCAGGAGAAGGCCATCGCTTTTTTGACCTGGTAAGATGGGGTGATGCACTTAGTAAATTAGGAAGCAGAGGATTTGTTAAGAATAAGAATGAAATTTTCCCGATCCCTATTCGTGAATTACAAGGAACCAAACTGGTTCAAAATCCTAGTTATAACTAATAAATCATTCAACATGAAGAATAAAAATATAAACTACGCATTCTTATTGCTGTTTCTTGCTGCAGTTTCCTGCACCAAGAAAGACGGTATTAACCAGGATGTATCTGCCCTAACAAGTGTTACATCAACAAACCTTACTAAGATCTTTGATATCAGTAATGATAACTCTGGTAATGTTAAAATAACACCTACCGGCGAAGGCGTTACTTCTTTTACAGTAAACTATGGCCATGGAACAGGTACAGCTGCATCTGCTGTTGTATCTCCCGGTGGTAATACCACGCATGCATACCCTGAAGGCAGCTATACAGTAACGATCCTTTCAAAAGATATCGCTGGTCATGAAGTATCTACAGCCTATCCTTTAAAAGTTACTTACAGGGCTCCGGAAAATCTGGCTGTTTCATTCACACAAAATGTTCATAACCTGAAAGTGGCTGCTACAGCCGATTTTGCAGCATCTTACTTAGTATATTTTGGTGACGTTCTTGGCGAAACAGGTACTCCTCTGGCAAAAGGTGCTAATGTATCTCACGATTATGCTACCTCTGGTAACTACAATGTAAAAGTGGTGGCATTAAGTGGTGGTGCAGCAACTACTGAAAAGATCACTTCAGTAAAAATCACCGATCCATTCGGATTGCCTATTGATTTTGAAAACGCATTTGTTAATTACTTCTTCGGAACCTTTGGCAGCGGACAGGCATTTGCAACTGTTGATAATCCTAACGTATCCGGGTTAAACACATCTGCCAAAGTTGGAAAATTCACAAGAGGTAATGAAGGATGGAGCGGAACGTATAGTCCGTTAAACACGCCTATTGATTTTGCAGTTGGTAATAAAATCAAAGTGCTGGTGTATAATCCTGATCCTGCACTGATAGGCTTAAAGATGAACCTTGAACTGGAATGGGCCGTTGGTGGCACACCTTCTAACGGCGTTGCTGTTCTGAAAGTGCCATTTACAACATCTGGTGCATGGGAAGAGTTAGTGTTTGATTATAGTGGAATAGCAGGAATACCTGCAGGTACCAAATTCACACAATTAGTACTCCGTTTTAACGATGGCGGTAATAGTGGTGGTGCTATTTTCTATGTCGACAATTTTCGTTTAACTAATTAATACAACCAAAATGAAAAGAAATATTAAACATCTTTTAAGTGTACTGATACTCATTATAGTATTCTATGGTTGTCAGAAAACCAATTACACCTTAGGCGATCTTTCTGCTCCTACAGAGTTAACTATTACAGCCGAAATTGTAGGTCAAACAACAGCCACCCCCAACGGAGATGGTTCCGGTGATGTAAAAATTACCATCACTGCAAAAAATGCACTTTCCTACAAGGTGGATTATGATGCAAATACGCCGCTTGACCTGGTGTACCTGCCTACAGGTGCTGTTACTAAAAAGTACACCACTTTAGGTTTGAATACTTACAGGATTACCGCGGTAGCTTATGGTAAGGGCGGTACATCATCCACTATTACCAAAGACGTTTCTGTAAGAAGTGATTTTACCGTAGCGCCTGCCATTGTTACAAGCTTAACAGGTGGCACATCAAAATCATGGGTAGTTGATAAAAGTGTGGGAGGACATTTTGGTGTTGGCCCATGGAACGCAGGTTCAGTAACGCCGGAATGGTGGGGTGCATCTGTAAATGAAAAAGTAGCCTGCTGTAATTGTTTTTATACCAGCACGTTTACTTTTACCAAAGTAACAGCAAACAATACTTACAGCCTGCAGGTAACAACGCCTGATGGAGCTTTTACAAAAACAGGATCACTGGCTTCAATACCAGGTATTCCCGGATCAGGTTCTGAAGGATGTTATGCGTATGGTGGCGGAACCGCTAACTTTACTTTCATACCTCCCAGTTCCGGAGTTTCAACAACAGCTTCTCCTCTGCAAACAAGTATTTTGTTAGGTGGTACCAATACCTTTATCGGTTATGGTTCATTACAGAAAGAATATGAAATTCTGGCTATTACACCTACTTATCTGTATCTAAGGGCACAGGGTACTGAAACAGGAAATGCGTGGTACCTGAAACTGAAGTCTTTATAAATAATTGAAGCCCCAATTTTAAACAGAATGGAGGAGGTAATACTCCTCCATTTTATTTTTTGTGATGGTTGAGAACAACAACCGGCTACCGATGTTATAATACTTTAACAGATTAGCGGGCATATATTTTGATAGGGTAAGATAACAGGTGGTAATTTTGAATATTAAATGCTAACAGGTTGCGCTATTGAAATCTGTTAGTGTGGAGATGTTTTATTAATGCAGTTATTCTTTAGCTCAAGATTTTTTTAAACACATAGGCGCATAGGAAAAGCCGAAGAAACATAGGTTTAAACTATATACTCTTGCTTCTAACCTATGTAACTATGTGTTTAATAATACCCCAAATTAAATACAGCTGTTAAAAACTGCCACTCGTTAAACTTAGTATATGCTTCAAAACAAAGGATTTTTTTTGCTGATTGGAATTGTTTTTTGCATGGCCTTTTTTTCATGCAAGAAAGGAGGAGATACTGCACCCGTAGTAACCGAAGTAGTTCCTGAGATCTCTTTCCAGGATGCCAGTCTTACAAGAAGCGCACTTCCCGGTACCATGCGTTTTTATATCAACAGCAATAAAGCCATCAGCAATCCTGTTTCTGTAGATTATACTATTGCAGACGGCACAGCAACATCTCCCAAAGATTATACAGCCACCACCGGAACAATTACCATCCCTGCCAATCAAACCCAGGCAACACTTGATGTAGAGATTAAAGGTGATGCTACTAACCTGCGCCAGCCCAACCTGCAGTTTACAGTACAGCTAAAAAATGCAAAGCTTTGTAAAATTGCAACAGCTTCAGCCAACGGCATTATACTTACAGAAGATGGTGCCAACCTGTCTACCGATAACACCGGTTATACAACACCTTTAACTTATCCGGGTTATACATTAGCGTGGAGCGATGAATTTTCCGGTAATACCATAAACACCAATGTCTGGAACTATGAAACAGGCAATGGATCAAACGGCTGGGGTAATAACGAGCTGGAATATTATACCAGCAGTACAAAGAACTCATTTATATCAAACGGTAACCTGATTATTGAAGCCCGCAAAGAACCGCTGCTTGGATTTAATTATTCATCGGCCCGTTTAACTACACAGAATAAAAAGAGTTTCCAGTTTGGCCGTATAGATATCAGGGCCAAACTGCCGGTAGGTAAAGGTATCTGGCCCGCATTATGGATGTTAGGTGGCAATATTTCTACCGTTGGCTGGCCCGCCTGTGGCGAAATTGATATGATGGAACTGATAGGCACTTACCCCAACAGGGTAACAGGTACTATGCACTGGAAACCCGTAACCGGCACATCTGCATCAAAAGGTGCAGACTTTACCAATAATGCCGGCGATTTCTCCCAACAGTTTCATGTGTTTAGTATTGTATGGACAAAAGATGCCATTAAATGGTATGTTGACGACCAACTTTATGTAAGCAATACCGTGGCAGATGTTGGATCGGCCAATTATCCGTTTAATGCCGATCAGTTTTTCATTTTTAATGTGGCCGTTGGTGGCCAATGGCCCGGATCGCCAGATGCAACTACCGCATTCCCGCAAAGAATGTTTGTAGATTATGTTAGGGTATTTCAATAAAATAAAAACTAGTTACTGAATAGTTGATTTAACGTGTTGCGCCGTTTATTAAAACACATAGTTACATAGGTTAGGAATCAGGACATGTAGCCCGAAATCTATACTTCTTTTTGTTTTTTCTATGCATCTATGTGGTTTAAAAAAATCCCGAAATAAAGAATGATCGCATTGTTTGAACAAAGCCCGACAATTATGCCTGCTCTATTTAAAAATATAAGATTCATCCTGTTGTTTGTAGTTGTAGCATGTCAGGTAAGTTGTTCAAAAAAAATTAACGGCGGTTCAACCCCTACGCCGCCTGCGCCGCCGCCTGTTCTTACAAACGATGTTGATTTTTGGCTAACCAAAGCAAACAAATCTGTGCTGCTACAAAAGCAGTCAACCGTTCTGGGTTTTGATGTTACGCCCAATATCTATCCAACCATTGAAGTAGATGATGCACAAACTTTTCAAACAATTGATGGTTTTGGCTATACACTTACCGGCGGAAGTGCACAGGTAATTGCGCAGTTGAGTACTTCTAAAAAACAGGAATTATTGCAGGAATTATTTGGTGAAGGCAGCAGTTCTGTTGCTGTAAGTTATTTACGCATCAGTATGGGCGCTTCAGATTTAGACAGCGCGCCATTTACCTATGATGATATACCCACCGGACAAACAGATCTCAATCTCTCCCAATTTAATCTCTCCCCCGATCTAATATACCTGGTGCCGCTGTTAAAAGAAATACTGCTTATCAATCCATCAATTAAAATAATGGCCTCGCCCTGGTCTGCACCGGTATGGATGAAGAGCAACAATAGTTTTAAAGGCGGAAGCTTACTGCCCGCATATTATAATGTTTATGCGCAATACATGGTAAAGTATATTCAGAAAATGAAGGAGCAGGGAATTACCATTAATGCCATCACCCCGCAAAACGAACCTTTGAATCCTGATAATACACCCAGCATGTTAATGCCGGCAACAGATCAAAGTAATTTTATAAAAAACAATCTGGGCCCTGCTTTTCAGGCGGCCAATATCAGCACCAAAATCATTATTTACGATCATAACTGCGATAAGCCGGAATATCCCATAGCCATTTTAAATGATGCCCAGGCAAGAATATTTATTGATGGCTCTGCCTTTCATTTGTATGGCGGAGATATCAGTGCTTTGTCGAGCGTACATAATCTGCATACCGATAAGAATATTTATTTTACAGAACAATACACTTCCTCAACCGGCAGTTTTGATGGCGATTTAAAATGGCACCTGAAAAATGTGATCATAGGCTCTATGCGTAACTGGAGTAAAACCGCATTAGAATGGAACCTTGCCAACGACCCCAATTTTGGCCCGCACACACAAGGCGGTTGTACTACCTGTTTAGGGGCCCTCACCATCAACAGCAGCGAAACGTTTACCCGGAACGTGGGCTATTATATTGTGGCACATGCTTCTAAATTTGTTCCACAGGGTTCTGTAAGAATTGCGAGTAATATCAGTGGCAACTTACACAATGTAGCCTTTAAAACACCTGCAGGTAAAAAAGTGTTGATAGTAGAAAATGATGGTGCCGCTACCGAAACGTTCAACATTAAGTTTAATGGAAGAACCGTTACTACTTCATTGGAGGGAGGGTCGGTTGGGACGTATATTTGGTAAGGTTAAAGACATTTTTCGTTAAGATACAATAACGACACTCAGTTCAATGCTTGTTCCCTCACCAATAGCAGAACTGATATTTAATTTTCCGCCAATGGCATAAACCATTTCGCGGATCTCTAAAATGCCATAATGCTCCTTGGTATTTACTGCAGAAAGATCAAACCCTGAACCATTATCGCGGATGTACAGGTTAAGCGTGTTGTCGTGTTTGGTTAAACTTACAGATACATCAGTAGCGCTAGCGTGCGCTATAATATTGTTGAGGCATTCGGTGGCCGTTTTGTAAAAGGTGAGTTTTATTGCCGGACTGAATTCCTGGTTTTCGGTATTTGATGTGAATGTGATCTTCAGACCCCCTTTTTTTCTAATGGTGCTTACCAATAAATTTACCGCATCAAATAAGTCCAGGTGTTCAAGCAGGGTGGGATTGATTTCGCCGTAAATCTTTTTAAAATCGCGAACCATTTTATCAATCTCAACCAATAAAGCAGCTACTCTTTTTTCAATTGCCGGTTTATCATCGGTCAGGTGTTTTTTCAGCCAGTCAATCTCATACTTTAAAGCGGTTAGTCCCTGCCCCAGTTTGTCATGCACTTCAACAGCAAGCGTATTCTTTTCTTCTATTCTTACCTGCTGTAAATATTTTGAAAGGTCTCTTAATTCGGTATTTAATGCCTGGATCTTTTTCTGCAATACAATGTTCTCGGTAATATTGGTAAACGTAGTAATCACCTGTTGTATGTTTCCCTCCTTAGTGAGCACAGGCTGAGAAGTAGCCAGTAACCATACATGCTCTTTAATAAGCGGGTGGTACACACCCATTATTTTGTCCTTAACGGTTTTCTTTGTCCGGAACGCTTCATACACAGGGCGTTCGTTTATCGGGAAAATCGAACCGTCTTCATGAATAACATTCTCTTCCGCATAAATTGTTTTTTTGCCAAGGAGCTGGTCTTCAGTAAAGCCAAGCATTTCCATGACTTTGGGGTTAACTAATAATATTTCAAGGGCTGGCCCATGTAAAACAACACCAATATTCATCTCAGATACCAGGTTTCTAAATCTTTCCTCACTCAATCTCATTTTTTCTTCTGCTTCTTTCTGTGCAGTAATATCCTGAACAATGGCAAGAATGAGCGTTCGCCCATCAATACTCAAAGGAGAAACCAGTGCGTTAACAAATTTTATTGATCCGTCTTTTAATCGGTGAGTGAAAAAAGCCTGGCTGATTTTATTTTTATTGATACTTTCAACATAATAGCGGATTTCTTCTTTGGGTAAGATATTGATGTCATAAATATGCATTTGTACCAGCTTTTCTCTGGCATACCCATAGAATTCAGAGGCCGAATTATTTGCATACACGATGCCTTGCGTAACCGGATCAATCGCAAAAACCACTGAATGGTTCCTGCTGAATATTTTTTCAACTTCCAACAGGCCTGTTGCATAAGCCGCACCGGGATCTGCTTCTTCTAAATGATGCTTTTTCATGTACGGGGGGATACGGTATATGAAATGAATATAGTGATGTAAAGTTTACGATAATCTTTTGGGGTTTTCTATGATAACTGTCAGGGGGTTGTTGTGATCAGCATCAGTGCGCAAGTGTTGAAAATGAGGTAAAAAAGGTAGAGAATTGAACGGTTGATTCTAAAATTATGTGTCGCTAATTTCAAAATCTGCTTTTGTCATTAGGGTATTCACAGACTGCAACCGATCCCGAAAACCGCGCGGAAAGTATTACACAGAATGGTTTTCTATATGCAAAGAGATTTTTCTCCTACTGATATTTGTCAAGAACGCCTGGGGGTTTGTTGCTTTCTTGCCTGAAAAAGAAGTTATATCAACTTGTCCTCTGTATTTGAACTTTCTACTTGTTCATTTTTTTCAACACATAACTTGTACTTCTACCGCCAGCGTCTTCTTTAATAAGTATGCTCTTGTTCATCAAATCCTGCATATCACGCAGGGCAGTATCCGTAGAACATTTTGCAATTTTTGCCCACTTTGACGAGGTTAGTTTACCATCAAAATCATCAAGTAATTTATTCAGTAACAATCTCTGGCGATTATTTATTTCCATCCCGCCAATATGATCCCAAAATTCTGTTTTACGATTGACTTCTGTTAATGTGCCGTCGGCTTTGTTGAGTGAGCGACCAAGGCACTCAAGAAACCATTCCAACCATTCAGTGATATCAAGAGAAGCTTTCTGTGTTTTCTCTAGTGTGTTATAGTAGTCGTTTCGGTCACTTCTTATTTGAGCTGACATGCTGTAGAAGCGTTGGGGGGTTTTATCAGCCCGTGCAAGTTGTAAATCCGCAATTGCGCGCGCAATCCGACCATTTCCGTCTTCAAAAGGGTGAATGGTTACAAACCATAAATGAGCAATGCCTGATTTCAAGACGGGATCAATAGAGTGTTCGGTGTTGAACCAGTTGAGAAACGCGGCCATTTCAGCGGGTATTTTCGGAGCATCGGGAGCCGTAAAGTGTACCTTTTCTTTACCAATAGCCCCGGAAACAACCTGCATAGGCCCGTTCTGTCCTGTACGCCATGCACCAACTTTAATTTTGGATATACCACTACGTCCTGTCGGAAAAAGAGCTGCATGCCAACCCTGCAGCCGATCTTCAGTAAGTGGCTGGTCAAAACGCTGAGTAGCATCCAGCATCATTTCAACCACGCCTTCCACGTTTCGGTCTGTGGGTACAAGGCCTCCAATAGCCATCCCCAGACTACGGGCAATGGAAGACCGCACCTGATCAATATCGAGATTTTCGCCCTCGATCTCGCTTGATTTGACTACATCCTGTGTGAGTGTTTCCAGGGCCGCTTCAGCCCGGACAGAAAAGCCAAGTGCTTCCATTTTTCCAAATATTTTGCCCTGGCGATAGCGGACATCTGCCAGTAAATTCGACAGTTTTTCGCTGTTCCATCTGAATTTCGGCCAATCTGGGATTTCATAGATATACATATATTCTCCGCATTTGTGCGGTAAATATACTACTCATTCCCCGCATCATCAAGATTTTTCACCGCATATTTGCGGCGAAAAATGAATTTATTCTCCGCATTATGCGGTCTTTCGGCTTTAATAAAGGATGAATGATAAGTGTGAGTGCTATACGAACCTGAATATTGTGAGTTTAATATCGATTATTTTTAATTTATCGCGATTCTGCCATTTTGATCTTTCGCAATTCCAATGTTCAATGCAAGAGTGATACCTGAATTCATTGCGGCCTCTACATTATTCCCCACTTTTGAAAATCCAAACAGTTTTGCGGTTTCTCTGATCAAATCTGCCTTGCTTAAACTGATCTGCTCTACCAATACTTTCCGGACGACATTTACAATCTCTTCGGGTGGAAGATCGTCTGCATCACGTTTTTCGCTTTCATTTTTTGAAAACCTGTAAAAATCTCAAGACCCATAACTGTACATATATCTGAAGAAATCAATCAGATTATCATTCGCTGGGGAAGTAGTGATCGAACCGGGATAATTTCATCTTCCCAATTATTGAACCTGGTGCATCACCTGAAAGAGAAGCGGCAATGATTAAGCAGTTTACCAAGATGGTCAACCATTATCTGAAATACATTGCAGCAGAATTAGGCATCACGAGATCGATTTCTACTTATTACGCCCATCATAGCTTTGCTACCATACTGAAAAAAAGTGGTGCAAGTATTGATCTTATCAGCAAATCACTGGGGCATAGTAGCATTAAAACAACAGCAAGTTATCTGGATAGTTTTGATGATGAAACCAAAAAAGAGATGCGGAAACAGTTACTTGAATTTCAAACAAAGGAAGGTGAACGTGAATCAACAAATCAAGCCATTTGTAATTGAACATTCTGTAGTCATTCTATTCTCTATAATATTAATGTAGTACTACTTTGTAGAAAACCATCCAATCTGGCTGGTTCTTCCAAATCCAGGACAAAGCATGCGCTCTCTGGATGAACTACGCTGATTAAGAAAACCTTGGAATGAAATAGTGAATTCCAGACCACCTCTTAATTGCGACGCTGTTCGCAGTTGAGAAACGTTGACATCATAACTTAAGCCTACCATTAACTTATGCATCTGAAATTTAATGGTGGGTATTAAGGCGTCATTCAACCTATAAAAAGCACCACCTGATATTTTCAGTGCATCATTCTCGTCATCATTGTCATTGGGGTAATTGATAAGTGTAGATTCATACAAAAGACCTCCAAACAACTGGTTATTCCCTCCTTGTTTATAATAGTCGATATAAGAAATTACCTGATCGTGTTCATTAATAGGAGTACTTAATCCTACATTGAACACATACTTTGATCGGAGTTGCTGATCTGTAGCAGCGGAGAAAAAGCTGGTATTGGGACTGTTGACATGGAACATAGCCAGGCCAAGATAATAATGTGAATCATTACCGAACGAAGAAGAAAAGACAAGTCCGGCTGATAGGTCAAGATAGTTTTTCGATGTATTATTATAAAACTGTGAAGAAACATTAGATGGTGAATAGGAACCATTTACAAACTGGTCATCTGTTCTGGCAGCTGATGGATCAAATCGATTCATTACAGTTCCAGCCATGATTGATCCTGATAAGTAAGTGTCATTATAGTTACTTAGTGATTGATGATAAGTAATAACCGGTAAAACTTGTGTCCGTTTTAAACTGAGATCACCAGCTTTATCATAGGCTAATTGTAATCCAAGGGTATAAAAGCTATTGCTTTGTTGCGCAACAGGTAATTTGAATTCTATTCCAAGTGCAGATGTAATGTAAGGGACAGAAATACTACCCCATTGACTCCGATATGCTGAACTCACGCGCAAGTCGCCATTGAAGATTCCGGAAAGAGCAGGATTTCGCAACATGGGCATTTCATAAAACTGCGAAAATGCAAAGTCCTGCGCCTTTGTTGAAAGGCTAAGTATCAGCAAAAATATTATGCAACTACTTCTCATATCCTTTATTTGACAAGGGTGATATTACCTTTATATGTATAAGTAACATCGTTTTCACATATCACTTCACAGGTATAAACATAAACATCTGGATTTGCCTTTTTCCCTCCAATCATGCCGTCCCAACCATTACTTTTTTCATTTGGAGTGAAATTCGCTTTTTCAAATACAACCTGTCCCCAGCGATTGAATATTCGGAAACTTTTGACAGTCCTGATACCTGTAGCTCTAACCATTAAAAGGTCGTTTAATCCGTCACCGTCTGGCGTAAATACATTAGGTATATACACCTGAGCGCCCTGACAAAATACTTTTATTGAAATACTATCTGAAGCTTTACATCCATTTTGTGTTTCTGCATTTACCACATATGTAATGTCTTTTTTAATCGCGGCAATCGGAAGGTTGCAGTTATTACAAGTAAGATCTTTATCTGGTGACCATGTCCAAATGCTGACTGGTCCATTTGTTACTGTACTGTTTAAAGGCAATAATGTCCCTGTTGGTAGTACCAAATCTGGACCTAAGTCAATTTGAAGTTTAGGGTAAACTATAATAGGTAAACGAACAGTATCACTGCAATTATGGATTGTACTGGCTACGAAAAATGCTAGATAGCTTCCTGGGAAATCATAAATCTTCGGAGCAGATAACTGTGTAGAGCCTGTACCATTTGAAAATGTCCAAACTGTACTATTGACTGCATCTTTAGAAAAGACGCTTGCTATAAATTGAACTACCTGCCCCACACAAGCAATAGAGTCCTTGTTGGTTTTTATTTGAGGAATATCCCATACTGCCAAAGGAAGTGATATGTTAGCTGTATCAATACATCCACTTTTGCCAGTAACGATTTCTTGAATCTTCCAAATTCTCTCAGAAGAATATTGATGAGAGGGGTTAATATTTGTACTATTAGTACCATCTCCCAAATCCCATTTTCTTGACAACACACTATAAAATGCTCGGGAAGTATCTGTGTAAGTTACCTGAGTGATCCCACATCCTTGAAGGATAGCTTGTTTGAAACCAGCCTTAACTTGATCGACGAGTATTGTATCAGGACCATTAATCCTAGAACGACAGGCGCCTCCCGGTCCTGCTAACAATTCAATATATGGTGTATAAGGTCCGGCTTGCTGATAAGTATGGTAGATAGTCTTTACGGTAGTAATCTGTGAGCTACCATCTCCAAAATTCCAACGAACAGAATCTATACCAACAGATGCAACTTCAAAATACACTGGATTACCCGAACAAATTGCCTGATGATCATATTTAAGTATACCTGTAGGACCCGTAATCAATATATTTTTAGTAGCCTCAAATTTGCACCCACCTGGATACTGGGCAGTCATGATCACCTGAAATGAACCGGTAGAATGGTAAGTATGTGTTACGGCATCTCCTTGATTAAAAGCCCCATCTCCAAAGTTCCAAGTTGTTAATGTTGATGGTAATACAAGATTTGTAAAAGTTACGTCAAGCGGAAAACAAGTTCCAATACTATCACTTACTAAAAAATTACCCACAGACGGTCGTACAAAAACATACGCGGATGAACTTAGTTTGGAGCAGGGAGAAACAATTACCACTCTTCGCAAGTAAATACTTTTCAGTGGTGTCAAATTCAAATTAGCAAAAGTCTGACCAGTAATATCGGTCCAGCCATTTATTCCGTCTGTACTTTGCTGCCATTGATATTGAAAAACATTATAAGCCCCTGATGGTAATTGACCTGCGATTGAAATGGATTGACCAGGACAGATAGCGAGTGATGTTGTATCTATTACATTTGTAAAGTCTGGAATGATCTCAATAGGAATTCTATTCGTATCAGATAATGCGCACCCAAATACAATACCTTTTGAAACAGTAATTAGACGAACATCAAAGCTTTGCTGCATATCGGCAAAAAGAATTGAACTGTTGGTAATCAATGTGTCCTTCCATGTGTTTGGATTTGGGTAGGCAAAATTGTATTGCCATTTAAGGATATCTCCTTTTAGTGTGTTTCCGGATGAAATGGTGAATGAATTGCCAACACAACCGGTATTCGCTGAAGATGTAACAGGACCTACTACCGGTTTATCAAAAACATTAACCGCAACTGTATCTTTTGTAGCCGCACAAACACCATTGCTGATCGTATGGATTAACTGGTAAGTACCTGCCTTGTCAAAAATAAATGCAGAAGCCGGGTTTGTTACTGTTCGAATCTGAGGATTACTACCCGTTGGATTTGGTAAGAGCATTGACCAACTCGATGTTTCAAATGCTGGATTACTAACAGCGTTTCCATTTAGGCTAACAGAGTCTATCGGACCAATAAAAGAGCAAACCAGAATATCAGTTCCTGCCGATGCCTGTGTAATAACAGGAGTACTGATGATTTGTACCGCATCATTGGAACTGGGGCATGTTCCGGGTCCAGTAATCAACCATTTAAACTGATAAGTTTGTCCTGGTTGAAGCCCGTTCACTTGTGTATTACGAAGTGTCGGGTTTACAATTGAAACAGCTGGACCAGATACCTGACTCCAAGCACCTGTTCCTACAGTTGGATTATTGCCATTTAAAGTAACTGTGGTTAAAGCACAAAAAGATTGATCAACTCCTGCATTCGCTGAGGTTACAGTAGGTACGACAATTATTTTGGTGATAGTTGAAGTTGCTTGAGGACAGAACCCACTCTGAACAATAGCACGATACCAGGTTGATGCAGTCAGGTTGAGATAATTGATACTCGCAGTTGTATTTGCAACCGTTGCCCATGTGCTGCCACTATTAGTTGATGTTTCCCACCTCAAAACAGAGCCCGTTTGACCTGAGAGATTGATTGAAGCTCCATTAGCATTGGTACAAACAGTTGCATCTGTTCCAGTTGTTCCAGCCACCGTTGGTGTGGATACAGTAACAGGTATTTCGGGGCCTATTGCTTCATTAGGACATGAACCATCTTGCATTACAATAACTCTAACACTAAAATTCTGCTGAACATTAGTTATGCTAACTATTGAACCAGTGCTCGGAAGATCAACCCAAGTAGCTGGATTGGTTGGGGTAAAATTGTATTGCCATTTTTTAATGGTTCCAATATAGCCACTTGTCGATAAGCTGACATCGGATCCCAAACAAGTATTAACGGCTGAGGTTGACATTGTTCCAGCAGTTGGAAGATTATATACTGTGAGTTTTACACTTGAAGAACTAACAGAACAGGAACCGCTGCTAACAGTTCTTCTGTAGTAAGTGGTCGCTGGCAAAACTGGTGGCTGATAATCCTGGGTAGTAGCAACTGTGATCACTGTCCAGGAAGTGTTGTTCAAAGAGCTCTCCCATTGATAAACATTTATGCCGCTTCCCCCGGTTGTTGCTTGTCCTGTCAGTAAAGCTGTTGGATTGCCTTCACAAATATCCTGATTGGAACCAATTCCAGTATTAGATAATGCTGGTTGTACTATAATAGTGATAGTATTAGAACTAATCTGCGAGCAGGCTCCGCTACTTACATTTCTGCGATAACTTGTAGAAACTGAAATGATACCTGGACTATACGAACTGCTTGTGCTTGTTCCTGAAGCACTGCTCCAGGTTATACCTCCATCAAGTGATGATTGCCATTGATATGAAAAAGTACCAGTACCGTTACCACCCGTTGGTGAAGTGCCTGTTAAAGTAGAAGCAGAACTTCCCGAACAGATTGTTTGGTCTGCAGAAATAGTATTGTTTCCAACAGCTGCGGTAACTACAGCTGATATGGTTGAAGAGTTACTTGTACATCCAAATGCATTATCCTGGGTTACATAATAATTGGTTGTTCCACTCGCTGCGGTAATGGGAGTTGGTGCAGTTGCACTGCCACCCGTCAATCCGGCATTATTATACCACATAAGTGTATTACCTGAAGCTGCAGTTGCTGTTAATTGAGATGCAATACTATTCTGGCAATAGTTTACAGGAGAAGAAACAACAGGAGCTGAAGGTTTTGAATTTACAGTTATACTAAAAGTACCCGATGGTCCAGCGCAACCTCCTGAATTAGGAACTACGCTGATTGTAGAAACTATAGGAGAAGCTGTTGAATTGGCTAAAGTAAATGATGAAATACTGCTTCCAGAACCTGATGACCCAAGACCAATGCCTGTTGCATTGTTTGTCCAAGTATATGTTGTTCCTGAAAGAGATCCCGAAAAACTTAATAAGCCGGAGGTAGTGCCTGCACATTTGATCTGATTGGCAGGAACAGTCACATCCGGAATAGTCTTTACAGTAATCGGTGTGCTAACAGAGGTTACACCGCACTCATTGGTCACATCAAGTGCTATATTATAGGAACCCGAAGTAGTATAACTGATTGTTCCCGGCGAAAGAGTACTTGCTGATGCTGGTGTTGCTCCAGCCAATGTCCAAGTATAAGCTGAAACAGTTCCACTGCAGGTACCGACCGTTGCAGTTGGATTAGTATTTCCGACACATATAGAGGAGCTGGCGTTAATGGTCACTACAGGTTTTGACTTTACTGTGATAGTTTTAGTTACCTGTGGAGATGTGCAACCACCAGTTACTGTATTGATAAGTCCAATTGTATAGGTTCCTGGGTTTATAAAATTGAATTGTGGGTTTGATGAAGTAGAACTACCCGAGGTATATGTATAGTTACTTGTTGATGGTGTACAACCTGAAGTAGCTGAATAACCAATGGTCCAACTGTATGTATTAGTACCACATGTAGCTGCTGAAGATGTATTGGTTGTAACTACTGCAAGATTGCTGCATCCAATATTCTGATCAACTGAAAATGCTGCTGTAGGTGTTGCACTAACACAGATGATTTTTGTTATTTCATCAGGTCCGCAGACTGCATTGTTACCAACCCTAAGTTTAACACTGTAAGTGCCAGGACTGGTGAAGTTAAGGGAAAGATTATTTGACCCCGCTGTCCATAATGCCGGATCACTACTTCCAAAATCATTTCCCAGTGTACCTGATTGAATGGTAAACCCGGTTGCAGGAGTAATTGACCAGACAGAGATGCCTGCTATACAGCCAGAACTGGTTGCTGTTTTTGCAATACTTGCATTGCTCGATAGAGGGACAGTTGTATTTGTACAAACATTGCTGGAAGGAGAGATAGTGATGTCAGCCGCCGGTTTTTGTGAAACATAGATGGGTACGGCAATATTACTAGAGATATCGCAGGCATTTTGTGCATCAATGGTCACATAAAAAGTGTTGTTAAAGGGACTATAAGTATAACCACAGGAATTAATATTATAAGTATGAGTTATACTTGTTGTTGTCGGATCTGTAAACAATACAGGGGTTGTACCATCATGAAAATCTACTTTGTATTTTGTTCCCGGCGTATTGCCTGAAATCTGTGTTATAGGAAAAGTTAGAGACTGGCCTGTACATACCTGTGTGCTTCCAGGATTGGGCACACCAACACTGGGGTTGGTTCCTACAAATACATATTTATCTGATGAGAGAACACAACCATTGCCACCAGTCACCGTGTAAGTAAGGGAGTAGGCTCCTGTAGAATAGGTTTGCGTAAGAATGGAGCCAAAGGCGCTTGCATTGTAATCCGGGTTAACATTACCCCAGACGATCTTATAATTGGTATTGGTTGCACTGGTTGACGAAGTATTGGAAAAACTGAATACGCCACTTACTGAATTGCAAATCGCATAATAGGTACTTCCATCATAAGTGCGCAGACCGGTACCCCCAAGCTCTGTACCAGGTAATTGTTTCTTTTGAACGTATTGCGTCTTGTTGGCAACACAACCATCTGCATCCGTTGCAGTCAGTTTTACAATAAAATCCTGCGTACCATTTCCCGGATTGCCGGTGAATGCTCGGGAAGGACTTGTGGCTGTTGACGTATTTGCAGAACTCCCTGATGCTGGATCTCCAAAATCCCATACATAAGTAGGCGAATTACCTGTTGTCGTATTGGTAAATGTCGTTGCCGAATTAGCACAATCACCAGAAGGTGAAAAAGTAAAATTTACAGACGGGTTTAATCCTGCTGCTAAGACAATTGCTGTATAAGTTGTTGGTACGCTTGCAGTAGTTACAATTACGTCGTATGAGCCAGTTGAAGTAGCTCCGTAGGTTGATGAAGTTGCACCTGGGATATTAACACCATCTTTTCTCCATTGATAGATAGAACCCCCTGGTGCTCCTGATGCTGTTAAGATTTTTGTAGTCGAGGGACATAGGTTTGATGTACCAGGATAGGTAATAGTTTGTGCTTGAGAAAGCACAGGAATAAAGAAAGCCAGAAAAAACAAATGCCAGCATCTCATAACCCGGAGTTAGTAGTTAGTGGATTCTCGGATAGAATTGTGATTACTGGGGGGAGCTTCAAAAATAGCTAAATATGAGATCAGAAGATAGAGGGGAGATTTTTAAAATCTGGCGAGAGTTTTTTTAGGATAGTATACTTAATTGCTGCATGGCAAGTCTATAGTTTTACAAAAACATTGCTTTTTTCTCTGTTATGCCAATAAGCCATCCTGAGTAAGATAAATCGTTAGTAATTACTCCTTTTATATAAGCTACGGTGATACTTCCGGATTTTTATGTATCAAAACATGTGCAAATAAAAAAGCACCTACTCAGAAAAACTGTGTAAGTGCTTGATTTTCAAGTGGGCCCACCAGGGCATGATCCTGGGACCCCCTGATTATGAGTCAGGTGCTCTAACCAACTGAGCTATAGGCCCGAAAACAAACTGGTTGTTTTCAAAAATATATAAATAAGAACTTTTGCCGATCCTTGTAACCCTCCCGCCTATGCGGCGGGATGCTCTAACCAACTGAGCTATAGGCCCGAAAACAAACTGGTTGTTTTCAAAAATATATAAATAAGAACTTTGCCGATCCTTGTGACCCTCCCGCCTATGCGGCGGGATGCTCTAACCAACTGAGCTATAGGCCCGAAAACAAACTGGTTGTTTTCAAAAATATATAAATAAGAACTTTGCCGATCCTTGTGACCCTCCCGCCTATGCGGCGGGATGCTCTAACCAACTGAGCTATAGGCCCATTGAACAATGAATTTGTTCAACAAGGCGGCAAAAATAGAAAATTTAGTCACAACTAAAAAACAAAACCGTGCCCTGGTGCCTTTGTGTGCAAATTAAATCTCACACAAAGGCACCAGGGCACGGTTTCATCAGCGCACCTGTTAGCCCTTTCTTATTTTTGTCCCATGCAACCCATCAAAAACATCATCTTCGACCTTGGCGGCGTTTTTATGAACCTCGATTTTAGCCTTACCCAGCAGGCTTTTGTAGATCTTGGTATTTCAGAATTTGCGCAAATGTTCACCCAGCACCATGCCAACAACCTTTTTGAAGAACTGGAAACCGGCAGGATCAGTGACGAAGAATTTTATGAAAAATTCAGGGAAGCAACCAACAGCCAGCTATCGAACCAACAGATCAAAACTGCCTGGAACGCCCTCATCCTCGATTTTCCACCCAAAAGAATGCAATGGTTAGAAGAGATCAGGAACAGGTACAAAATATACCTCTACTCCAATACCAACAGCATCCATTACGAAGCATTTACAGATATTGTGCGGAGAGAAAACGGCTGCGATAATTTTGATCAATACTTCATCAAAGCTTATTATTCGCACACGCTGGGACTGCGAAAACCGTATGTAGAATCATTCCAGAGAATACTAACAGAGCAGAACCTTACCGCCGCCGAAACCCTGTTTATTGATGATACAGCCAACAATATAGAAGGCGCCCAAAAAGCAGGGCTGCAAACCATCCACCTCGTGGCACCTAAAACCGTACTTGATCTGAGCCTGTAATCACCAACTAAACTGGTTGCTATCAGGTTACTACGGCTGTACGGAAGAAATAAATTGCCACAGAATACACAGATTACCACAGACAATTCCTCTGTTTTTCTGTGTATTCTGTGGCAAAAAAGGACATTTATGAAGGTGTTTTTCTTTCTGACGCCTGAAACAGGCAGGTTCTCTTATTGCCCATACCCGTTTTAGGAGAAGCCTAAAAGCAGGTATGGCTTACTTCACCTCTTCAAAATCAATATAATCACTTTCTGTATGCTTAGTAGCCTCCTTTGGCTGGGGTTGGGGTGCTGCCTGCTGTTGCTGATACTGCCGCTGTTGGGCATTCTGCTGCTCCTGCATCTCCTTCAGTTTATCCTTAACCTGCGACGTGGCCTTACTTACAGGAATAACCAGCTCAAATACAAATTTGTACAGCAGGTAGAGCAGGATCCCGTATAAAATGAGCTTTGACATAAGTGGACAAAGGTAAAGAATATCGAATGCTGAATATTGAATGTTGAATTAGGAAGTGTTAAAAACATACCTCACCCCAACCTCACCCCCCGACCCCCTGAAGGGGGAGTTAAGTAGGAGCGTGCTTATCAACTCCCCCTTCAGGGGGCTGGGGGGTAGGGGCCGGGGGGTAAACAAATTTGGATGTTTATCCCCATTTTTCCTACATTTGCATCAGCAATGAATCAAAAGAAGGGAACGACTATCGTTCCCTTCTCCTTTTTTGGTATGGCAAACGAAACAGCATTACAGGAGATAGAAAAGATGTTAAACAGCATTCTGGCAGAAGAGCCGGAGTACTTTTTAGTGTCTTTGCAAATAAAACCTACCAATAATGTCAAGGTATTTCTTGATGGCGATAACGGCATTACCATTGAAAAATGTGTGCGGTTTAACCGGAAATTGTATAAGCTGATGGAAGAAGCGGGTCTGTATCCTGAAGGAGATTTTTCCCTTGAACTATCTTCTCCGGGTGTGGATGAGCCACTCAAAATGCATCGCCAGTATGCAAGAAATATTGGCCGCAACGTTGAAGTGGTTTTTACAGATGATACCCGCAAAGAAGGCAAACTGCTTGCAGTAACAGAAGCGGATATTATTATAGAACATACAGAAGGTAAAGGCAAAAAAGCAGTTACACAACAATTGGTAATTCCTTTAAACAATATAAAAACAACAACAGTTCAAATTAAATTTTAAATCGTCACACGTTCACGCGTGACCGGGAACTTAAACATTCAGATATGGCAAGTATCAACTTAATTGAGGCATTCCAGGAGTTCAAAGATGCAGAGAACATTGATCGTCCTACGATGATGAAAGTGGTAGAAGATGTATTCAAAACCTTACTCCGTAAGAAGTTTGGCAGCGATGACAATTTTGACGTGATCGTGAACGCTGAGAAAGGTGACCTTGAGATCATCCGCCGCCGAATGATCGTGGAAGATGGTGAAGTGCTCGATCCGCTGGCTGAAATTGGCTACACTGATGCCGCCAAAATTGAACCCGACTTTGAAGTAGGTGAAGAATTGTATGAAGAAGTAGACATACTCGATTTCGGACGCCGCGCTATCCTGGCTGCCAAACAAACGCTGGCCAGCCGTATCAGCGACCTGAAGAAAAATGTACTCATCCAGAAATATGGTGCCCGTGTTGGTGATATCATCAGCGCCGAGGTTTACCAGGTTTGGAAAAAAGAAGTGTTATTGCTGGATGAAGAAGGTAATGAACTTATCCTTCCAAAATCAGAACAGATCCCGCAGGATTATTTCAAGAAAGGTGAAAACGTTCGCGCTGTTGTGGCACGTGTTGACCTGAAGAATAACTCTCCGGTGATCATCCTCTCAAGAACCAGTCCGATGTTCCTTTCCAAATTGCTTGAAATTGAAGTGCCTGAAATATTTGACGGACTCATCGCTATCAAGAAAATTGTACGCGATCCGGGAGAAAGGGCGAAAGTGGCCGTTGAATCTTACGACGACAGGATCGATCCGGTGGGTGCCTGTGTGGGTATGAAGGGTAGCCGTATCCACGGTATTGTTCGCGAACTGAAAAACGAAAACATTGATGTAATTAATTTTACCACCAATATCCAGTTGCTGATCCAGCGTTCGTTAACACCGGCCAAGATCAGTTATATGGAACTGGATAACGAAAAGAAACACGCAGAAGTTTACCTGAAAGCCGACCAGGTTTCACTGGCCATCGGACGCAGGGGCGTAAACATTAAATTAGCCTGCGAATTAACCGGCTATGAAATTGATGTTTACCGCGAAGATGAAGAAGTGGTGGATGAATTTGATATCGACCTGGATGAATTTGCAGATGAGATAGAACCATGGGTGATAGAAGAATTCAAACGCATTGGTTGCGATACCGCCCGCAGTATTCTGAAACTGACCGCCGAAGAACTGGAAAGAAGAACAGACCTTGAAAAAGAAACGATAGAAGAGGTAAGGAGAATATTGCAGGAAGAGTTTGACAGGGAGGAATAACGTCATTGCGAGGAACGAAGCAAAGCAGCTTTTAAGAGACTATCTTTGTCGAATAGATAGTTGTAAGGATAATCAATCATACAGTTCATGGACCATAGTCCATAGTTCATGGACAATCGACAATGGATTATGGACTAAAAATCACTGAATGTCAGAACTGAAATTACCGAGACTGTTAGCAGCCGCCAAAGAATTCAACATTGGTCAGGATACCCTGATCGAATTCCTGGTGAAGAAAGGATTTAACCGCGATGACCTGAAGCCTACCGCAAAGCTCCAGGAAGACCAATACTATGCGCTGCAGGCAGAGTTCCAGAGCGATAAAGTAGCTAAGAACAAAGCAGATCAGGTAGAAATACCAAAAGGTGCACAAACCGAAGGCAAAAAGAAAAGAGACGAGGAAGAGATCTCATTTAGAAAAGAAGAGAAAAAGCCTGCTGCTCCTAAAGAAGAGCCCAAACCTGTAGAACCAGCACCTGTAGTAGTGGCGGAAGCTCCTGCCCCTGCTCCGGTAGTAGAAAAAGCATCTGAGCCCGTTGCTGAAAAACCTGTAGCAGATACCGACCATATTAAAATAGAAGCGCCCGAATTAGAGGGTACTAAGGTAATCCACAAGATCGACCTTTCTGCTATCGACTCTTCTACCAGGCCAAAGAAAACAGCCAAGAAAAAAGATACCAAACCGGAAGAAGAAGTTAAACCGGTAGAACCGGCTCCTGCTAAAGTTGCCAAGAAACCGGAACCGATTGAAGTAAAGCCTGCCGAGGCAGCTCCCGCTGTTAAACCGGCGGTTAAAGCACCGGAAGAAGAGGTTGGTCCAACAATTGAAAATATTAAGGCCGAAAAATTAGAAGGTCCCAAAATCCTTGGTAAAATAGAACTGCCGGTTAACAGCGATACCCGTCCTAAACCAATGGGCAGGGATGAAAAACGTAAACGCAAACGTATACCGGTAGACAAAAAAGGTGATACCCCATCAACAGATGGCACACCGCAACGTGATGCCAGTGGTAAACTTACCGGGCCCAACCGTCCGATAGTTCCGGCCCAAAACCGTGGTGGCGGACAAGGTGGGTTTAATCGTGGTGGACAGGGTGGAAACCGTGGCGGTAACCGTAACGACAGAAACGCTCCTTCACGCAGGGAAGACAAAGAAATTGATCAGAAAGCAATACAGGAAAAAATACGCGAAACCCAGGCTAAATTAGCCGGAACGGGTGGCCGTGGTAAAAGCCTTAAAGCCAAATACCGCCGCGCCAAACGTGATGAGGCTGCCGAAGCTATGGGCGAAGAAGTGGTTGATAACCGTTTACAGGTAACAGAGTTTGTTACCGTAAGTGAGCTGGCCAACCTGATGGACGTAAGTTTTGCCGACGTGATCGGGAAATGTATGAACCTCGGTATCATGGTATCCATTAACCAGCGCCTGGATGCAGAGGTAATTGAACTGGTGGCAAGTGAGTTTGGTTTTGAAGTGGAATTCATCGGTCTTGAAGATGCAGATGAAATGGATGAGGAAGAGTATGAAGATGAGGAAGAATCAAAACTGCCAAGAGCTCCTATTGTTACTATCATGGGTCACGTAGACCACGGTAAAACATCTTTGCTCGACTATATCCGTAGTGCCAATGTAGTTGCCGGCGAAGCGGGTGGTATCACACAGCACATTGGTGCGTATGAGGTAACCCTGCCCAACGGAAAAGCCATCACCTTCCTTGATACACCGGGTCACGAAGCATTTACCGCTATGCGTGCACGTGGTGCCAAGGTAACCGATATAGCCATCATCGTTGTTGCTGCAGACGATGCAGTGATGCCTCAAACAAAAGAAGCCATCAGCCACGCACAGGCTGCCGGTGTTCCAATGATATTTGCGGTGAACAAGATTGATAAAGATGGCGCCAACCCGCAGAAAATTTATGAGCAGTTATCGCAAATGAATATACTGGTAGAAGCATGGGGTGGTAAATACCAGAACCAGGAACTCTCTGCCAAACAGGGATTGAATGTTGACCTGCTGCTGGAAAAAGTATTATTAGAAGCAGAAGTGCTTGACCTGAAAGCCAATCCTGAAAGGGAAGCTGCCGGAACCATCATCGAAGCCTCTTTGGATAAAGGACGTGGTTATGTAGCCACCATGCTGGTACAGAACGGTACATTGCACCAGGGCGACCTGATCGTATCCGGTCAGCACTATGGCCGTGTGAAAGCCATGTTCAACGAACGTAACCAGCGTATTGATGTAGCGCCGCCATCAACCCCGGTAGTAATATTGGGTCTGAATGGGGCACCACAGGCAGGTGAGAAATTCAAAGTATTTGAAGACGAAGGGGAAGCCAAAGAAACAGCAACCAAACGCGCACAGTTATTGCGTGAGCAGGGACTGCGTGCAAGAAAACATATTACATTAGATGAGATTGGACGCCGTTTGGCATTGGGTAACTTTAAAGAACTGAACATCATTATCAAAGGTGATGTGGACGGATCTGTAGAGGCCCTGAGCGATTCATTACAGAAATTATCAACCGAAGAGATCGCGGTACGCGTGGTGCATAAAGGGGTTGGACAGATCTCGGAAAGTGATGTACTGCTGGCTACCGCATCAGATGCCATCATCGTCGGATTTAACGTACGTCCTTCAACACAGGCAAATAAACTGTCTGAAGCGGAAGGCGTGGAGATCAAGTTGTATTCTATCATCTACACCGCTATTGATGAGATCAAGAGCGCGATGGAGGGTATGCTTGAACCTAAATACCAGGAAAAGATCACTGCCAACGTGGAAGTACGCGAAGTGTACAAATTTGATAAGGCCACCGTTGCCGGATGTTTTGTACTGGAAGGAAAAATTGCCCGTAACAGTAAGATCCGTATCATCCGCGATGGTATTGTGGAATATCCGAAAGGTGAAGGGCAAAGCGCTGAACTGGGCAGCCTGAAACGCTTTAAAGACGATGCGAAAGAAGTAGCATCCAATATGGAGTGCGGCCTGACCATTAAGAACTATAACGATATTAAAGTGGGCGATATAGTGGAGGCATTTGAAGAAGAGGAAGTGAAGAGAACATTGTAAATAGTAGCTATGAGCCGTGAGCTTTGAGCTGCGGGCTTTTGAAAGGGAAGGTATAGATTACTATTTTGTCTATACCTTTTCTATTAGTAACCTATAAGCTCATGGCCCATAGCTCAAAGCTCGCAGCTATTTATGTTTTGTTAAAAGCCCGGCACATAAGAATAGAACTGGGCTTAATAAGTAAATTTGATTGATATTGACTTTTATGAAGAATCTCTATGTAATACTGGTTGCTTTTATGGTCGCAGCGTCTGTTACTGCATCCGCACAGACCAAGAAAATTGTGGCCGATAAGATTGTTGGCCAGGTGGGTGATAAGATCATTCTCAGATCTGATATCCTTAACTCACTGTCGGACCTGAAACGCCAGGCGCAGGGACAGGAGAATGTGGTACTGCCTACCGAATGCCAGGTATTGGAAGGTCAGTTGATCCGCAAGGCATTGGTTTTGCAGGCGCAAAAAGACTCTCTGCATATTAGTGAAGAAGAGATTGATGCGGCGCTTGATAATAAGATCCGGTTATTTATCCAGTCATACGGTTCAAAAGATATTCTCGAAGAAATTGCCGGTAAAACAGTTTACCAGATCAAAGAAGATTTTAAAGAAAGCTTCAGGGAGCAGAAGCTCGCCGATCAGATGCAGAGTAAAATTGTAGACGGCATTAAGATCACACCAACTGAAGTAAAAGCCTATTTCGCAAAGATTCCTGCAGACAGCCTGCCTTACTATGAAAGTGAGATCGAAGTAAGCCAGCTCATTATCCATCCCAAAGCAAATGCAGATGTAGAAGAATATGTATCCAAACAACTGTACGATTATAAAAAGCAGGCAGAAGTAGGTGGTGGTAAAAAGTTTGACCAGTTAGCCAAATTGTATAGCGAAGACCCGGCCGTTAAAGAAAATGGCGGGCAATACACCTTAAACCGTAACGATAAACAATGGGACCCCGCTTTTCTGTCGGGCGCATTCCGTTTAAAGGAAGGACAAATATCTTCCGTTATCAAGTCAAAATTCGGTTTGCATATTATTATGATGGTTAGCCGTTCGGGTGATGAAGCGGTGGTGAAACACATCCTGCGTATTCCTCCGGTAACGGAAGATGAGATCAATGATGCCAAAAAACATCTTGATTCTATCAGGCGAAAAATCATAGATGGATCCATGAGTTTTGGTGCGGCTGTAAATAAGTTTAGTGATGATGAAAACAGTAAGTTTAATGCAGGGGCAGTTGCCTCTCCCCGCGATGGGTCTACTTATATAAGCATCGATCAGGTAGATAAAGAGATGATCAAGCCTTTAAGTATTTTAAAGCCCGGTGAATATTCAGCGCCGCATGTTTATACAGATGAACGGAGCCGTAAAGTAGTAGTTCGTATGATCTATCTGAAAAACAAAACCGCCCCCCACCGCGAAAACCTGAAAGAAGATTATAACCGTGTTGCTCAACGGGCGCTCGAAGAAAAAAAGAGCGGAACGCTGGAAAAATGGTTTAAAGAACATATTCCTACCTATTACGTGTCTATTGATAAAGAATTTGCCAATTGCAGCGGTTTGGAAGAATGGAGAAAGTCGGCAGAAAATGCTGAGAAAGCGAGGAACAACTAGGTGTTAGTGGTGAGTGGTGAGTAGTGAGTAGTGAGTGGTGAGTTTTTTTAGGATGATGAAAATATTTGATGGGTTAGAAATAAGCGGTTCATATACGAACCACTTATTTCTAACCCATTTTTATGCCCCCTATCCACCACAACCCGCAACCCACACCTCACTTCCCCCTCCTTACCTACTCACTACTGACCACTCACTACTCACAATTGACGATTCACACCTCACAAAACGATTAATAATCAAGCAATTGTAAAAAAGGAGGAAAAATATTTTATAAATTACATGTACATACATACATTTGTGTTGTGAAATTGGAACAGGCCATACAAAGTACAAAATTCCCGTCGGAGACACATAAGGCAGCCATTAATGTATTATATACGGCCTGGTGGTTAAAAACGGTAATGAGTAAGGGGTTGAAAGAATTTGGGTTAACACATGAGCAATACAATGTACTCAGGATCTTAAAAGGGAAACACCCCGAACAGATGTGTGTGCGCAATATTGCCTGCCGGATGATAGAAAGAAGTTCCAACGTACCACGGATAGTAGACAGATTGGAGCTGAAGAAACTGGTAAAGCGCTCCACTTCGGCCATTGACAAAAGGGAAACAGTGATCACCTTAACACAAAGTGGCATTGCTGTTCTGGAAGCATGTACAGTGGTACTTGACAAAGTGATGGACGATATCATAGCAGTTAACCCGCATGAAGCACATGCACTTAACCAGCTATTGGAAAAAGTGCGTAGTAAAGAAGAATAAATTTTTTAACTAAATACGTGTATGTACACGTAATAAAAGAACAAAAAATGAAAACAATCTTACACAAAGCAGACAGCAGGGGGCACGCCCAATTTGACTGGTTAAACAGCTACCATACTTTCAGTTTTGGAAGCTACCATCATCCTGAACGGGTACATTTTGGGGCGTTGCGTGTATTGAATGATGATACAGTACAAAAAGGCATGGGTTTCTCCAAACACCCGCACGATAATATGGAGATCGTATCCATTCCATTGTTTGGTGATCTGCATCATAATGACAGCACAGGCAGAGATAAAATTATCCGCCAGCATGATGTGCAGATCATGAGCGCAGGTAGTGGTATCGTTCACAGCGAGATGAATGCCAACCGTGATAAAGAAGTTAAGTTTCTGCAGATATGGGTGTTTCCGAAAGAAAAAAATATTGAACCTCGCTATCAGCAAAAAACATTCATGCCGGAAGACAGGCAGAATAAAATACTGACCGTTGTGGCGCCTGATGATGACAATGCCGTATGGATTAACCAGGACGCCTGGTTCTCATTGGCTAACTTATCAAAAGATGTAACTGCTGATTATACCGTACACAAAAAAGGGAATGGCGTATATGCTTTTGTATTGAGCGGTGAGGTAACCATTAATGGTCAGACTTTGCAAACACGTGACGGATTGGGTATGTCAGAAACAGATGCCATCAACATTAAAGCCGATACTGATGCAGAAATTTTATTGATCGATATACCCATGCAAATACAGGGAGTGTAACTATGAAAATGAACAGAACCATTAAAAGTATTTTATACGCAACGGCGATGGATATGGGCGGAATGCCCATCAGGCAGCCTTTCCCCTCACGCAAAGCAGAGCAGATAGATCCGTTTTTGTTATTGCACCATGCAGACCTTAGCGTGCAGGAGAATGTAGAGGTTAAACATGCAGGAGTTGGACCGCATCCGCACCGTGGGTTTTCGCCGGTGAGTTTCATTTTCAAAGGTGGTGTTCATCATCGCGACAGCCGGGGCAACAACAATGTTGTGTATGCAGGAGGAACGCAATGGATGAATGCAGGTATGGGAATGATACATAGCGAAAGACCACCCGCAGATATTCATGAACTGGGAGGCAGACAGGAACTGATCCAGTTATGGGTAAACACACCTGCCAAAAATAAAATGGATGTCCCTTCCTATCATCCGTTAACAGCCAGCGAAACACCTGTGGTGAAATCGGATGACGGCCTCACACTGGTAAATATTATAGCCGGTGAATTGAATGGGGTACAGGGTCCTGTCAAACCATTGTCTCCCGTAAACACCTTCACCGCAACAATGAAAAAAGGAGCTAAGTTTTTCTTTACCGTGCCCGCCACACACAATGCCTTCATTTATATCCTGGAGGGTAAAGTAAATGCAACCGGCGACGGAGAAGTAGCAGCAAAATATGCAGCGGTCTTTAACAATAATGGCGAAGGTTTTGAACTGGAAGCGATAGAAGACAGTCAACTGTTTATTGGAACAGGAGAACCCCTGAATGAGCCCGTTGCTTCTCATGGTCCCTTTGTAATGAATTCTGAAACAGAAATAATGGAAGCGTTCCGCGATTACCAGTTGGGTAAGATGGGCGTACTTATTGAAGAGTAGTTAGTTAACAGACCACAGACGATGGTCCACAGTAAACCAAATCCGTAATCCGCTAATCCGCAATCCGCGAATTCGCAAATAAAAAACACAACATGTCAACCTACAAAATCGACACAGCACACAGTGAGATCAGTTTTAAAGTGAAACACCTGATGATCACCAATGTTACAGGAAACTTTAACCAGTTTGATGCAACCCTTGAAAGCAATGCCGCTGATTTCAGCGATGCAAAAATTACTTTTGAAGCAGACGTAAACAGCATCTCTACCAACAACGAACAACGCGACGGGCATTTAAAGAGCGATGATTTCTTTGCTGCTGAGAAATTTCCAAAACTCAGTTTTACTTCAAAAAGTTTAACAAAGAAAACCGATGAAGCCTATGCATTAACCGGCGACCTCACCATTCGTGGCACAACCAAAACAGTTGAATTAGCCGTAGAATATGGCGGCACCGTAACCGATCCTTATGGTCAGGTAAAAGCAGGCTTTGAGATCAGTGGAAAGATCAACCGTAAAGATTTCGGGTTGGTTTGGAGCGCAACCACAGAAGCCGGTGGCATTGTAGTGAGTGATGAAGTGAAACTGCAGCTTGCCGTACAAATGATCAAACAGGCGTAAAGAATAATGAATATTGAACCCCGCCCGGGCGGGAATGTTGAATGCTGAAGTAACCTTCATTCTGCGTTTATAGACAACAATTTTTCCTCTCTGCGAAGCCTCTGCCGCTCCCTGTCTCTGGGGTGAACGAAAGTTTCATTTCACTGCAGAGCCGCAGAGAAGCAGCGCTTTCGCAGAGATAATTTTAAAATTTTAAAACAAAAAACATGAACATCATTAAAAACCTGCCATTGTATTTACTGGCACTCATTTATTTAGTATTTGGATCAAATTATTTTTTCCATTTCATTCCCATGCAACCGATGGCGGGGAATGCCGGTAATTTTGTGGGCGTATTGTTTACAACCAATTTTCTGTTACTCGTAAAAGTTATAGAAATAGTTTTAGGAATATTGATGCTGGTACCCAAAACAAGGGCCCTTGCATTATTGCTGATCGCCCCCATTTCGGTAAATATTTTACTGTTTGAATTATTGATCGCGCAACAACCGGGTATTGGTATCTTACTTGTACTGATCAATGGCCTTGCCATTTTTCAAAACAGGGATAAATATAGCAGCATTCTAAAAAACAATTTAGCCGTTCATTAAAATTCAGCTATGACAACTGCCAGTATTGCTTCAACAAATTACCAGGTGAGCCTGAAGGATGGAAGACATGTGTTTATTGCAGATGAGCCAATGGATAAAGGAGGGAAAGACACCGGACCGGCGCCTGATGAATTGTTAGAAGCTGCACTGGCCAGTTGTACAGCTATTACGTTACGGATGTATTCAGACAGGAAAAACTGGAAAGTTGATGGGATAGATGTTGCAGTTAACTTAGAGAGAATCAACAATCAGTCGATATTTACAAGAAAGATCAGTATTACCGGCGAAATAGACGAAACACAGCGTGAGCGGTTATTGCAAATTGCCAAAGTTTGTCCGGTTTCAAAAACCTTGGCAGGAGCAAATGAGGTAAACAGCTTTATGGTATAAAGTATTACCCGGATGTTGAACAGGTAAGGAACCAGATTGTTATAAATAGTAAAGAACAGGTGCTGCCCCACACACATAAAAAAGGAAAATATGAAAATTGAGATCATAGCAGGAAGCCCAAGAAAAGATAGCGTAACATACAGAGTAGCTCTTTTCTTACAAAAGCACCTGTTGGCTCAAACACCGCATACCGTAAATATTATTGATGTGCGCGAATGGAACCTGCCTTTATTGCAACAGGTTTTTACTTCTGTTGAAAAAACACCTGATCAATATAAACCACTGACCGAACGCATGTTTGCAGCCGATGCGTTTATCCTGGTAACACCGGAATTCAACGGAAGCTATTCGCCGGCGCTGCAAAACCTGTTAGACCATTTTCCGAAACAGGCCCATAAGGCATTTGGTATTGTAACAGCATCGCCCGGGGCTATGGGCGGGATGAGGTCAAGCCAGCAATTACTATTGTTGATACCTGCTTTGTTCGGAATTGCATCGCCTTATATGCTGATCACACCTTTTGTAGATAAGAAATTTGATGCTGAAGGGAACCTGACAGATATAGGTTTTCAAAATATGATAAACCAGTTTGTAACTGAATTTCTCTGGCTGGCCGAAACCCTGCATCCGGAGATGCAAACAGTATATAATTAACTATGAGAAAATGTGGCGGAGTTGTACCTTCGCCACTTTCTTTTAAATACCACCATGAGCGACGAAATCAAACACGAATGTGGCCTTGCCTATATTCGATTGAGAAAGCCTTTTTCCTATTATCTCCAGCAATATGGAGCAGTTACTTACGGCCTTAATAAGTTGTACCTGCTCATGGAAAAACAGCATAACCGCGGACAGGATGGTGCGGGAATAGCCGCTGTAAAACTGAATACTGAACCAGGTAACCCCTTCCTGCACAGGATGCGCAGCAACGCTCAGCAACCTATAGCCGACCTCTTCTTCAAAATTGGCCAGGAAATAACCGAACTGGAAAAATACCAACCAGATATAAAGCAACACCCCGGATTAATGAAGGGTCATTTGCCATTTTTAGGTGAAGTACTGCTGGGTCACCTGCGTTATGGAACACAGGGAAAGAACAATGTGGAGTTTTGTCACCCCTTTATTAAAAGGGACCTCATGCCCGGAAGAAATATTGCATTAGCCGGCAATTTTAACCTGGTAAATACAGATGAGTTGTTTGACCTCATCAATATGAGTCCGGGCGATTTTCAGAAACAAAGCGACCTGGCTGCAATGATGGAAGTAATGCATCATTTTTTAGCGAAAGAAGATGAGCAACACCCCAATGAAGCGGATATTACCAAAGTCTTAAAAAAATCAACGCCATTGTTTGATGGTGGTTATACCATTGGCGCTTTATTAGGTAATGGCTACAGTTTTGTAATGCGTGATGCACATGGCATACGCCCTGCCTATTATTATATTAATGATGAAGTAATTGTTGCCGCAAGTGAAAGAGCCGCTATCAGAACCAGTTTTAATGCAGCCGAGAATGAAGTGCTGGAGCTGATGCCCGGTATGGCTTTGATAGTAGACGATAAAGGCAATTATAAAGTTGAGCAGGTACTGGAACCTAAAGAAAGAAGGGCCTGTAGTTTTGAGCGTATCTATTTTTCACGCGGCAGCGATGAAAAAATTTACCGTGAAAGAATTGCACTGGGGCACCATTTGAGCAAAACAGTTCTGGAAAGTATTAACTACGATCTTAAGAATACCATCTTCTCTTATATACCCAACACTGCCGAAGTAGCCTTTTATGGATTGGTGAAAGGGATGGAAGAATACCTGAACAAGATTAAAGTAGACCGTATTTTAAGTTGGGGAAACGATTTTACGCCTGAGAAACTGGAAGAGATGGTGAACCGTAAAATACGCCAGGAAAAAATTGCCATTAAAGACGTTAAGCTGCGCACCTTTATTACAGAAGATGCGAACAGGAACGAGATGGTACAGCACGTTTACGATATTACTTACGGTACTGTACGAAGAAATGAAGACACACTGGTAGTGATAGACGACAGCATTGTGCGCGGTACTACGCTTAAAGAAAGTATTGTGCGGATGCTGGCCAGGTTGCAGCCTAAAAAGATCATTGTGGTATCATCTGCACCGCAGATACGTTACCCCGATTGTTATGGAATTGATATGAGTAAACTGGGCGATTTTATTGCATTCCGCGCAGCCATTGCTTTATTGAAAGAGAGAAATATGGAGCATATTCTCACTGAGGTTCATGAAAAAATAAAAGAACTGCAACGCAATAACCAGTTGCATACAGAAAATGTGGTGCGCCAGGTATACAAACCGTTTACAACACTTGAGATCTCAGATAAAATTGCGCAACTGATTACCCCTCCTGAGGTAGAACTGAATATAGAAGTGATCTATCAAACCATTGAAGACCTGCACGACAGTTGCCCAACCAATACCGGCGACTGGTACTTTACCGGAAATTACCCCACACCCGGTGGAAATAAAGTGGTGAATAAGGCTTTTTTAAATTATATGGAAGGAAAGAATGTGAGAGGGTATTAGAGGAATTGGGAAATTTTGGGATTGGGAAATTGGGAAATTGAAGGCGCAATGTTTTAATAAGAAAGCCGGGCTCCTAAATTGAGTCCGGCTTTCTTGTTTTTAAATTTCCCAATTTCCCAATTCCAAAATTCCAAAATATCCCCGCCTCATCACTCCCCCTTCAGGGGGCTGGGGGGTGGGGTATCTTATAACATATCGCATTAATATTCATTCCCGCCCCTACAGATGCGAACATGATAATATCTCCGGGGTGCATTTCATGTTCATCTAATAAATTATGCCTTACCAGGTCGAGTAGTGTTGGGATGGTGGCAACAGAACTGTTTCCGAGTTTATGAATGCTCATGGGCATGATATCCTTTGGTATTTCCCTCAGGCCGTATAATTTGTAGAGCGCTTTTACAAAACCTTCATCCATTTTTTCGTTGGCCTGATGCAGGAAGAATTTTTTTACATCGGTAACCTGTAGCCCGCATTTATCTAAGCAGGATTTCATGGCAAGCGGCACATTTTTGATAGCGTATTCATACACTTTGCGGCCTTTCATTTTCATGTAACGAACATCCGGGTCGGAGCCTGGTAAATTGGATTGTCCGTAATGCAGGAAATAAGCTTCATCAACACAATCACTACGCATACTGGTGGCAAGGATGCCGCCCGGGGTTTCATCTGCAGGTATTGCTTCAACAACGGTGGCGCCTGCGCCATCGCTGAAGATCATACTGTCGCGGTCATAAATATCAATTACACGGCTCAGTGTTTCAGTACCAATTACCAAACATTTTTTTGCAATGCCCGCTTTAATATACGCATCGGCCTGGATTACACCCTGTATCCAGCCGGGGCATCCAAAAAGGATATCGTATGCCACGCAATTAGGGTTACGGATACTGAGGGATTGTTTTACTCTTGAAGCCAGTGCGGGCAGGGCATCTGTTTGAACCGTATTCTTCAGCACGTTGCCAAAATTATGGGCAACGATGATCTGGTCTAATGTTTCAGGATCGATCTTAGCATCTTCTATGGCAAGCCTGGCAGCAATAGCGGCCATATCAGAAGAATTCATATCACTGTCTGCATAGCGCCGCTCTTCAATACCGGTAATATCCCTGAATTTATCTACGATCTCATTAGGCGGAGCCACAATACGTTCATGGTCTTCGCTGTAAAATTCCTGCAGCACAAACTCCTTGTTTGTCTTAATATTTTTTGGGATAAAACTTCCTGTTCCGGTAATGACCGTTCTTGGTTGAGGCATGTGCAATCAATTAATGCTTTTAAAAACAAAACATGATGTGACGGTCAAATTTAATAATTATTCAGGCTGATAGCAGTAAGAGCGAAAGAAATAGAAAATAAAAAAGCGACCGGCTGTTAGTTTCCGGTTGCTTACAGTATAAAACAACCGGTTGGCGGGTTAATTTATTACCCTTTCTGCGCACCTCTGTACCCTGCGTATTCTGTGTTAAGAAACAAGGATTTTTGATTAATATTTTTAATTTTATTCTTTAGGCGGTTTTATACCAGCCTGTTTCGAGGAGTTACCTTTGGGGTACTCCTATAGTTTTTTAGAGTTAATTCCGGCGTATATCATGAAGCTAATTTCAAATAAGTACAACCAATTGCTTGATAACATTGGCTCTACGCTTCAAAAAGCAAGAGAGAATGCTATCAAAGCAATCAACACCGAATTAGTGAAAGCTAATTGGGAAATTGGCAGGCATATTGTTGAATTTGAACAACAAGGAAAAGAACGTGCAGAGTATGGAACAGAATTATTGGTTTCCTTATCTAAAGATTTAAAAATAAGATTTGGCAAGGGTTTCAGCCGTTCAAACCTTCAACTGATGCGCCTTTTCTACATCAAATACCCAAATTTCCAGACATTGTTTGGGAAATCGAAAATTCGCCAGACATGTCTGGCAAATCGGCAAAAAGTCAGACGCTGTCTGGTATTTTACTGAGCTGGAGCCATTATGCAGAATTATTAACTGTTTCCGATGACCTGGCAAGAAGTTTTTATGAAAAGCAATGCATCAAAGAAAATTGGAGCCTCAGAGAAATGAAACGACAAATAGATTCTGCTCTATTTCAACGCCTGGCTTTAAGCAAAGATAAAAAAGGAGTATTGGCGTTAGCGGGAAAAGGGCACGAACTAATTGCAGTAAAAGACGCCATTAAAGACCCTTATGTTTTTGAATTTCTTGAATTACCGCGAGATAAGGTTCTTAAGGAAAAAGGGCTCGAAAAGAAACTTGTTGATAACCTGCAAAAATTCTTATTGGAGCTTGGCAAAGGCTTTCATTTGTGGCAAGGCAATTTAAAATCACGGTTGATAATGAACACAATTTCATTGACCTTGTTTTTTATCATCGCATACTAAAATGTTTCGTTCTAATAGATCTGAAAACAAGGAAAGTGAAACATCAGGACATTGGACAGATGAATCTTTATTTGAACTATTTTAAAGAAGAAGAAAACACAGAGGGCGACAATGAACCAATAGGAATCATTATTGCAGCAGACAAACATGAATTTACTGTAAAATATGCCACAGGCGGGCTTACGAATAAGATTTTTGTTTCAAAATATCAACTGTATTTGCCTGACCAAAAGGTTTTGGAAGACAAAGTGAAAGAAATCATTGACAGCGAATAGGCCAACACACAAAAGCTAAACTTGCAAAAGAGTCTGCCTTGTTCCTGCGCTTGCGGGGACACACCTGTTCACCTCTAAATCATCAAGATGAAGGGCATACTTACAACATGGGTATCGCCAAGGCCAGTGCAAGGCAACGACATCTCTGGTCTGCGAAATCATACTTAAATCCGCGCAATCAGAGATACTTGTCCCCCTTATTCCGCTTCACCTCTGCCACATATTCTTTGATAGATTGCTCTTTATCTTTCTTACAGATCAGCAATACATCTTTTGTATCTACCACAATAAAATCATCTAATCCCTGTAATAATAACAGTTTATCGTTTGGTGCAGATACCATGCATTTGGTAGCGTCAATTACAATCACATTATCGCCGGCTACGGCATTACCCAGGTAATCTTTTTCAAAATTATCATAAGCACTGTTCCATGTGCCAAGGTCGCTCCAACCAAAAGAAGAAGGGATCACATATACATTATCGGCTTTTTCCATAATGGCAAAGTCGATGGAAACATTGGTACATAAAGGATAGATCCGGTTGATCGCCTCTTGTTCTCCATCAGTATTAAAATGTTCTTTTTCGCTATCAAAGAGTTCAAACATTTCTGTTTGATACTGTTCAAAAGCTTTGATCAGGGTCTTTACTTTCCACACAAAAATGCCCGCGTTCCATAAAAAATCGCCACTGGCCAGAAAGGTTTTTGCTAATTCGAGGTTAGGTTTTTCGGTAAAGGTTTTTACCTGGTAAATACCATCTGCCGCAGCAAGCGGGGCATGTTGTATATAACCGTAGCCTGTATTGGGATGAGTTGGTTTAATACCCAGTGTAACTAATGCTTTGATATGATCTGCAAATTCCAAAGCCTGTAAGGTGATCTTCCGGAAATTCTCATTGTCGAGGATCAGGTGATCACTCGGCGCAATGATCAACGATGCTTCCGGATCCTGTTGCATCAATTTGAATGATATATAAGCTACACAGGGTGCTGTATTTTTCCGGCTGGGCTCACTCAAAATATTTTCATAGCCCATTTCCGGTATCTGCTCTTTTACAATATGCGCATACTCTGATGAGGTAACTACAAAAATATTTTCGGCAGGAATAAAATCAGTGTAACGCTCATAGGTCCAGCGTATCAATGATTTACCTGTATTTAATATATCGAGGAACTGTTTTGGGTAAGCTGTACGGCTGCTTGGCCAGAAGCGGCTGCCAATACCACCTGCCATGATCGCTACGTAATGATGTTTGTTCATAGGTGCTGCAAGGTTATGATTTGCCCATTTGCGGGTGCAATTTACAGGCTTATTCAATGTAGCCCGTAATAACTTAGGTTTAAACGATTCCTTCCCTGATCAGATCGTGAATGTGTAAAATACCAAGATAGGTTCCGCTCTCTTCAACGATCAGCTGGCTGATATCATTGTTTCGCATATGATCCAACGCCTCTACAGCCAGTAAAGATGCGGAAACCGTTTTGGGACTTGGTGTAAATATGTCTTTGGCAGTGATAGACTGAATATTATCGCTTTTCTCCAGCATTCTTCGCAGGTCGCCATCGGTGATGATGCCCAGTACTTTGTTATTGGCATCAACAACCGCAGTAACACCTAATCTTTTTTCGGTAATCTCTACAATAACTTCTTTTAAAGACGCAGTTGACAAAACCGCCGGGCGTTGATTGGCAATGATCAGGTCTGCCACCCGCAGGTATAACCGTTTGCCCAGGTTGCCTCCCGGATGGAATTTGGCAAAATCCTGTCCGCTGAATCCATTCAACTGCATCAGGCAAACAGCAAGCACATCACCCATCACCATTTGAGCAGTAGTGCTGCTGGTTGGCGCCAGGTTATTGGGGCAGGCTTCTTTACTAACCGTGGTATTCAGGGTAATATCAGCCTGTGCTGCCAGAAAACTTTCGGTATTACCCACCATGCCAATTAATATATTGCCAAAATTCCTGATCAGGGGTACCAGCACCTTTATCTCAGGACTCTCACCACTTTTACTGATGATCATTACCACATCATCCTGCTGCACCATACCCAGATCGCCATGAATGGCATCTGCCGCATGCATAAACAGGGAAGGTGTTCCGGTAGAATTAAGGGTAGAAACGATCTTCTGGGCGATAATGGCGCTTTTACCAATACCACTGATAACCAGCCGGCCTTTACACTGGTGAACTGTTTCTACCGCTTTTGTAAATGAGGCATCAATAAAGCCGGTTAAACCGGCCACGGAGGCTGCTTCCAGTTCAATGGTTCGCAATGCCGTTTGTTTAATTGTTAAATTCATGCCCTGCAAAGGTAAAGTTTAACGGCAAAGTGAAGGTATTGCGCCCATACTTCATTAACTTCGTGAGCCTTTTTAATAAGCTTTCTGCTAATACCTAAGGGAACAAACATCACTGCCGGATACGTTTCTCAGTAAACCAGGCCGTTTAAAACTTTTAAGCGAATATTTCCGGCAAATGAACTAAATTATATGTTCGTAAGCGTTCTCGCCGTGCGGGATGAAAACAGATTTTGATACATGGCAACAAGTACTAAGAAAAAAACTCCAAAAGCCCCGGTTACACCTGCTAAATCACCAGTTGCCCAAAAGGCAGCCAAAAAGAAGGAGCAGGCCTCCCATACCTACGATATTTACGGTGCTCTGGAACAATATTTCGGGTTCCGGGAGTTTAAAGGCACACAGGAAAAAGCGATTAACAGTGTATTAAACGGGAAAGACACATTCGTAATCATGCCCACCGGTGGCGGTAAGAGTTTGTGTTACCAGCTTCCTGCTATGATTATGCCCGGCTGCGCTATTATTGTTTCTCCCCTTATTGCCTTAATGAAAAACCAGGTAGACCTTGTTCGCGGTTACAGCGAGAATGACGAGGTAGCGCATTTTCTGAACTCATCCTTAAATAAAGGACAGATAAAAGCAGTAAAGGATGATCTTACCGCCGGCAAAACCAAACTTTTATACGTTGCACCCGAAACCCTTACCAAACAGGAGAACCTTGAATACTTCAGCGATCTGCCTATCTCCTTTTTTGCGGTAGATGAGGCGCATTGTATATCGGAATGGGGGCACGATTTCAGACCGGAATACCGACGTTTACGCGAAATGATGGACATCATTAACCCGGATATCCCGGTGGTTGCTTTAACAGCTACCGCAACACCTAAAGTAAAAAGTGATATTGTTAAAAACCTGGGACTGCGCGATCCAAACATATTCTTATCGTCTTTTAACCGCGCTAATCTCTATTATGAGATTCAGCCCAAGATTGAGAAAGACCAAACAATTAAAAGCATTGTAAAATTCATCACCGGGCATAAAGGCAAGAGCGGTATCATTTATACCCTTAACCGTAAAACCACCGAAGAACTGGCAGAAATATTGGTAGCTAACCAGATCAAAGCTGTTGCCTATCACGCTGGCTTAGATCAGAAATTAAGGGCAGACCGGCAGGACCAGTTTTTGAACGAAGATGTACAGGTAATTGTTGCCACTATTGCCTTTGGGATGGGTATTGATAAGCCGGATATCCGTTATGTGATACATTTTAATATCCCCAAATCCATCGAAAACTATTACCAGGAAACAGGCAGGGCCGGGCGTGATGGTATGGAAGGAATTTGTGTGTTGTATTATTCGCACAAAGATGTGTCGAAACTGGAACACCTGATGCGTGATAAACCACTCAGCGAAAGAGAAGTGGGCGCGCAACTGATTGATGAAACAGTGGCGTATGCAGAAAGTGCCGTATGCCGCCGTAAAATACTGCTCCATTATTTTGGAGAAGATTGGGACCAGCCCAATTGCGGCAACTGCGATAACTGCCTTCACCCCAAAGAAAAAATTGAGGCCAAAGAAGATGTGGTGAAAATGCTGAAAGTGGTTAAAGCGCTGGATGAGCGTTTTGTTACCGATTATGTTGTTAATGTGGTGATGGGTAAACTAACCCCGCAGATCAATATTTACCGGCACGATGCATTGCCCGTGTTTGGGATTGGGAAGGATAAGGACAGTCATTTGTGGAACAGTTTGGTAAGGCAGATGCTGCTCGAAAACCTGATCAAAAAAGACATTGAAGAATACGGCCTGCTTAAACTTACCGATAAAGGCGAGAAGTTTCTGAAGAAACCATCATCCTTCAAAATTGTGCTGAATAATTTATTTGAAGAGGCGCAATTTGATGAAGATGAAGGAGAGAATGCCTCACAAACAGGCGCCGCGGCCGATGAGAAATTGTTTGAGATGCTGAAAGAATTGCGGCAGAAAGAAGCAAAGAAAAAAAGTCTGCCGCCATTTGTGATCTTTTTGGAAAACTCTTTGCAGGATATGGCCACCATTTATCCAACCACACTGGAAGAGATGGAAAAATGCCAGGGCGTAAGCAAAGGCAAGTCTATTAAATACGGTAAACCCTTTGTAGAACTCATTGCCAAATATGTAGCCGAGAATGATATTGAAAAGCCGGACGATTTTGTGATGAAGAGCGTGGCCAATAAAGCCAGCAACAAGATCTACATTATCCAGAATGTAGATAAGAAGATACCGTTGGAAACCATAGCCAAAAACAAGAGCCTTAAGTTAGATGAGTTACTGGAAGAAATGGAAACCATTGCCGCCAGTGGTACCAAGCTGAATCTTGATTATGCCATTGACGAATGGCTGGATGAATACGACCAGGAAGAGATCATTGAATATTTTAAAAGCTGCCAAACCTCATCCCTGCAGGTAGCGCAGGAAGAATTAAGCGAGAATAATTATACTTGGGAGCAGTTAAAAATTATGCGGATCAAGTTTTTGAGTGTGTATGGTAATTGATGCGGATCGCGGATTTCGCGGATTTTGATATGATTTTTTATGAAGGAGCCCGCCGGTTTGAGCGGGCTTTTTTTATGAGGAATGCGATGTGGGCTAAAGCCCGATAATCAATATTGCTGTTCTAACCCCAGCCTTAAGGCTGGGGTTAGTGGTATTTTTAAAGTAATGGGCTTTAGCCCTGAATAGTCTCAAGTGATTATTCAAATACTAATTTGGGTAAATTGTTTACTATCTCAACTGTTTGAACGCTTACATTAATGATGCTAAGCAGCCGGTCTAAAATGTAACTTAATGCTATTTCCATATCTGGAGAGATCTGCGGAAAGGGGAATCTCAGGCTTCGCGGATTTTGATATGATTTTTTATGAAGGAGCCCGCTCGGTTTGAGCGGGCTTTTTTATGCGGAATGCGATGTGGGCTAAAGCCCGGTAATCAATATAACTGTTCTAACCCCAGCCTTAAGGCTGGGGTTAGTGGTATTTTTAAAGTAATGGGCTTTAGCCCTGAATAGTCTCAAGTGATTATTCAAATACTAATTTGGGTAAATTGTTTACTATCTCAACTGTTTGAACGCTTACATTAATGATGCTAAGCAGCCGGTCTAAAATGTAACTTAATGCTATTTCCATATCTGGAGAGATCTGCGGAAAAGGGAATCTCAGGCTTCGCGGATTTTGATATGATTTTTTATGAAGGGCCCGCTCGGTTTGAGTGGGCTTTTTTTATGAGGAATGCGATGTGGGCTGAAGCCCGGTAATCAATATTGCTGTTCTAACCCCAGCCTTAAGGCTGGGGTTAGTGGTATTTTTAAAGTAATGGGCTTTAGCCCGTTTGCTTTACGGGAAAATTCCCGTTTCTGGACAAACGGCATAATAAATGCTGGTATAGTTACCATATTTGTGCAGCGCCGGTGGCATATTATGTGTCAATACTATATCCCCGGATGGTACTGCGTTAGTGTTAATTTCTTAAATGTTATGGGCATGTATATCCAGAATTTGCAACCAGGCCTGGTAGATGATCTGAGCTATGTTACCGTACTGGCCGATAAAACCGGCAGGCTGATACTAAAAGTATTGGACCTGGAAGGACGTATTGCTAAAACCATGGAAGCAACCATTACCGAAGGCAAACAACAGCTTGAATTAAATATGCAGGACCTGGTTAGTGGCCGCTATGTAATGAATGCTTTTTGTGGCGGCATATTTATTAAATCGATCCGTTTCGAGAAACAATGAAGTTGTCCCGCCGCAGGTGGGATTGGGGGTATATATACAAGGGTTCCGTTTTAAACGGAACCTATTTTTTTCTATAAGCCGCCACCCGCAACCTGACGTTTTCCCTGATGCTGATGTAAAAAAGGTTCATATCGGCAACATGGTAGTTTTTAGTGGTGAGGAAGATATTGCCTGTAAAATGCGGTTTCTCTGTCCATAAAACCCCGTTACCCATTTTTGCATTGGTTACGCGTTTAATTACTTTGTTAAACTTCAGCAATATGCCACCCTTATTACCAGACCTGCCAACAACGGGAACCGTTGTATCCCAGCTTAACGGGTTAGTAACAACCGACACAAACTTTTCCTGCAACACATAATCAGGTTTATAATCTTCTTTAAATGTTCTCCAACCGCAGAAACAACCGGTTTGGTAGGGGGTGGTACAGGGTTTGATAGAATTGAAATAATCCGGTTGCAAAAACATACCCACTAAATAAGCGGCAACCAATTGGTTTTGCAAGGGTTTGCCTTCAAAAAATTCTTTTAATAAACGCTTGGCATGAGTGGTGCCCTGGCTATGAGAGGCAATAATGATGGGCCTGCCGTTATTATGGTGCTGCAGATAATAGATAAATGCGGTTTTTACATCTTCATAAGCAAGCTCAAAAGCGGCTATGGCATGCGTTGAGTCGCTGGCATCTTTGGGGAAATAGCTTGATAAATTTGCCTGCCGGTATCTTGGTGCAAAAACCCTTCCGGCCTCATTAAAAATACTGGCCTGTAATAAAATGGTGGTATAATCTGTTTTGGCATTCAGTTCGGCATTATCTACCGGCGCATTCCATCCCAATGCTTTTTCTTTATCTGTATAGGTGGTTGGATGTATAAAGAAAACATCAACGGTTGAATCTGGCAGGTAATTTTTCCGCAACGGACGCGGCACACTGTCTGACGGATCTTTTTTATAAGGATGCGCCGCCCAATGATCAAGGTTGCTGTAATCGGGCGTGCCTACAGGATTGGTAAAAGTATAAAGAGAAGCGTACTGGTGAATTTTGTTACTGCAGGAAGACAGCAGCAAACCAATGACCAATATAACAGGGATGTATTTTTGACTCATTGGGTAAAGTTGATAAAAATCTTCCGGATATCCATCTTGCCCACACTATCTGAGATCTGGTGGTTGTTTTGTAATTTTCCAAACCGGTGCTATTTACTCATTCTAAAATCTAACGAACTATGTCTATTCCAGTTGTTGATCTGGCAGATTTTCTCAGTGGCGATGCAAAGCGGAAAGCCGCTTTTGTACAGGCCCTTGGCGAAGCGTATGAAGAGGTTGGTTTTGTAGCCGTAAAAAACCATGGTGTACCTGATGAACTGATCGCCCATCAATACGAATATGTTCAGCAGTTTTTTTCACTGCCCCTGGAGAAAAAACTTACATACGAAATTGCTGGCCTTGCCGGCCAGCGTGGCTATACCAGTTTTGGCCGCGAACATGCCAAAGGCAGCGAGGCGCCCGATCTGAAAGAATTTTTCCAGTACGGGCAGATAGTAGATAATAGTGATCCCCTCAAATCAGAATACCCCGATAATGTTTCGGTAGATGAGATACCGATGTTCAACAGTACCATCTTCAATGCTTACCGTAATTTTGAAAAAAGCGGAACAGCATTGCTGCAGGCCATCGCTTTATACCTTGGTCTTGATGAACATTATTTTGATGAGCATGTTCAGAAAGGCAATTCCATATTACGGTGCATACATTATCCGCCCATCACATCCGAACCCAAAAGCGCTATCCGTGCCGAGCAGCATGAGGATATTAACCTGATCACTTTACTGGTAGGCGCTTCGGCAGATGGATTGCAGATACTGACCAAACAGGGCAACTGGGTAGGCGTTACTTCTTTACCCGAGCAGATTGTGGTTAATGTAGGCGATATGCTGCAACGCCTCACCAATAATAAACTCCGAAGCACCACTCACCGTGTGGTTAACCCGCCAAAAGAGCTTTGGCATACGAGCCGTTTTTCCATGCCATTCTTCCTGCATCCCAAAAGCAGTATGAGCCTGGCCTGTTTGGAAAGCTGTATTGATGCAACACATCCCAAAGCCTACGCTGATGCTACTGCGGGGGAATATTTGGATGAGCGACTGAGAGAAATAGGGTTAAAAAAATAGGAATAATTAATTTCTGCGCCTTTGCGTCTTTGCGAGAATAATTTTGCACGCAAAGGCGCAAGGGCGCAATAAGAAGAACCCGGAGAATGCCTGTTTCCATCCCCGGTTGATTATTTTGTTTAATTTCCCTCCTCATTCAGTAACCATCGCCCCCTTGGTACTATTCAGACATAACCGTTTTTTGCGTGCTGTGTTCTTACACAGCATTACAGCTTTTGGCGGTCCGCAGGGGCATATGGGGATGATGATGAAAACTTTTGTGCAGCAGCGCAAAGACCTTACAGAAGAGGAACTGATAGAATACAATGGCTTTTGTCAGCTACTGCCCGGCGCTTCATCTACACAAACCCTTACCCTGATAGGGTATAAAAGAGGTGGTATTCCATTAGCCATCCTCACCTTATTGATCTGGATCTTACCAGCCTGCACGCTGATGGGCGGCATTTCTTTTCTGCTGGATTATTTTGATGATATGGGGCTTAATGTGAGCGTATTCAAGTTTATCCAGCCCATGGCCATCGGCTTTATTGCCTATTCTACTTTCAGGATATTTGGGATAGCGGTGCATAATACAATCACCACGGTGATCATGCTCATTGCTACGGTTGCTACTTTCGTGGCATTTAAAACACCATGGATCTTTCCGGCTTTAATTATTGCGGGTGGTATTGCTACCAATTTCAGCGATAAACGGATCCCGCAAAAAGGCATTCTGCCCAAGAAGATCAAATGGGGTAACATGCTTATTTTCCTGGCTCTTTTTGGCATTGCCGGTTATCTCTCCGAAACAGCCAGCCGGCAGAACTGGCACAACAGGAAAGCGTACAATCTTTTCGAAAATGCCTATCGTTTTGGTAGTCTTGTTTTTGGCGGAGGCGATGTATTAATGCCGTTGATGTACGAACAATATGTAACCCGCCCTGAAACAAAACGTGTGCAGGAAACCAAACGTGAAGTATTACGGATGAGCAGGGCAGATTTTTTAACCGGCTCCGGTATTGTACGTGCCATACCCGGCCCGGTATTTTCTATTGGCGCTTTTACCGGGGGCATGGTGTTGCGCGATGAGGGGCCCGGTTTACAATTATTGGGTTGCATCATTGGTATGGTGGCCATTTTTTTGCCCAGCGCTTTATTAGTTCTTTTTTTCTTCCCTGTTTGGCATAACCTGAAAAAGTATGCAGTGATATACCGCTCATTAGAGGGTATTAATGCAGCAGTGGTAGGTATTATGACCGGCGCTACCTGTTACCTGATAAAAGATACATTTCTGCATTCGCTGATCAATGGCAGCATGATCGGTATCTGGGATCTGCTGATTGTGGCGGTTACTTTTTTCCTGCTCAACAGTAACCGTATTCCCGCCCCTTTTGTGGTGCTGGGGTGTTTGTTGTTGGGGTGGCTGGTTTGAGGAGGGTAAAATGGTTAAAGAGGTTAAAGAGGGTTAAAAGAAGTTAAAGAGGTTAAAAGGGGTTAAAAAGGTTAAAGAAGTTAAAGATGGTTAAAAGGGGTTAAATTAGTTAAAGAGATTTTCTTGCGCCTTTGCGCCCTTGCGTGCAACACCCTCTTCGCTATAAAATGCCTGTAGTTATTGAATAATTACGGAAATCCTGTATATTAGAGTATGGTCACAATAGCACTTTACAACCTCAAAGGTGGTGTAGGCAAAACTGCCGCCACCATTAACCTGGCGTATTTAGCTGCCAAAGAAGGCTATAAAACACTGATATGGGATATGGACCCGCAGGGTTCCTCTTCTTTTTATCTGGGCGCAACAGCCAGTACAAAAAACGAATCCAGAAAATTACTGAGTAATGAGATGGAATTACTGGATGCCGTTCAAAGCTCAGCTTATGAAAACCTCGATATCATTCCTGCCGATCTCTCGGCCCGCAATGCAGATGTTTTATTAAGTGAAATGAAGCAATCCAAAAAGAAGATCTCATCACTGCTCTCGTCTTTGAAAAAAGACTATGATGTGGTGATACTGGATTGCCCGCCCGGTATCTCTTTATTGCACGATGCTGTTTTTAGCGGAGTTGATTGGGTGCTGATGCCCAATATCCCAACTACTTTATCCATCCGCTCTTTTGAAACAGTAGCTGCTTATTTTAAAGAGAATGGCCTGGATGCGGGCAAGCTCAAATGTTTCTTCAGCATGGTAGACCACCGGAAAAACCTGCATCATGAAGTGATGAATGAATTTTATAAGGATAAGGTCTTCCTGAAAAGTTATATCCCTTACCTGAGTGATGTAGAAAAAATGGGCATTCACGAAGCGCCGCTTGAAACATTTGCCCATAGCAGTTATGCGGCACAATGTTATCGTGATCTTTGGAAAGAGATCAGGAAAACCTGTATTGAATAATACCCGCCCATGAACAGAGTACTTACCTCCTGGCACAGCCCCGCATTGGGGAAAGAGATGCCTATTGCCGCTTATGGCCATTATGGGTTTGCTTTATTATTGATACCTACCGCTGCGGCAGATTACCTGGAGTATGAACGTTTTCAACTGATAGATGCCTTATCGCCACTGATCAATGCCGGTAAACTGAGGGTGTTCAGCATCGACAGTATGAACAAAGAAAGCTGGATGAATAACGAGATGTTGCCCGAGCATAAAGCCATCCGCCACAACCAGTTTAACGAATATGTGTTTAATGAGGTGATCCCGTATATCCGCAACGCCACCAGCAACGAAACCATGATCTATACCTGCGGCGCATCGTTTGGCGCCCTGCATGCCATGAACCTTTTTCTAAAAAGACCCGATATTATTAACGGCGTGATCAGTATGAGTGGCGTGTACAATCTTACCGAATACACCAAAGGATTTTTTGACGAGCAGGTGTATTATAACAGTCCGGAGCATTACATGCCCAATCTTACCGACGAATGGTATCTCGAAAAAATCAAAGCCAGCCATCATATACATATTTATACAGGCAGTGGCGCATACGAAGACCCTGAAGCTTCCAAACGCTTTGCCGGTATTTTATACAACAAAGGCATCTGGTACGATCTGGATGTATGGGGCGCCGATATAACCCACGACTGGCCCACATGGAGGGCCATGTTGCCTTATATAATTGATACAAAATTTTAACCGCGTCCTTGCGAGGAGGAACGACGAAGCAACCTGTGTCCCGCATGTAAACCACCTTATGCCAGCCAGAGGTTGCTTCGTGTCCACAACAATCTTACAAGTTCAATAACCCACCTGCATCCAAAACCCCGCCTTCGTGCGTTTACACAAAATTTTAACCGTCCTTGCGAGGAGGAACGACGAAGCAACCTGTGTCCCGCATGTAAACCACCTTATGCCAGCCAGAGGTTGCTTCGTGTCCACAACAATCTTACAAGTTCAATAACCCACCTGCATCCAAAACCCCGCCTTCGTGCGTTTACAAAAAATTTTAACCGTCCTTGCGAGGAGGAACGACGAAGCAACAATCTTACAAGTTCAATAACCCACCTGCATCCAAAACCCCGCCTTCGTGCGTTTACACAAAATTTTAACCGTCCTTGCGAGGAGGAACGACGAAGCAACCTGTGTCCCGCATGTAAACCACCTTATGCCAGCCACAGGTTGCTTCGTGCCTCGCAAGAACGGTTGCAAAAACATAGTTAATTCCCTTTACATTTCTTGTACTCTGCTTTTGCTGCTTTAATATTACAGCCTAAATGATGGACTTGAGAAAACGACTGCTTATTGTTGGTGCTTTATGGGTAATAGGCTCAGTATTGTTTTTGCAGAAAGCAAATGCGCAGTTTGTTACCATCAGCGGCACTGTGTATGATATTTCGGCAAAGCGCCCGTTAGAGGCAGTGGCAGTATTCAGTTCTTCAGGCAAAGGCGCCATTACAGATTCGCTGGGGAAATACATCATCACGGTTTTAAAAAAAGACTCGATCTGGTTTGGACTAATTGGTAAAACAACCATGAAATATCTGGTAGACACCATTTCGAACCAGGATAATTTTAATGTGATGATCCATGTGCGGGCCACAGAACTACCTGCCGTAAAAGTGCGGAACAGTTATTACAAATACGATTCTATGCAGAACCGGAAAGATTACGCGAAAATATTCGACTACAAAAAACCTTCGCTCCGGCTTAGCAGTAACCCCGGTTATAGTCCGGGTGGTTTAACAGTAGGCTTTGATCTTGATGCGATCATTGATATGTTCCGTGTAAAAAAGAACAGGAGTATCCTGAGTTTACAAAAGCGTTTATTGGAGCAGGAGCGGGATAAATATGTAGGCAGCCGTTACACAAAACAATTTGTGAGAAAGATCACCAAGCTGCAATCTCCTGAACTGGATACTTTCATGACCCGCTACCGGCCCGAGTATGAAGTGGTACAGTTGTTGAACGATCTGGAGCTGGGCTATTATATTCAAACAAGTTTTGAGCAATATAAGGCTACAAAGATCAGGGGATATTTGCGGAGGAGAGAGGAGTAGGAATGATGAATATTGAAAAAGGAATATTGAATGTTGAAGTGAATCTGGTAGTTGAGACTCAAATTTGTCTATGCGAAATTTTTTATAACCCCGGCTTTTAAGCCGGGGTTAATATAATCCAATGTTAGATCTGTTTTTTATTTATCGCCATCTCAGCCTTTGCACCCAGTAATTTGATCATCGGTAACAAAGCGCCAAATCTTGCATCGCTGCTATGGCCCTGTTTCCAGCGGTGATAGATTTGCTGGGCAATTACGGCGTTTTTAAATAGCCCGAATACATAATAAAATGAAATGTCAGACAGATCTCTTCCGCTTTTCAGCGCATAGCGTTCTACTATTTCTTTTCTTGTAAAATTACCCGGCAGCCAGGTTAAGTTGTAATATTTAAAAACCTCTCCTTCACCATCTTCAAACCAATATGCCAGTGTGGCGCCAAGGTCCATTAACGGATCGCCTACGGTAGACATTTCCCAATCAAGCACACCAGCAATCTGTGTCAGGTCATCGGGGTTCAGCAACAGGTTATCATACTTGTAATCGTTATGCAGGAATGCGGGTTGCTGGTTTACCGGTAAATTTTGTTCCATCCATTTGGCCACTGCATCCATTGTTTCAATCTTATCTGTTTCTGCAGCGTAATATCTTTTGGTCCAGCCCGCTACCTGGCGTTGTACATAGCCTTCCGGTTTGCCCAGTTGGTCAAGGCCGGTAGCCTGTATGTTCAGTGCATGCAGCGCCACAAGATTATCAACCAGAGATGCTGAAAGTTGCCGGTAAGTTTCGGCCGGTATATTCATTTTAGGTGCATTGCCTGCACGCAGAATAATACCGGGCATTTTTTCCATCACATAAAAAGGAGCACCGATAATATCGGCAGCATCGCAATAAATAATGGGTGAAGGAACTTTTGGATAGTGAGGTTTTAGTAAAGACAATACCCGAAACTCCCTGCCCATATCGTGCGCCGATTTAATATTGGCCCCGGCAGGTGGTTTGCGTAACACATATTCTTTAGCCGCTGTTTGCAGGCAGTAGGTGAGATTGGAATAACCACCGGTAAAGCGGCCAATCTCTTTTACCTCGCCCATTTCAGGGGCGTGCCGGTGCAGGTACTGATTGAGTTTGGAAAGATCCAGGTGTTCTTCCTCTTTTACCGGAACGGTATTGCTATCGTAATGCATGTGTTTATACTGGCTTTACAAAATCTCTGTGAATCTATGTACCACTGTGCTCTCTGTGTTAAAAAAAAATTTGCAGGGTTCTGACATCATCGGTCTTAGTTTTTCAACACAGAGGCCCGGAAACATTGGAGGGTCACAGAGCGTTATCGTTTCTTTTTAATATCGAGACCGTATTTTTTTAAGATGTTTAATGCGATGCTTTGTTTGTGCACTTCATCGGCACCGTCCCAAATGCGGGCGCCACGCTCGTGCTGGTAAAGATTAGGAAGCATGGTTTCGTCTGTTAATCCCATACCACCATGTACCTGTATGGCCCTGTCCAACACTTTCAACACCATATTGGCAACATAGAATTTAATGCCCGATATCTGGTCGCGAACGGCTTTGGCTCCCTGCCGGTCAATATTATAAGCAGTGCGCAGAACCAATAAACGTGAAGCATCAATTTCTACCCGGCTCTCTGCAATAAAGCCCTGTATAAACTGTTTCTCGCCCAGCATTACACCTTCTTCCATTTCTCTTGTAACGGCGCGCTGGCATAAAAGATCTAATGCTTTTTCTGCAATACCCACCCACCGCATGCAATGGTGTATGCGGCCCGGACCTAAACGTTCCTGTGCCAAACGAAAACCCATGCCTTCTTCGCCAATCAGGTTGGTAACGGGTACGCGGCAGTTTTTATAATTGATCTCTGCATGACTTGCCCAGCCCTCGCCTGTTTCGCCAAAGATGGGGATGTTGCGAACAAGTTCGAAGCCCGGTGTATTGGTTGGTACAATGATCATGCTGGCTCTCTCGTGCGGCTTTGCATCGGGGTTGGTTACCGCCATCACCACTGCAAAAGAGGCGCCATCAGCAGAAGAGGTAAACCATTTATGCCCGTTGATCACATACTCATCTCCATCACGAACAGCGGTTGTTGCCAAACGGGTTGGGTTAGATCCTGCAAACTCAGGCTCAGTCATAGAAAAACAACTTCTGATCTTTCCTTCAAGCAGGGGTTGTAAAAATTTTTCTTTGATAGATGGCGATGCAAATTTGCTGATGAGTTCTGTGTTGCCGATATCGGGCGCCTGGCAATTAAAAGTGTATTGACCGTAATATGGCGCCAGTGATAATACTTCACTGATCTGCCCGAACTCGCAAAGTGTTAATCCCTGTCCGCCTTCTTCTTTTGGGAGGTGCAGGTTCCATAAGCCCATTGCTTTTACTTTCTCTCTTTTTTGCTGTAAGATCTTTTCTGTTTGTTTAAATGGGCGTGTAAGATGATCTTTTTCAAGCGGCACCAGTTCGTCAAACACAAATGCTCTTACTATTGGTAATATTTTCTCTAATCTTTCTGTAGCAAATAGGGCTTCCATAAAATTGTATTTTCGAATGTAAAACGGCAATGCCGAAATAAGTCCTCTCTTCTTTTCTTCTGTCTTTCTTCTATTGAAACATACAGCATGAATTTTTAAAGCGCATTGTTCCGATAAGAGAAAAACGAAGAAAAAGAGTTCAAAAAATATGCGTTGTTTTATTCTAAATTAACGTGTTGTATTAAACACATAGTTACATAGGTTAGGAAACAGGGCATATAGTTCAGGGGCTATGTTTCTTTTTTGTTTTCCTATGTATCTATGTGTTTTAAAAAAAGCTTTGAAATAAAGGATAAATGCATGGTTAAATACTTTTAAAAGAAAACGCATCAGTACATATAGACATATAGATTTTAATAGGAGCACAACACGTTATCATTAAATAGTAATTCCTCCATCGGCTGTAAAAACAGTTCCTGTGCAATAGCCCGATGCGTCGGATGCCAGAAATAAAGCCAGCCCGGCAATTTCTTCTACGGTTCCCATACGCGCAATGGGCAATTGTTTTACAAAATGAGTTAACCATTTCTCGTTTTGCCAAAGCGCTTCAGAAAATTTTGTTTTGATCAGTCCCGGGCAAATTGAATTAACCCTGATATGATCTGCCCCCCATTCTTTGGCCGTTACTTTGGTTAACATATTAAGTGCGGCTTTGGAAACAGAATAGATACCCAACCCGGGATCAGGTGTGAGTCCTGCAATGGAACTGATATTAATTACACTGCCGCCGCCACGTTGTTTCATGATGGGGTGTACCAGTTTACCCAGTTCAAAAGGGGCTTTTACATTTACGTTCATGATCTTATCAAAGGCCCATTCTTCGCATTCAACAACAGGTCCGTAAACAGGGTTTGATGCCGCGTTATTAACGAGGATATCAATACCGCCGTGCAGCGCCACTACTTTATCAACCAAAATTTTACAGGCAGCAATCTCGCCTGCATTGGCGGCAATGCCGGTGCAGTTACCGCCTTCGGCTTTGATGCTTTCGGTTACTTTATCAAGCTCTTCCTGTTTACGTGAGTTAATCACAACTTTGGCGCCGCATGCGGCAAAATAACGGGCAATAGCTTCGCCAATGCCTTTGCTGGCGCCGGTTACAAGGGCTACTTTTCCTTCGAGACTAAAAATCTGATTTGCTGTCATACTGATATTTTTTTACTAACCGCAGAAGACGCGATGGCGCAAGGTTTTGCAAGGATGTCTTTGCGTTCCATTGTGTTTTAACGGCTTTGCAGTTAAACTATCGTGATCTTCTCATCGCTTTATTCATGGCCTCCATAAACTGCTCTTTCACTTTTTTTCTGAACCAGGTTGGTGCAAGGCGTTTCAAAAACCACATCTTTCGCGCATTTTTTGGCAAAATGATGTACAATTCTTTTTTACCCGCCCTGTTCAGTATCTCCTGCGCCACTTCATCTGCTTCCAGTCCTGATTTTTCAATAAACATCTGTGTAGCTTTTTTCACAAAATCACCTCCACGGGCATAACGTACCACATTAGTTTTAAAATAAGTTGGCTGGATGCACGAAACACTAATGTTATGGTCCATCAATTCACCATAAAGTGTTTCACTAATGGCTACTACCGCAGCCTTGGTCATATTGTAAGCGCCCATGGTAGGTGCGCAACCAATGGCGGCTGCACTGGCAGTATTGAGTATATGTCCCGATCGCTGCTTTTTCATCGCGGGGATAAAATAATAGCAGCCATACACAACACCCATCTGGTTAATGCTTACCATCCACTCGTAGTTTTCGAGGGCATATTCTTCAAATCCACCGCCATCGCCCACACCGGCATTGTTAAAAAGAAGATCTATGCCGCCGGCTTTAGCCAGGAAATCTTCCGCAACTTTTTTGTATTGCTCTTTATCAGACACATCCAAAGGAAAGAGGAGTGTTTTGCCACCTGATTTTTCTATTTCTGAAGCCGCTTCTTCCAGTTCTGTTATATTAATATCGGCCATGCCAATGGTCCAGCCATCTTTGGCCAGTTCATAACAAAAAGCTTTGCCAAGGCCTGAGGCAGCACCGGTAATAAACGCTCTTTTTTTTGGGTGGGTAATGGTGAGTTGGTACATATGGCTTTTTCGGGATGATGATTAGTCAGTCAATCGGGGGCGCAACCGTTTATTTCATGAATTTACACTGGAAAAGAATTAAACAGGCTAATAGACCGAATTATTTTGCTACCCTAACCATTCATATTATTAAGTGCCCTCAGATATAAATTGTTTTTATCTTTAACGGCCTTTAAATCTTCAGCCTTTGAAACGCCTGTACCTAGTTCCGATGGGTTTGCTTTTGATAGTTGCCTGTAAAAGCAAACAGAACGCTCCCAAACCAAATAATACTCCCCAAACAGTGATAGTGGATGTTATGATTGCAAGTCCGCAATCGATCAGTAATACCATAGAAGCCAATGGTTCTGTAGTGGCCAATGAGTATGTGGAATTACACCCTGAGGTAAGCGGGCGCCTTACTTACCTGAATGTTCCGGAAGGAGCTTATGTGCAACAGGGTACTGTGATTGCCAGGATCAACGATGCCGATCTGCAGGCACAGCTTAATAAAACAAGGGTAGCACTGGACCTGGCTGTTAAAACAGAAGAACGGCTACGCAAACTATTAGCCATAAACGGAGTAAACCAGGCAGATTATGATGCATCGCTTAATGCAGTGAATGGCTATAAAGCTGATATGGCCTATACACAATCATTGATTGATAAAACCGTGGTAAAAGCGCCATTCAGCGGTTTGGTGGGATTGCGGCAGGTTAGTCCCGGAGCCTATTTATCTCCATCAAGCATTATTGCAACGGTTCAGCAGGTAGATAAGATCAAGATCGATTTTACTTTGCCTGAGGAATATAGTAAGCTCATCAAAAAAGGAAATACCGTAACTGTTCAGATAGATGCCCGGGAGCAAACCATGCGCAAGGCTGTGATCATTGCTACCGAACCACAGGTCAATCAAAACACCAGGAACTTAAAAGTGCGTGCAGTTTTGCAGGATGCTAAAGTAAACCCCGGTGCATTTGTAAAAGTATTGATTGCTGCCGACAGGGAGCAGAAAAGTATTCTTGTACCAACCAATTCGATCATCCCAGATGATAAGAACAAACAATTGGTAATGGTAAAGAACGGGAAAGCCGCTTTTGTAAATGTTGAAACAGGTGCCCGGCAGGCTAATAATATTGAAATAACCAAGGGAATACAGGCAGGCGATACGGTGGTGGTAACCGGCGTATTATTTGCCAGGCCAAAAGCACAGTTAAAAGTTAGAAGTGTAAAAACACTTGACCAGCTAACTAACTGATTGTTGTAAACGCCCATTCCATTATCTCTCAAAACAGAACAGCCAGACAGCTATGAATATTTCTGAATTATCGTTAAAGCGGCCGGTGTTGGCTACTGTGATGAACCTGCTGATCATTTTGTTTGGCATAGTAGGCTTCACGTTTCTGGCTGTAAGAGATTATCCTGCTATTGATCCACCCATCATCACAATCAGTACCAGTTATACGGGTGCCAACTCAGATATTATAGAAAGCCAGATCACCGAACCATTGGAAAAACAGGTGAATGGTATTCCGGGTATCCGTTCCATCTCTTCATCAAGCACATTGGGCAGCAGTAATATTACTGTTGAGTTTAACCTTGGTGTTGACCTTGAAGCCGCTGCCAGTGATGTGCGGGATAAAGTAGGACAGGCACAGCGGGGCTTACCGCAGGATATTGATGCGCCACCGATTGTATCAAAAGCAGATGCCAACAGCGATTTTATTTTGATACTGGCGGTACAAAGTCATACAAAAAGTTTACTGGAGCTGAGCGATTACGCAGAGAATGTATTGCAACAGCAATTGCAAACCATTAAAGATGTTAGTTCGGTAAATATTTTCGGGCAAAAGAAATATGCCATGCGGGTTTGGTTAAACCCCGATAAAATGAGCGCCCACAATGTTGCATTCACCGATATCCGCTCTGCCATCAACACCGAAAATATTGAGCTGCCGCCGGGAAAGATCTATGGTAATAATACTGAAATGATCATCCGTGCGCTGGGCAGACTGCAGAATGAACAGCAGTTTCGCGACCTGATCATTAAACAGGATAATAACGGCATTGTAAGGCTGAGTGATATAGCCAAGATAGAATTGGGGCCTGAACAATTAGAGCAGACCTGGAAATACAATGGTGTAAATGCGGTGGGGTTGGCCATTATTCCGCAACCCGGCGCAAATAATATTGAGATTGCCAATGAATTTAATAAGCGGCTTGATCAGATAAAGAAAGCCAATAAAGCAGATATAGAATTTAATGTGCTTATCGACAATACGGTTAATATCCGCAAGTCGCTGGAAGAAGTGAAAGAAACCATGATCATCTCCTTTTCACTGGTGGTATTGGTGATCTTCTTTTTCTTCCGCAACTGGTTAATTGCTTTGAGGCCGTTGATAGACATACCTATTTCGCTGGTGTCTACTTTCTTCATCATGTATATTGCCGGTTTCTCGGTTAATATCCTCACTTTATTGGGTATTGTACTTGCCACGGGGTTGGTGGTGGATGATGGTATTGTGGTAACGGAAAATATTTTCCGAAAGTTAGAAGAGGGTATGCCCATCCGCAAAGCGGCACTGGAAGGAAGTAGGGAAATTTTCTTTGCGGTTATTTCCACGTCCATCACACTGGCTGTTGTGTTTTTGCCGGTGATATTCCTGGAAGGTTTTGTGGGCAGGCTGTTCCGCGAGTTTGGCGTAACACTGGCTGCCGCGGTTTTAATCTCTGCATTTGTATCCTTAACCATTACACCGGTACTGAATGTGTACCTGAATACGCAGAATGCGCACGAGGGTTGGTTCTACAAAAAAACAGAACCCTTTTTTACGGGTATGGAAAGAGGCTATAGAAAATTGCTGACAGGCTTTATGAAGATAAGATGGATGGCATGGGTGATTGTGCTGGCCTGCGGTGCAATTATTGCGGTGGTGATGGGTACTTTAAAAAGCGAGATAGCCCCGATTGAAGACAGGAGCAGCATTCGTTTTTCTATAACGGCGGCAGAAGGTACCAGCTATAACTATATGCAGAAACTGGGAGATGAGGTGGCTAGTTATCTCTACGATTCAGTTCCGGAGCGCGATTTTGTATTTGCGCGTACGCCCGGGTTTGGCGGTGTTTCATCTGCCAACACTTCTTCGCCAAGGTTGGCATTGACAGATCCGCAACAAAGAACAAGAAGCCAGAGTGAAATTGCCGGCGACCTGCAGAAAAAACTATCGCGGTTTAATGATGCCAGAATTTTTGCGATAGAAGAACAAACCATTGCTGTTGGATTAGGCTCGCGCGGCTCTTTGCCGGTACAGTTTATTTTGCAGAACCAGGATCTGTCCAAACTCAAAGAAGTGATTCCGAAATTTCTGGAAGAAGCAAGAAAAGATAAAACCTTTTCGAATGTAGACGTAAACATCAAATTCAATAAACCTGAAGTGCAGCTTACTGTAGACAGGATGAAAATAAAAGACCTTGGCCTGTCTACCTCAGATGTGGTGGCTGCCATACAGGCTGCATTTAGTGGAGGCCGGCTTGCTTATTTTATCATGAATGGATTCCAGTACCAGGTAATTGCACAGGTAGAAAGAGATAAACGTAATACCCCGAATGATATCCGCAACCTGTATGTACGTAATAAAAATGGCGACAATATTCCTTTAGATGCAGTGGTGCATTTAACTGAAAGCAGTAACCCTGCCACATTGTATCACTTTAACCGATACAAAGCTGCAACTATATCAGCTTCATTGGCAGAGGGTAAAACCATTGGCGATGGTATTAAAGCCATGCAGGCCATTGCCGACAGGTTGCTTGATGAATCATATCACACCTCATTAAATGGTCCTTCAAGAGATTACTCGGAAAGTTCTTCCAATATTGTATTTGCATTTGTGCTTGCTCTTTTGTTGATATACCTTGTATTGGCCGCACAATTCGAAAGTTTCCTCGATCCGTTCATTATCATGTTAACCGTACCGCTTGCTTTGGCGGGAGCTTTGTTAAGTTTATACCTCTTTAAGCAAACGCTGAATATCTTCTCCGAAATTGGTATGATCATGCTGATAGGTCTGGTTACCAAGAATGGTATCCTGATTGTGGAGTTTGCCAACCAGAAAAGAAAATTCGGATTGCACAAACGCCAGGCAGTGGTAGAAGCTGCCACCCAAAGGCTGCGCCCTATTTTAATGACAAGCCTTGCAACCTCACTTGGTGCTTTGCCGATTGCATTGAGTCTTGGCGCTGCGGCTACCAGCCGTATTCCACTGGGTATTGTAGTGGTAGGTGGTTTGTTGTTCTCTCTGATATTAACCCTGCTGGTAATTCCTGCCGTGTACACCTTTATTTCAGGCACACACAGGGCGAAGCATATTGAGATAACGGAGTAGAATAGAGTTTGGAGTCTTGAGTTAGGAGTCAGGAGTAAAATCATTCCCTACTCCAGACTCCTACCTCCTAACTCCAGACTTCAAACCTCAGACTCCAAACCTCAGACTCCTGACTTTTATCATACTCCGCTTCCCGCAGCTTATTACCTTTGTATTCTTAAATGAAAACAGATTATGAATAAGTCTATTGCAGATATACGTACGGATTATATGATGAGTGTATTGAGTGAAGCAGATGTAGCCGCAGATGCATTTGACCAGTTTACCAAATGGTGGGATGAGGCCGTGAAAAGCGAGATCTATGAAGTAAATGCCATGACACTTGCCACCGCTACAAAAGACGGCACCCCATCTGCAAGAATAGTTTTATTAAAGGGATATGATGAGAATGGGTTTGTATTTTTTACCAATTACCTCAGTCATAAAGGAAAAGAACTATCAGAAAACCCACGCGCCTGCCTGTTATTTTTCTGGAAAGAGTTGGAACGCCAGGTACGTATTGACGGGGTGGTAGAAAAAATAGCACCTGCAGAAAGTGAAGAATATTTTCAGTCCCGCCCACCCGGAAGCCGCATTGGTGCCTGGGCCTCGCCGCAAAGTACCGTTATTGCCAATAGGGAAGTGATCGAAAAAAATGTGACAGCGCTGGAGAAAAGATATGCATCAGGAGAAATTCCACGTCCCGAACATTGGGGAGGATATGTGATCAAACCAACCTGCATCGAATTCTGGCAGGGCCGCAGCAGCCGCCTGCACGACAGGATCCGGTACACACGTCAAAAAAACAATCAATGGCTTATTGAGCGGCTGGCACCGTAGAAATATCTCTGCGTGGTATGACAATCTGATTTTTAATAGGGCCGATTTTTTTGCGCCTTCGCGCCTTTGCGTGCATTTTTTCTCGCAAAGACGCAAAGGCGCAGTTATTTGAATCAGAAAAAAATTGCACCCGCAATCAAAATAATTTTCTACTTTGATTGTATGAAAATACCAACTCTTCTGCTTGCTGTATTGTTTGCCGGGTTTACACAATATGCCACTGCACAATCATCACCCGTTCAAAAAATTTTCCCGCAGGGCACTATAACCCATGCCAATATTGCTTATGCCAACGATACGTTGCCAAGGCATTTGCTGGATATTTATCTCCCGCCAAATACTGCCAAACCCTTACCGCTTGTTGTATGGATACATGGAGGCGCATGGTTGTCGAACGACAAATATGCAGATATGGGCTATATGACAAATACTGTGAAAGGCTTCATCGACAGTGGTTATGCCCTGGCTTCAATTGATTACCGTTATAGCACACAGGCTGCATTTCCTGCACAGATACAGGATTGTAACCGGGCTATCGAATATCTTTTTCAGCATGCGGCAGAATACCATATTGATCAAAACAATATTGCGGTGATTGGCTTTTCTGCCGGCGGGCACCTTGCATCTTTACTGGCACTATCGAATAATAATCAGGTGAAAGATTTTTATCCTGCCGATACCGATGTACATTTTAAGATCAAACTGGCGCTTGATTTTTATGGACCATCCGATCTGATTGTTTTAAGTGGCAGTCCGGACCCCGCTGTTAATAATCTTGATAACCCGATAGATGTTTTGATAGGTGCCTCGCCTGTTGAAAGGCCCGATCTGGCTAAGCGTGCCAGCCCGGTTACTTATATTGACAAAGATGATCCGCCTTTTTTAATTGTGCAGGGCGAGAACGACAAGTCGGTACCCAACACCCAATCAAAAATGTTGCATTCCTGGCTGGATCTTAATGGTGTAACCAATAAACTGATCATAGTACCCAATGCGCCGCATTATGGTGAAATGTTTGATGCGGGGTATATCAGAAAAGACCTATTCGCCTTTTTAGCAAAGTATCTGCGATGAACAAAGCAAAGTGTTCTGTGGATTAATATTTTTTGGAGCCCTTTTAGCCCAAGATCGTTCAGAGCCAGTAACACCCTTTTATTCGTAACGCAGATCGCTTCATTCTTGGCTATGACTGTTTCGAAGAGGATACTTTGATATCCTAATCTGATTTTCATAACTTTCATGAGCATTATAACTCCTTCAAATTAAATAGCCCTGCTAATGATTCGGAAAATTGGTAAATACCTCTTAATTGTTATCGCCATTCTGATAGTTACCGCACTCAGTATCACTTTTCTGATGAAAACACCTGTTAACCCGCAGATAAATGTGTTGGCACTCAGAGCCCAGATAAAGCAGCCCTATCAACTGATGAAGACATCAGATGGTGTAACGCTGTTCTTAAGAAAATGGCAACCTGATAGCACACATCTGAAAAAAAATATTGCTGTAATTATATTTCATGGTGTTACCGCGCATAGCGCACCGTATGGCATGATTGGAAAAGCGCTCTCTAATGGAGGATACACTGTATTTGGTTTGGATAGCCGCGGTCATGGCCTCTCCGGCGGTAAGCGCGGCGATACACCCGGTAAAGAAAGATGGTTGTTGGATATGGAAGAGGCAGTACGGTACGTAAAGAGCCTTGGTTTTTCACGTGTGGTAATACTGGGCCATAGCTTGGGTGTGGCACATGCGATTCAGATAGGCAACCGGATACCAAAAGAAATTGCAGGATTGGTTTTATTATCAGGTGCGTATCACAGAAGACCGGAAGCAACATCACCTCCCATTCCTCTCCTGCAAAAAGTGCAGATATTTACGAGTGCTGTTCTTAGGCCGGGTACACCTGTTATTCCTTACAAAAGAGAAGGCATGAAAGGTTTGGATGACTCACTCCGAATATTTGTGTATACACTTAGGTTTTTGCAAATGTTCGATATAAAAGAACTTTCGTTCCGTCAAGATCTGGCTGTGCCGGTTTTGGTAGGTATGGGCGATCAGGATGAACTTTTTGATCTGAAAGAAACTAAAATATTATATGATAGTGTACATGCAAGTAAAAAAGATCTCTGGATAATCAAGGGTGCCAAACATGCAGAGTTCCCTTCGGATTGCTGGGCCTATTTGGTTGACTGGATGAATAGAACTTACCCATAATCTTCGCAATTTCACTGCGAATTACTTTCTGTTGTCCATAATGCTGTGGTAAACAAAAGTTTTCTTTCACCGCAGGAGGCAGTGAAAGGCAGAGTTAATGCAGCGCAAGTTTTAATTTTTCAAAAGCACCTTGCCATCCTATCAGATAATTGTGTTTTGAGGCGGCGCCAAGATTTGCATGTTCAAACTGTATTAGCGTGTTATTGCCGTTGGCATGCAGCAATAGTGTAACAAAAGATTCCACCCCCGGTTCACTTTTCCATGTCCAGCTAAAAGTTAGCCTACTAAATTCCTGCACGTCTTTGTAAACGCCACAGCAGGTGTGCTCGCTTAGATCAGAATCATTAAACGTGATTTCAAAATATCCACCCGGCCGCACATCTAATTTAGCTTTCTGCACTTTGCCGTTTGGGTCAGATCCAAACCATTTCATTACAAGTGCAGGATCGGTCCAAGCCTGCCACAATTTTTCTATAGCAGCATCGAAGGTTGTTTCAATTGAGATGGCTGTATTGTGTGTTATTTTCATTCTATTGCTATTTGTGTAAACTGACTATTCGTCAAAGTTTTTTCACCGCTGAGCCGCAGAGTAAAAGAGTTTGCACAGAGAATTGACGAAATTTAATAGTACAATATGTGTTAACTATTAAACTGCCGCAGATGATGGTCGGCATGTTTATAAGCTAAATATCCAACCTGCTCTTTTGTGATCTTACCAAAGAACGGATGCATGAAATCAGGCTTGGGGAAACCGGCATTCTCTTCAATAAGAGTGATCCATTTCTTTTTTTCAGATGCGATATCGTCATTGCTTTCTTTTACTATGAGCTCCGGACTGGTGGGTGTATTTCGCCTCAAGGGACTCTCATTATGCACAAATTTTTTTAGTACCATTTTTCCAAACAAACGACCGAGAAATGAACGTTTGCATTTTACGCTGCCCTGTATCATTTCTTCCCATAATGTACAATGTTTCAGCATCTGGTAAACGTTCATTTTACCCCATTGGGCCGTACTGTTCCCGTTGAGTGTATTAATTCTGTTGATCAGTTCATCCCTTGTTGGTTTGTCAAATATTGTTTTCATATTGCTGATGATTCTTTAAAATCAGATTGGTATGTATTGCCTTCCTGTAAACTATTTTGTTAAACCAATTGTGCGAGTGAGAACCAATTACCCGAATCGTCTTTAAATATGGCTTCGGTGCCGTAAAATTCTTTTTTAGGTGGCTTGGTAAACTCAACACCTTTTGCTTTTAGTTCTTCATAGGTTGCAAAAATGTCGTGACAGGTAAAAAGGCCCACACCAAAGGTTCCTTTTTCTACCAGCTCTTTCAAGGTCTTAACTGTTGCTTCCGAAAACTGGCCTCTTGTTATGGGTGATAATATAATTTCAAAGCCGGGCTGCTCAGGCGGACAAACGGTGATCCAGCGATCACCTCCGGGCATTGGCACATCCTGCAGTACTTTAAATCCGAGTTTGTTGGTGTAAAAATCGTAAGCCCTCTCCTGGTTAGTAACAAAGATGCTCACGTGTGTCATTTTAGTTATCATGTTGTTTGCGTATTTAAGTGGTTACGCAAAGAACAGTTTTAAAGGGGAAGGCGGTTTCTCTAAAATTGCTATTTTTTGATCCAGCCATTTTTTTCTGCAAAACAACCCGGAATAAAATCCAAAGGGGAACTGGCCATCTGCGCCTTCTTTTTTTGGTAGCGGGTAAGGTAATCTGAAGGAGTGATACCGGTCATACGTTTAAACAATCCGCAGAAAGAGCTTACACTTTCAAACCCAACAGCATAACAGGTTTCTGAAACAGGCATGCCGGATTTCAATAAGTCCATCGCTTTTTCAATTCTTACGAAGATCAGATATTGGTGTGGTGTTTTGCGGTAAATATTTTTGAAGCTTCGGATGAAATGGAATTTAGAGAAATTAGCCTCATCTGCAATATTGTTAAGATCGATCTTGTCGGCATAGTGTGTATCAATGAACAGTTTTGCCTGAACCAGGCGCCGGTATAAATATATTTTGGGATACTGTTCTGTTGTCATTTTTCCTGTTTGATGAAAGTTCAGGAAGTAACCATTGGTGAATGAAATTACAAAATATGGTGATATGTTTAATGCCGATAATTACTGTATCTCTGTGCAACTCCTTTCCTCTGAGTTCTCTGTGCTGAAAAACGGGCTGCATGTGCAGTAATTCTTTTTCAACACGGGAGTACAGAATCATACCAAAACTGTCTGTGACAATCTGTGTATTCTGTGGCAATTAATTTCTTTCTAACAGATGTTGTTGCCAGACTGGTAACAAATAGCTCTTTTTTTGTAAAAATCTCCACACAAATACCTGTATACCCAAGATTATATTTCTGTTTCAGATGCATCTCTTTGCACAAGGTTTCGCAATTCTCGTCAGCATTGCTTATTTTGCTGCTAATCCTTATATGAAACTGCTTAGTCCCGCAATATCCCGTTTGGCCCGCTTCAGGCATTGGCGCATTGAGCAATGGATCAATAATCCTGTTGATGCGCAGCGCGAGGTATTGCAGGACCTGGTTACACACGGTCAATACACCGAGTTTGGCCGTAAATATGGGATGAAAGAGCTATTCAATATCAGGAAGTTCAAAGAAACGATACCTATTCACGAATATGAGGATCTGAAACCTTATATAGACCGGTTGATGCAGGGGGAAGAGAATGTTCTCTGGAACACCCCCGTAAACTGGTTTGCCAAAAGCAGCGGCACTACCAGCGATAAAAGCAAGTTCATCCCCATAACACAGGAAAGCCTTGAAGATTGCCATTTTCAGGCAGCCAAAGATGTATTAACCCTTTATTACAACTATAACAACGAGAGCGATCTTTTAACAGGTAAAAGCCTGGTAATTGGTGGCAGCCACCAGATCAGCCAGATCAATGAAGACATACAGTATGGCGATCTGAGTGCGGTATTATTGCAAAACACACCCATGTGGGCCAACTGGATACGCACGCCTGAGTTGTCTATTGCATTAATGGATGAATGGGAAAGCAAGATTGAAATGCTGGCGCAGTCTACTATACCTGAAGAAGTAACTTCTATTGCAGGTGTTCCTACATGGACAATGATATTGATCAAAAGAATCCTCGAAATCACCGGGAAGAGCACATTGAAAGAAGTGTGGCCGCAAATGGAATTATATATTCACGGAGGTGTATCTTTTTTGCCATATCGCGAGCAGTTTAAAAAACTGATCGGTGAAGGATGCACGTATCTTGAAATGTATAATGCCAGCGAAGGTTTTTTTGCCGCACAGGATAATCCTGGCGAAGAAGGTATGTTGTTGTTTTTAAACCATGGCGTGTTTTACGAGTTTATGCCGACAGAAGAATATGGAAAAGAAAACCCCAAAACAATTGGGTTGAAGGATGTAGAGATAGGGCCCAACTATGCGCTTGTGATCAGCACCAATGGCGGGTTATGGAGATACCTTGTTGGCGATACGGTACAGTTTACATCTACTTATCCGTTCAGGGTAAAAGTAAGTGGCCGGTTAAAACAATATATCAATGCATTTGGAGAAGAGGTTATTGCAGACAATGCAGATAAAGCCATTGCAACAGCCTGCCAGAAAACAGGACTCACCGTAGTTGATTATACTGCAGCACCCGTTTATTTTGGCGACCAGGCCAAAGGAGCGCATGAATGGCTGATTGAATTTGAAGAAGCACCTGACAATACCGATCAGTTTTCGTATGAACTTGACTGCGCCCTGAAATCGCTGAACAGCGATTATGAGGCCAAGCGCTATAAAGACATAGCACTTACATTGCCAGTAGTACATGCATTAAAAAATGGCGTATTCAGGGAATGGCTGAAAAGCAAGGGCAAATTAGGCGGCCAGCATAAAGTACCACGCCTGAGCAATAACAGGAATTATATTGACGAGATCAAATTGCTGATGTAAACCCTTATGCAGCATGTGCCTGCTTATCCTTATCCTGCATAATAAAATAAGCAACCCCCATCAGGCTCACAAATGAAGAAGTGTAAAACAGGTACAGATAAGGCACATCAATAAAACTGTAAAAAATAACCAGCGTAATTTTAAGTATCACAAATGGAAGATTCTGAACAGGAATGCTGAACCGTTTGTTTAGTTCCAGGCCAACTATCATACACAGCAGTGGTACTGTAAAAGAAAGCGTAACTAATAAATAATGCATCTGCACAATTCTTTGTGCCCCGAAAAACTTTGCCCAGCCAAGGTTCTGCAGAAAGTGATGCGGCGAATCGTGCCATACCCTTCTTGTAAAATCTATATATGCAACCGGCAAAGCAATCAATGATTTAATGATCTCCCATCCAAAAGGCAATAAGACCAATCCCACAAAACTGATCATACCCGCAGCAACAATTCTTGTCAGGCTTTTCCAGTCTTTACGATAAATAAAATACCATAGCAATGCCGGTATCCAGCCAATCAAGGCATACCTGCTTAACACGCATAACGAAACAGCAAAACCAATTAACCAGGCATTTTGCCTGTGCAGCGCCAGTACTAATAATACATAAAAGAAAATAACCACTGCCTCTTCTGTGTAAGGTATGAGTCCGGCTCTGCTATCTGCAAACAACCACCAGAACAACAGAAATGCACTGGCTATTACCGGCAATGCCCCTTTTCGTGCCGGATTGATCTTCCAGATAAACAGGCAGAAAATAAGAAAGAACAAGAAAACGGTGAGCCACCTGATATCTATATGCAGCCATTGGGGAACAACAAAAGGAAGCCACATGGCGGGCAAATAAATAGGGTGCGTGCCACCCCATATCTCCTGTATTGGATCATACACATGACCCCATGCCCCAGCAAGAAACCGTTCGCACATAATTTTGATGATGGGCAGCATATCCGCATCGCGGTAATCAAGCGGTATTTCAGCCTTTAACTGCCTGAAAAAATGGATCATCATCATTAAAACAATCCCCATCAGCAGCCAGCGGTAACGGTTTAGTGTTGATGCAAAAGAGAAACTTTGGATGTTGCTTGCAACGGTGAACGGCTTGGTCCATAACAAAGCCACAGCAATTACCAAGCCGCAACAGGTATGCAAAACGCTTAGCCAGCCTGCGGCGGAAGGCAGGTACAATGCATACGTAACACAAAGCGTTTCGAGCAGAAAAGCGGGGATCAACAGGTTTGAAATATGTTTGGGAGGCATCATAGCAGCATTGCTAAAATATTTATTTAATCACAAACCGCGGAAGTTTATATTACTCGCGGCCAATAAGCAATAAATTGATAAGTAGTGTTATGTCAATCTTAGTTTGCCGTTAATTTGTGAATAGTGAGTAGTCAATAGTGAGTAAATCCCCATAACCGATTAACTTACTCACTACTCACCACTGACAACTCGGCTAATTAATAATTTGGGGTGCTATGAGTAACTTTAGGTGAAAAAGATTATGC